>JAUNHX010000001.1:0-141630 GCA_030523765.1 Bacteroidales bacterium | reverse complement strand
GTTAGAGTTAAGTCAGAGTTAGAAAAGAGTGAAGTTAGACAAAAGTTATCGCTTTATTCAAATTAAGTATATCTAAAAAGTGGTGTATTTGATAACGGGAGGTTCTCCTTTTTTTTTCTCCTATTCGATTAGTAGAAACCTATGTGTAGAATTGTAGAATTATGTATATCAGAAAGATACAAAACAAATGAGAAATCTTGGCTGTAAGGTGCGGCACTCATATGAGCGAGGCAGGTAGGACGTAGGGAACGAGGGGCCTCACTCTTAAGAGATAGGAGTGTCGTCCCCTACGTTCGTCTACCCCTATAGTTATGAAGGTGGTTCTACTATTGTCGATGCATCTCAATTCCTATATAAATAATGTAATTATCTTATCCTCCTTTTAGAATTTGTCATTTGTCATTTGTCACTTTGTAATTCTTGTCGTTTTTTTAGGCAAAAGAGAAAGTAACCTCCTTTTTCGGATAGGCAAAAAGCGAGGGGGAACGAAAATGACAAATGACAAATGACATTTTGGAGCGCTAGCGAACAAAAAGTCCTAGAATGGCAGCAGCCAAGAGCAAGAGGATCTCCATGATGCGCCAACGACGTTGACGCATCTCTATCTTGTTGCGTCCAAGCATGATACCCCAATAGGAGAAGGCGAAAACAAACAGGAAACAGATAATCCAAGCTGCTGTTCGTGTCCAGGAGGGGATGAAGATATACCCCATACCTAATCCGAGGAAGAGGGCGTTGATTGATTGAACAAGGGCCAACTGACCTACGATGCTCCACTGACTGATGTCGAAACTAGGGGCCTCTTCTTTGCGGCGATGGGTGATAAGGAGTTTGATAACTACAAAGACAAAGAATCCCATAAAGATGATGGTGGCGTTGCCATTCTGTCCCATATAATCGAAGAGATTGGCCAAAAGGAATCCTCCTCCCATCAAAAGGGCGGAAGAGGCGCCTACTATCAAGGCTATGATCAATCCGAGGCTAAGGCGTATGGGCGATGTTTCGGCACAATTGCGGAACATGAGTAGAGCATCGATACCTAAGGCAAGGGCTACGAGAAGGGAAATAAGTATGGTCATCTATAGGGTCTCCTTTAAACGGTTTGTTATCAGTATGAAATCGGCCACCGAGAGTTGTTCGGCTCTTTTCTGTAGTAGTGTTTCGGGGATATCAGAGAGGTCACGTCCCATGGGTTTCAGTGCGTTACGCATTGTTTTACGTCGTTGGTTGAAACCTACTTTGACGGTTTGTACAAAGAGCTTTTCGTCACATTCCAAGCTTGTTACATTATTTCGGGTTAGTCGGATAACGGCCGATTTGACCTTGGGGGGCGGATTGAATACATGCTCATCGACAGTGAAGAGATATTCTATGTTGTAGAAAGCTGATAGCAAGACACTAAGGATGCCGTAGATCTTGCTCCCTGGGGCTGCTGCTACTCGTTCGGCTACCTCTTTTTGGAACATTCCTACCACCTCGGGAATGAGGTTTCGATGATCGAATACGCGAAAAAGAATCTGTGAGGAGATATTGTAAGGGAAGTTGCCTATAATGGCGAAAGAGTCATGGAATAAGGAGTTTAGGTCCATTTTTAGGAAGTCGCCCTCAACAACCTGAAGGGTGGGGTAATGCTCGTGAAGATAGGCAACGCTTTCGCGATCAATCTCAACACATCGGAAGTCGATTGCCGGATTGTCAACCAAATATTTGGTAAGGACTCCCATACCGGGTCCTATTTCGAGCAGGCGGCTCTCCTTTCCCGAAAGGCTGCGAGCTATCCGTTCGGCAATATGCTCGTCTTTGAGGAAGTGTTGACCTAAAAATTTCTTTGCCTTGACTGTTTCCATTACAATTTTTATTTTTTCGGGAGCCAACAATAGGCTTATGGGTTGTTTGAAGCACTGTGGTGGGGAGGATGACTGACGGGCGATTCAGCGATGCTTTTATTACACAACCTCCTCATTCTATGTGATTCATACACGCTTATGCGGACCTCGATTTTTGCAAAGGTACAAAAAAAATAGCATATTGCGACCTATAAGCCAACTTTTTAGTATTTTTGCATCCCATTTTTGCCTCCTATTTGGGGGGCATTACTAAAGGTGGGTTATATAAATTCACCAATTAAATAAAAAAATAATGATATTGGGTAGTAGGAATCGTTTCAGCGCTTTAGGAGTCTTGCCGTTATATTGCTGTGTGACAATCCTTTCGAAATCGTAAGAAATGAATCTGTAGAGCCCCCATTAATAAAATGATGATGAAATGATTGTGGATACGTTGCCTTCGCTTCGCCGGCTGCTAGATGGACTCTCGTGGTGGCAGAAGACTGATTATCTGATGTTGGCACTGATGTCGGTGGCGTTGGTGTGCAATTGGAGTTTGGCGCTGATAGTATTGTATGCTATGATTGTGATGTCGGTGGTACGGAGAATTACTCAACCTGCTGATAGTATGTGTCGTATGGCTAGTAATAAATACTATCTTTGGTTGCTAGTAGCGTTTGCAGCCTTCTATTGGATTAGTTTGCTCTTTTCTACTAATGTGACGGAGGGCGTTGAAGTGGCTATAAAGAAACTCCCCTTTGTGTTGTTGCCACTCTATTTCTTCCTTTCGGATCATACCTATATGGATCGCACTCGTTTGCGGGGACTGCTTTGGGTGTTGGTGTTGGCTCTGTGCGTCAGGTTTGAAATCAGGCTGATAATAGCTATAGTGCTTGGAATCAAGGATCATTTTAGTACCTCTAGTTTCTTTTTCGGTAATTTCGATCCTTTTCATCACAGTTATCTCTCAATGTATATTGTGTTGGCCTTAATGTTCCTTTATACTGAGTTGAAACGGAGCTACTTCCATTTGTCGAAACTGGGCCGTTGGTTGATGGTGGTTGCAGCTATTGAACTGACATTTTATTTGGTGATGATTCAATCGCGTGCTGGCATACTGATGTTTATCTTTATGATAGCCTATATTCTCTTTGATATCAGTATTCTACAGAAGCATTATCGGATGGGGTTGATTATTATGGGGGCTTCCTTGCTGTTGGGTATTGGTTGTGTGGCACTCTTCCCTCATCAAACCAATCGCTTGGGCAATACGGTGAAGGAGGTGGCTGAGGGCAATCACGATGATGCCCGTTTTGGTATTACGGAGACGGCCCTATTAGCTATTAGCGATAATATGCCTTGGGGTGTAGGTGTAGGCGATAGGATCGATGTGATGCATCATTATTTCCTGTTGGCTCATCCAAAGATGGAGAAGGCTCATTATAATCCTCACAATCAGTACAACGATACTTTGCTCACCATAGGGGTGTTGGGGTTGTTGTTGCTTATATTTATGTTAGTGGCACCGCTAATATACTGCAAGCGTACGCATTATCAGGTAAAGACGATGATGTATGCTTTGGTACTTATCGTGGCTTGCTCCTGCTTGTTTGAATCGATATTCGAGCGGCAGATGGGCATTCTTTTCTTTGCTTTCTATGTGGGGTTGATAGGTTGTGCCAACGCTTGTGGCTGCCCTATATCCAATAGGATGCTTAAAAAATAGCCATTCGTTCAACTCTTTTTGTTTCCAAATAAAAAGGACCTCCCTTTGAGGGAAGGTCCTTGTAACTACTTGTAACTAACAATATTATTTATAGGCTTGTTGCGCTCTTTTCTGCTTTAGAAGCGGTATGAGATGCCGAAGCCCATGCTGATGGGGTCGATATCGATAATGCTGGGGCGTTGATCGAAGAGGGAGCATCCCATCTGGAAATGGTATTTGATGTGGTTTTTCCCCCAACGGAAAAAGATCTGAGGTTCGATGAGACGACGACTATCGAAGACGTTGTAGGTGGTTAGGGTTTGTACTTGATATACTTGCTCGAAGCCATTTTCATCGATAATGCTGCTGGAAATGTAATCGTCATAAAGATCTCGATATATGTTCATTATACCTCCTTTCAGCGCAAATCCCCATTCAAAACGATCGTTTACACACCATCCGTAGTTTGCTTGCAAGAAATAGTATTGGGTTTGGGCGATGGCGGTGTGATAAAGTTCTACTGTTTCTCCGTTATCGGCCCAGTAGGCAAAATTCTCATTTCTACCATCAAGGATGTTAGAGTATTCCCAGTTGCGCCAACCTGCATTGACGCCTGCATAGAGTTCGAAGATGGCGCGGCTGTTCTTTACGGGGGTGTAATAGCCTATGGCTCCTTGTACATTGAAGGGGAAGGCATCGGTTGTTCTAACGCGAGAGCTGAGGAAATAGCCTTGTACTGCCATATGATCGGTAACGGCATAGGTGGCTGTTGCACTGACTGCGGGATCGTGTAGTAGCGATGAGAAAGAACCTGAGAGCTGCAGTTCGCCTTTTTCTCCCATCAAGGGGATGTCGACCATCTGCGTGCGATAGACGCCGCATGAGGCGAAAAGCAGTATGAAGGGAAGTAAGAAGAGGTATTTATGTGTTTTCATAAGATGTTGTTTTAATGTATCTAGTAAAAGTGCTTTGGAAAAGAGAGGCCCCCTCGCTGTCGTGATAGAGGGGAGGGGGCCAGTGAAACAATTATGGTAGAACCTAGGTGAGGCTTAATCGGCCTCGTAGATCAGGAGTTGACCATCAACGTACATGAAGAGGAGAGGATCTTTGTCGTTGTTCTTGAAGAGCCAGCATCCACCATTCTCGCGGTCGATCTCCATTGTTTTGTATTTGCGGCTTACACGCTGTTGTGCCAGCAGGTTGTCGTTATTGTCGAACACTTGGATTAGGTTTTCGCTGCCATCGCGTACCAGGAGGTATACCAGGTCGCCACTTACGGCGTAGGCTACCATATCCACATTGTAGGTGTTGTTGACATATTCGCGCACTACGATGACATTGGTGGGTCGGTAGTCATACCAGTAGCTGTTGCAGTATCCCCAGAATCCAGGCCAGTAGAGAGGACGCCAAGGAATGGGATCCCAGTAGCAGATGTGCATGTGGATGTGGTGATGGTGGTGAGGATGGTAAAAGTAGGGGGCAGGATGCATAGGACGGGCTGAAGGAGGCATGGGGCGACCCGGATGACTGGGGGTAGCATATCCACCATGATGATGTCCAGCATCGGTATGGCCACCACGATCGTTGTTGGTTACTCCGCCTCGGTTGTTGGGGTTAGTGGGATTGTCACCACGAGTAGAGGGTCCTGTAGGACGGGTGCGGGTAGGGGTAGCGCTGCGGTTGGGAGTAGAGGAGGTGCGGGGATTGGAACCACTTTGAGTAGCATGCGATCCTGTATAGGTGCCGCGAGGACTGGTGGCACTGGTGCGTGGTGTACTTTGTGTGCGAGGATTGGTGGCACTAGGACGCGTTGAGGGGGTGCTGGTGCTGCGGCTGGGCGATGCTGCCGTACTGCGGCTAGGCGATGAATAGCTGCGGCTAGGAGCGCTGCTACGGCTGGAAGAGGAGTAGCTGCTGGAGCTGCGGCTAGGGGAGGAATAACTGCTAGAGCTGCGGCTCGATGTACTGCTACGACTGGGCGAAGAGTAGCTACTAGAGCTACGGCTAGGGGAGGAGTAACTACTGGAACTACGGCTCGAGGAGGAATAGCTGCTAGAGCTACGGCTCGATGAGGGGCTGCTGCTACGTGAGGAAGAAACAGAACTATGGCTGCCGCCGCTGCGACTACCACCACCGTGGCTGCCGCCACCACGTTGTGCATACGAAGGGAGGGCAAAACAGAGTGCTGCTCCCATTAAGATGACTGCTGCTAAACGATTGCGTTTCATTTTTTATCCTTTCTTTTATATTGTTATTAATGCTTTCTTTTTTTTGTTCTTTGCGGGACATTCTTCTGTCCTGGTTTCGATTGCAAAATTACTACATTTCTTAGAGGGAAAACCCGTAAAAGGAAAATTTTTTCCCTCTATTTTTGGGAAAAACCACGAAAAATGAATCTAAGTAGATGATTGTGAGATGTAAATAAATTTGACATTTTCCTCATGAAAAGCAAAAAAAATATCATAAGGAGGATAGAATACCTTGCTTATGATAGGAGGGATTAAGGGTGGAGCGATGTGCGAGAACTCTATTGCTGGGGAAGGAGCTGACAATGGTAGAGGCGACAAACGCCAAAGAAATACTTATGCTCTTGGGGTTGAAACCCTGCTGCAGAGAGTTTGCTGAGCATTGCTTTCCCTTTGGGGAATCGTTCTATAGAGGTGGGGAGATAGGTATAGGCTTCGCGATTGCCTGCCAATCGTTTACCCAATTGGGGGATGATGTGGCGGGTATAAAGGTTATAGAAGGGGCGTACAAGGGGACTATCGGGGGTGGCTAACTCGATGAGGACTAGCTGTCCGGAGGGTTTCAATACTCGCGACATCTCGCTAAGACCTTTTTCGAGATGCACAAAATTGCGGATACCGAAAGCACAGGTAACGGCATCAAATGATGCGTCGGGGAATGGTAATTGTTCGGCATCGGCAATCATGGTGGGAGCCTTGCATTTTTGGGCGGCTATGGCAAGCATCTCCTCACTGAGATCGACACCTATAACATCGCACCCTTGAGTTGTGAGTTCAACCATCATATCTCCTGTTCCACAAGCTATATCAAGCACTTTGGGTTTATGGATAAATCCTGATATTAAGCGTTTTACGGAACGACGACGCCATAGTCGATCCATTCCGAGGGTCATGATGTGATTCAGCCTATCATAGTTGGAGGCTATTTTATTGAAATCATATGCCATAATTTCCCCAGGTATATATTATTGAAAGAAGGAAGGTGCTCATAACCAAGAGGGGTAGCATCGGATCGAGTGCTTTGCCGTGATGTCGCCATACTCCTACTAGATGCCAGATATATAGGGGTAGGGTGAAGAGGTAGGCAAAGAGGCGCCACAAGGAGTATCCATCTTCAACGTGAATGTAATTCATTCGTCCAAGGGTAAGGCAGAGGAGTCCTACAACGACCAATGCGGTGTGATACCATTTGGCGCGCCGTTCACCCAAACGGAGGGGAACGGTTTGTCGTATTCCCTCGTCACTAGCCATATCTCGGATATTGTTGACATTGAGAACAGCAACACTGAGCAGCCCGATACCTACAGCGGGTAGGATGGGAGCCCCTATAAGGGTGGAATGAATAACGAAGTAACTACCTATGACTGAGACAAGTCCGAAAAAGAGAAAGACAAACAAATCGCCTAATCCTCGATAGCCATAGGGTTTCTTGCCGAGGGTATAGTGGGTGGCTGCCCATATGGCTGCCGCTCCAAGCAGCAAAATCCAATAAGGGCAGTGCGCAAAGAGGGTCATCAGTAATCCACAAAGGGCACAGATAATAACAAAGGTGTTGATGGCTCGCCACATCTGCTTCTCGGTCAATCCCCCTTCGGTCATCCCATAGTTGGGTCCTTCTCGTTTTTCATTGTCTACCCCATTCAGATGATCGCCCATCTCGTTGCTGAGATTGGAGAGAATTTGCAAGCTGATGGTGGTGAGTATGAGGAAGATCAACGCTAGAGTGAATCGCTGAGGGTTGGCCCATAGATTGCTGTTGCCCAGGGAATAGGCATAAACACCGCCACATACGATGCCCGAAAGGGAGAGTGGTAGGGTGCGAAGACGCATGGATCGTATAAGACTCTTGAACATGGCTGTTTTGTGTGAATTTAGGGTTAGCCCCTATGGTTTATCTGATACGATGAGAAAGAAAGGGAGTTGTTAGTCTTCCATAGGACTTTCGTCATTGCTAGGGCTTGTAGGGGTAGTGGGTTGAGATGCTTCGGTAACCTCCTCTTCAGCTTTTTGCTTGGCATTAATGGCTTGCTGGAGGTTCTCGTTCCATTTCTCGCCATCTGCTTTGATGCGTTTGTAACACTTCTCTGCTGCCAACTGTTCGGCTGCTTTGATACTGTAGTCGATAGCGGAATAGAAGGGGCAGCCTTCAATGACAACGCGACATTCGTATTGTTTGCGATTGGCGTGGCCTTGAATGATGGTGCGTACTACCTCGAACGATACTTTGTGGCCCTCTTTCTGTCCCCAATCAATAAGCTTGCCTTTGTAGTTCCAATCGGTATGCTCGAGTCCTTCAACATCCATATAGTTGGGGATAATCCTCTCTACGAGTAGTTTGCGGGTAAAGGGGTAGCCTTTTTCAAGATAGATAGCTCCTACGAGGGCTTCCATTGCATCGCCATCGATCGATTTGAAGATGCCTTGTTGCTCTTTGTTGTATTTGATGAGCTGTGAGAGTCCTATCTTTTGTGCTAACTTGTTAAGGCTTGCGCGGCTAACGATTTTGCTACGCATCTCGGTAAGGAAGCCTTCCCCTTGAAAGGGATATTTCTTGTATAGGTATTCAGCCACAATAGAGCTGAGTACAGCATCGCCTAGATATTCAAGGCGTTCGTTGTTGACTCGATGTCCGTGGCCTATATTTTGCGATTTGGAACGATGGATGAATGCCAGTTGGTAGACTTCTGTCTTTCGTGGAGTGAACCCTAGCACGTTACGAAAGAAATCGTAGAACTCTTTATTTTCTCGTTTGTATCGACAGAATATTGACATGTTGATTTGTTACATCCTAACCATTGTATTTTCGGAATGCTAGACAGACGTTGTGACCGCCAAACCCAAAAGCGTTGCTTAAGGCAAAGTCGACTGTACGCCGAGTGGGTACTCCGAAAGTGAAATCGAGGGGCTCGATTTGAGGATCATCGGTAAAGTGATTGATAGTGGGGGGAATAAGGCCTGTGTTGATGGCTTTGATGGTGGCGATGGCTTCGAGACATCCTGCTGCTCCTAACAGATGGCCAGTCATAGACTTGGTGGAGTTGAGGCTGATATTTTCTGCATGATCGCCAAATAGGCGGGAGATGGCTTTCACCTCAGCTACATTGCCCATAGGGGTTGAGGTACCATGGGTATTGATATGATCCACATCGGATAACTCCATCCCCGATTCCTCTACTGCCAAGCGCATAGCCTCCATCGCTCCTTCCCCTTCAGGACGAGGGGCAGTGATATGGAAGGCATCGGCTGTGAGTCCTGTTCCTACCAATTCGGCATAGATCTTGGCTCCTCGGGCTTTGGCATGATCCAGTTCTTCAAGTACCACACAGGCGGCTCCTTCGCCCAATACAAATCCGTCACGATCAAGATCGAAGGGGCGTGATGCTGTTTGGGGATCATCGTTGCGGGTACTGAGGGCACGCATGGCTATGAAGCCACCTATGCCACTGGGAATGATTGCTGCTTCGGCTCCTCCTGTGACGATGACATCGGATTTGCCTACACGTATAAGGTTGCAAGCATCGGCTATGGCCGATGCCGATGAGGCACAGGCTGCGGTAACAGAGTAGTTGGGGCCGCAAAATCCATAACGGATGGAGATATGGCCTGCTACTATGTCGGTGATCATCTTAGGAATAAAGAAGGGATTGAAGCGGGGTATAAAACCTCCTTGGGCATAGTCGATAATGCCTTGCTCCAGATCATGTACACCACCTATGCCCGAACCCCAAATAACACCGATGCGGTTGGGGTTGAGACGTTGGTCTTGAAGGGTGGCATCAACGATGGCCTCTTCGGCAGCCACTATACTATATTGTGCAAAGGGGTCAAGGCGGTTGGCCTCTTTGCGATCAAAATGATCTAAACAATTAAACCCCTTCAGTTCGCATGCAATCTGGCATTTGAATTGTTGGGGGTCAAATTTCGTTATTAGGCTAGCACCACTTACTCCCTTGAGCATTGCATCCCATGTAGAAGCAACAGTGTTGCCAATGGGAGTAAGTGATCCTAGGCCAGTAATAACTACTCGTTTCAAATTCATCCGAGAATGAAGATGAAATGATTATTGCTTGCTCTCGATGAAAGCAATAGCGTCACCAACGGTGGTGATTTTTTCAGCTTCCTCGTCGGGGATCTGAACGTTGAACTCTTTCTCAAGTTCCATAATCAGCTCAACAGTGTCGAGAGAATCGGCACCAAGATCGTTGGTGAAGCTGGCCTCGCGGGTTACAGCACTCTCATCAACGCCGAGTTTGTCAACGATAATAGCCTTAACTTTGGTTTCAATTTCAGACATATTACTTTATTTTTTTGAGTTAAACATTTTGCAAAGGAACGAAAAAAAAAGCATATAGCAACTATTTTTTGCTAATACGGACTATGTTAAAAACCACAAGCATCTGTTTTTCAGCGAGTGTATCTGTTAACTTTTTTTTAATATTTGGCTCTTTTATTTACTTTTTTGACCCATTTTTTGCTCGTAAATCCGAATAATCTTCTTATTTTTGCATTTCTTTAAGATTGTTGTCTGCATGGGCGGAAAACAAATAACTATATGTATAAAAGTATAATAAGATAATAATATGGATACAGTAAAGCTTGCGCTTTTTGCTTCGGGCAATGGAACAAATGTACAACAAATCACTGAATACTTCGCTGATAAGGCCCAGGTGATGGTGGATTGTGTGGTTTATAACGTGAAGGATGCTTATGTGGCTCAAAGGGCACAAAAGCTGGGCATTCCCTCTTTTTATCACAACAAAAAGGACTTTATGGAGACCGATGTGGTGGCCAATTTGATGAAACAAAGGGGCATCGATTGGATTATCCTAGCTGGTTTCTTGTTGCTGGTGCCCGAAAATCTGTTGGCGATGTATCCTAATCATATCATCAATATCCATCCTGCGTTGCTACCTAACTATGGTGGCAAGGGAATGTATGGGCATCATGTGCATGAAGCTGTGGTGGCAAATCATGAGAAGGAATCGGGCATTACCATCCATCTGGTAGATAAGCACTATGATCGAGGTACTATCCTTTTCCAAGCCAAATGCCCTCTCACCGAGGAGGATACGGCCGATACATTGGCTCAAAAGATCCATCTGCTAGAGAAGGAGTTTTTCCCCAAGGTGATTGAAAAGACGGTGTTGAACTGATAGTGGTTTCCTCTTGGGCAAGAGGGATACAACTTCTTGTTATATGGGCACCACAAAGGGGGATAGATACTAAAAGAGTGGATGCTGCGTTATTAATACAATGAAATAAAAATGGTTGGCTTTATGCGCATAGCTATCAATACACGACTCTTGCTTCCTGGCCATCTTGATGGAATAGGTTGGTTTACAGCCGAAACGGTTCGTCGAATGGTGATGGAACATCCGGAGCATCAGTTCATCCTTTTCTTTGACAGGAAGGTGGAGCTAGACTGGCAGGCTTCCAATACGCAACAGGTGGTCCTCATGCCTCCAGCCCGTCATCCTGTATTGTGGTACCTCTTTTTTGAGTGGAGTATTCCCCGTGCGCTAAAACGATATAAGGCCGATCTCTTTCTCTCTACCGATGGATGGCTCTCGCTACGGACAAAAGTTCCTACGCTCGATGTGATCCACGATCTGAATTTTGAGCATGCCTCCGATTATCTGCGCCCCTCCCATCAGCGTTATATGAAGCATTTCTTTCCTCGTTTTGCTATGAAGGCTACTCGTATTGCTACTGTATCGGAGTTTTCTAAGCGCGATATTGTAGAGAAATATGGAATCGATGCCTCGAAGATCGATGTGGTTTACGATGGGTCGCATACCAACTACCAGCCTTGCAATGAGGCCACTAAGCAGGAGGTGAGACTGCAACAGTGTGGAGGACGTCCCTACTATATATTTATAGGTACTATCTCCAAACGGAAAAACTTGACCAATATCTTATTGGCTTTCGATAAGTTTAGGCAGCATGACGATAATGAGACACAACTGGTAGTGGTGGGCAATCGCTATTGGTGGGGTGATGAGTTGAAGGAGGCTTATGATGGGATGTGTTATCAGCAAGATGTGCATTTCATAGGAAGGGCTGAACCTGCCGAGTTGGCTCGTTTGCTCAGCTCTTCTGTGGCGTTGCTATATCCTTCGCTTTTCGAGGGTTTTGGTATACCTATCTTGGAGGCTTTCTTTGCCGAAACGGCTGTTATTACTTCCAATATCACCTCGATGCCTGAGGTGGCAGGCGATGCGGCCTTGCTAGTGGATCCATACAATGTAGAGGAGATTGCCGATGCAATGAAACGTCTCTCCTCCTCCGATGAGCTGAGAACAACGCTCATTGAACGGGGAAAGGTACAACGAACACTCTTCAATTGGGAAAAGACCTACCAATTGCTTTGGCAGAGTCTTATGAAGACATATAACGAAACGAAATGAGGGAAAAAGTACTTATATCACTGATAGCATGGGTTCTACCAACGCTATTGTTGGCGCAGAACAAGAAGGATTCCCGCGAAAATTTAGTCTATAACTCGTCGTTCGAAGAATATCGCGAGTGTCCTAAAAAGATCGATGCGTTGGGTACCTTGACAATTGTTGATGCTTGGTTCCAACCTACAGCAGGATCAGCCGACTACTACAATATCTGTGGATCAAAGGAATGTGGTGTGCCTAAGAATAAGCTAGGTTATCAGTCGGCTCATCGTGGAATGGGCTATTGTGGTATCTATTGTTCTAAGACCGATTATCGTGAATATCTGCAAACGCAACTGAAACAGCCGCTACTTGCAGGCCAAACCTACGAACTAACCTTCTTCGTTAGTCTCTCGGAATATTCATCGGGTTGTGTGGCCACTATCGGGGGACTCCTTACGAAGGAGCGTATCTCTGATACCAATCGTATGGTGCTGATGAAAAAGGAGATCAAGAAGTTATCGCCTCAGATCTCTCAAACCATCGCTACCTATTATGAACCACAGGTGGTCAATCCTTTTGATAGGGTGATTACCGATTATAAGGGATGGACCATGATTACGGGCAAATTCGTTGCTCAAGGTGGGGAGGAATTTCTTACTATTGGCAATTTCTTCCCTGCAAGCAAATCGAATGTGCAGGACCACGACTCGCTAACCTATTTGCTTCCTGGTGCATATTATTATATCGACGATGTATCGCTATATTGCCTCACTTGTGGTGATACCACTCCTCAGTTGGTAGCAGCTATGACCGATACGGTTACTATTGAACAGAAAATCTTAGGTACCGAAGCCCCACTGCAAGAGGGCAACACCTTTATATTAAAGAATATCTTCTTTGATTTCGATAAAAGCGTAGTCCTCCAACAGTCGTACAACGAGTTGAAAGGATTGGTGCAAATTCTCAATAAGTATCCTAAAATGAAGATCGAAGTGGGTGGTCATACTGATGGTCGTGGCTCTATCGATTACAACCAACGGCTCTCCGAAAGCCGCGCCAAAGCGGTGGTTGATTACCTTATTTCGAAAGGAATCGATCCTGCACGCTTGAAATACAAAGGCTATGGCAAAACACAACCTATCGATTCTAACAACACCGATGAGGGTTGTGCTCGCAATCGTCGTGTAGAGTTTAAGATCTTGTCAATGTAAGGGCTTTCTTTCTTATTAATCTTCCTATAGTTTCCCTTCCTGAGTAACAATCAAGTAATGGAATTATCCCGCTCAGTACACTATTATTTCTACACTGATAAACACTCTTTACCATCAAATAAACACCATGTATAAGAAGCTACTACAATCGTTACGAAAAGGGAAACAATAAAGCTACTAGGCAAGAGTAAAGCCAACCACACACTCTTTCAATGCTTGCTCCTTGTATTTTACAAGTATCAATAAGGGAACTCCCTAGTTTTCAGAGTTGACAAATAATAATAAGGTGTATGGCTAGAGTGTAAAACCAGATAAGGAGCTGAGCAATTCGTAGAGGAGAGTATAATAATACGGTATAATAATAAAGAGGAGAGGTGTGTATAATAATAAATGGTGTGTGATAAAAGACAAAAAAAGGTGGCCCGAAAGGGTCACCTTTTTTTTATTGCGTTGTTGTGAATTACTATTCAATAACGCGATAGAAGGAGGTGCGGCGGTTGACGCTGTAGTTCAGGTCACCAAAGGCCATGGTCTTACCTTTCCAATCGCAGGAGAGACGATCAGCTTCGATGCCGTATTTCTCAACGAGGACACGTTTAACCTCTTCAGCACGACGCTGAGAAAGTTTCCAGTTGTAGTCGTCAGAACCGGTCATGTCGCAGAAACCAACTAGATTGAATTTTACATTGGGGTTGTCCTTCATTACGCGAGCGCAAGCTTTAACTTTCTCCATTTGGTCAGCGGGGATCTTCCATACATCAACAGGATAGAGAACCGAGAAAGGCAGAGCGTAGAATGTCAACTGATCGTCCTTGATCTGGTTGATGATAGCCTGGAGGCTGTCAGCATTGGAGTTGTTAGTAGCAACGGTGGGACGGTTGCGGAGCTGCTGCTCAAGGTCAGCAATCTGATTGTTGAGTTTCTGCTCAGCTTTCTTGTTGTTGTTAACCTGAACTTCGAGGTCGTTGATCTGTTTGGTCAGAGCATCGAGGTTATCGAGGGTCAACTGGCTCTTCTGGTTCTGGATCTCTTGGTCAACAGCGGTGAGACCGGTGTTGTAGAGATAACCGATAGCGATCAGAGCGTTGCTCTGGCTAGTGAACTGATGATGAGCGGAGGGAGAGGGGATATCAGCGTTGATACCATAGCTAGCCTCAGCCATAATGGTGGAATGTTCGGTAATGTCGTAGCTATAGCCAAGACCGAGGTCGGCATACAAAGCCTGAGTGCCGAAGTGTGCACCACCATTGATGTGAGCATCTTGACTGTTACCAGCGTTCCAAGACGAACCACCATCGGCGAAGATATAGAGGTCAGCCTTACGATCGGGGTTCCAATTGCAACTGTTGAGAATCGAATACTCAATACCAACTAGCGTGGTGGCGAAACCATCAATGCCACCCAGTTTAGCCCACATCATAGGAGCTCCTACGGTAGCACGGAATGCCCAGTTCCAATTGAGCTGTTTCTTGGCGATCAGCTTAGCACCCCAAGCCCAACCACCGGTAGGGCTGGTAACGTTGGCATTAAGACCAGACTGCCATGCGGGACCAGCAAGAGCACCAAACGACCAGTTGCTCCATGCTCCGTAACGGGGGTAGTCATACTTACCTTTGCCATCTTGAGCGAAGGAGTTGCATGCGAAAGTAAGCACGCATGCGAGCATACCAATTTTAAATAGTCTTTTGAACATGTTTTTTATTCTTTAAATTTATATTCTTTTTACTTTATTTTTACACTAATTATCTTTGCAAAAGTACATAAAATTTTGAAAGTGCGAAATTTTTTTTAATATTTTCGTTTTGATTCCAGTTGCTATAAGGATAGTTTTTAGTTTGCTTTTAATCTTTCGTTATACTTAATTTGACTGATAATCAGTATTATATTTCTTGCATTTATTAACTTTGTGTTGTGGAGAAGTAAGACAAAGTTTTTTTTACTTCAACAACATTTTTTTCACTTTACTCTTACGTAGAATCCGTTTTTTTGTTCCACTGCCGAGTAATTTTTGTTTAAAAAACAATAATAAATTAGTTCTATAAATGATTTCCCTTTTTTCGAAATGATGAGTTGATAGAACCATCGTAAAATAATTTTCCTTGTATGTTCAGAAAATATGTATCTTTGCAAATTGAAATAACTCGTCATCGTTGTAAATAATCTTACTTAAATACACCTATGAAAGCAATCAATATCAATTTGGACCGTGCTTTGTCATTCCTCGGTCCTGATGCACTTGCCGAGATAGAATGGGAGGTGCTGGCAGCGAAAAAGAAACTGGTAGAAGGTACTGGTGAAGGCAACAACTTTTTGGGTTGGGTAACCCTGCCTAACGAGATCGATGAAGCGATACTCAACAACATCAAGATGGATGTTGATCGGTTGGCTCCCCAATCGCAACTCTTTGTTGTTATTGGCATTGGTGGCTCCTATCTGGGAGCACGGGCTGTAATTGAATCGTTGCAATCAGAGTTTGCAGGTATAGAAGGAGGCGAGAAGCCCTATATAATCTACGCAGGCCATACGCTGAGCGAAGATTATTATGTTCGTTTGATGCGATTGCTTGAAGATAAAGACTATTCGGTGGCCGTGATCTCAAAATCGGGCACCACTACCGAGCCAGCAGTGGCCTTCCGCATGATTAAAGATCAAATGATAAAGAAATATGGAGAAGTAGGAGCTGCTCAACGAATTATTGCTATTACCGATGCTCGAAAGGGAGCGTTGCACGATATTGCCCAACAGGAGGGCTATCGTATGTATGTGATCCCCGATAATGTAGGAGGACGCTTCTCAGTTCTTACCCCTGTAGGCTTGGTGCCTATAGCTATGGCAGGCTATGATGTGGATGCATTACTTCGTGGTGCCTCCGAGATGCAGCAGATCTGCATGCAAAGTGATTCGTTACAGGACAATCCTGCACTGTGTTATGCTGCCATCCGCAATCTGCTTTATCGTAGGGGCTATAGTGTAGAGATGTTAGTCAATTTTGAACCCAACTTGAAATACCTCAGCGAATGGTGGAAGCAACTTTATGGCGAAAGCGAAGGTAAAGATGGTAAAGGTATTCTGCCTCACAGTCTGAGCTTTACCACCGACTTGCACTCGATGGGTCAATATGTTCAAGAGGGTCAGCGTCTGATGTTCGAGACCGTTGTCAGCATGGAGTCGCCCAACGAAACTATCGATATTCCGTTCGATGAGAAGAATCTCGATGGCATCAACTATCTAGTAGGCAAGTCGCTCACAGAGATCAACCACAATGCCGAATTGGGAACCATCATTGCCCACAATCATGGTGGGGTACCTATCGTCAAAGTAGAAATCCCTTGTGTCAATGAAGAGGTGCTGGGTCAGTTAATTTACTTCTTTGAGTTTGCTTGTGGTGTAAGCGGTTATATGTTGGATGTCAACCCCTTCGACCAACCTGGTGTGGAGGCCTATAAGAAAAATATGTTCGCCCTTTTGGGCAAACCGGGCTACGAGCATGTGAAAGTCGAGGATTAATCCAATTATAAGTAATATAATAGAATATTATACATATTTATAGGGTCGAATTCAATATCCGACCCTTGCTTTTTTTATCCATTGTCTGAGGGGAGGGGGTGGGACGATAAAAGCTATGGGTAGCAGATTGTTAGTAAGTATAATAACCTTGATTGTTTTGGTAGGAGTGATCCTTCTTATACTTCACATCCTTTAGGGCATCGGCCTTGATGTTGATTTGGAAACTCCAACTCTTGTAATAGCCAAAGGGAGTCCAGTTGAAACGCATTTCCCAACAGTGGAGATCACGATAAATATCGATCGAGGTGTACGACATTCCGTGGTTCACAAAGTCGTAGCCAGTTGAGAAATTGACCTTCCATTTATCGGTAAGACTAAAGTTTCCGCTCATGCTTAGCGATTGCACCACATTGTTTTTAAAGTTGTATTGCGAAGCCACATAGGTGCTTACATAATTAAAGGTGTAACTAAACGAGAGGTTCCAGGGCACAGAGAAATCTACATAGTTGCCCATAAAGATGGATGGCTGACTGTTGTAAGGGCTTTGGAGTATGGTACTTACAGCCTCTCCATGCGTCTCCTCCCTACCTGCCGAGCGTTTGAAAGTATTGTTGTTCAAACTCCACGATAGTTGAGCGCTCCAAGTAGAGTTGTTCTTTTGGAATATTTTCCCTACTTCGTTGATAAGAAGTTGGTTATGCTTATTGCCTAAGGAATCGACTACATAGGGTATGAACGATCCTGAGTAGTTGATAACAAGGTTTTTAAATAGTGTTGTACGTCCACTAATGTTGAGATCCGACCAGTTGAGCGAGTCTCGCGCAATATCATAGTACATCGAGGCTGAAAGGTTTTCAATAAGCGATACTTTCTTGGCTTCAATGGTGGTGTCGCGTAAGGGCTTGACTTTCATTTCCAGTTGGTTACTTACGCTGAATGCCAGTTGTCCACTTCTGCCATCGCTAGGACCACCATAAAGGCTTTGCTCGAATATTGAATAGCGATGCACATAGCCAGTAGTATCGGTATATTCTTTCCAATAGCCTAGTCGTTCAGATCCAAAATCGGGGTGATAGGTAAACGATAGTGAAGGGTTGATAACATGACGAATAGCCTTTACTGGACCATATTTGAAGTTGAACATACCATATAGTCGTGTGGTAAGGCTGCTATTGTATGAAAAGTTTCTGTTGGCACGAAAACCACGGATGGTATCGATCACAAGCGTGCCTGTTTCATCGATGCTCTTATTGATTGTTGACCAGTGCCAACGTTCGTTGTAAGAGAGGCTATTATTCCAGTTGAAATATTTCAGAACCTTTACGCTACTTTGTACAGGGATGCTATGTTGAACACCATACTGCATCTTGTTGAAAATAGAGCGTTGCAATATCAATGAATCGATTGTAGATACGTTGTTATCAGCGTTTAACACATAGCTTGCGCTGATGTTTTCATACCAACGATAGCTACCGCTCTGCTGTTTACGTCTGAAGGGGTAGAAGGTGGTGGAATTGAGTGATAATGTGGGTAGTTTGATTGACATGATACCCGTTTGTGCATTGTAGTCTTCACGAGCTGATGCCGATAGGTTGAAAGCCGATCCTAGTTGGGTTGAGTAGCTGATGGAAGAGGTGGTGGTACTATTGAAATAGTCGTTGCGGTTGGTGGTATTTTTCGAATAGTTACGGCTTTGCAGATTAACGTTGGCACTAAAGCGGCTATTGGGATTGGCTTTAGCATCTTGATTATGAGTCCATGCCACCTTAAAGTCGCTATAAATGTTATAGGTGTTAGTATCGCCTCGAATGCCCTCTTTTGTCCTTCCGTATCGGATATCGAACGAGCCTTTGTATTTGTATCGTTTATAGTAGTTTGACTTGGCTTCGGCAGCCCAGCTCAGGTTGGTGTAAATCTCGCCTAGCATCGCCAGATCGGCAAAATCGTTGATGGCCCAATAGTAGCCACCCTCTTTCAGATAATATCCCCTTCCGTTCTGCCATCCATAGGAGGGAATAATTAAACCTGAGGTAACACCGTGGGTAAGAGGGAAGAAGGCGAAGGGGAGTGCCAATGGGGTAGGGATATCGCGGATGGTAACGTAGGCAGGGCCCGTAACAATCATGTTACCAGTTATTAACTTCGATTTGGTGAAGTTGAGGGCAAAATGGGGATGGGCGTAGTTGCAAGTGGTGTACATACCACTGTTTAAGTACATTACCGAGTCGTTAACCTTCTTTACAGTATTGCCATGAAGGAACCCATCGCCCTCTTGTGTCACCACTCCAGTAATGAGCCCCTTCTTTGTTTCGTAGTTAAATGTAATGGAATCAGCGTTGTACTCATCCTCCCCTTGTTTGAAATAGGGGCGTCCTCTGTATTCTCCGTTGCTATCAACAACCCCTCTAGCGCTGAGCAGTTGTTTATCGAAGTCTACCACCACTTTATCTGCCTTCATCTCCATCCCTTGATAGTCGATGGTGCCTTCGGTATATAGGTAGGCTTTGCGATCATCAAGGTTGATGGCAACCGAATCTTTGGCTTTATAGTTAACAATCTGCTTTATAGCATTGGGTGAGATGGCAATGGTGCTATAGTTAGAAGTGCTGTCTGTTATGGTTGAGTCATGTTGTGAGGTGTCGACCATGATCCTACCGATTGCCTTCGAGGTGTCGCCCACCTGTGAAGGGTGTAGGCGGGTTGTATCTTTGGTAATGGAGATTTGTTTTTTGTTTCTAGAATGCATAAAGTTATCCTTGTTCAGCGAGGGCCGAACATTCGTGGTATCTTGTCCGTAGGACAGTCCTGCTATAAACAGCAGAAAAACAACCACTAGTAAACTTTTTATATTTCTTTCATTACAATTCAAAAAAAAGTCCTAATTTTGCATTTTTAAATTTGCAAAGATACATCATTTTTTGCATATAGAACGAATAATTTTAAAACATTTGACAATGAAACGTTTATTGTTGTTTTTTATTGCACTCGGACTACTCGCAGGTACTACTTTTGCTCAAAAAACGACCACCTCAAAAGTCCAAACTCTGGTGATAGATCCAGGTCATGGTGGCGCTAAACCAGGTGCACAAGGCAAACAGTGCTGGGAAAAAGATCTAGTATTGTCGGTAGCCCTGAAATTCGGCAAATTAGTCGAGGATAACTTCCCCGATGTCAAGGTGGTATACACTCGTAAAACCGATGTTGATATCTCTTTGGCCGAACGTGCTCATATTGCAAATCGTAACAAGGCCGATCTTTTTATATCCATCCATGCCAATTCGCACACCACCACCACTCCCGTAGGTGTTGAAACATTTGTGATGGGCCTATCGCAAAGTCGTGCCAACATGGAGGTAGCTAAAAAAGAGAATGCCGATATTTTGCTTGAAGCCGACTATAAGGATAATGCCGATTATAAGGGGTTCGATCCCAATTCGCCCGAGAGTTACGTGATGTTCGCTATGTATCAAAACGTCTTCATGGACCGCAGTCTCGATTTTGCCCAGTTTATTCAAGATCAGTATAAAGCCAACCTCCGTACCATCAATCGTGGAGTGAAACAGGCCGAGCTTTTTGTCCTCTACAAAACCTCGATGCCTTCGGTACTCACCGAGATAGGGTTTATCAGTAACCCTGACGAAGAGGCCTTTATGCTGAGCAACGAGGGTCAGGCCAAGATTGCCATCAGCCTTCTTAATGCCTTCAACAACTATAAAGCACAGGTGGAGCAGACCAAACCTAAGACCAACCTCTCTATTGAGATTCCGGGTTATAGCAAAGGCAAGTCGGCTGCCCAGAAGCAGGCTGCAGCTGCTCAAGCCAAGGCCGAAGCAGCTGCCAATAAGGCTATCGACAATACAGTGGCTCAGACCATTGCCGATAATAACGGAATGCTCGATGATGATGTGGCTCGCAAAGCGGCTCAAGATGCTGCTGCAGCCAAACAAAAAGCGGAGGCTGAGGCCAAGGCAGCAGCCGAAGCGGCCACCCGAGCAGAGGCCGAGAGTCGTGCCTTACCCATCGTGAACTATGATGCCCCCGAGCCAGCCAAGACGGTGCCTACCACAGGCGCTGAGGAGGAGACCCCCTCCAACAAGGAGGCAGGTATAGTGGAAGGTGTTACCTATCGGGTACAATTCCTTACTAGCGATAAGCCCTTGGCAGAAGGCGATAAGTCGTTCAAGGGTGTTACAGGATACAACATGTATGAACAAGGAGGCCTATACCGCTATACGATGGGCAACGAGAACACCGTTAAGAAAGCCGTCTCTATCCAAGGCGAGATGCGTGCCAAAGGGTTCAAGGATGCCTTCGTAATTGCTTTCTATAATGGCAAACGCATCAGTCTGCAAGAGGCTCGTGAAATGCTCGAAGAACAGTAAGATACTCCCATTCCTAGATATGCTTGAAGTAAAAAACGTTACCAAGATATACGGCGAACAACGAGCCGTTGACAATGTTAGTTTCACCATCAATCCAGGTGAGATTGTTGGTTTGCTTGGCCCTAACGGTGCTGGCAAATCAACCCTAATGAAGATCATTACCTGTTTCCTTCCACCCACAGAAGGCACCGCCTCTGTTTATGGATACGATATCTTTGATGATCCCATCAATGTACGTCGCCAGATAGGCTATCTGCCTGAACAGAATCCTCTCTACACCGATATGTATGTGCGCGAGTTCCTTCGCTTTATAGCTGGCATCTATAAAATCTCCAATGCCAAAGAGCGTGTGGAGGAGATGATTGCCGTTACAGGTCTTACCCCCGAAAGCAACAAGCGCATCAATGCCCTCTCTAAGGGTTATAGGCAGCGTGTGGGTTTGGCCCAAGCCATGATTCACGACCCCAAGGTCCTTATCCTCGATGAACCCACCACAGGATTGGATCCCAATCAGTTGGAAGAGATTCGTTCATTGATTCGCAGTGTCAGTAAAACCAAGATTGTATTGCTCTCCACCCACATCATGCAAGAGGTTGAAGCCATGTGTAGTCGAGCCATCATCATCAATCATGGCAAGATTGTCGATGATGAACTTCTCAAGAATTTCCGTCCAGGCGAAATGACCCAGCGCTTCCACACCCTCACCATGGGGCAATAATAAACTTTATTTCTTTGTCTGAATCATAAAACAACTCTAAAGATATGAATCGTCAACAACTTATCCATTTGATACGCGAACGCCAATCATTCCTTTGTGTTGGCCTCGACACCGATCTTAATAAAATTCCTGATCATCTGAAAGGCAATCCCGATGCTGCCTTCCTTTTCAACAAAGCCATTATCGATGCCACCATCGATTACTGTGTAGCCTATAAACCCAATCTGGCATTCTATGAGAGTATGGGTATTGAGGGTCTTATCCAACTGAAGAAAACAACCAACTATCTTCATTCGCTCCAAAAGCCAGCATTCCTCATTGCCGATGCCAAACGTGGCGACATAGGTAATACTTCGCAGCAGTATGCAAAAGCATTCCTTTCGCCCGAGGGCGATTTCAATTTTGATGCTTTGACCATTGCACCTTATATGGGCGAAGATTCCGTAACCCCCTTCCTTACCTACGAGGGCAAGTGGGCTATTCTTCTAGCACTCACCTCTAACAAGGGCGCCTTCAACTTCCAGTTTATGGAGGACAAAGCGAGTGGCCAACGACTCTTTGAGCAGGTGCTCAACACCTCGCTCCAATGGGGTAACCCCGATAATCTGATGTATGTGGTAGGAGCCACCAAGGCAGATATGCTCACCGCTATCCGTGCCATCGTTCCTAATAGTTTCCTTCTCGTGCCTGGTGTAGGTGCCCAAGGAGGAAGTTTGGAAGAGGTATGCAAATATGGTCTTACCAAAGAGTGTGGATTGCTGGTAAATTCCTCGCGAGGTATCATCTACGCATCGAAGGAGGCCGATTTTGCAGAACGTGCTGGCCAAGAGGCAAAGAAACTACAGCAGCAGATGGCTGCCGAACTTAAGAAAATAGGAATGTAATGGACGAGAACAATACAACCAACAACCCTCTACCCTCTGATAATCAGTCGCCCAACAACGATGACTATCAGCAGCATAATGATTATGAGCCCCATCGTGATAGCGAAAGTTATGACGATAAGGTATATCGTCTAAAAACTGATAGCGCCACTCGTTCCTCCTTCTTTCTATTTCGTATCCTTCTAGTGTTCAGCATCATCGGTTCAGGAACCAATTGCCTAAGTAATCTATCAATGGGATTGATGCTACCTGCTTTCCAACAGCAGTATCCAATGCTTGAACAGACCATGCAGTCCAATACCCAGATGGCCGAGATGTTTGAGATGATGAAAGCTCATTATGAGCAGGTCATTTTTGATACCCCAAGGGCCTATTATATCATAGCCTTTGTTCTTTATGCGATCTCGTTGGCAGGGGTTATCATGATGTGGCGCCTTCGTAAGAATGGTTTCCATTACTATGCTGTAGCCCAGCTGCTCATTATTATCGTTACTATTTTATACCTAGGCAAAGCCTATATGAATATAGGCAACCTTATGTTCACTATTTTATTCCTTGTCCTCTACCTAAGTCTGTTGCGTTCGTTAGGCATATATAGTCCCAAGCAAGAGGGCAACCATCAGTAACATCAAAAGCTTTGGGCAAACAATAGGTTTTGATGAGCAGAGGAGGCTCGTTTTTATGCAATAAAATAAAAGCCGATGTAGCATAATTGTTACATCGGCTTTATTTGTAGTGATTAGGTTATTGCCCTTCAAAGGGGCAGGTCCATCACTTTTTCGATTTCTTTTTGTCTATAGCCACATCTTTTACTATCTTGCAGGTATAACCCACTTCTCCCATACTTTTAATGATGGTTTCTTTGTTGGTCTTACGGCCATCATATGTAATGGTAACAGTTTGATCGGTTAGGTTGGTAACCACTTTCTGTACCCCTTTTTCGAGGGCCAGTTGGTTCTTGATCTTTGTTTCACATTTTTGGCAATGCATCTGAGGTGTGGGTGTTACTACAAGCTGGCGCATCTGTGCAGCTCCTATTACCAGCGCGATGCTGATCATCAATACGTTTAATAGCTTATTCATATTATATAATAACTTTTATCCCTTTAATAACGCAATGCAGAGTTTTTTATTATATAGCCGATAGTTGCTAATTGGCCTCGTATGTTTTTTATAGTAGTGGTTCTTTTAATGCAATTATTTTTTCTCAAATAGGTTGGCACGGATGCCAGCATATAGCATCGTTCCACGCACAGGGCCCCATATCATGGTAGGTTCGAATGTGTTGCTCCATGGATTCTCGGCATTGATTACAGCATTGGGCTGTTTGTAGTTGGTTAGATTCTCACCGCCAATATAGCAGCTGAAATGACGGAATTTGCGTGTAATTTGGGCATTGATTTGTGGATAGGCAGGGAAACGCTCCTCCCATGAAGGAGTGTCATCGGGTAATAGGTATGGGGTGGGCATACGTCCGCCACCATTCATTTGGAATGTAAAGTCGAACTGCCATTTACCCATCCAGGGCCTCCATGATAGGGTGACGAGGCCCTTGTAGCGCGACGTGAGAGGTTTCTCCATCAGCACTCCATTATAAGTACATTTCACATCGTTGAAACGATAAGCCACAGTAGCATCCAATTCATCTGTAAAATCGTACGAAGCATCCACCTGGATAGTATGGGAAAAGGAGCGGCCATTAAGATCAACGAGATTGATAGCCAATGGGTTGCTATCGTAGTCAACTACCACCTGTTGGAGGAAATGGGTATAGTATTCTTCTAGGTTGAGTTTTAGGAAACGTTCACCTATGGGTAAAGTGAAGGCGGCCGAGATGCCGCTGTTCCACGCCTCTTCCATTGTGTTGGTAGTAGCATTGTTGAGGGTTCGGCCACTAGATAGTAAGTAATGGTGTTCGGCAAGGGCATAGGCAGAGCGGTACCCTTTGCCAGTTGAAAGGCGGAGTGAGAGCCATTGGGTGGGCATCCATTTTAAATGCAGACGGGGGGTGGCAAAGAAAGCGTCAATGTGGTTGCTATAATCAGCCCGCAAACCCGCCATAGCGGTCAGTTTATGGGAAGGTTTAAAAGTGTATTGTGCGTAGATTCCTGGAGTGGTTTCAACAAGTGAAGAGGGTTGGCTGTTAAGCACTTCATCCATCTTGTCGGCCATTAAACTAAGGCCTGTTGAGATGGAGTGGATGAAATTAAACTCGTGTTCGAACATCAGTTGGGCATATATATTATTGTGTTGATTGCTATAATGCTTAGGGCCAAACTGACCGTCAAGCTCATAGTGATTGGCGGTAGCCATGAAAGCAACATTTGAATTGTGCTCTTGATTAATGATGTAGGCATGTTTCATATAGCCCTCATAGCGACGGCCATCGAGCAATACCCGAAAGGGATTATCAACCTTGAGCAGTTGTCCCCCCTCGCGATTTTCATCGAGTATACCTACGCCCCAATGTCCAATATAGCGACCTCGGGTCATTTTCCAACGGCTTTGCAAATGTAGTTGTTCGATAGAGGGGGTGTCGTGCCAATTGTCGCCATCCTCATCGCTATGTCCGAAATCTTTCTCGTAGTGAATCAATAGTTCTGCACTGAGATGATGGCCTAGTTGTTTGTTGCCCACTAGGTTGGTCTCCCATTTGTTGTGGCTATCGCCATAAAGGTTGAACACCAACCCCTCTTCATCGTCAGGCTTGAGGTAGTCGACATTGATTTGGCCCGTGATACTTTGGAAACCATTCTTGACTGACGAAGCCCCTTTGCTTACCGAGATGCTCTGCATCCATGCACCAGGCACATAACTAAGAGAGTAGGGCATAGCAGCACCAGTAAGATTGGGCAGTTGTTCGGTAAGCATTTGTACGTACTGTCCGCTGAGTCCGAGCAGTTTGATTTGTCGTGCGCCAACAGCGGCATCATTATAGTTGACATCAACGCTAGCGTTGTTAACAAAACTTTCGCCTAGATTGCAGCAGGCAGCTCGAAATAGTTCGTCTTGTCCTAAAAGCAGTCCGTTTTCGGCCGTATTGAGACGTTGCACCTTATCGCGATGAGCGCTGATGGAGGCGGCTTTTAGGGTAGTTGCTGTATCGGCCTGAGCCCATAATTGTATCGTTGCCATCAAGGCAACAGTGATGATGAATATTTTTTTCATTTGAAATACCTTATTTAACATTGGATAAGAAGTCAGACCTTTTTTCTTTGGGAAGGTCGACATGCTTGTTGATTTACTGCTCAACCCCTTAGAGGGTGGTTAAAAAGCAAATCAAATTCTCAATGCTATTAGGCAATGGGATAAACGCCCAGGAGGGGCATGATAACAAAGAGTACGCATAGCAGCCAGTGCTGGTACCAATCGTATTGTTGGTAGCGAAATACCCCATAGCAACCCTATTGAGGGTAACCATACAGTAGCGGTGTTAATGTGGGATGTAGATATCCCGTTGGGGAGACTGATTACGTAGGTGGTCATACAACTGCTTTCACCATTGCAACAGCCCTCATCATCGATCTCGAGTAGCGTTATTTGCCCCGTACAAGCACATTGCTCGAGGTACACTCCGCCACTTAAGGCAATCATTACCAAGAGGCTAAAGGCTATAGAGATATATGACAGTCGTTTCATTCCGGCTGCAAAGATATAATAACTTTTATGCAACTAAGTTTCAAAGTTGCCCCTCATAGGTGAGGTAACTCCTTATGGTTTTAGCAAATCTTCTACCTCTTCGCGATGTTCATAGAGCACACAGCCTCCTGTATGCTCACCCCCCACTAACTGGATATCTTTCAATCGGGTGAAGAGTTTCGAGTGTAAAGCACCCTCTACTCCCACCTCCTTCACATTGCAGTCGCTATAAGGCGAGAAGGGGCAAGGTTCAGCGCTACCATCGGGACCTATATGGAAGAATCCGCGGCCAGCAGCCACACAGCCTCCTGTAACCTTTTCATCGCCAGGGAACGAGAGGAACATCATTTCTTTCCAACGGCCAATACATTCATCTACCCGTTTCTCCATCCACATCACATCCTCCTCCTGGAAAGCCAAATATTCGGTGCCCGGGGTAGTGGGTACATATTCCACAAAGAAAACGATTTTACATCCCCGCTTGCGAATGTCGTTAATAAATGATTCGGAGGTAACACGCTCTTTGTTTTCTGTTGTCACTGTAATAGAGGTACCGAAGAAGATCTTGTTGCTTTGCAGCAAGTCCATACCATTCATTACTCTGCGATAAACCCCTTCACCGCGCCGATCGTCAGTATTAGTGGCATCGCCCTCCATGCTGATGATAGGTATCATGTTGCGGTGCTGTTTGAAAAAGCCTACATTGTTGGTGTTCAGCATCGTACCGTTAGTGAAGATGGGAAATATCATACGCCGCTCTTGGGCTGCCATCTCGATTACATCCTTGCGGGTAAAAGGTTCTCCACCAGCCAAGAGGCAGAAACAGATGCCTAAATCGGCAGCCTGACGGAAAAGATCGCTCCATATTTCGGCACTCATCATCTCGCGTCCCTCGCCAGCCTTGTCTACGGCAATACCACTCTCGCGGGCATAACAGCCTTTGCAGTTCAGATTACAGAGGGTGGCAATGCTACATATCAAGAAAGGTGGCACCTGTAGGTTTTTCTCTTTCAACACCCGTTGGCGTCGTTTTTCGGCCTGGGTGAACTGATGGCGCATCTGAAGCATAAAACGGGCCTCGCGAGGATTGGTAAGGGCACTACGATAGGCATCGCCCATCATACGGCGAATGCCATCATTGAAATGTTTAGGCAGTTGCGATTCGTCGGTAATCATCTTAGAGGGTAGTTTTAATAAAGGTTTTGAAATTATCGAAGTCTTGTTGGTTGGGGTGACCGCTATGTAGAGGACCCATCGATCCTTTGCAGGTAAATTCTTTCGTATCGACCATAATACCTCTGGCTTCTAAGGCCTTACGCATCTGAGGTACAGGCGATTTGATAATGGCACTCGAGCCAAAGCATATCACCCGTTTCACCTGATCTGGTTTTAGCGTTTCAATGAATCGCATCACGCTGCCATCCACTTTGCCCAACATCACACCAGCCCCCAAATAGAGGGTATCAATTGGTTCGGTAATAGGATTATCTACCGTTAGAGCCTTCTCGCCTATCAACTCTTCTATCACTTTCACCATCTCTTTCGTATGGCCAAATTTGCTAAAAAAACGAATAGCATTTTTCATGGTTTATCTTTTTTTATGATTTGTTTTATCTTTTTATTGTATAAAAAAATATCGTGCAAGATATTTATTTTCAAATATTAATACCGAATGTCACTGAACAATAGTCTGTTCTATTGATTATGCAAAGATATAAAAAGAGTTTTAAATGGCAAAAAAAACATGCTAGTGGAGTAAAAAAGTTATGGCAAGGGTGTGAGGCAAAAGAAAACTTTGTACCTTTGCATACTTTTTTAACTCGCAACCCGTTTTAACCCCAATACAATAAATGCCTATGAAACAACGACTACCCGAAACATCGCATATGTGGCTCATTCTGCTATGACTGTTTGCTGCAGCGTGGATTGTGCTGATGCTCAGTCAGGGACTCTTTGCTTGGCTGAATCGCGATCTTTTCAGTATAGCTCCCAAAGAGCGCTGGTTGCTAGTGGTAGGCAATATGAAGTTTGCAGCATCGGCTGTGGCTTTCTTTCTGTGGCCATCGGTGGTGACAGCCTTAATAGTGAGCCTAATCAAGCGAGGAATGGTTTGGTTAAGAATAGTTTATGGCATTAGTATGGGCTTGATGTTGGCGGCCAATGTGATAGATACCTCTTATTATCGGTGGACTTTCCGAAGGATGACGTGGGACATCTTTTCATACACCTCTTCCAATTTCGAAGGGGAATGGGGAACACTATTGCTACAGTTTCTTCACGATTTTTGGCCCTATTTCCTTCTCTATTTTGCCCTGATGACATTGATCCTTTGGGTAGCTCAACTGTTGAGGTACAAGGCTATACCATTCTCACCCCGTTGGGGATGGAAAGTTGTGGCAGGCCTGCTAACAGTAGTGGCACTCATCACCCTTCAACGGGGTGGTTTCATCAACCAGCATAAGCCCTTAAGGGTAGTTGATGCCAGTCGCTATGCCTCGGGCAACAATACCGCGTTAGTGCTCAATAGTCCCTTCAGCATCATCCGTAGCAAAGGACATACGGGTCATTTGCAGCCTCTTACCTTTTTTGATGATGAGGCCCAGATGGAGCAGTACTTTACTCCCAAGCATATCCCTGCCGTTTTGGATTCCATTGTCAGTATTGGAACACCCTCGAATACAGGTTCCTTCATCACCATTGGTAACCATAATCGGCCCAATGTGGTGCTCATTATCCTCGAAAGTGTGGGAGAGGAATATGTGGGTTATTTGAATCAAGGACGAGGGCCCTCTTATGCCCCCTTCCTCGATTCGCTCTGTAGGCAGGCTACTGTTGTCAAGGGAATGGCCAATGGTAAACGCAGCATCGAGTCGGTACCCTCGCTGCTGAGTGGTATCCCCTCGTTGATGGAGGAGGCCTATATCACCTCGCCCTATGCACAGAATAGCGTAGTGGCATTGCCTCAAATACTGCAACAGGCAGGCTATCGCACCTCTTTCTTCCATGGTGCATACAACGGCTCGATGAATTTTGATAGTTATGTTCGTGGCATCGGCATAGAGTCCTATTACGGGATGGATCAGTATAACGACAAGCAAACCAATCCTCAAGGGGTGTCCGAAGGTGATTTTGATGGTACCTGGGGCATCTTCGATGAACCCTTTTTACAATTTGCTGCTCGAACCCTCAATACAATGCCCTCAGCGCCTTTCTTCGCCACTCTCTACACTATCTCATCGCATCATCCTTACACCATCCCACCACAATACCAAGGGCGTTTTGCCCAAGGGCCACAGCCCATCATCGAAGTGGTAGGCTATGCCGATATGGCTCTGAAACAGTTCTTTGCTACTGTTAGCACGATGTCGTGGTACGAAAACACCCTCTTCATCATCACTGCCGATCATGCCTCCCAGCCTGTCAACGATTACTATAAGGGGGGGGGGCTGGACAATATGCTGTACCCATGATCTTCTTTTGGCCCAACCACACCCTATGGTTGCCCCATGCCTCTGTCAATTCGCAAGGCACTGGACTCACCAGCAGTATGTTGATGCAGCATGCTGACCTTTACCCAACCTTGATCGATCTCCTCTCCCTCCCCGATACCTGTTACGCCTTTGGCCATAGCATCTTTGATCCTCAAGGCACCTTCCACATAGCCTATCTAGGAAACAGCACCTATCAACTAACGCAGAGTCAAGAGTCGGTTACCTTCAATGCTACCCAAGGTGATATCCCTCCCTTGGCCCAAGCATTGCTTCAGCAATACACCCATCGTTTGATCGAAAACAAACTGAGATAACCGGCAGGTAATATGCATTTTATATATAGGTAGGTTCTAGAAATACATTTTTTATCGGTGCATTTATAGAACCCACCTAATTATTATGCAGCTCTCTGTAGATAAGTATACGATACCTGGTCCAATCATATCACATGGTTACTTGTTACGTCGTTCTAGCCATACATCACCCTTACTCGACCCTTACTCAATAGTGAGCCTAGGAGCAGCCTAGGAGCAGGCTTCAGTGCTTTATATTTATAGGATCTGTAATTAACAGTTAGCTATCAGTGTAATGTTATCTTTTAGTAAGAATCAATTGAATTATTTATGACTTTTTATTGAGGGCCCTCATCGATTTTGCGAAGGTGATATATACGGCAAAAAGGAAAGCATATAGCAAGGACTTGCAAGGGCCATAAAAGGACTTAGCAAGTACATAGCAAGTATTTACGCTTGCTTAGTACTTGCTATAAGCTTGCCAAAGCATGTTTTTAGGTTGGTATGAGTGGGGATTGTCTGAATGGATAAGTAATGCTCTCTCTATTATGGTGGATCCTATTGTTTCTAAATGAGAATAAGGGAATTATCAAAAATGCCTTGTTGGTTTCGATTCGCAAAGGCATAAGTCTATTGATTACTCTGAAGAGTTTGTATCTAAGAGATAATGAGAAGAATATAAGAGGTGTTCTATCCCTTATTGGTACCATGAGACATGTAGCATGGGGGGCTATGCAACCCAACCCCTTAATGGGTGATGCTCTTGCCAGCCTGTTTCCAAGCAGTGATGCCCCCATCGAGATTATAGACGGTGCATCCCTGAGCAGCCAGTTGGGTGGCAGCCTTCATGCTGCGAACCCCTTTTACGCAATAGACAGCTACAGATCCTTTCACCTCTTTGATCTGATCGGCAAAGTTAGCAGCCTTTACATCGATATTATCGGCACCAGCAATATGCCCTTCGGCATACTCTTTTGGAGTGCGTACATCAATAAGGCGAACGTTTTTCTTTTTGATTACTTTGGAAAATTCGTCAACAGTAAGAGTGGTTATTGTGCCAGAGTTGGTTTGATCCGACTGTTTGCTACTGCCACATCCTAAGGCAATTGTGGCAACTATTACCATCATTAAGAAGTGTTTCATTGTATGCTCTTTTTTATTGCTTTTGGCAATGCAAAAGTACAACTTTTTGCCGATATGGAAGAAAAATGAAGAAGGATGAGGAAGGAAATAATAAAATGAAAGAGGTGGCGTTAATAGGAGAGTAGGCTTAGAAAAAACAACAAAGAGATGAATATCGAAGAAGTACGTACTTTTGCGCTTAGTCTTAGTGCTGATGTAACGGAGGAACTGTTTGTCGAGGAGTGGATTTCGTGGCGTATTGGAGGTAAGTGGTTTTTGCTGATGCAGTTGGATGCTCCTGAGCCTCGAGTGGCAGTGAAGTTGTTGCCTGAGGTGGCGATCGATTTGCGAGAACGCTATGATGGCGTCCGCCCCGCCTACCATATGAATAAGCGCCATTGGAGCGACCTTTATCTTGATCAGCTCGATGATCAGTTTGTAAAACAGCAAATCACAGCCTCTTTTCAGTTGGTATACAGTAAGCTGCCCCCAAAACAACGCAGATAATGTCCGACACAAAATCATGGAACCCCTGGCATGGATGTCGTAAGTACAGCGAAGGTTGTGCTAATTGCTATATGTATATGCTAGATCGTCTTCATAAGGTGCCAGAACTATCAGATATGATAGCTCGTACAAAGGGATTTTATCGTCCGTTGGAATGCAACAAAAAGGGGCAGTATAAGGTGCCAGCAGGTTATATGTTGCGGGTAAATATGACCTCTGATACGTTTTTGGAAGAGGCCGATAAGTGGCGTGACGAGATGTGGAGCATTATCCGTAGTAGGCCCGATGTGCGGTTTTACCTTCTTACCAAACGAGCATCGCGAATGGCAGTAGGTCTGCCAACGGATTGGGGTGAGGGTTATGAAAATGTAATGCTCAATATTACCTGCGAAAACCAACGTACCTTCGATGAGCGCTGGCCTTTTTTGCGCGATATTCCAGCCAAGCATAAGGGAATCAACCTCTCTCCGCTGATTGGCAGAGTGGATGTAGAGCCAGCGGTGGCCTCAGGACAGATAGAGCATATTGACTTGAGCGGTGAGGGGTTTGGGGGTAGTCGCAGATGCCACTATGAGTGGGTGAAGCAGGTTAGCGATCTTTGTGCCCGTTATCGCGTTAACTTCGCCTTCGATGCAACAGGGACTTTTTTTGTAAAAGATGGACGCACCTATCATATTGAATTGCAGTCTACACAATCGCGTCAAGCATTTCGCTCGGGGTTGAGCCATTATTTCTATCGACCCGAATACAAGTTATACGATCCTGTTGATCATCATCGGTTGGGCCCCGAGGAGTTATATACTCCAATGTTTAATCGCTACCGTTGTAATGAGTGTGCGTTGGCTTTTGCCTGTACAGGCTGCCAAAGTTGTGGCAAATGCCAGCAAGTAGCACTGGTGGAGCTGGAACAACTGGTTAGCGTAGATGGTAAGGGATTATAAACAAATCAAAAAAAAATTTTATCTATTAATCAGTAGGTTAACCCCTATTTTCGTGGTTTTCCCCAAAAATGGAGGAAAAATACTTTACGATTACGGGTTTTTCCCCGTGGGTTCTTCCTAATTTTGCACTCGGAAAACAAGTAACAACAATCCTTCTGCTAAGAGGCATCCAAGAGGAGAAGGAAACTTTTCAAAACCCAAACAAATGTTGTTCCCGACACAGAATAAGGGAGGCATGATATGAATAAAATAGGTATATTTCTAATGGCATTAACAGCCGTAGGATTAGTTAGCTGCACAACCCAACAATGGGTAACGAGCCCAGAAACTTATAGCAAGACTATCGGGCAGTTCGGTTCTGAGTTGGCCCTCAATGGTTATAACGCAGTGGGTGAGATCAATGATACTGAAAACGAGATCTTTGTTTCGAGGACCTCATTCTCCGATGATTGGGGCTATAGCTCAGAATTGAAGAACGACATATGGAACTACTCTACCTTCCAATATCAGAGTGCCGATGGCGATCAGGCCCAGATACAACTGAAATATAAAGAGGGATGGGATAAGGACAACAAGCCTTTTATTAGCAATGTAAGTCTTGTAGGTTGTTGGTGTAGCAATAGTGCCGATTATATGCGTATATGTGGTACGGGAGGCATCGCCGATAAAGTTCGTTATATGCCCCTCGATCAGAACAGTCGTCTTCGTGATCCGCAAAAAACAGGGCTCACGCTAGTGGGTTCGTTGATAGCGGCCTCCCTAATAGGCGCTATTATGGTTTTCGCACCATAAATCAAACGATAATCATCAATAATAAACCGTAATCTTCCCAACGATAAGGACAACAACACAAACAACATTCAAATTAACAAACAAAGCAATCGCCCCAACAACCAATGGCTGTTGGGGCGAAATGTTTATCAAGGGGGAGACTATAAAGTCCTATAGTGGGGAAATCTAATGAATATGAGTGATTTCATATTTTTGGCTCTTTATAGAACCCACCCTATCCTATTCAGGAATAATCCTTACTGGTTTTTGCGTTGGCACTGTTTGGGAGTAACACAGGTACCAGTGGCACGGCAAACAAGGATCTTCTCTTCGAGTACATCGGCTGCACTATCGCTGATGTCGGGGCGAGTTTTGATAACTTTGTAAGCCTCGAAGCTCATTTTGCGGGAGGTGTTACCTACGTGGGTAATCTCACCATAAGCCTCAATATAGTCGCCAGCATATACAGGAGCTTTAAACTCTACCATATCATATGCACAGAAAAGGCCTTCGTCGCCATCCTGAATAATAAGAAGTTCGGTAGCCACATCACCAAAGAGGTGAAGCATGTGAGCACCATCAACAAGGTTGCCGCCATAATGGGCGTCTTTTGCGCTCATGCGCAAACGGAGCATGGATTTTACTGCCATAATATTGTCGTTTTGGAAGGAGGCGTATGGTTAGTGGACAACTATGAGCAATAGTCGTTCACCAACCACGAGCCTCGCTTGATGATAAATATGGTTTGATTATTTCTTAATGATAAAGTCGACAAAGATGCCGGGGGTTTTCACATTCTCGGGAGCAATCTCGCCAGCAGCAACAATCTCCTGAGGTTCAACGATAACGGTATCGGCAGCGGTAGCCATGAGGGGGCAGAAGTTCTGCGAAGTGCCTTTGTATACGAGGTTACCTGTTTCGTCGCAGATGTTAGCACCAATAATAGCTACATCAGCATGGACAGGTTTTTCGAGGAGGAACTCTTTGCCATCGACAGTGATTTTCTGTTTGCCGTTCTCAACAACGGTACCCAAACCTGTCTGAGTAAGCACACCACCCAGGCCTGCGCCAGCAGCACGGATACGCTCAGCGAGGGTACCCTGCGGACTGAGTTCAACATGGAGTTCGCCAGCATTCATCTGGTCGATAGTGTTGTTGTTGGTACCAATATGGGTAGCGATGAGGTTTTTAACCTGATGGTTGGTGATGAGTTTGCCAACACCTACTTCAGGATAAGCGGTATCGTTGCAGATGATGGTAAGGTCCTTTACACCTTTTTCAACGAGGGCATCGATCAGTGCTATAGGATTGCCAACACCCAAAAAACCACCTACCATAACGGTCATTCCGTCGTGGATTTTCTCAGCAGCCTGCTGTACAGTTACGAATTTGTTCATGTCATTATAAAGTTTTATCGTTTACAAACAATGACGGAATCCTCTGTATGATAGTCGTTTGAATGCGCTATGAGGGGATTCGGCTTGGAAGTTTTCCGAATTGCAAATATAAGAAAACTTTTTTTAATGACAGAAAGAGAAAAATATTTTTTATTTTTCCTTCTCCTAATGTACTATTTTAAAATATTTTGCGTTAAGGTGGAGAAATAAAGTTTGTGCAGGTGCGAAAAACTTCGTACTTTTGCATTTTATATAATCCTTAATTGTAAAGATGAAGAGAATCGCTACAATCCTATCCTTTACCCTCCTGATGGCTGCCACTACCATTGCTCAGGAGAAGATTAGCCCTGAAGAAACTTGGAAGTTTGCCGAGGTAACGGGCTACAACTATCATGGCTATGTCTTTCCTCGCGACTTTGATGTCGATGTAACAGTCGAAGGTCAAGATGGTCGCTATACCCCTACTGATGAGGATATCGTGATGACCGAAAAACTGATACAGAAACGGATAGGCTATCTGAACCGTTTCCACGAGAACCAAGAGGGCAAATGTCCCCTTATTGATGAGCATATGAACAAGTATGAACGTCAGTATGTGGGCTTTACCGATATTCATGGCTATCGTGTTATCTGGGTGAATTTTGTGTGGGACGATAAGGTAAAGAGTCAGTTGGGCAAAGACATCGTGCTTACCGAAGGTGGCTGCGGTCACTATTGGCACATCAAAGTGAACCTCGACACCGAAAAAGTGTACGGTCTTGAGGTGAATGGCGAAGGAACGGTGCGTTATATCCCCCGTGAGAAGAAACCAGGTCCTCGCATCAGCAAGCCTAAGAACGAGTATAATCCGCAACGCATCCGCAAAACAGGTATAGAACATTCCGAGGCCGACAAAACCTTCTAGTAGGAAGGTGCTATATAATTGTCGACAGCTCTATTTATCAAACGAGTAGGATGCAGTGGCGTGACTGTAGTACTATTCGTTACCTCCTCTGCAAACATAAAAACTATGAACATCAAATCAACTCTAGAGACCTATATTCGGCGCTTCTTGAAATTTGGTATTGTAGGCGTTAGCGGCACCATCATCGATTTTGCCATTACTTGGCTGATGCGCGATGTGGTGGGTCTCTACGATTTGTTGGCCAACGCCATCGGCTTCACGGTGGCTGCCACCACCAACTATATATTGAATCGCACCTGGACTTGGCGTAGTCACGAGAAGAAAGTAGGTGTGGAATACCTGAAGTTCTTCACCGTATCGCTGATAGGGTTGGGCTTAAACACCTTGATACTTAGTCTACTTAAACACCTCTTTACTTTCGAAAACGAAGACCTCGACTTTTGGTGTGCTAAGATTGGGGCCACCCTTGTAGTGATGCTATGGAATTTCTTTGCCAACAATTTTTTTACCTTCCGCAAAAAATCAACACCATCTAACGAGAAAGCATAACAACAAACCTAATTTTTGAGAAGCATCTAAAACAATGAAACAACTAGCGTTCATACTACTATTTACTATAGCTTGCGCCTTCCAGTCAGTGGCGCAAGAGCGTATCTGTTTTACCATTGGCGATCGTAGTGAACTATCGAAGGTGACCCGTATCGTGTCGATCGATCGAGTGGAAGGAACTACCGTAACGGCCTATGCCAACAAAGAGGAACTGCAAATGTTGGAATCGCTTGGCTATCATTATCAGAAAGCCGATTTGCCCACTCCTAAAGTGCTTAATATGGCAACGACAGTGGCTGAGATGGCCAACTGGGATTGCTACCCCACCTATGACACCTATGTGGCTATGATGCAACAGTATGCTGCTAACTATCCCACCCATTGTATATTGGATACGATCGGCTATTCGATTGATAATCGATTGATACTCTGCGCTCACATCACGTCAGGATCGTTCGATGAAATGTATCGTCCCGCCTTCTTCTACTCCTCAACTATGCATGGCGATGAGGTGACGGGTTTCTACTTGATGCTACGCCTCATCGATACCCTACTTAAAGGCTACGGCAACAACGATTATATTACCAATCTAGTGAACCGTACCGAGATCTATATCAACCCCTTGTCCAATCCCGATGGCACCTACCATTACAGCAACAACACTGTTCAGGGTTCGCAGCGCTATAATGCCAACTATGTAGATCTGAATCGTAATTATCCCGACCCCTTTGGATCGGCCCCCATGTACAGTCAGCAGCAGGAGAACACCTATATGATTGAATACCTTACCAACCATCATTTCGTGATGAGCGCCAACTTGCATGGAGGTAGCGAAGTGCTTAATTTCCCGTGGGATAGTTTTACTTCTTATGAGCGTCGCCATCCTAATTATAACTGGTGGGTGGAGGTATGCAGCCGTTTTATCGATACTGTCCGCAACTACTCTACCTCCCATTTCCTCGATGTTAACAACGAGGGCTATGTTGCTGGAGGCGATTGGTATACCATCCCTAATGGCCGGCAGGATTATGTGAACTACTACCACAACTGCCTTGAGCTAACTATGGAACTATCCACAATCAAGACTCTCAGCACCGATAGGCTGAACAACTATTGGAATTTCGAGGGTCCTGCCCTTATCAGCTATATCAACGAGGTGCATAATGCTCCTAACAACACCCAAGGCATCCAACAGTCTGCGGCGTTGCCCACCCTGAAGGTTTATCCCAATCCCACCAACAGTGTAGTATTTATCGAACCTAGCGAAGGGGGTTATCTGTACGATATGTATGGTCACCGAGTGCTAACAGTCGACCCAGGGGCCAACACCATCGATATGAATAATCTGAAGTCTGGCGTATACCTCTATGTTAGTGGGGGGCGAACAGTACGGATAGTGAAACAATAACCGAGATAATCAAGTGAATTAATTATAAGTCAAACAATTTTAATTAAATAGAGAGGAACACTATATGAGCACAGCATTAGATAATCAAGCACTTGCCAACGCACAGGCGTGGCTCGATGGTGCTTACGATGAAGAAACCAAGAAAGCCATCCGCGATATGATGGAGAACAACCCCAACGAACTCAATGAGAGTTTCTATAGGAACCTCGAGTTTGGTACGGGTGGTCTACGTGGCATTATGGGTGTTGGCACCAACCGCATGAATAAATATACGGTGGCTATGGCTACACAAGGTCTTGCCAACTATGTGAAGAAAAGTTTCCCTCAGGCCAATCCCTTGAAGGCTGCCATATCGCACGATAGCCGCAATCATAGTCGTGAGTTTGCCGAGATTACTGCCAATGTGCTTGCTGCCAATGGCTTCCATGTATACCTTTTCGAGGATCTCCGTCCTACCCCCGAGCTCTCGTTTGCTGTACGCCATTTTGGCTGCCAAACAGGAGTGATGCTTACCGCTAGCCATAACCCCAAAGAGTATAATGGATACAAGGCCTATTGGGATGATGGCTGTCAGCTAACAGCACCTCACGATACCAATGTGATTGATGAAGTTCTGAAAATCAAAGAGCTGAAAGATGTCAAGATGACGGGTGGCGAAAAGAATATAGAAATTATCGGTGCCGATGTCGATGAGGCTTTCCTTTCCCTGATTGAACACAACTCTATCCACCCCGAGTTGATCAAGAAACACCACGATATCAAAATCGTTTATACTCCTCTTCACGGCACTGGCATTACGCTGATACCTAAGATGCTGGAGCGCTTAGGATTCACCAACGTCAATGTGGTGAAAGAGCAAGCTACCCCCGATGGTAACTTCCCCACTACCCCTTCGCCTAACCCCGAGGAGAAGGCTGCTATGAAGATGGCTGTTGAGATGGGTCAGCGTATCGATGCCGATATCGTCTTTGCCTCCGATCCCGATGCCGACCGTGTAGGTATGGCTCTCAAACGTCCCGATGGCGAATGGATGCTCCTCAATGGCAACCAGGTGCTCTCGGTGATCATCTATTATCTGATGAAACAGTGGAAAGAAACAGGGAAGCTTACTGGTCAGGAATATATTGTTAGCACCATCGTTACTAGCGAATTACCTATCGAGATTGCTAAGAGCTGTGGTGTTGAGGCTTACAAGGTGCTTACGGGCTTTAAGTTTATCGGTGCTAAGATCCGCGAACTGGAAGGCAAGAAGACCTTTATTGCTGGTGGCGAGGAGAGTTATGGCTATATGGTAGGCGACTTTGTCCGCGATAAAGATGCCGTAGGTGCCTGCTCTATGATTGCCGAGATTGCCGCTTGGGCTATCGATCAGGGTAAGACTTTCTTCGATGTGTTGGTTGATATATACAAGGAGTATGGATTCTATAAAGAGGGTTTGCTGAGTGTTGTCCGCAAGGGTAAGAGTGGTGCTGAGGAGATCCAAGAGATGATGCGTAACTATCGCCAAAATCCTCCTGCCGAGATCAATGGCAGCAAGGTAGTTCGCATCAACGACTATCAACTCCATGAGAGCACCGATCTCATTTCGGGAAAGAAAGAGCACCTCGATTTGCCTACTAGCAATGTGCTACAGTTCTTCACTAAGGATGGCAACAAGATTACCGTTCGTCCCAGTGGCACCGAGCCTAAGATCAAATTCTATTTTGGTGTGAAAGGGGAGTTGCAGAATGCTGCCGATTTCGATAAGGTGAATGCTGCTCTCGATCAGAAGATTGAAGATATTAAGAAGTCAATGAACTTGGTGTAATAACAGCAGCCTCGTTCATCGTATACGACAGAGAGTCTTTGGTCCCAAGAAAGGACTCTCTGTCTTTTTTCAATCAAGGCATCCCCATACTGCTAGCGCAATGCCTTAAGAAACAATGCATATGATTAAAAAAATAACCTCTTTAGTTTTATTATTCTGCTGTGTGGTTTTATCGGCCAAGGCGTTGCCGGTAGATGAATCAACGGCTTTTCGTGTAGCCAAACAGTTCTGGCAAGTCAACAGTAGCACTCACCTTAAGTTGGTCAATGTTTCGCATCGCGCTTCATTTCAGCATCTATACCTTTTCGAGTCAATCGATGGGAATGGATTTGTTGTTATTGCAGGCAACGATATAGCCCTTCCTATTCTTGGCTATTCTACCCAACAGGGCATGGGCGAGGTTATCAATCCCGAAGCGACCTATTGGCTCCGCTGCCTCGATGATGAGATTGCATGGGGTATTCGTCAAGGCGTTGTAGCACAACCCAATGTGCGGATAGCATGGGATCGATGGATGGGGGCCGACCCTTCGATAACGCCCTATGAAACAGCGGTATCCCCATTGGTAAGTACCACCTGGAACCAGACATCGTATTATAATGATATGTGTCCCTCCGATGCCTCCTCGTCATACAATGGACATACCCTAACAGGCTGTGTGGCAACGGCTATGGCTCAGATTATGAAGAAATGGAATTATCCTACTACTGGTATTGGCTCTCACTCTTATACTCATGACACCTATGGCACCCTTAGTGCCAATTTTGCCAATACAACCTATCAGTGGAGCTCCATGCCTAATAGCTTGAATTCCAACAGCAGTGCTACACAGAAAAATGCTGTAGCCACATTGATGTATCATTGTGGCGTCTCGGTCGAGATGGATTATGGCCCCTCCTCTAGTGGTGCCACCACCAACTCAACGGGGCATCTTAGCTCTGTCTGTGCTGAGAACTCATTGATGTTTTACTTCGGCTATAACAATACCCTTCATACCTGTTTCCGTGAGGGGCATTCTGTTGCCGAATGGTCAGATATGCTAAAAGCCGATCTTGATGCGGGAAGACCTATCCTCTATTCGGGACGCGATGTGTCGGGCGGTCACGCTTTTGTTTGTGATGGTTACAATACCACCGGCCACTTCCATTTCAATTGGGGCTGGGGAGGCTATTGCAATGGTTACTATGTTATCACAGCCCTCAATCCTACGAGTGGGGGAGCAGGTGGCACTGCTTCTAGCAGTTATAATCTCAAACAGAAAGCGATATTGGGTATCCAGCCTCGCACCACGACCCCTTCAAATGTCACTGTCACCGCAACGGGGAGCAATGGAACGGTTTCAGGTACGGGCACTTATGCTTATGGCGATACAGCCACTTTGTTGGTCACTGCCCAGAGTGGTTATCGTTTCAGTCGATGGAGCGATGGTAGCTATTTCAACCCTCGCAGAATATTCACTACCAATAGTATCACCCTTACCCCAGTCTTTGTTTCGCTCAATGACGATACGCTGCAGTACGAACGAGGTTACAGAGCCTCTTCGTTTGGCAGCAGTTCAGGTTCTACTACCTATTTCGCTAACAAGTATCTCCCTGCCGACTTCAGTGGTTACAACACATTGTCTGAGATCCTCTTTTACGATATTCGTTCCAGCAGTTATACCTTCTCCATATATCAAGGAGGCTCCTCTTCCCCCGCAACCCTTATAGCCTCGCAAACGGTTACTCTTACAGGTTCCGAGCAATGGGTCTCTATTCCTTTCGCTCAGCCTGTAGCTCTCGATAGCACTCAAAATCTTTGGATTGTAGGCTCGAGCAATGCCAACTATGCGGGTCCTGTGGATTATTATTGTGGCAATATCAATAGTACCTATTACTCTAGTACGGGCACTTCATGGACCTCTATTACTTCGTGGGGATACTATTATTCATGGATGATGCGTGCTGTATTGAACAACGTTGTTCCTCCTATCACTTCCTATACCATTACCGCTACTCCCGCCTCTTCCACTATGGGCGCTGTTGCTGGTAGTGGCACCTATGATGTGGGCGATACTGTTACCCTTTTAGCACTTGCCAACGAGGGCTACCGCTTCACGGGATGGGACGATGGTGAGACTATCAATCCGCGAACAATTGTTGTAATAGGCGATTCTACTTTTACTGCCAATTATAGCGATTTGGGCGTTGATACGCTGCGCTATGATAATGGCACTTACGATATAAGTTATGGTGCGGGTGGTGCTATCCATTGGGCTGTGAAATTCAATCCTGTAGCCTGGAGTTCGTATGCACAGCTGCAAGCAGTAAAACTATTTGATTCTGAGGCGGGCAACTATTCCTTAACCATTCATCAAGGGGACACCATTTTGCCTAGCACCCAGATCTATTCACAGTCGTTCTCGCTTAGCGATGTTGACGATTGGGTTGTGATACCACTTGCCAATCCAGTCGACCTTCCTAGCCATCAGCCGCTATGGATTGTTATACATGCCACCGCTTCTACTTATCCTGCTTCGGCAGCCTATTATGCTGGATGTGATAACAGTTGCTATGTTTCAGTCGATAACAGTTCATGGGCTACCCTTACCAGTATGGATATATACGGTTCGTGGATGCTGCGGGCTGTGATAGGCAATCCTGTAACTTATACAATCAACGCTTCCTCGGCCGATACCACGATGGGTAACGTTTTGGGAGCAGGCATCTATGAGGAGGGCGATACTGTTATGCTGCAAGCCACACCGTTTGATGGTTACCATTTTGTGAAATGGAGCAATCAGAATACTAGCAATCCCTATGTCTTCACTGCCACACAAGACATGACGCTTACAGCCTATTTTGAAGCCGATTACGTAGGTATAGAAGAGATGACCACCCCGCTCTGCACTATTGCCCCCAATCCTACCACTGGATGGGTATCTATTCAAGGTATAGTGGTCGATAAGATTGAACTCCTTGATCTCCAGGGTCGCCTATTATCTATTGTTGCTGATGGTAATACATTGGATCTCAGTTTGCTGCCAGCAGGCACCTATTATCTTCGCTTCTATGCACAAGGAGAGTCTTTTGTTAAGCGTATAGTCAAGCAATAAGGTGAACTCCTTCTTGAACCAACCATAACACCAGCCAACGGGGCGACTATATATACGATATTAAGAGAAAAAACGTTAACATAGCAAAGAAAAGAACGATGGAAAAACTATACTATAGCATTAGTGAGGTATCCTCCCTCTTGGGGGTGAATGCTTCAACCTTGCGGTTTTGGGAAAAAGAATTCAAATGGCTCAATCCTCATAAGAATAGCCGTGGGGTGAGACTCTATACAGACGATGATATTGCTTTGCTTAGACGGATTATCTACTTGACACACGACTGTGGATATACACTCGATGGCGCTCGCGATCAGATACGGCAAGATCGACGCGAGGCGCAGACTACAATCAAGGAGGGCCATTACGATGAGCGACAAATAATGCAGGAATCGCTCATAGAGGTTCGCGATTTCCTTACCAGTCTCAAAGAGGAACTATAGTTTTATCACCTTTCATTTCTTTATAATATAGTGAAATTAATTGGCAGACACCTAGCATTATGGATACTCATGCTATTGATACCATGCAGGCTTTTAGCACAGGTGCCCCTGTCATCGGAATGGCAGAGTTATATCGAGGAATGGGCTGAAGAACTAGGGGCTACCCATACTGACGAACTGGAGGAGTTGCTCACCCTGCTGCATGAAAACCCTATCAATTTGAACGATACAGCCTCCGATCGTATCTTGCAATTGCCCTTTATCAGTCCTTTGCAATGGAATATCATCAAAGCCTATATCCTCCAATATGGGGAGATGCTCTCTATCAACGAACTCTATATACTCAATGGTTTTGACACTACCACATTGCAACGAATGAGGCCTTTTGTATGTGTGCAGCCCGTAGATAGATATCAACCATTGAAATTCAGTGATATAATTCAACAAGGACGGGGCAATATGGTGATGGGTATGCGCCGTAACTATCCTCTTTCTGAGGGCTATCGCGATAGCACTTACCTAGGGAGTCCGCTTCGAGCCTATTTCCGTTATCTCTTTACTTTCAGTGACAGGGTACAGTTTCAACTATCGGGCGATAAAGATCCAGGCGAACAATTCCTATATGGTGCACAAAAAGGTGGGTTTGATCACTATAGTTACCACTTGATTATCAATAGGTGGGGTCCTGTGAATAGGGTCGTTATAGGGCGTTACAATCTGCAGTTTGGACAAGGACTAACGTTATGGAATGGCTTTGTTCCTTGGTCTAGCGATGCTACATTAACGTGGCGCTATGGGCAAGGGGTGAAAGGTGCTGGGGCTATGAGTGAGTATGGTTATTTTAACGGTGCCGCTGCCGAAATCTATGTGGGTGGCAGGTGGTCACTAACCCCTTTCTTCTCGTTGGTACGCCGCGATGCTACGGCTCCTAAACGGGCTATCGATTCGATGGGTCATTATCTATGGGTGCAGAGCATCTATGAATCGGGCTACCATCGGAGCGAGTTGGAAAACAGCAAGAAACATCAGTTAAAAGAGCTGATGGCAGGCGGACGACTGCAATGGAAGAGCAGTCATTTTACTATGGGTGTTACGGCCTACAGTTTATGGTTCGATAAACCATTGCTGCCTATTAAATATGTATACAACTATAATGCTTTTAGGGGGAGCCGGGGCATGGCAGCAGGGATTGATGCCTCTTATCGGCACAACGCTATACTGCTGTTTGGTGAACTCAGTTATGCTAGGGCACTCGACTCGCTATGGAGCAAGCCCCCTTTGGCAGGGATAGTGGGTGCCATCTTCGATATGAATGCTGAGAATAGGCTTGCCATCACGCTTCGCAATTATTCCCCTACCTATCAGAATCTCTATTCCGCTACCAATGGTCGTAATAGCGGCAATCAAAACGAACGAGGCCTCAGAATAAGTTGGAACACCCAATTGCCACTGTCGCTTCGTGCTACTATGATGGCCGACTTCTATTTCTTTCCAGAGATGAAGTACCGTATTTATGCTCCCTCCAATGGCAAAGACTTCCAAATGAAGGTTTATCGCGATTTGGGAAAGAAGCACCACCTCTCTTGTCAATACACTTATCGTATGGGTAAGCGGAACACCACTATCGATGGACAAGAGGGTTATATTCAAGAAACAATCGAACGGTATCGATGGGCTGCTACTTGGGATTGGAGTGTACGTAACGACCTCCTACTCACTACCAAAGCAATGGTGTCGCGCTTTGGCTGCGATCACCATGAAACACTGTGGGGATGGGCGTTGGCTCAGGATGTTGAATATAAACCTCAATGGGAACGCTATCCTATTACGCTGATAGGCCGATTGTCTATTTTCGATGTAAAAGGGTATGATGCTCGACTTTATTTCTCGGAACGTAGTCTTCAATATGCAGGTGGGTCGATGATGATGTATGGACAAGGCAGTCGATGCTACCTTACTTTGCACTATGAACTAAGCGAGCGCTTACAAGGGGGTGTCAAGGTGGCTTGGACCCATTATGCTGACCGCGATGCTATAGGCAGTGGTCACGATATAACTGAGGGTAACAATCGCTGGGAGTGTATGTTGCAGTTGCGACTCAAATTCCCTCCTCGTTATACTAAACAGTGGGATTCTCAGAAATAGCTTTGCTGATGTATTCCCTTGTAGGGGGGGGGCTAGAGGGGATGATATGTTATCTGTGTGGCTGACTTCTTTTTACACTATCTAGATAGTTGGAGTAGTATTCCATTGAGGGGAGGTTGGAGGCATCGAGATCGGGGATATCTAGCTCTATATCAGAGGATATAGGTTCTTTAATGGTGATCTCTTTCGAGAGCTCGTCAGTAAAGGCATTGAGCTCTTTACGTGATATGTCGACCAGTGAGATATTTTGGTTGTTGAGGTAGTATAAGGTGGAGGCTATATAGTTAAGCCATTCGCGCCATAGGTGGATGCGGGAAATATTGTGTCGCATCTGGCTGTCGTTAAGGTGTTTGGCAAGGATACTGTTGCCTTCGTATTTCTCTAGATAGTCTACAATCAGTTCGGAAAGATCGGAGAGCCGAACCACTTGAGTGTTCCTTTTTTTCTCTACCATATCCATCATGGAGAATGATTGACCTACATTGTTGACAAACCGAAAGTTGCCCATATTCTTCCAGGTATCGATATGGGAAGAAAAGATTCGCTCGACAGTCTTATCGGAAGCAAGATGGTTTACTAGTGTAACATCGTTCATGAATTGGCTTTGCTGCTCGGGCGATAAGAGTTCGATCTCCTCTTCGGTTAACGAGAGCAGCCAAGTGCCTAGGGTGTCGCTATATGCCAATTCGTTGGAAATGAACTCCAAATCGCGTGTAAATTGCTCGATGCTACCGGTTACAACGAGGGCCGACATTTTGCGATCTTTTACTCGCTGTCGATTCTCCATAAATAAAATGGTACCCAGGGTGATACAGAGTGATATGGTGGTGCTGACTACAATCATTAATAGTTGTTTCTATAAAGGCGATCCTTTACTGTCTACTTTGGGTTTTGGGGCCCGATATAAATTGAATAAGCTCATAGTCTTATTTTTGATGATGAACGACTCTTTTTTCTTTGTGTAGTTTGAGTATACTGGGCTTTGCTTGGCTATTTTGATAGGGCATTGCAAAGCATAAAGCGTTTATTTCTGTTGCAAATCAGTTGGATGAATGATGTTGCACCATAGATAATGGAATACAAAAATACAGTTTTTCTTCTTTCGTAATTTTTTTATTGCAGTGAATGAGGGGCTATCCTTGGTATAATAGGTGAGGAAGTGAAGAAAAGGGGTTTATTCTGTCTCTCCATAGACACAATATTTTTAGCTATTCATCGTTACGAAAGCATCAATCATTATTAAGGTGGATCCTATAAATTCACCGATTAAGTAAAAAAAGTAATGCTAATGGGTAATAGGAATCTTTTCAACGCTTGGAAGTCTTGTCTATATCTTGCTGCTTGTCATTTGGTTGCATAATCTGCTATACACCTTTGCTTTGCATAGCAATCTGTTCGACAATCCCTCCAAAATCGCAAGAAATGTATTTGTAGAACCCACCTTAAATTATTCTATTATGGATCTTTCAGGAAGACGTCAAAGCAACAACGTGGAAGACCGCCGGAGTAAGGGCGGAAAAGTAGCTGGTCTTAGTATAGGCGGTGTTATCATAGCAGGTCTTATTGCGCTCCTTTTGGGTGGCAACCCGCAGGAGGTAATTCAGCAGCTGGGCAGCCAGACTACTCAGGGCGAGGCTTATACTCCTACCGAAGAGGAGGAGGCCTTCAAGGTATTTGCTTCGCAAATATTGGCTAGCACAGAGGATATATGGACTTCGGAATTTAAGAAGATGGGTAAGACCTATGTGGCTCCTAAAATGGTTCTTTTCCATAGAAGCGTGCAGAGTGGCTGCGGTAACGCCTCTTCTTCGATGGGTCCGTTCTATTGCTCTGCCGATCAGTGTATTTATCTGGATCTCGATTTCTTCAACGAGTTGTCGTCTAAATTTGGTGCTGCAGGCGATTTTGCTAATGCTTATGTGATTGCCCATGAGGTGGGTCATCATGTGCAGCATCAGTTGGGAGTCCTCGATCAGGCACATGCCAAGATGGCTAAGCAGAGCCAAGAGGAGGCCAATAAGACAAGTGTGCGTATTGAATTGCAGGCCGACTTTATTGCTGGTGTGTGGGGCTATTATGAGAACAAGACTTTTGGTAGTTTGGAGGATGGCGATCTGGAAGAGGCTATCAATGCGGCTCAGAAGATTGGCGATGACTATCTGCAGCGTAGCGCTCGCGGTTCGGTAACCCCCGAATCGTTCACTCATGGTACCTCGGCCCAGCGTATGAAATGGCTTAAACGAGGACTTACGACAGGTGATATGAGTAAGGGTGACACTTGGTCGGTACCCTATAGCTCGCTATAATGCACCCCAAGGGATAAGCACTATCTGCTTATTATTCTCCATTCCCTCTCTACTATGAGCAGCATTACTGCTTAGGGATGAAGGGAACTTCATTGGAAAGTTAGACTATTAATAAATAATAAGGGAGGCATCCGCATGGATGCCTCCCTTATTGTAATGTTGCTATGTTCTACGCTTATTTGAGACGTTTGAACTGGCAGGTGAAGTGGCGCATCAGCTCGGCTTCCCAAGTGATTTCTAGACCACGGGTGATTTGGTTGCGGCGATCGTAGACGTTCTTCAAAGCAGCTGCGATAACATCCATGTGGTTGTTGGTGTAAACACGACGAGGGATGCAGAGACGTACGAAGTCGTTGCCACCAAAGCGGTTCTCGCGAGTTACGGGGTCGCGGTCGGCCAGCACGTAGCCAATCTCGCATGCGCGGATACCTGCCTCGAGGTAGAGTTCGCAGGTGAGGGTCTGTGCGGGGAATTCCTCTTTGGGGATTTGGGTGAGGATCTTGTCGGCATCAACGAAGATGGCATGACCACCAGCAGGACGCTGATAGGGGATACCATACTCATCGAGTTTGGCTGCGAGGTAATGAACCTGTTTGATACGGGTTTCTACCATCTCGAACTCGATGTTCTCTTTCAAACCAACAGCGAGAGCATCCATATCGCGGCCATTCATACCACCATAGGTAAGGAAGCCTTCGAAGGGGATGCAGAAGAGTTTGGCACCTTCGTACCATTCTTTCTTGTTGGTAGCGATGAAACCACCCATGTTAACTAGACCGTCTTTCTTGGCACTCATGGTCATGCTATCAGCATAGGAGAACATCTCTTTGCAGATCTCGCGCAGGGTCTTATCGGCATAGCCTTCTTCACGTGTTTTGATGAAGTAGGCATTCTCGATGAAGCGGGCGCTATCGATATTTACGGGTACTCCGTATTTGTGGCAGAGTTCACAGGTTTCGCGAATGTTTTGCATGCTAACGGGCTGGCCGCCAACGGTATTGTTGGTGACGGTGAGGACCATGAAGGGGACGTTGCCCTGGTTCTCTTTCAGCACTTTCTCGAGTTTCTCGAGACTTACATTACCTTTGAAGGGGACTTCGAGTTGGGTGTCGTAGGCTTCGGGAACGGTGACGTCAATAGCGAAGGCTTTGCGGCTCTCGATATGACCTTTGGTAGTATCGAAGTGGGCGTTGCCAGGGATGATTTGGCCAGGTTTTACAAGGTAGCTGAACAACACGTTCTCTGCTGCACGACCCTGGTGGGTAGGGATAACATACTCGAAACCAGTAATGTCGGTGATGGTATCTTTCATGTGGTAGAACGAACGGGCTCCGCCATAGCTTTCGTCGCCCATCATCATGGCGCTCCACTGACGGTCGCTCATTGCACCAGTACCGCTATCGGTAAGGAGGTCGATGTAGACATAGTCGCTCTTAAGCATGAAGATGTTCTGATGGGCCTCTTCGAGCCATTTTTCGCGTTGTTCGCGGGTGGATTTCTTAATGGGTTCAACCATTTTGATTTTCCACGATTCTGCAAAAGGTAATTCCATATTACAAAATATTTAAAGGTGATTATTATTATTTGATTGTTTAACAATGAATTGTTTACAATATGATTCCCGTTGCGGATTAGGGCGGGTCAGTTTATTTAATGCTCCTGAGGGAGAGAAAAGAAAGCAATAGAAGGTAAAAAAATACCCCGCCGAACTACTGTTCGGGGAATACATCTCTCTTTTTTATGTTCAAAAAGAGATTGTTAGCACTAATGTTTGAATTTGCCTTTCTCATAATTAGTTGCTGCAAAAATACTAATTTTTTTATATATACAATTATTTTTTTCTCTTTTAGGGGCACTTTGTGTTTGCTCTAGGGTAATAGTTTGGTGCTACTTCGAGAGGTGTAGTGTAACTGCTATGGTATAACGTTATTCATGATCATTGTTTAGTTGGTAATCTGGTCCTCTGTGAAGATGACCATTTTTTAAGGTGTGTTCTATTAATTCATTTATTGCGATTTTGAAGGAATTGTCGAACAAATTGTTGTGCGAAGCGAGAGCGCATAGAGGGCTATGCAACCGAGTGTCAAGCAGCAAGGTGTCGACAAGACTTCAAAAGCGCCGAAAAATTCCTATTACCTATTATCATTTTTTTGTTCAATCGCTGAATTTATAGAACCCACCTTAATTCCTTTTCTTTTTGGAAATGATAGGGCGCAACCCCTTATGCCATTTTATATTAAGAAAACACCCCTAGTGTTAAAATAGTAATTATTTCTAATAATATATTTAACTTTGCCACTTTATTATAATGCATACTAATAATTAATAAAATATATCTAAAGTCTTATGAAAGATATTTTTGACAGAATTAAAGAGTCGAATGGTGGCCCACTAGGTCAGTATCAAAAGAATGCTGATGGCTATTTTATGTTCCCAAAACTGGAAGGTGAGATTGGTCCTGAGATGGTTTTCAATGGTAAAAAAATCCTTAACTGGAGCTTGAACAACTATCTGGGCTTGGCCAACCTGCCCGAGGTTCGTGAGGCTGATGCTGAAGGGGCTCGCCGTTGGGGTTTGGGTGCTCCAATGGGTGCTCGTATGATGAGCGGCCATACGGTATATCACGAGGAGTTTGAGAAGATGTTGGCCGACTTTATTGGTAAGCCTGCTGGTTATCTGATGAACTTCGGTTATCAAGGTATGCTCTCCATTATCGATGTTCTTACCACTCGTCGTGATGTGATTGTTTACGATGCTGAGGCTCATGCTTGCATCATGGATGGTCTGCGTCTCAGTTTCGCTAAACGCTATGTTTATCAGCACAATAATATGGAAAGTCTCCGCAAACAACTCGAGGTGGCTTGCAAACTGGCTGAACAGCAGGGTGGCGGTGTGTTGGTCATCACTGAAGGTGTTTACGGTATGGCTGGCGATTTGGGTAAGCTTGACGAGATTGTGGCTCTGAAGAAAGAATATCCTTTCCGTCTCCTAATTGACGATGCTCATGGTTTGGGTACTATGGGTAAGCGTGGTAGCGGTACTCCTGAGCACTTTGGCTGCGAAGATGGTGTTGATGTCCATTTCTGTGCTTTTGCTAAGAGTATGGCTTTGATTGGTGGTTTTGTAGGTTCTGAGCCTGAAATCATTGATCATCTGCGTTTCAACATGCGTTCGCAGATTTATGCTAAATCGTTACCTCTGCCTATCGTTTATGGTGCTAAGAAGCGTCTGGAACTTATTATCCAGCATCCCGAATATCGCGAACATCTTTGGGAGATTGTCAATGCTTTGCAAGGTGCTCTGCGTGAAGAGGGCTTCAATTTGGGCAACACTCAGTCGCCTGTAACTCCTGTGTATTTCGAAGCTGGCGTTAATGAGGGTACCAATGTGGTGGTTGATCTGCGTGAACATTATGGTATCTTCTGCTCAATCGTTACTTATCCTGTGGTTCCTAAGGGTCAGGTGATGCTCCGCATCATTCCTACTGCAAGCCATACGATGGAACATGTGAAACGTACGGTCGATGTCTTCAAGGAGATCAAAGAGAAACTGGATCGCGGCGAATACAACAAGCCGATGCCTGACATGAACCTGGTAAAGAGAAAATAGGATCAATTCTTCAGGTTGATGCCCTAAGGTGAATAGACGCTGCAGGCTCTTGGGCCGACAAGCGTCTATTCGCTTTCCTTCTAACCACGTTTAAAATTTATAAAAAAGCCCCCTTTAATCACTCTAAGCAACATGAAATATCAATTAGTATGTAAGAAATGTGGCAAGGTTATTGGCGATTTTGCCACATGGTTCCAACAAGATCAAAAATGCTCGTGCGGTAGCACTCATGCTGAGGTGGAATATGGTGACGAGGTATATCAGCAAATGAAGGAGACTCGTTGGAGCGAACTGCATGGCAATAGTGCCAACGAACTTTATTTCGACTTCCTACCTCTTATGCATCGCGAAAATATCGTAACGCGAGGCGAAGGAGCTATTCCTATCGAGCGTTGGGAACATATGGAACGGTTTGCAAGAGATCATCACGGTATTGATTGTCAAGTGTTTGTGTATCGAAACGACTTGAATGGTGGAAGTGGTACTTTTAAGGATATCAGTGCTGCGCTAGCTGCTTCGGTAATGAAGGAGCATGATGTGAAGGGCTATTGCTTGGCTTCTACGGGCAATGCTGCTAGTGCTTATGCTACCTACCTACATGCTGCTGGGATCCCTTGTCATGTTTTCTCGCCTCAGAGCCTCGATCCTGACACTGTCCGCTTTATCCATCAGCAGGGTCAACCTCTCCATATCTCGAATGGCAACTATGGTGTTGCCAAAAAGGAGGCTGCCGATTTTCACGAGCAGGAGCACGTGATGATTTCGGCTGGCAATATTGATCCACTACGTGTTGAGGCTAAACGTACTATGGTATTTGAGTTTCTGCGTCAGCTGGGGGGTATGCCCGATGTGTTTATGCAAGCTGTTGCTGGTGGTACGGGTCCTATAGCTTTGGAGAAGGGTATACGCGACCTACGTAAGGTGATGCCCGAAGCGAAGATGCCCCGTATGGTTTTGGCTCAGCAGGATCTATGCGATCCTATGGTGCGTGCCTGGGAGAAGGCTGTAGCTAATCAATTCCCCGAAGGCTATGAGCATGATTTCGAAGCCCTGAAGTATGTTACCACCCGTATTGCTATCCTTACGGCTGCCAATCCGGGCATGTATCCTTTGGTGGCTCCTATGGTGCGTCAAAGCGGTGGCGCCTTTGTCCGTGTGAAGGAGGCTGAACTGCCTGCTTATGGCAAAGAGATGCTGCGTGAGCGCAATGTGTTGATGGGTCCTGCCGCTATGGTTTGCTATGCTGGATTCTATGAGGCTCTTAAGCAAGGAGCTATCCGCAATGGTGATCGGGTGGTGCTCAATACTGGCGAGGGATGTGAGCGTGCTCAATGGTATAAACAATTGGTTTCTGAATAATTAAGAGGTGGGGCAACAAGGGTTGATAATGCTTGTTGCCCTGTCTCCTTGATTTGCTTTTCAATAAAAGGATATGAAGTTTCAAAATAAGACTGTTTGGATTACGGGTGCATCCTCGGGTATTGGTGAGGCTACGGCTTATCGCTTTGCTCAAGAGGGTGCTCGGGTGATTGTTACCGCTCTTGAGGCCGATCTGTTGGATCAGGTGGTGGCTAAATGCAAGAGTCTGGGCGCTCCCGATGCTGCTGCTTTGCCGTTCGATCTTTCTCATCTCGATGCTTTGAACGACTTGGCTAATCGTGCATGGGATACCTTCGGTGTTATCGATATCTTTTACAACAATGCGGGTATCTCGCAGCGTGGCACTACAGTTGAGACCGAGATGAATGTGATTCACAAGGTGATGGATATTGATTACTTTGCTCCCGTGATCATGACTAAGGTGATCCTGCCTAAGATGATTGAGCGTGGTGGCGGTCAGCTAGTGGTGACTACTAGCATTGCAGGTCTCTTTGGCTTCCCGATGCGCTGTGCCTATTCGAGCGCTAAGCATGCTCTTTATGGTTTCTTCGAAACAGTTCAAGCTGAGTATTATAAAGACAATATACGGGTTACCATTATCTGTCCGGGACGAGTACAAACCAAGATTTCGCTCTATGCCCTCGAGAAGGATGGTCGTCAGCATGGAAAGATGGATGCTGGACAAGCGGGTGGCGTTACCCCTCAACAAGCGGCCAATAAGATTGTCCGTGCGGTATACAAACAGAAGCGTGAGGTGTTGGTGGGTAGCAAGGAGTTGCTTATGGCTCACATAAAAAGATTCTTCCCAGGCCTTTGTGCTGTTTTGGCGCGTAAGGTGAAATCAATGTAATTTCTCCTCTTTATTACGTATTTTATACAAGGTTATGTCTCGGAGTGGTAGTCTATATATCTGCCGCATCCGAGATATTATATCTCGTGCTGCTGGATGGATACATCTCCGCAACTCGAGATGTAATATCTCGTGCTCTCGGATATATACATCTCCTTGCGCTGAAAGGTACCTTCCTTTTTATGTCTGCTATTTCTTCTAGAACGAGCTACCATTTTCTTTTATTCCTATACTTTTAGATTGGTAATTTTGGGGCTTCTATTTGTGGTTATCAGATATTGTGTGATGAATAAGTGGTATGAAATTATTGTTCATTATCTATTTGATTATTAATTATCTAAATCTTATTGAAGCATTCCTTAAGAATGTGGGTGGGAGGAGCCACGTGTTAGGAGAGGAGGACTATACGAGCGAGGAGGGTATCTCTTAAGAGTGTGAAGGGATGTTCTTATAGAGTGTGGAAGGGAGCTCTTATGAGAGGGTGAAGTAAGTCTTGGGAATGGATAATCTGTATCGATATAAAGTAGTATAATTCTTTTAAGAAGAGGGAAAAAGAAAAGGGAGACTGCAGTTAGATTGCAGTCACCCTTTGTTTGTGATAGGGTTGAAAGACCCGAAGGGTTTTATTTCAGCCCCAGTTTTTTCTTGACAAGGGGAAGGATATCGTCGCTATCTTCTTGATAGAGCAAAGCTCCAACGGCCGAGTCGAAGATGTAGGAATAACCGTTCTCTTTGGCTACCTCGGCGATGGCTGCTTTGGCGCGATCCACGATGGGTTTGAAGAGTTCTTCGTTGCGATCTTGCAGCTGTTTCTGAGCGCTCTGTTGGTACTCCATGATGCGTTTGTTCATGTCTTGGATCTGGTTCATCTCCGATTCACGGATTTGTTGGCTCCAGCCTTCCTGACGCTCTTGGTAGCGGTTGTACTTGGTTTCGAGTTCTTGCTGCATCAGTGTGATATGTTCTTCGGCCTCTTGGGCCTCTTTCTGAAGGACAGCCTGTGCAGAGTCGCGACCTGGCATGATCTCCATGAGGTCGGTAGAGTTGATGTGTCCGAGTTTTACTTTACTCTGTGCGTAGGTACTTCCTGCAAAAGCAAACAGGGCGACAAACAATACGATTAATGTCTTTTTCATTTTTCTTACTTTAATTTATTATTATTCTTTTTTATTAATTCGTTCTAAACCATCAGAGTGTTTGATGGTTGGGGTTTAGTAGGGTTTCTTCATTTCGGGGTTGCTGATCTTATCGCTTTTGGGCTCTCCTTTCACAGCGGGGGTGGGTCCATTTTCGGCAGGATTGGAGGCCGAGAAGCCGAGCATTTCGAGAACATCATCGCTGATATCGTAGCGCGAGCTGGCGAAAAGGACGGTGTTGGAGGCCGATTTATCGAATACAAAGGCATAGTTCTTTTCGTTGGCAATACGTTCGATGGCGTTGTATACCTTCTCTTGGATGGGTTGGAGGAGTTCCTGGCGTTTCTTATCAAGGTCGCCATCGGCACCAAAGCGTTTGCGTTGCAACTCTTTCACCTCTTTTTCTTTGGCAATAATCTCCTCTTCGCGTTTGCGTTTCAGATTGTCGGGCAGCAAGTAGGCCTCTTGCTGATAGGTTTTATACATCTTATCGATTTCGGCAAATTTAGCTTCAAGCTCTTTCTGCCAAGTGGTAGATTGTTTCTCGATCTGTGCCAATGCTTGGGCATAATCGGGAACATTCTTCATAATGTATTCGGTATTGACGCTGGCATACTTCTGAGCGAAGGCTCCAAAACTGAGTCCTATAAAGAGGGTTGCCATCAGAAAACTTTTCTTTATCATGTGATATACGTTTTTGTGTTAAATACTAATTATGTTGTTAGTCGATCGACTGGTTGATGCTGAATTGTAGTTGTCCGCCTCCTATGCTGCCTTTACCATCGAAGCCATAGCCCCAATCAAGTCCGATAAGACCCATACTAGGAATCATGAAACGGACACCAACACCTGCGGAGTTGTAGTTATTGAAGGGGTTAAACTGACGGATATCAGACCAAGCATTGCCTGCCTCAACAAATCCGAGAACCCAAAGGGTGGTGGCATTGCTTTCGATGATGGGTTGACGTATTTCGAGAGTGAAACGATCAAAGATGGAGGCACCACTCGAAGGGCTGATGGAATTGTCGGTATAGCCACGCATGGGGATAACCTCGCGGCCATCGTAGGCATATACTTGGAGTCCGTTGCCACCCATATAGTAGCGTCCGAACGGGGAGAGTCCAATCTCTTTGTTGTAGTATCCCATATATCCGAAGCGGAAACGGGCACTGAGCACTACATCGCCTATGATGTTCATCATCCAGGCACCACGTAGGTTCACCTTATAGTATTCTATCCATTTATAGCGTTCGGCTGCTTCGAGACTAGAGTAGTCTTTGTTGCTGAAGAGGGAGTAGGGTGGGGTAGCTGCTACTTGGAGCGAAATCTCGGAGCCGCTACGGGTATAGATGGGGTTATCGTACGAGTTGCGGGCTAGGATAAAGTTGTAGGCCAACTCGTTGGATGTTCCTTCGGTAAATCCAGTGTTGAGCGAGCTATAGTTGTGGAGGGTGTAATGTTTGTAGTTGATGCTTTGGCTTAGGCTGAAATAATCATCGGGCCATTTGAGGCGTTTGCCTAAGGTGACGGCTCCTTGGAAGATGTTCAAGCTGCTGTATTTCTCGTCATCCTTATCATATGAGAATCCGTTGCTGTAGAAGAGGTCGTTAGCCATAAGGGAGAACGCTTGAGGACGTTTGCCTCCTAACCAGGGTTCGGTGAAGTTGAAACCGCCCGAGAGGAAGAAGCCGTTGGAAGAGAGACTGATACCCAGCTGTTGGCCATCGCCACCAGGGATAGGATTCCAAGCCGACTTGTCGAACATTCGTTTGAACGAGAAGTTTTTAAGTTGGAACGAAAGGGTTCCAATCACCATTCCAGTAGCGAAGCCTACTTGTGCTTGAACCTGACTGGTGTTGCCTTCTTCTACGTGATAAATAATGTCGACTGTACCATCTTTCTGGTTGGGTTTCGGTTCGGGGATAAGGGTTTCTTCTTTGAAATAGCCTAGGGTGACGAGCTCGCGGCGCGAACGGAGTAATGCATCGCGCGAGAAGAGATCGCCCGGACGGGTATGGAGTTCGCGGTAGATAATGTTGTCGTTGGTAACGGTGTTGCCATCGATGATAACATTGCGGATACGAGCTTGTTTGTCTTCCACAATACGTATCTCGATATCGATAGAGTCGTTTTCTACTAGCACTTCAACAGGTGTAGCACGGAAGAAGAGATAACCGTTGTCCATATAGAGCGAGGAGATATCGGTACCGCTAGGGTTATAGGTCAAGTTTTGTTGCAGCATCGTGCTGTTGTAGGGATCGCCTTTATTGATGCGGAGTTGTTTGGCAAGGAAATCAGAGGAATAGATGGTGTTGCCCGAGAAGGTGATGTTACGGAAATAGAATTTGTTACCTTCATGGATCGACACCTTGACTTTCAATCGGTCTTGTTTTGCCTTTTTCTTTTGTTTTATATTGAGTTGATCGGCAGGTACATTCCATACGGTATCCTTCACCACACGGGCATCGCGATATCCCAACTCATTATAGTAAGTAATCAGATTGGTGAGGTCTTCATTGAAATCGGCCTCACGATATTTGGAACGGCTCCAGAATCCTTTGGTCCAAACGTAGAGCTTCTTGCCATAGTGCACATCGTGGGTCTTCTTCATCTTGCGCATCAGTTTGTTGGTGCGGGTGGGCGATTTCTTGTTGACGTTGATGTGTTTCAGTATGGGGATATCCTTGGCTAAAGGAGCGCGATATTTGGCTTCGTTGTTGCCTTCGAATATCAATGAGTCAATCTTCACCCGTTTGCCTACTTTAATCTGGAAATCAACCATCACCATATTCTTCTTTCCCCCAGTAGTATCGGGTTTGGTGGTGGTGATGACTTCTACGTTGCTGAAGCCTTTTTCGAGGTAGTGGCTGCGAATGATGTTGGCCGAAGTGGTGAGGAAGTTTTCCGTTACTACATCACCTACAGCTATATGCATATCATCGCGCAGTTTCTTCTGATCGTCACCTTTTACACCGCGAAGGGCAAACGAACTCATCTTGGGTCGTTCCTGTAGTTTGATCTTCAAGAAAATGGAGTTGCCAACAATACGGGTGGCTGATATCTGTACATCTTCGAACATTCCTTGTTTCCACAGGTTATCGATAGCTACCGAGATACGATCGCCTGGAACAGCAATCTTGTCGCCTACCTGTAGGCCTGCAATCAAGAGTACCATACGGGGATCGAAATTCTCGGCCCCTTCGAAGGTGATGCCACCAATTTCGTATTGCTTGGGAGTGAGGTAATCGATATCTATTGTGCTATTGTTGCCCACAACTACTTGGGCATCAGCGTGTGCTGGCATCAACGCCAGGAAAAGGAGCGGGAGGATTAGTATTTTTGTTATCGTTCTCATTCTATATCTCTTAGAGGGCTTATAATGGGTCATCGTCAAAATGATGGATGGAATAAATAACTCAATTTTGTTATTATTATTGTATGGATAGTTACGGAGCTATTCGGATTGTTGTTGTTGCGCTTCTACCTGATCGCCTGTTTTACCAAATCTGCGTTGACGATGCTGATATTCACAAATGGCCTCATAGAAGTCGGCCTTGCGGAAATCGGGCCATAGCATATCGGTGAAATAGAACTCAGTGTAGGCCATTTGCCATTGAAGGAAGTTGCTGGTTCGCAGTTCACCACCCGTACGTATCAGCAGATCGGGATCAGGATAATTGCGGGTGGTGAGGTAGGGGCGAAGGGTCTCTTCATCCACTTGTTCGGGGGTGATGCGCCCTTGTTGAGCATCGGTGATGATTTGTTTGAGTGCTTGAGCTATCTCCCAGCGACTGCTATAGCTGAGAGCCAATATCATCTTCAATCCGGTATTGTTCACACTCTGATCGATAACACGTTGCAGATACTCGCGCGAGCGTTGTGGCAAACGACTGATATCGCCTATCAGTTCCAATTTTACGTTGTTCTTCATCAGGGTGGGAGTTTCATCAATTACTGCCTTCACTATCAACTCCATCAGTCCATCAACCTCCTCTTTGGGACGATTCCAGTTCTCGGTGCTGAAGGTGTAGAGGGTAAGGTATCCGCAGCCTAATTCGGCAGCAGCTTCGGTAGCATCGTGAACAGCCTGTATGGCATGTTGGTGACCATAAAGGCGTCGTTGCAGTTTGGCTTTGGCCCAACGGCCGTTGCCATCCATGATGATGGCCACGTGGTGTGGAACGCGGTTCATATCTACATCCTGCAATGTCTTCATATTATTATTGCCTTTCTTTTTCTTAGTTTTATCGTTGAGGGTCGCATTTCTTTTTTCCTGCCCACCAAAATACTTTATCTAGTCGGAAAGTAATGCTGAAATTGATATAGGCATACCAATCATCGAGCGAGTCATCGCCTCGCATCACACCAGGTAGGTTGGGGGTATCCGAGCGGTCGGCCAAAGCGGCACTTACCCCATCGTTGTGATATTGATTGAGGAGATCGCTGCCTACATAGGTGAGGCTGCAATCGTCTAGATAGTCGGTCCATGTTTTGCGAAAACCATATTCAATGCTGAAGCATAGCAACTTGTTGGGTTTGAAACGGAAGCCCAACCCGAAGGGAAGGATTAATTCGTTGAGTTGATAAGGGCTACGATCGGCATATTCACGTGTTCCTTGTCCTTCGGTGCCTAAGGGTTGTAGGTCGTACCATTGTGTCTCGCCTGTTAGAGGACTGGTATACTGTGCTCTAGGGTTGAAGTGGAACAATCCGATGCCGCCAAAAATATAGGGGGTCCATTTATAACTTACCCCATCGAGACCGAAGGGGACAAAGGTAAATTCGGCCCGTATTGAAAGCTCGTAAATGGGGCTGCGGAAACTGAGGTTGCGCCAACTGATGGCATCGGGATTGCCTCCTTCTACAGCACCTTGAGCGTAATCGATGCGCATCGACCAGCGGTTATCGAAGGTGTAGCGATATTGCAAACCCCAAGCCATATTCAGTTTGCCCAACATACTTTGGTCGTTGAGGTCGCCTAGATAATTCATCCCACCCATATTGTAACCTATCTCGCTACGCTGAAGTGCATTTTGCCCCATTGTAGGCATCGAAGCCTGAAGGCCAAGAAGGAGCAGTAGCGTTGAAAGGATTCTCTTCATTAGGTGGAAGGTGTTGATTCTATGTGTTGTAACGAACAATAAAATGATTATTTATCGGAGAAACGGAGCGAATAGCAGATGCTTTCACACTGCATGAGCAAATCGCGATGGTTGATTTGAGGGGCATCGGTACGAGGGCTGTAAACGAAGCCCATCAGTGTAATCAGTTCCTTTTTATCGGGGCTAGTAAGGGTGTAGCTTACATATGGGCCTCCCATAAAGTCGCCAAAGGTACGCCACAATCCGCGCGTTTCGATACAATATTGGTCGGCCAGCGTAACTTTGTTGTATTCAATGGGGAACTGTTCGCGTTCCAATCCCATATAACTTCCTTCGGCAGGTCCGGGGATATTATTTTTACACATATCGTCCAATCCGTTCAGAATGATATCCTCATCGAACGAGCGGAGGCTCCGGTAGGGCTCTTTCTTAATCAAAATGCTGATATCATAGTCTTTGGTACGCTTCATTACCCAAGCAAAATCGCTAGTTCTCTTATAGATGTTGAATTCGTTCGAGAAGGTGAGGTGGAATCCAAAATGCTTCTCGATGGTCTTCATTACCTCAACGCCAGCCATTCCATTGTAGGCTTTCTCGATGCGGATATGTTCGGCTTTGTATATGTCGTCCAATATCTTAGCATAGCAACGGCACAACATCGAATCAAACGAATGGGCATCTTTGGCTGCAAAATCGTAAATCACCTGGGGGGAAGCCCATCGATCAATATGGCGATACACCTTGTTGGGGTTATCGGGTTTGATATCAATCATAATGATGTTGCGATGAACACGGAACATATCTTGACTGTTGAACGATGAAGGGGGAATGATAACGCGACTAAACGTAGGATCGGGACGTAGTTGTCCTATCCGTTGACTGAAAAAGAGCGAATCGCATACCTGCTCTACTACGCCAGTATAAAGATTCTTATCGGTAACGATCATTAGTTCGAGCGTTTTGCCCGATGAACCGCGTTTGGTTACTTGCTGTTCATCGGTCTCGGTATTGCCCTCCTCCGAGCGGTTCGATTGGCAACTCCACAGTAACCCAAGCCCCATGAGAGCGACTGTCATGTATAAAAATGCCCTTTTCATATGTTTATATATTTTATATTTAAAAATAACATTGTGAGCCCCTTGTGTCAAGTAGGGACACTTCTTACCAAACAACAAAGATAGCAAATTTATTTCATATAGTAATATTTTTCGTTTATTTAGTGAAATTTAACGTGAAGTAGTGCTCTCTGCGAGCGGCCATCTAGGATGTGAGAAAAAACTGCAACGTGGGTTTAATCATCGATCAATGAAAGCAGCAAAGGAGAGGGGAGATAATGTGTTAATGCTTTGTATCTATGTTGTTTAACTTCCAATCGAAGTATGAACGAATCGCCTCTTCGATAGGGGTATGAGGCATAAGCAGTTCGGTGGTAGCTTTGCGATTGGTATGATATTCGTTTACAATGAGTTGACGAACATTGCGCGAGCAGAGTTGTGTACGTATCTTCATTCGTTGAAGGCAGTCGCCCACAAAGCCGGCAGCTAGCACCAACCAATTGGGAAGAATTGTTACTCGCTGAGAGTAGCCGCATACTTGGGCTTGCATATTGTAAAAGTCATACAATGAGATATTTTCGCCCGTAAGCAGATAGTTTTCTCCGCTTGTTCCCATTCGAAGGGCGTTAGCTATAGCTACTGCCGCATCTTTCACATATACAAAACTTTTGCCGCCACTCGGACAGAACATCCATTTTCTCCCATAAGCGGCATTGAGGAGTTGTCCGCTACTGGGTTTGGTATCGTAAGGGCCGATCATGAAACCTGGGTTAACGATGATGATATGCCAATCGGGATGTTCACTCACTTCCCATCGCAATAGTTGCTCGCCTTCTGCTTTGCTACGAGCATAATAGGATTGACGGAAGGGATCCATCATTTCAGCTTGCTCATTGGCTGCATGTTCGAGGGTTCCGTAACCGATGGTATTGGCGGTACTTACATGAACTAACCGTTTGATTCCATGTTCTTTCATTATCTGTATGATCACCTCTACTCCGTTTTTGTTCACGGGCAAATAGTCGCCATAACTGAGTAGACTCATATCGGTGGTACCAGCCACATTTACAATAGCATCACATCCTTTAGCGGCCTCACGTAGTATGTCGGCTTCGATAAACGAACCCTCCTTTACTACCATGTTATCAAGCGGTTGCAGCGATGAAGCATCTCTTACTAAGGCCACTACTTCGTCTCCATTACTGAGTAGTTGACGTAGCACATTCTGTCCCAACAATCCGTTGGCTCCGGTAAGCAATACTTTCATTGCAATCTAGTTTTCTAATTTCGTTTAAGGTGGGTTCTATAAATTCATTTTACTCATCATCATTATTTTTTGTTTAATCGGTGAATATACAGAAACCACCTTAATAACGTAGCACTTAGGTATATATTGCGTTAGGTTCTAAAAATAGGTTATCTATCATGCTATCAGATGGATATATGCATTTTCTCTACTATAATTAGCCTTTATGTTTAGTGGCTCATATGAGTGTTGCTTCGATTACACTTCTAACTCTTACCAAAGTCTAACTTAAGTCTAACCTAACTCTAACTTAACTCTTACTTTTTTCGAACCTCCCAAACGACTTCCAAATTTCCTCTGTGGAAGTGGGAACAATTCCACTCATTTTATCGATAGCAGAGCTAAGGTACCTCGAAGGCAGAGCGGCAACAACCCTTTTTTGAGAAGACAATAGAGAATTTTTTTTCGTCCCTCCAAAAAATATGTATCTTTGCAGATTGAAAAAAACAAAGAGAAAAATGAATACTGTACTGATAGTCATAGCTATACTTTGTGCTATTATTGGAATTATCGGCTCTATTGTTCCAGGACTTCCGGGTCCTCCCATAGCTTGGGTAGCTATGCTATTGATTAATTTCACCTCGCTCGAAGGCTTCTCTACCAATATGTTAGTTATCTTTGCTGTTGTAGCAGCTATCATTACGGTGCTCGATTATGTTGTACCTATTTGGGGCACAACCAAATTTGGCGGCACGAAGGCTGGAGCTAAAGGTAGCACTTGGGGATTGGTGGTATCGGTGATTGTGCTTCCTCTTTTGGGCATCACCCTTGGACCTTTTGGTATTGTGGGTATCTTGGGTGGCCCCTTCGTAGGTGCCTATATTGGTGAGATGAAGGCAGGCAATCGCGACAATGCTTTGCGTGCTGCTTTCGGTTCGTTTATTGGCTTTTTGGCTGGTACCTTTATGAAATTGGCTTATTGCATCGTGGTAACGGTATTGGTGATAGCAGCCCTTTTCTAATACTGATATAATTAACAGCCTGTACTTTAGTAGTATAGGTGCTATGTTTAGTAGTCTTCTATTGTATTTTAACGAAGATTACTAATATTAAAATATTATTTCTTTGTATCTTATTTATTACTTTTGTTTGGTTTAGTACAATAGCCAAAATAAGTACAAACTGCTGGTAGCAAGTAGTAAAAGCTATTTTGGTAGTCATGTTTATAGTAACTAAATTGTCTGATGGAAAACAAATTTATTGTTTCTGGAATCCAACAAGTAGGTGTTGGATGTGAAAATTTTACAGCTGCATGGAAATGGTATATCGAGATGTTCCAAATGAACGTCCGTATCCTAGAAGACGACACAGTAGCAGCACAGATGCTCCCCTATACTGGAGGTGTTCCTCAAAAACGGCATGCTTGCATCGCTGTCAACCTGCAGGGTGGTGGTGGATTTGAAATATGGCAATATTCTGAGCGTCAACCCCAACCGTGTAGCTTTGAGATTGAGGCGGGCGATTTGGGAATCACTTGCGCTAGATTGCGTACCCGTGATGCTGAGGCCTTCCGCAAACAAATTGCTGGCAAGATAGCTTCGGGCGCTTTCACTCCGAAAGGAAAGTGTGCAGGTAGGGTTAGCGAGGTTCTCGTGATGCCCGATGGTAAGAAAGGATTCATGGTGCAAGATCCTTGGGGCAACTATTTCCAGATTGTGGAAGATCCCTATATCTTTATCGAGCAGCATACCCTAGGTGGAGGCATCATAGGTGCTACTACTGGATGCACCGATATTGATAAAACTATACCCCTTTATCGCGATCTGCTAGGCTACGATACTATTGTGTACGATAAGACCGAAGTGTTTGAAGACATGAAGTTTATGAAAGGTGGCGAAGGTCGCTTCCGCCGGGTCCTCTTAGGTCATTCGCAACCTCGTCGCGGTGCTTTTGCCCCACTCTTTGGCAGCAGCACCATCGAGTTGGTTCAGGCGTTAGATCGTACTCCTCGTAAGATTTACGAAGGCCGTTTCTGGGGCGATCCAGGTTTCATCCAAATCTGTTTCGATGTAACCAATATGCGGGAACTCGAAAAACGGAGCATCGAATTAGGCTTCCCCTTCACGGTTGATAGTTGTCAGGATAACGGCCATTTTGATATGGGCGAGGCTAGCGGCCATTTCACCTATATCGAAGATCCCGATGGAACGCTTCTCGAATTGGTCGAGGCTCACAAGCTTACTGTGTTGAAGCATCCCCATATCTATATCAATATGCTGAAACGCAATCGTGAAAAAGCTTTCCCCAAGTTCTTTTTCCGCTTGATGGGAATGAACAAGGTGAAATTTGAATGATCTGTGTTATGGGGATAAAACCTCATGAATCACTTTACAATCAACTAATAAAAGTATTTCTCTTATGGGAAATCTATCCGATTTTATCAAACAAGACGTCCGCTATAAAGAGTGTCTTAAAGCTTGCATGAACTGTGGCATGTGTACGGCTGTCTGCCCTGCTGCCGAGTTTTATCAGTACGATCCTCGTCGTATATGCGATACAGTTCAACGGGGTGATGAGAGCGATTTGGAAGCGCTGCTTCGAGGCAATACCATTTGGTACTGTGGTCAATGCATGTCGTGTAAAACCCGTTGTCCAAGAGGCAACGTGCCTGGCGAATTGATCAATGTCCTGCGTAGTGCATCGCAGAAGTTGGGCTATTTTGCCAAAAGCGAGAAAGGCAACCAACAGCGTGAACTGATGCGTGGTGTTGGAGCTAATATTTTGGAGATAGGCTATTGCGTATATCCCGATCGTGTTGATCCTGATTATCATCCTGAGCAAGGTCCTATCTGGGAATGGTACTACGAGCATATCGATGATATCGCCCCCAAACTTGGAGCTAACTATCATGGCGATGGAGCAGGTGCTCTGCGTGATATTCCGGAGGACGACCTCAACGAGGTGCGCAAGATTTTTGAGGTAACAGGTGGTATGGAGTTGCGCCATCAAGTGTTGGAGGACGAGTAATGAAGAAGTTTGGTTTCACCATCAGTACACCTCGCAACCTCGATTTGGATGCTACCCAAATGGATCGTGCCAACGAGTTATTGGAAAGGGTCCCTTCGCTCAATGTATGTATAGGCTGTGGCGCTTGTACGGCTACTTGTTCGGCAGGAATGTTCACCTCTTTTAATATACGTCGCGTACAAACGCTGTTTCGTCGTGGACAGCTCGAAGAACTCGATAAGCAATTGCATAGCTGTATGCTTTGTGGTAAATGTATGCTGGTTTGTCCTCGAGGTATCAATACGCGACAGATGGTTATAGAAATGAGGAGGTTGCTCAATGAATAACTTTGAATTTTTTGTCCTTCCCTTCTGTGTGGGAGTATTGCTGCTGTTGGGCTTCTCTATCTACAAATATGTGCGATGGATCAAGGAGTTTAACAAACTGCAGCAGAAAGTGATCCTCAAAAATATCCTCAGTTGGAAATTCCTTCCCGCCATTTGGGAAGCTATCCGCGAAAGTCTTCTCCACTGGCATATCACCAAGCATAACAAACTGTTAGGATATATGCATCGCAGTTTGGCCTTTGGATGGTTCCTCCTCATCGTGGTTGGTGCAATTCAGGCCGATAAGGGATTTCCTGATGGACATCCCTTTTGGGTGGCTATCTTCTACAACTTCTTTGTTACGGAGGACAACCTTGAGGTATTCCCTAAGGCTGTCTTCTATGCCAATCTGATGGATGCGCTGCTCATCTATGTGTTGAGCGGATTGTTCTTGGCTATGTTCAAGAAAGTGTGGTCGCGTCCTTTGGGAATGAAGCGGACTACTAAGCATCATCCCATCGATCGGATCACCAAACTGGCTTTGTGGTGCATCTTCCCCTTGCGCCTACTCAGCGAGGGTGTTACCTCGAGCATCTACCACAACGGTGGTTTCATGATTGAGGCTTTAGGTAATGTGCTGATGGCAGCTGGAATGGATGATTCTATTTTCGAATATAGTTGTTGGACAACCTATTCGCTTTCGCTAGGTGTCTTTTTTGCCTTGATGCCCTTTACTCGCTATATGCATATCTTCACCGAACCCTTCTTGATCTATTTCCGTCAGTTGGGTGTTCGAGAAGCTACCGAGCAGAAAACGGGCTATACGATGTTCGAACTCAATGCTTGTGCTCGCTGTGGACTCTGTATCGATGCTTGTCCTATCAATAAGGAGTTGGGTATCACTACTATTCAGGGAGTTTATATGCTGCAGAATATTCGTAACCACGACCTTACGAAGAAGGGTGATGCGATGGCCGAGAATTGTTTGATGTGTGATCGTTGTGTGGTGGAATGTCCTGTAGGGATCGATCTCAATGCTATCCGTCAGCAAGTGCGTATCAAGAACAAAGCACAGATCGATACTTCGGGCAACTACGACTATCTGAAGTCGGTTCATCCCTTCAACGCCATTGGGCGTGTGGCTTACTTTGGCGGATGCATGTCGCATCTTACCCCTGCTATTCCTCAGGCTATGAAGCAAATATTTGATGCTGTAGGTCAGCGCTATTGGTATATGGACGAAGAGGCTTCTATCTGTTGTGGTAAGCCTTTGTTGCAGCAGGGCTTTAACCAACAGGCCACCGAGTTGCGAAGAAAGAACACCGAGATGATTATCAATAGTAAAGCAAACCTATTGGTCACTTCGTGTCCTATCTGTTACCAGTCGTTCCGCAAATATTATAAGCTTCCTATACCTGTAATGCATCACACCGAGTATATAGCACAACTGCTCAACAGCGGTCGCCTCCGTCTGCAACAGAGCGATCTGAAGGTTACCTATCACGATCCCTGTGAGTTGGGTCGTGGTTGTGGTATCTATGACGAGCCGCGTCAGTTGCTTCAGGCATCGGCCCATCTGCTACCCACCAAGAGTGAACGTGAGCAGAGTCTATGCTGTGGTTTCAACTTAGGCAACACCGTTACCACCCTTGAGCAGCAAACCCTCATCCGCGATGCGGCCCTCAACAACCTACTCGAGCCTCAACCCGATCTGATTGCTACTGCTTGTCCTATGTGCAAGAAAGCCTTCACTCGAGCCCAGCCGTTCCCTGTGAAGGACATAGCCGAGATAGTCGCTGCTCAAATCAAATCATAAACCCATCAAAGTATAAGCGTTTAAACCTATCAACCCATCAATAAATAAAAGATAACTTATCGTCTCATGGAAATTCAACAACGATACTGGAACCAATATCAAAAAGAGATAGCTGATGATCACTATTTCTACGAGCGTAGCTGTATCCGCCAAACCTTCTTTCCTGGCTCCGAAACAGCCTTCCTTAATATTCTGCGCAACGAGTTGGGTAAGGATATTTGCGATAATCCTCATCAGCACACCTGTACGGGTATTGGATATCATAGCGATGTAGTTCCTTTCGAAACAACGATGACCATTGTGGCTCGCCTTTTCTCGCTGATGACAGAGTGTGGCTATGAGAATTATGTCCCCTCGTGTGTCACCTCCTTTGGTGTTTTCAACGAGGTGGTATCCAAATGGAATGAGGATCCTGAACTCGAAGCTCGTGCCCGTCAATATCTTTGGGAGGCTACCAAGCGTGAGTTCGATAAACCCAAGAACTTGGTCCATCCTAGCGATGTTATCTATAAGTTCCGTTTCGATCTGAAGCCTCGTATGCGCTACCAGCTAGTGAACCGCTATACGGGTAAACCGCTCCGTGTGGTGGAACATATTGGTTGTCATTATGCTAAGATCTTCCCCGAAACAGGTATCGGCAAAGCTGAGTTCCCCTATGTGCTGGCAGGTATGATCGAGGCTTGGGGAGGCGAAGTGGTTGATTATCCTGAACGTCGTCATTGTTGCGGTTTTGGTTTCCGTCAATATCTGGTACGTGAAAATCGTGGTTATTCGGTAGCCAATACTCGTAAAAAGTTTATGTCGATGGAACCCTACGAGCCTGATTTCATTGTGGCCAACTGTCCTGGATGTGCTATGTTCATGGATAAATGGCAATATACTATTGCAGAGATGGAGAACAAGACCTTCGATAAAGAGGGTTACGGTATTCCTGTACTCACCTACGAAGAGCTTACTGGTTTACTGTTAGGCTATGACCCCTGGAAGCTAGGATTGCAGCTCCATCAGGTACAGTCCGAACGATTGATGGATAAGATAGGTATTGTTTACAACCCCTCGGAGAAATACAAAGGCATCAGCGGCAAGATCCTCCCGATGCCTGAACGACCCGAGTGTTTGAAAGTATAAGTAAAGATTGTGGGGCAAAGCATTTTCCCCATCATTCATAATAACGAAACAAGAAGCAAAAATGAAAGTTGCTATCATAGGTGCCGGTCCTGCCGGTATTGAAGCTGCCTCGCTCTTAGCACAGCAAGGTGTCAATGTTACTCTTTTCGAACAGGAGGCTTCTCCACTGAAGAACCTCACTGATAAGGCTTTCCTCTTCCCCGACTTCGCTGAAGCCGAGCAATTGGTCTTAGCCCTTACACAGAAGCTACGCAATCCCATGATTCAGGTGGAGACCTCCACCCCTATTGTTGATTTGCAAGAAGATTCCCGTCAATGGATCCTTACCACTCAGCAAGGGAAGCGCCATATTTTCGATAGGGTGCTTGTGGCTACTGGCTATACCCCGTTCGATGCTCATCGCAAAGAGGAGTTGGGTTACGGCATTTATAAAGGTATCCATACCTCGCTCGAAATGGAGCAGATGCTTAAAACCAAGCATATTGTCAATACCGTAGGCGATATCCCTCGTCGTATTACTTTCCTTCAGTGCGTAGGCAGTCGCGATGAAAAGACGGGCAATCACTATTGCTCCAAAATCTGCTGCGTTACTGCTGTGAAACAGGCAATTGAGGCGAAAAAGCTGCTGCCTCAAACTGAGGTATCGGTATTCTATATGGACTTGCGTATGTGGGGTCAGGGCTTTGAGGAGATGTATCGTCATGCTCAAGAAGAATACCATATCCAGTTTGTTCGTGGTCGTATCTCGGAGGCCTCTAGCACTTTCGATGGTCGTGTGCAAATCAAAGCTGAGGACACCCTTATGGGACTTCCCCTCAAGATGACTACCGACCTCCTTATCCTCATGGTAGGTATGGAGGCTTCACAAGGCACTCGTACCCTTGCTAAAGCCTGTGGACAGTGTGGCGATTACGGTTTCTTCAAGACGGTCGATCCCCAATTGGGCGATAACCTTACATCGCTCCCCCATCTTTATGCCGCTGGCACTTGCAAACGTCCTATGTCGATCAACGATACCCTCAATGATGCTCGTAGTGCTGCATGGCGCTTGATGGAGGATTAACCCAAGGGATACACGAACTGCTAATGCATGATTTACAATAATTAGGGATAAATATCGTTACTTTAATAAATGCCCAATAGTGGCCTCTTATCCAAAGGTTATACAAAACAAGGAGTATATGATGAAAAAGTTGTTAGTGGTCTGTTCATTGATCTGTTTTTTCTGTGTAAGTGCTAAAGCGCAGTTGCATTTGGCTGGTTATGCTGGATTGGCTATCCCTTCGGCAGCCAATACTAGCTATACTCTCAATACGGGTAGTGTGCTAGGTGCTCAGGTGTTGTATCAGATTCCTTCAGTCGATGGACTTTCGGTAGCAGCCAATATCGATTTTATTCACGGTAAAGGCGATTCGGTGAATAACTACCTCTTTACTCCTATTACTTTGGGAGTGAACTATGTATGGCAGTTTGCTCCTCGTTACGGACTTTCTACACATATTGGTGTGGGTATGAATAATCGTAAGGTGGAGATGATGTATGGTGATCCCGATAAGGGGGTTACTTTTGCCTATAAGGTGGGACTCGATCTGCTTGTGGCACGTCATTTCAGTTTGGGATTCCGTTGGAATGGACTAGGCAACACATCAGCATATGAGTCTGTTCCGGTAGATTGGGATTCCAATGGCAACGTAACTCGCTATGAGCAGCGTCGTGTAGATAGTGATGAGTTTTCGCTAGGCTTCTTTACCCTTATTGCCGGACTGCGATTCTAGTTGCAATTCCTTACAAAAGAAAAATCCAATTCTTTCCCTTAATTATGATAGGAAAGAATTGGATTCTTTTTATGCTGCAGCGAACAGCTAAATTTAAAGCAGGAGTTTATTTCTTTCCCACATAGAATCCCGTTGTTATCATTATGCCCCGGTTACCATCCAAGTCTACGTATCCTCCGAAACTTAAACGGACATAGCCTTTTCGTTCTAAGCCGATACCATATTCTGCGTAGAGCGATAGCTTCTCTTCTTGGTGATATTTCCACTTGTCTATCTGCCAGCAAGGTGCAATACCTCCGTGAAGAAAGGTGGTGAGATTCTTTGATGTGCATAAGACATAGTCGGCATATCCGAGAAGGGAGATATAATTTGTACTCAGATAACTGTCTATTTCATCGTACTCAACCCAATATTCTACGGGGGATAATATCAAGCCGATATTGGTACCCCAGCGCCAACGAGTATCGCCAATCTTATGGCTGAAACCCTCTTCAAATTTGATTATAGGATCAGAATCTTTGTCTACTCCAACCCCAAATCCACATACCTCGATATTCCATCGATGGTTGAAGGTGTTTCGTTCTTGAGCAACGACGGGAGCTATCCAAGATATTAGCGCGCTTAGTATAAGTAGTTTCTTTGATAACGATCTCATCTGTATCAGTTTTGTGCGTGTTGGAGAGTGTAGGTTTGGATGGTCTCGTATATCACTTGTGTGCTATCATCGTTGTTATCGTATAGAAAACCGGTTGAGGTTTTGTTGTAATACTCTATTACGAGCGTTTCATCGTTGAGCTCTTGGATGGCATAAGGATAGACAATACTGTTGTTGTAATCTTGCGAAAGAAAGATAGAGGGTGTCGCCAATAATGCGCCATTGATAGGAACGATAAGGGTTTTCCGTTCTTTTTTGGGCAACATAGAAGGCGCTCATATGCAATCGTACGGTACCGTCTGATTTGAACTCGGCAGCATCATATCCTGGATAAAGACTGTCGGTTTGGGGATAATAAGTCTTTTCATGGTGAATGGAATCGGTGAGGTTATTGAACACATCGTGTAGAGTATAAACATCCCATTGACCAAGGATGAGTTCATCGTAGTTGGGTTTGCATGCCGATAGCAGTGCAATACCAAGAATCATACTGATAAGGGTTAACTTTTTCATTTTGTTGTTTTTTTATGTTTGTAAATAAATGGGTTTGACGCGATTTGATAGGACTTGCTACTTACGATTAAGAATACGTTTTGAGGCATATGCCCTATGCTCTTGTACCTCTATCGATTGGGAATTAATGAAAGGATCTAATTTTCAGCTCGAACCATGAAGTACCTAAAGCTCCAATCAATATTTTCTATCATAGGAGCAATAACCAGCTGTTTCTCACTGAGTTCTTCTATTATAAAGTTGCCACCTTCAGCGTGAAGTGAAGGTGTAACAAGGTGAAGTATCAGTTGGCCATCTACGTAGTCAAGACTATATGGTGTCCAAGAAGGAACGCCATTAACCCTACTATCACTTACTAATACCTTGTTTTCTTTAAACTGCATTGTTAGACACCCTTCCGTTAAGTTTTGCTGCCCATTAATGGTGATCTCGAACGATTGAGCTGTATTGCTCCAAGTGCCGAGAATGAGTTCGTTGGTATCTTTTTTACACGATGAAAAAAGCATAGAACCTGCAATGAAGGCCAAGAGGAGGCCGAATAATCTCTTTTTCATTTTCATTCTGTTTTTGTTATGTATTGTTTGAATAAAATACTGTAGTCGTTGCTTTGTTTTACAAAATATCGCTTAGGTGTTGTTTAAGTATCTCGTCTTAAAGTGGCGTTAAACTCGAATCAAGCTTTTGAAAATGTTGTTGTATATTCCCCTTTTTTGTCTAAGGAATATAGAACTTCCAATCAGAATAATGTATAATTATCAATCTTATACTTGTAAATCAATTCTTTAATACATTGTTCATCCATGCCTATAATGTTTAATTGTTTTTTTATTAAGTATTGTTTTCCTATCGTCATAAAGAGTCTGTTATTTGAAAAACAATAACACACTGTTTATGCTTTTTTATAGTTAGTCGTCTAGTTTAGTTCAAATGTTACAACGAAAAGTAATTTTTTCTACTGATATAGTTTCATCATTCATATAGGATAACGTGCTTCGATAATCTTTATTACATTCGATTTTAGGATTATATATCTTCCCCAATCATAAAAATGAATTTTTGAACTTAAAAGTAAGTGTTTTCATTGGTACAAAGGGTTTCCAATATAGGCATAGCGTTGACATAGCGTTGTTATAGACTTACCTTAGACTTAGAACTGAGTGGTGAGAGTTTGTGATGGTTTTAAAATGTTAACTGCAAAAGATGACGTTTCTTGTATTTAATATGCAGTTTGATAGTTGGTTATGTTAAAATGTCATTTGTCATTTGTCAATTCTTGGCATATTTGGTTAATAGTTTTAAGCAGCGTACATTTTACATTTGCTCCTACACATAGTGTAGCGGCAGCAATTGTTCTAATGACTGTGATGGGTTAGAAAAGTTGTGGCGGAGAATAATCCTCCGCCACAACCGATGTTCAATAACCGCCCAGTTATTGTTAAGCCGATACACAGTCTACTGTCTGAGAGATACCCATAGAGGATTCCTGTGTAGCGTTCATGTCTTTGCACTTTCCTTTCTCGATGGTCACCTCGGTAGTGGTAACGATGGGTTCCATACCAGGCATTTCTTGGGTGGTGGTGCAGGTACAAGTTTTGCTACAACTAGCGAAAGCTACAGCTACAAGCATCAGTAAACTTGCAATACATACTTTTTTCATGTGATTCGTGCCGTGTTATACTGTCGGCCCTTCAGTTTTTAAACATGCCTACTCTAAATAATAAATAGCAGTTTTCGGCATCTCTGCATGGATTGTTTTTTTTCTGCCATTACGCAGGCAGATACTCGATCTACCGAGGTGCTATAGGTCGTTTTAGGGTAGAATTTGGGCCGACCACATAATAAAGTCAGACGAATCACGTTTTGAAATGTAACGTATAGAGTGTCTGCTCTATGCCTTGGGTGCCGGAGGGCAGGGGAGAGTGGGAATAGTGCTGCGATACTATCAGTCACACTCACCCTGCTAAAGCACCCTTCTTATTTTGTAACCCCAACACAACGGCGCACCATATATGTGTAGGGGTTGTTGTTTGTTAGAACTTTAACATCACACCACCAACGAAGGGATATATCTTTCTCGATACCTCTTCGTTAAATAGCGGCAATGTAGATACTTGGTAGAAGATACGGAAACGATCGCCTCCTAGTGAGAAACGCAGACCGATGCGGAGTGGTTTTAAGTAAGATTCAATACTATGATTGTATACACCACTCTCGTTGCCCCACAACTGGTAAGAGTTGAAGAGTCCCGTACGATTGGTATTATAGTTGAGACCAATCATAGCGGTAAGATCCATAGCCCATCCGCTGCGGGTACGGTATTCGGCAAAATAGGTGGTATAGAAAGTCTTAACCCGCATTTTGGCTTCTAAGTAATTCGTGTTGAGAGCAAAAGAGATAGTGCTATCCGCAACCGACAAGCCGTAGAACGAACAATCGTATCGATCGGCCATTATTCCTACACCCACGCCTATACGCCAATGAGGATTCATGAAGAGGGCATAATCGATATCAAGCATATGGGAGCGACCTCCATTCAAAGTAAAACGCATAAGGCTTTCCTCTAGCGAGAATGGTACTATGATACCATAGTTGAAACGATCGCCCCATCCGTTAAACCCATATGAATAGTTGATACGCATACGGTCGCGAAAGGTATAATTCCTCATTAACCTACTTCTTTGCTGACTAGCGGTGTTGTTAACAAATCCATGTTTAGTCTTACTTGACTTAGCGGCGTAACCTTTAAAGGTTATCTGCCCCTGGTTGTAGGTATGGCTTGAGCCTGAGGCCCAGTTGCCATTCAGCTTGATATGACTCTCATCGTAGGCAGTGAGGAGGTATTTATTACCACTGATGGCTCCTAGGTTGACGACCGTGTTGCCATCGCAAATGGCAGTAAGTTCGCTTATCTGGCTGTTGGAAGTGAAATTGATTACAGCTTCATCCATCGCATTGATGGTCGCTTTTGAAGCCATGATGCTTTTGATGGTGATGCTGCTAAGATCGATAGCCGAGCAAGAAATCTGACGGGCCGAGAGGCAAGCCGAAGGGAAGCTGAGGTTAGCGTTTTCGGAGGCCACCATTACTAACGAAGTACATTGAAGGGTATCGCCCAATACGTTGAGTTCCGATTCTCCCGAGGCCTCGATGGTGAAGTTGTTGAGAGGATAATTCTTTACCCAAAGGGTAGCGTTGCTAAGGTCGTATAGTTGTATGGATCGTAGGTGGCGAGGATCTATGTGGATGGTAAGTCCTTGCAATCCATAGTCGCTAATATTGAGCGTACCATTGCCATAAAATACCACTCCCGATTCAGCATCCATCAATACGGTCGACTCCACCCAAGTGGCGGTATCGAAGATAATCGATGCCGAAGCGTTCTCCTCCATTACAATAGCGGTAATCGACTTGTCGATGGGCTGAACATAGCGCCTCTGTGCTTGTAGCGAGAGGGCGGCTAGTCCGATTATCGCGATTAATGTTATTAAACGTTTCATGATGACAAGGGATTTATATTCAGATTAATAATTGTCTTTGAGTTCTGTACTATAAGGTCCTAGGCGGAACAACCAGTTGATCTCATTCCAATTGCTAGCTCTTCGTTCGCGTTGGAGAGTAAGCATCTGCCGCTCATCTCTTTGCTCTATACGACGATAAAGCGTTTTGGCCCATTGAGGCTGCCGTCCGTTGCGATATTCTTCGCTAATGGTTACCAGCTGGTCAGTAATGATGGTTGTTACAAGGCTGTCCTCTTCATATCGAACCAGTTGGTTGGTGTAAATCACAGTCTCATCCTCCTCCTTCTTTGCAGCTAGTGTGTTGGGGGTTGGTTCAAAGGTGTTGGTTTCTTGAATACTGAATACCTCTTCGGCATCCGATTCACCGATAGTGGCTAAAGCATCAGCATTAGTAGGCGTAGACTGAGGATCGAGGGTGGGGGAGGCTACTCTATGTAATATGCGTTGTGGGGTGGTGGGTAGTGGGGTAGTAGTGGTGGTGGGTTCCGAAAGGGGTGCTACCTCCTTGTTCGAAGCGGGGACAATGGTTGGAGGAACAGTGTGTGCCACCACCATAGTCTCTCCTTCGTTGGGAGTTGAGGTGGGGCGATAGGTAAAGAAGAGGCCAATGCCTAGCAGGGCTGCTATGCTAGCAGCAATAGCCATCCAGCGATGCGAATGGGAACGAGGGGCAAGAGCAACTGTCGTATGCTTGAGCGACTCCTTATCGGGAAACAGGACAGGCTCCACCTCGCTGATTTTGAGGGTGGGATCGTAGAACTGCATCTCCTCGGCCAAATCGGGATGTTGGCGGAGAAATTGCTCCACCTCCTCTCGTTCGCTAGACGAGAGCATTCCCTCCTGGTATTGGAAGAGATATAGTTCGTAATTGTCCTTATTGATATTCATTTTTTAAGTTTTTTTTGTTATGGTTGAATTAATCAATTTCTTGTTTGTTCTTGTTTTTTTTGTTGTTTGAGTATCTTTATTTATATGTCGGCTAGGCTACTTACGCCATAAGCCAGAAGTGCTTTTTTCAATGCTATGCGGGCGCGATATAGATAAACCATTACCTGCTGCTCGCTGAGTTCGAGTATCTGGGCTATTTCTCGATAACTGTAGCCTTCGATATCGCGCAGACGGAGTAGCGCTCGTTGTTGTTCGTTCATCTTTTGCATACACTCTGCTAGGATGCTTTTGGAATCGAACAAGGTGTGGGCTGTTTCGCTAGTGGTCGAAGGATTATCCTCATCGTTGATCTCGGGCTTGAGTTCGATTCGTCCCCTACGGCGGAAATGATTCACGATTTGACGGTGTACTACTGTTAGTACAAACGAACGTCCCTTCTCGAAGTCTACCTTCTCGCGTTTCTCCCATAATACGGCAAAGGCCTCTTGTACAGCATCTCTACTATCTTCTGACGATCCTCCACAATGGATGGCAAAGGAGTAGGCTCCATCGGCCCATTCGTCAACACCCTTATTGTATTGTTCTATCGTCATTGTCGCAGCTTAGATAGTTTTGTTTTTTATTTTTTTGATGCATTAACGCCCTATAATCGTATTGGGGTACACTTTTATTACACCTCAAACGCAATTTTTTATAAAATATTTTGCAAGCAATTGATTTTGTGGTGTATATTTTTGGAAAAAGAATGTAATTTGGATACAATAAAAAGAGGTAATTTCAGTTAATATCGTACATATGCGACCTTGGTTACGTCATATCATGCTCCTCTTATGGATGCTGTTGGGCATCTGTTCTTGTCGTGTAATGGCACAGTCGCAATCCTCTCCTATCATCCTTTCTTCTGATCGTACCATCCTCTATCCCAGCCGGATGGAGCTTCAGGGCGATGAATCAATCCTCGATTTACTACTCTCCTATCCCGAACTGTTGGTGAAAGGGTTCGACCAACTGCTCGATAACTATCAGTTGCGTATGGAGAACGTGCCTATGAGTTGCAATCTACGTATCTTCCTTTCTACTACGCCTGCAAGGGTGGTAGAGAAAATTCAGATATGTCATAATCCAGGGGTAGCCAAAGGCACTACAGGATTGGGTGGTGTGATTGATCTTACCATGCAACGAGGCAATGATCCCAACAACGCTTTGCAGCCCATAACCCTTCCAAGTCCTACCACAATGCTAAGTAATAATAACCCCGCAACCGATGCCACACCGAAGGCAGAGGGGCGGCTTGGCTTTGAAACTAGTACGAAGGGTTATATGCTACCATATGCTGCGGTATATTATGGTTCGGAGTCTACCGATGTAATAGTGAATGCTAGCCTCAATACATTGAATGCCAATAGGCAGCATACCACCGATCAGTATGCCGACATATTCATTACCCATCGCTTTGATCATCGCAATCGGCTGTTGGTTTATCTTCGTCAGTCGTATGCCGAACAGTTAGGCAGCAATAACTTATGGAATCGCAGTTATTTGGCGAGGGCCCGTTATTTCCATACCTTCAACGATCGAGGTACCGAGTTGTTGATGCTGGCTGGCTATCGGTTTGATGATGCCACCTTTCGGAGTCATCCTCGCGATAATGTGGTCACCAATGGTACCCAGCTCTATCTGCTCGAGTTGAACACTCCCTTGGCTTCAGGACTGAATATGATGTTGGGATGGGAGGCCGATCTCTCCCATCGCCGCTATTCGTTGAGACAAACCATGGTCTCAACCGATCGTCCTTTTGCTGCCAACGATGATTATACCATCATCAACAACGATTTCTATCTTGAATTGAACTACAGCATAGGGCCTTTGAAACTTTCGATGGGCGATCGACTCTCGGCCTATTATTACCAATACCTTACGCCACAAGGGAGTGCCTCTAGTCGTCCGTTGCGCAACTTCGCACAGGCAGCCCTCATCTATACCCCCAACAATCAGCATCAACTAATGGCAGCCTACTATCGTCGTTTTGTCAACCCCTATTATCTCTATACTGCCCTCAATCGTTATCCTCAAACGGATGGTATAGGATGGACGCAAGGCAATCCGTTGCTTCACGAACAGCTGGCCGATATCGTTCGAATAGCTTATACCTTTAGTAAAAGACACTACTCATTCAATGCCTCCTCCCAATATCTCAACACCTATGGAGTGGTGAGTACAGTGGTTACCCCCTCTTATCTTACCTGGACCAACGATCCTACACCTCATCAAGAGTGGCAGCTCGATGCCAGTACAGCCTATCGTAGTCGCCGATGGTCGTTGGTGGCAGGAGGACATCTATGTTATCTAGCTTCGGGTAGTTATGGCTATTTCCGCCTAGCTCCTAAGATCCTACTGCCCCATCAATGGCAGTTTGATGCCCAAGCCATATACTGCACCACCTTGGCTCCCGAGCGGCAAATAGACAATACCCCCCTCTATGCGCTTCTCCAAGTGCGTAAAAGCATAGGCGATCGACTCCAGTTATCGATTCAGTGTCATGATCCTTTCAACGATCAGCGTAGAGCTGCCGTTGCCGATATACAATACCGTTTCTAATTACTTTTTATCATCATGGAAAAAGCACTACAATTTCTTCGCAATCACAATGAATTGGCTTTGGCCACCGTTGAGGACAACAAACCCAAGATACGGATCTTCCAAATTATGAAACAAGAAGGTACAACCCTCTTTTTCTGCACCAACCCCAAGAAGGATGTGTGGAAACAGTTGCAACATAATCCTAACCTAGAGCTGCTGGCCTCTTATGGACAGGAGTATGTGCGTTGTGTAGGCAAGGCGCAGTTCGATGTGGATGATGAGCGACAGCGGTGGATATTCGAAAACAATCCAGTGCTACAGCGTCTTTATGATGATTATCACGGAATGGCATTCTTCCGGATGGATATCGAGCAGATGGACCACTACGATTTGCGTCCCACACCCCCTTATTTCAAACACTACGACTTGATTGAAGGAACAGTAGGCGATGGTTTTGTGGGCGATAAATGGTCAAAAAATAAGTAATTAAACTATGAAAAAGAATGTATCGTTTCCTGTTCCACAATGGATTACGGTGCTGCTATTGGCAGCGGTAGCCATTCTATGCTATATCCCTTTCTCCTCTTTGGGATTTACTTGTGGCGATGATCTTGAGAACTATCTGATAACTAGACAAGGGTGGGCTTATTGCTGGGAGCATGCCCAACAACTGGCAGCTCAACAGGGACGTTTTTATTTCCTTCTAGCACATCCATGCTACGACCTGGCTTGGGCTATCGATGATTGGGGTTATACCCATGCGCTCCAATATGGCACCTTGCTCCTCTCTTATCTCCTCTTTTCCCGCTTGCTGATGCTCCTATTCCGTTCTCAGCCACTGGCCTATCTCGTTCTGCTGCTACTGATGATCTTGACTCCGATTACGGCCAACAACCATATGCCTTTTATGGCCTATCCCTTCGTGTTTGCCTTTAGCTGCAGTTTGATGTGGGGAGCATTGATACAATACCTCCGTTATTGCCGCCAAACGAAAAGATGGCGGTTGCTGCTGAGTGCTTTGCTTTTCTTTGCTGCTGCCCTTTTCTATGAAACCTATATTCTCTTTATACTTCTCTTGTGTCTCTTCATTGTGGCCCGTTATTGGCGGAAAGAGGGATTCCTATCGATGTGGCGAAGTCGTAGTTTTTATACTGAACTTCTTACCTATGTGGGAGTCATACTAATATATATGTTGCTTTATATAGGCTATCGCGCTTATCAACTCCATCTAAACCCCGAGGCAGCGTTCTATGCAGGGGCCTCGGTCTCCGATCAGTTCAGCTGGGCCCACTTCTTCCGTATTCTTGGCCGTTGTACTCGGATTGTACTCCCTATGCAGAATTTTCATTACTATCACGAAGTGTGTACTCTTAACTATCCTGGAGAAGGTGCCGTTGATAGTGCACTCTTTGCCTTGACCCATGCTCCTTTGCGGGTATACATTTTGGCGCTGTTAGTGGGTGTGGTTGGCTATGGGATGGTGCGGGGCCTGCAGTTGCAACGATGGACTTTAGAAACACTCCTTTGGGCCATAGCCATAGCTATTGGGGTTTCATTCTTAGCTCACACCCTAATAGGTATCACTCCTAAATATAATAATGAGTGGTATTTGTGGATGCGAGGATATGTTACCTCCTATTTCTCCTATTTTGGCATCACGATGGCAGTGGCCTTGTTGGGGGTGCTGATGCTGTGGCTTTTGCGTTCACACACTAAGCTATTACAATGGGCTTATCTAGGCATTGCTGCGGTGCTAATGGTCATGACAATCATTGTAGGCTATGCCAACGAGAACCTAAGTAGAGAGTGGCAACGCAGTGAGTCGCGTTTCGATGAGATCGATAGATTGAGCAGCGAGGGGCTCTTCCAATCGCTGCCAACCGATGCAATCCTCTACACCGAAGATCTCTATTCCTCATCGGTATGGGGCTCTACATTGACAAAAGAGAACGATTATATTGACCAATATATCGTAATGCGTTCGGGCCGTACGTTGCAATGTGCTAATAGTAAAGAACAATTTGAACTTCTCTGTTCCCAATCGCCTCAATCGCCTATTTATCATATACAACAGATTGAGATGCCTCAGACTGCTCAGGTTGAGGTATCGATACAACCTATGTCCAAATCTTTCAATAATGAAATAAATAATTAATTATGAGAAAAGTATTATTCTTTCCCCTTCTGATGATGGCGCTCCAACTTATGGCAGCCCCTTCTGACACAACCCGTCATGGACACTGGACCGATCGGTTCAAGATGCATGGTTTCGTTAATCCTGTTCTCTTTGCTGACACACGACAAGTGGTAAGTGGACGCGAGGGTATGATGCATTTCTTCCCTGCTGCTCCGAGTTATGATTCCGATGGGTTTGATCTCAACTCAATCCCCTCGATGAATATGTTGGCTATCACGGCTCGTCTCAATCTCACCATCGAAGGCCCTCGATTCTTAGGGGCTGCTACCCATAGTTATATAGAAGGCGATTTCACAGGGGCTACCGAGCCTACAATCAATATGTTCCGCCTCCGCCATGCCTATGTAGATATGCAGTGGAAACATCATAGTTTCCTAGCAGGTCAGTACTGGCATCCAATGGTAATCCACGAGATCATGCCCATGACACAGCCGCTCAACATGGGTGCTCCCTTCCATCCCTATGCCCGTTATAATCAGTTCCGCTACTCCTTCCATACAGGAAAGTTCGAGGCATTGGCAGTGGCTGCTTTCCAACTCGATAATAAGAGTCAAGGGTGGAATGGCAGTAGTACACAGTATCTCCGTACGGCTATGGTGCCCGAAATGAATCTGCAAGTGCGCTACAATGGTGATCGTCTACTTTTGGGAGCGGCAGCCAACTATCGTCAACTGTTGCCCCATTCCTCCTATATCGATGCTCAAGGCAATAGTCATCGCTGTCAGTCCACCTATAGTAACATCGCCTATACCTTGTATGGCAAGTTCCGTATGGAAGGCTGGTCAATCAAAGCGCAGACGCTCTTAAACGATGATCTCTATGAGATCTCATCGATAGGCGGTTACATCTCTTCCTACAATGTTTTATCCAATACCGAAATGGATCCTTATACCTATGAGCCTTGGACCTTCACTACCCTTTGGGCCGATTTTAGTCGTACGAAAGGTCATTGGCGCCCAGGTATTTTTATGGGTTACGCAAAAAACAATGATTTCGGCCGTTCGGTAAACAATAGTACTGCTACCCTTACTCACAGCGGTATGGAGGTTTATGGACGTGGATTCAATATAGAATATTTGTATCGTGTGCAGCCTCGCATAGAGTATTATGCTACTGGTGGACTCACTTTCTCGCTCGAGTTGGAGCATACCTTTGCACAGTATGGCAACAAGGTTTCCGATGGCACTACGGGCTATCACTATGAATCGGCTCCCGATATGGGAGTAGCCAATACACGCGGAATCTTTGGTATCCTCTATTCTTTTTGAGGAGCATTCATTGATAAAAAAAGGCGTATCTCAGAGCGTGGGGTACGCCTTATTTATCATAGGTTTTGCTCGCTTGGCAAGCAAGGGTGAAGAAGAAAAGAAAGCTCCTCATGTAGTTTTTTGTCCTTTTGTTACGTTATTATGGGTATGAAAGTCAACGAACCGTTCGAGAAGTTACTCCACCATTATCGTGGATTGCTTTATACCCTCTGTCGCCGCTATTGCCGGCAGGGAGCGACTGTTGACGATCTGCTTCAGGAGGCTACGGTGGCGCTCTGGATGGGAAGGGAACGTATGCCCGAGGGGTTGGGTCAGGCACCTTGGATATGGAAAACGGCCCGCAACGCTATGATCGATATGCTTCGTCGCACCCCCCATTCGCTACCACTCCCTAGCGACTACGATCCACCCGAAGAGAGCAACATCCTTGTCGATGAGCTATACGAACGCATAGCACTCCTCTCCGAACCTGATCGCACTATAGTAAGGATGCAACTAGAAGGCTACAGCTATCGCGAAATAGGTTCAAAGGTGGGAATGACCGAGAATAATGTCAGCGTACGACTGGTACGTATCAAAGAACAAATAAGAAAGGACTGGTTATCATGAACGAGAAAGAATTTGAACAGTTATGGCAACGTGCAGAGGCTACAGCCTATGCCAAACGCTTGGCTTCGGGCTTTCCTCGCTGGCAGCATCGGCGTAAAGGACGTCTCGCAATAGTTGGCTTGGCGTTGGTGACTGTAACTGCGCTCCCATTGATGCTACATCAGTCCCCATCTCATCAGCAGCAACGTGCCAAGAATAGCACGGTGGTGAAAAACTACGAGCAAGTGATATGCAATCGTCAGGGTACTTCCGATGCGCAATGGAGCGCTTTGGCTGCCGATTTACTGATGGAATCGTGATCGCTTAAACAAGAACGATATGAAAAGGATATTGATGATACTAACCCTCTTGATGCCTTTAGTGGCGATGGCGCAGAGCCCTCTCTATCAGCGCTATGCTACTAGATCGGACCTTACTGTGGCAGAGGTGAGGGGCTTCCTTCTCAACGATTCGGTGCGAGTTGATGTGGTCCTTGTGGAGGCCGATAACGAGGCCGCATGGCAACAGCTTAAGGACGAGTTCGATATCCGTTCTTCGGAGGGTTCAACCTCCTGGCTGGCACCCTTATCGGCACCTACACAGCGTGCCCGATGGGATGGAACTCCTCGTTGGCGTTGTATAGCCAATCATGCCCGCCATACCATAGGCTTTTATAGGCTCGATACTGAACAGCAGTATGATGCCCTCCTTGATTATCAATTGAACCATCCCATAAAGACAAATAATAATAAGAACAAATAAAAAACAATCAATATGAAGAGAATACATCCTAAACTTATTTTGCTGCTGGCCATTACGCTGCTAGTCGCCTCATGTGTGTCAGAAGAGGCGAAAAGGACCATCGTTTATACAGTCACCCCCAGTAAGCAACTGCGTGATAATCCTCAATCTACCCCTAGAACGACTACCGTCCATCTGAAATCCGACAAGGAATGGGATGCTTTGATGGATCGTTTCTGCGACTTAGCAACCGAGGGTGCTTCCGTTACTTTCTTTAACTCAGAACGGTCCTCGGGCCAATCGGCCTCAAAGGAGGTGGTTACCTTCAGCACTACTAGTCGTGAGGAAATGAAAGCCTGGATGCGACAGCAAGAGGCTGCAGGTAAAACAGTTACCATTACTTACGACTCCGATACGAGAACCTGGAATGGCAGAGCGTATGCTAATGCCCCCTCAAGGCAAGGTGGAACGGCTACTTATGCTAATGTGGGTTTCGATGGTTGGCACGGCGATCATAACGTTTTCGTTACCATCGATAGCGCTAACCATACGGTGTATGTCAATTTCGACCTCCTCAACAATTATTGGTTACATATGCCTGCAGGTGCCTTCTTTGATACTTACGAAGAAAATGGACGTCTTATCTTGGCTGTTTTTCGAAATGATTACAACAATCCTTCTACCTTCGATACTTTCTATATTGAACATCGGGGCGGCGACACGTTGTTGATGACGTTTGCCTACACGGGGGCTTGTATCTGTGATCATGTACATAGTTGCGCATTGGTTCCAGTTTCACAGGTACAGACTTGGTATTGCGATCAAACAGGTGGTATCATGCATTTGTATCCTAATGCAATAGAGACCTACCCTGAGATCCATTTGGCGCAGTTCTATATTCCTATCGATATCAATTGCATCTCGCCTATCGTTACCGGTTTCTGTGAGATGCAGCGCTTTTATACCGAACGCCCTGAACTCGACTGGGAACTGTCGTTGCGCTACACGTACAATAACGACAGTAGTTATGGGGTGGTCGATTCCTTGGGATTATCGGGCTACGATTTCACTGATGCTCATGTGGCTATGCCGCTAGTTATTCATGATTTGCATCAGTTTACAGGATGTGATACTCAGTATGTTTTTCGCAGAATTATTTAGGTGGGTTCTATAAATTCACCGCTTAAACAAAAATAAATAATGATAATGGGAAATATGAATCTTTTTAGCGCTTTTGAAGTCTTGTCGACATCTTGCTGCTTGTCAAAATGATTTTATAGAACCCACCTTAAAAACTAAGATAAACAACAAAAAATGAAAACACGTTATTTTGTATGGGCATTGATTGCCTTGATTTCATTGGGCTTCACCGCTTGTGTGCCTAACATCGAACTGGAAGGGAATGCTTGGACAGGTAATTGGACCTACACTGAGGATGGCGAGTCGTATGCTATTGAAGTGACTATGATCTTTACTGATGATAAAAGCGGTACCCTTTTCCTAAGTGAGAATTATGAGGGGGATGCTGTAGGGGGTTGTCTTGTTATGCCTTTCACCTACACCTGGGAGGATAATAGAGGAACAGTTAGCGCTACCTTAGATTTGCCCAACGAATGGAAGGGAAGAAAAGCGAAAGGCACCTATTCCTTCTCGTTCACAATGTATTATACCAAAGTAGAAGGTCTGGTGGTGACGAGTGGCGATATAGAACGTCTGTTTGAAATCCCCTTCACTAGCATCCCCTTCGTCAAGAGAGATTATGCTACTCCTACTACTATGGTTGGTACTAGTTGGACAATGGATTATGATGATGTGCTCGAGGCTGAAGAGGGCAACGATGCAATCCAAATTCATTATCATTACCAGCTAGAGTTCGTTGATGCTAATGGCGCTGTGCTTAACCTTACCATGAATGAATATGGAGATGAGACCACTTCCGAGCGTTGGAATGTGAATTACACCTATGACAAAGGGGTAGGCCGTACGAGTGTCTATTTCGAGGGCGAAACGGTGAAGGGAGGATTCTATATGCCCAATAATCAGCGTATGATCTTCTCCGATGGCGTTAACCTTTTGCAATTGTCAAAACAATAATACACCTTCATTCCTTAGAAAAGAGGTTATATAGGAGTTTTATAGGAGTTGGGTAGGAGTTGGAAGGGTGTTAGCAAGCTCTAGGCAAGCTATTTGACTTGCTTAGAGTTTGCTTTAGCTTGCTTATACCTTGCTTAGAGTTTGCCTAGGATATAATAACAGTTGGACAAGCGTATAGGCGTTGAGATATTTTTTTAGGTGGGTTTGTAATATTTGTGTTGTAAAAACGATTATAATTCGTATTTTTGCAAAATATTTAGGTACAATGACATCAGAAAACGATTATACAAAAGTAGATGCTACGAAACAACCTACCGAAAAAGAAAACTTTTGGGATAGGATATCGCGTCGTCTGTGGCAGTTGCCTTTGGTGGTATTGCTTTTTCTTTTTATCGATGTAGTGCTTCTTTTTGCTAGCGAAGAGCATATAGGATTCTATTATGCGAGGCTTGTAATGGAAGGGATTACACCGCTGATAGTGTTGGCCTCTATTGTGATAATAACGGTGGTGATAGTGCGCGATTTCAAAGCGAAACGCTACAAACATGCGGTGGCTTGTATTGTGGCATCGCTAGTTGGCATGGTGCTGCTGTTTGTCATGATGGGTATATATGGTTTGGCTGTCCAGTCGTTCCCTACCTATTACGCTGAACAACATCCTATCCCCTCCGATTTGGAATACAGTGTGCCAGAAGAGAATCAATGCGATGCCTTTTTAGGGGGAATCTTGCCAAATCGTGATAGTACAGTATCGGAGCTGGATACCAACTCGTGGCTGATGCTTTATGGAAATTGTGGTGCGTACGATTGGGATTTCTACTATCCAGCGCTTCCTGATGGAATGCTTTATCTACGTTTGTTCGAGTATACTAAGAACGAGCCACTCTCATATGAACAGATTAAGAGACGAACAACTACCTATGTGGTCGACCATACCGCTTTCGGACATATCAATCACAATCAGGGGAATGGTTTTACGATTTATGAAGGCGACTTTGAATGCTATTATGCAGCGCGGGTAGAGGTATGGCATCGCGATACGGTAACTCATCAAGAACAGAAACTGATGGAGAAGGTGTTCCGTGTAGATGGTTGGATGCGATAATAACGGATATTAATTAAAACATAATGATATGAAAGAATTATCGAAATATGAATCGCCTGTAACTTGGTGGATGCTCTTTCTCTCCCTTTTCACCCCAGGCATATGCATGGTACTTGTAGCCGTTCTCATCTTCACATTGCCAATACCAATCATATGGCGCTTGCTATTAGCTTTGGCTATAGTGATGTTTTTCCTGATGATGATCAACTACTACATGTATCGTATTGGGGGCTGCGAGTCGATAGCCTACGACTATCGGGGCGAACTATTAGTGATACAACGACGTCGCCGCTTTTGGGGGCGAAGAAAAGAGATCATGCTGCGTGATATATCGAAGGTGGAGATCTCGGAGAAGTTGCAAAAGCGCCATACCGATTACAATCCTCAAGGGATGGTGATGATAACGCTCCACAACGGGCGACATATCTCATACGGCAAGGGACTTAACCTAGGTGAGAGTCGCAAGTTGGTGCAAGCAATCGAAGATTTGAGGCACTAGCCTTTATTGATATTGCTTGTTTGTAAACGAGGATAATACATCTCGCAGACGCTAGCTTCCATAGGACTGTTAGGGTCGAGTGGAGATACTTTATTATTAAATATCATAATGAATAATGATATCAATAAACCAATGGGTGAGTATCGTTATTGAATGTCGATGGTATGGAAATAAATCAGAGAAAACCTTATGTTAATTCTTGCTGTTTGGCCTCTTTCCAATAATGGCGCATCTCCTCGATACTGAGTTTATCGATGGTGGTGCCTTTTTGTTTGGCTGCCTCTTCGATATGGGAGAAACGACGTTGAAACTTTTGGTTGGCTAACGAGAGGGCCTCATCGGCATTGACTCCTAGGAAGTGCGACCATACAATGAGGGCAAAGAGCAAATCGCCAAACTCTTCTGTAACATGCGATGGGGTTTCTTGCTGCTGGTTCCCGGGGTTGGCCACCGCTTCGCGTAGCTCTTCGTACTCTTCTTCAACTTTTCGGAAAGCGCTCTCGCTATCGGGAAACTTGAATCCTACTCCCATTGCTTTTTCTTGCATTCGCTGTGCTTTGACTAACGATGGCAGACTGTTAGGGACTCCTTCGAGCACCGATTTGCGGCCCTCTTTCATCTTTACCTTTTCCCATTCAGGAACAGGATTTTGTGGTCCTCCTTGCATAACTCCTTCTCGATCGGGAAGGGCGATGTGGGGATGACGGCTTAAGAGTTTGTCGCATATGGAGTGGAGCACATCGGCAGGGGTGAAGCGATGCTCATCGTTGGCAATCTTGGCATAAAAGAGGAGGTGCATGAATAGGTCGCCCAATTCTTTCATCAAAGGATTGTCGTATTGATGATCGCCTTCGTGTTGCTCTAATTGGAGGATGGCATCGGAGAGTTCGTAGACCTCTTCGATGGTAAGATAACGTAACGATGAGATGGTTTGCACACTATCCCAAGGACACTGTTGGCGAAGAATATCGAGGACGCGGCTTAGGCGTAAGAAAGCATTGAGGGTGGATTGTTCGTTGGAATTCATGTAGGCGAAAGGGGTTGTAGTGGCTTGTGGTTGCAAAACCACGATAGGGGATGAGATGGAATAGGATTAGATGCGGCGTACCGATTCAACACCCTCGATTTCTCGTAGTTGCGAGGCAAGCTGACGGAGGTGCTCTAGGTTGTGGACATAGAGCATAATCATTCCGTGACATACCCCTTCAGAGGCTTCGAAGGTGATGGCGCGCATATTGATATCAAGACTTTCACTGATAATGCGGATGATATCTTGGAGGATGCCTTGACGATCGACAGTGGTGATATTGATACCTGTAAGGAAGGTGATCTTCTCATCTGGACGCCAACGGGTGCGGATGGTGTTTTCTTCGTGAACACCCATCTCGTGCATGGCTGTTGGACAATTGCTGCGGTGAACAATGATGCGATTGCCATCTTTGATGCCTACCACATCATCGCCTTGTATAGGCTTGCAGCAGTTGGCTGTGACCACCTCCATCTTACTGTATTCCTTATCGATAAGGAAGGGGGCGTCAATATTGGGAAGCAACGAATGGGGACGACGTCGGATGTTGAAACAACTGGCCATATCTTCAATCGTGATCTGTCCCATGGCTGCTTTGTAATAGAGGTCGGTGCCGCTAGGAATATTGAAGAAGCGCTTGGCTTTAGCATGGGCTTCAGCGTTGTAGGTAACTCCAATGTGCTTGCACATCTCCTCTAGTTTGGCTTTGCCTTCCTCACGGTATTGTTTGCGTTGGCTGCGCAGATAGTCTTTGATATGCTCTTTAGCACGAGGGGTACGGGCTATTTTAAGCCAGTCTTCGTTGGGCTCTGTTTTGCGCGATGAAATAATCTGTACCTGCTCGCCTGAATGGAGTACATAACTCATGGGTACCACACGGGCATTGACTTTGGCACCCATACAGCCTAATCCTAGGTTGGTGTGGATAGCAAAGGCAAAGTCGAGCACAGTCGAACCGGCAGGCATCTTGATGGTTTCCCCTTTGGGGGTGAAGAGGTATATCTCTTTGGTATAGAGGGTTTCCTTGAATTCTTCAACCAAATCGAGGGCACTCTTCTCGGTGTTCTCGAGGGTGGTACGAATCTGCATAAGCCAACGTTCAACAGCGTTGTTGCCATCGTCTTCGTTGGGATGGGCCTCCTTGTAGAGGAAATGGGCAGCCATACCTTTCTCGGCCACTTGATCCATTTGGCGAGTGCGTATCTGTATCTCTACCCATTGTCCGATGGGGGTCATAACAGTGGTGTGCAGACTCTCATAGCCATTGTTTTTAGGCTGGTTGATCCAGTCGCGGAAACGGCTAGGATTGGGAGGGAACTGCTGAGTGATGAGGCTATATACTTTGAAGCATTCCATCCGATTATCAGTATCGATGATGATACGCATGGCATAGAGATCGTAAATCTCATCGAAATCAACCCCTTTATGCTCCATCTTTTTCCAACAGGAGTAGACCGATTTAACACGTGTCTTAATGGTGTATTGGTAGCCATGCTCGTTGAGCAGATCTTTGATGGGGATGGTGAGACATTTTTTGAGTTTCACTTCGGTGCCTCGGGTAAGATCAATCTTGGCTTGTATTTCGGCATATTTCTCGGGGTTGGTATATTTCATTACCAACTCTTCGAGTTCGGTTTTGATGGTGTAGAGTCCTAGGCGGTGAGCTAGGGGTATATAGAGGTACTGTGTTTCGGAGGAGATGGCCAACTTCTTGATATCTTTCATTGAACCAAGGGTTCGCATGTTGTGAAGACGATCACAAAGCTTGAGGAAGATCACATAAACATCATCGCACATGGCGAGCAGAATCTTGCGATAGTTCTCGGCTTGATGGCTCTGATTTTGGAAGTCTTGTATAGGGAGGTTGGCGTTGTCTTCGTCAGTTTGTAATGGTTGAACAATTTGGCTTACCGAATCAATCTTGGTTACACCATCAACAATACGTGCCACTCGTTCCCCAAACATGCTGCGTATCTGATCGAGTCCTATATCAGTATCCTCTACCACATCGTGAAGCAGGGCACTGATAACGGCGATAGGACCTAGTCCTACCTCTTGTACAGCTATCATGGCTACTGCCAGGGGGTGGGTGATATAGGGTTCGCCCGATTTGCGGCGTATGCCTGCATGGGCATTGCGGGTAACAGTAAAGGCACGAAAGATGTCGTCTTCCTCTTGCTGGGAGAGGGGACGTTGTTCGCGACAGGCGTTGATGAGTTGGTCGTAGAGCGATCCGATAAGTTGGTTGTCGTCCATAGGATTATGAAGGATAGGAGTGGGTTGGAAAAGATGATGGCAGTTGGATTACCATACGGTGATCCCAACAGAGGGGGAGAGAAGTATGCTGAGGCCTATGGTGAAATAGGAGCGGCCTCCAACAAACATTGTGCCGATGCTACCGCTCAACCATGAGAACTGGGTGTTTTGGTGGGCAGCCGCAATACGGGTTCCGATTTCCCATCCGTTGCCTCGTCCAAAGGCGGGGCCAGTATAGATATGCCAGTCGATGCCCGCAGGTTCTATGATAGGACGCAATACGGCACCAAAGGAGGCCCATGAGGTGGTGTATTGGCTAACGCTCATTTCTAAAGGAAGCAATGAGCAGTAGAAACCCCATCGTTTGGGCAGATAGGCAAAATGCATACCGAGGGCTAGTCCGTATTCGCTGAACAGTCCTTCCCACTCAAGGAAGTAACGGCTGTAGGGGTTGGAATAGATGGAGCGCCCCAACATACGGTTGACTGTATTGTTGCCGTTGAGGGGGACCGACTGGTCGAAGCTAATATCGTCAGTGCCTCCAATCACTACATCTTCGTTGGCCTCGACAGGATGATAACCTTCAGGGGCACGAGGATTGCGAGGGCTCTGGCCCCAGGCAAAACCTACTCCTACAAAGAGGAGCATTAGCAAAAGGAAATGGCGTTTCATGGTTTATATATTTGTTTATGGATGTTATATGCCGAGGCCCCGACATATTGGCAGGACCTCGGCATAGGGTGGGTAAGCTATTAAATACTTTTGCGCTGTTTGAGCTCTTCGCGCACTTTGGCTTCGATCTCATCGCATAGGTCGGGATTGTCTATAAGCATTTTCTTGAGAGAATCGCGACCTTGAGCCAATTTAGCTTCGTTGTAGCTGAACCAAGACCCGCTCTTGTGGATAATGTCGAAATCAACACCGAGGTCGATTATCTCACCCAATTTGGAAATACCTTCGCCAAACATCAGATCGAACTCGCAGGCACGGAAAGGAGGCGCAACCTTGTTCTTTACCACTTTGACTTTTACGCGGTTTCCGATGGTTTGATCGCCTTCTTTGATAACGGTAGAGCGACGGATATCAATACGGATAGAGCTATAGAATTTCAGTGCGTTACCTCCAGTGGTGGTTTCGGGGTTGCCAAAGAGGATACCGATTTTTTCGCGCAATTGGTTAATAAAGATGCAGCAGCAGTTAGTTTTGCTAACGGTGGCGGTCATTTTGCGTAGCGCCTGACTCATGAGACGGGCTTGCAGACCTACTTTCGATTCGCCCATCTCGCCATCGATCTCGGCTTTGGGGGTCAGAGCGGCTACCGAGTCGATAACGATGATATCGATAGCACCCGAGCTGATTAGATTGTCGGCAATCTCGAGAGCCTGTTCCCCGTTATCGGGTTGCGATACCAACAGATTGTCAATATCAACACCTAACTTGCGAGAATAGGATGCATCGAAAGCATGCTCGGCATCGATAAAGGCAGCGATGCCACCATTGCGCTGAGCTTCAGCAATAGCGTGGATAGCCAGCGTGGTTTTACCCGAGGATTCGGGGCCGTAGATTTCAATGATACGTCCTTTAGGGAAACCGCCAACGCCCAAGGCGTTGTCTAATCCAATCGAGCCAGTTGATATAACTTCGATATTTTCCTTCGGACGGGCGTTCATCATCATGACCGATCCTTTGCCGTAGTTTTTCTCAATCTTATCGAGGGTACTCTGCAGAATCTTTAGTTTCTCAGCGCGGTCGTTGTTGTTATTGCTTACTTCTTTAGCCATAATTCTCAGTATTTTATATTAATAATATTGTTTTAAATGCAATGTCTTATCTTGGGGCAAAGTTACGAAGATCATATGGAATGGCAAAATATTTTTTTGTTGTGTCACTATTCCTAATGGGGAAGGGGAGGAGACTCTGCTTTTTTAATTCGATATTTTTTCTTCGAAATAGTGGTAATAATAAAAAAAAGTGTATTTTTGCATCCCGAATTAAAAGTAAAAAATATCATGGAATTACTGTCTAACAGAATTTTAAGTATGGGTGAAAGCGAGACTCTCGCTATGACTCAGAAAGCACGCGAACTGAAAGCGCAGGGTAAGGATGTCATCAGCCTATCGATTGGTGAACCCGATTTCAACACTCCCGAGGAGGCTAAAGAGGCTGCTAAAAAGGCTATTGATGAAAACTTTACCCACTATCCTCCCGTGCCTGGCTATGCCGATCTGCGCGAGGCTATCTGCATGAAGTTCAAACGCGACAATAACCTCGACTTCAAACCAGAGCAGATTATCGTTTCGACTGGTGCTAAGCAGAGCATCTTCCAGCTAGCACAGTGCATTATCAACCCTGGTGATGAAGTTATCATCCCTACCCCTTATTGGGTTTCCTATCGTGAGATAGCTCGCTATGCAGGTGGCGAATGCAAGTTTATCCAAACCCGTATCGAAGATGATTTCAAGATGACTCCTGCACAGCTCGAAGCTGCTATTACTCCTAAAACCAAACTCCTTATGTTCAGCACTCCTAGCAATCCTACGGGTATGCTTTACAGCAAAGAGGAGCTCAAGGGCCTGGCCGATGTATTGGCTAAGTACCCCAACGTATGCATCATGGCTGATGAGATTTATGAGCATATCAACTATGTAGGCAAGCACGAGAGTATTGCTCAGTTCGAAAGCATCCGCGATCGCGTTATCACCGTTAATGGTGTTGCTAAGGGCTTCGCTATGACTGGCTGGCGTATTGGTTTCATCGCTGCTCCGCTACCTATTGCAAAGGCTTGCAACAAACTGCAGGGTCAGCTAACTTCGGCTACCTGTTCGATTGCTCAGAAGGCTACTGTTGGCGCTATGCTGATGAATCCTAAGGAGAGCAAATATATGGCAGAGATGCGCGAAACCTTCCGCAAACGTCGCGATATGGTTTACAAAATGCTTTGCGATATTCCTGGTGTTAAGGTTTGCATGCCTCAAGGTGCTTTCTACTTCTTCCCCGAAGTATCGGCCTACTATGGCAAGAGCTATGGCCAGTACACCATCAACAACAGCACCGATATGGCTATGTACCTCATCAATGAGGCTGGCGTAGCTACGGTTATGGGTTCTGCTTTTGGCGATGACAACTGCATCCGCCTGAGTTATGCTACTAGCGAGGATCTGTTGGTTCGTGCTCTTAGCCAAATCAAAGAGGCGCTGCTTAAACTTAAATAAACTTGCTTCTTTGCTAGCAGTAACGTAATTTTAGCGACCTTTCATTCTTGAAGGGTCGCTATTTTTTTAGTGGGTGTATCTATCCCTTGAAAGATTGTAATCTTCTAGATTACCTTGATTGTCTATCGTATTAACAGATATTTATTAATAACGTTTCATAAGGCTAGATTGACTATATACTGTTGTTAATTGACTTTTGTGCTAATTTTTAGATGTCTGATAGCTAGTTTGTTACTGTAATGATGAAACTTCCTAAAAACTTGACTTCACACACGTAGGCTCCGAGGCCCCTCGGAGCCTACGTGCAACCCTCCTCGTTCATATGAGTGTGGCATCTCGTTCCCTACGTCCGTCCACCCATGAAGATACCTATGCCGAGATGATGCTCGTTTGATATGTTTATCCTATAAAAATAGTAGAGCAGAAATGGGCTTACGATGATCCCTTTGTTGTGCTATATGATTGTAAAGTTTTTTATGAGCATCTTTGTTAAAAATACGTGGTCTATTTTGGTTTAGATGAAAAAACGTGTATATTTGCAAGATGTTTGATGATGTACAGTAATCGCCTCTGTTTTTACAGAATATTGCAAATAAGGATATTACATAACAATTAACAATACTTTATACAATGAAAAAAAATCTCCTTCTGGCAGCACTCTGCCTTTTAACAATGCCTTTATGGGCTGGTAATGAACCTACGGGCTCTATGGCTCGTCCTTCTGCCCTCTCGCTTCAGGGCTTACAACCGATGGCACAGCCTTCACTGCTTATCCCTGCTTCGACATGGAACCGACAGATGTCTAACGATTTTATTATGGATAATGGTATGTCGTTGGGTTATATTTATTCGGATGTATTCCAATTGGGATTCTTCCAAAAGATGTGGTTAGACCATATTTATTTCGGTTCTACTGCTGGCTTCAATTTTGGAAAGGATTATTTCGCATCGGAGCGTCCTACACAGCCAACCTTCAACCCAATGGGTTATACTATGTGGACGTTAGGTTTTCAGGTGGGTCCCGTGATGTTGGGATGTGGTGCTGGCTATACTTACGATGCTATCCATGCTCGTTGGCTCTACATGTTTGGTTTCCTACCAGGATTTATCGGATCGGCCGTGAGTCGTATTGCAGATGCAACTCCTACTCTCTTCGATGGCGTCTACTTCATGTGGGGTCCTGAAGCTCAGTTGCAGTTGGGGCCTATTATGTTAACGGGTGGTTACCATATAGCTCCGAAGCTGGATATGAATCATATCTTCTTAGGCGTTGGTTACAATCTTCCGCTAGGTTCTGGGTTTTGAACCGATAGCAATGAAGTAGTCCATCTTTCCTAAAAGAAATACTCCACCAGTTTTCGGCTCTAGTGGCTGAAGGTTGGTGGAGTATTGTTTTATTATTACCTAATTAATGTGCTTCCCTTTTTAGAAGGGATTCTTTTTTTTAAGCTACTACGCTAGAGTGACGTCGTATGCGACGACTTACAACAACTATCAACAGTGCTCCGATAAAGAGTCCGCCTACGATAAAAAGTCCTGATTTCGATTTATTATCGGATGCAAAACCTGCTTCGTTCAAATGGTTGATGCAAGCGTTGAACGATTGGATGACACTGCGTGATGTATAGGTGGCACCACTAACCATATCGGGGTTGGCTTCCAAGGCTTGTTTGAGGGTCATCTTGTCCCAACGGTTGAATAGGCCGCCTGCTTTGGCGTGGTCAAGGAATTGGGGCGTTTCTTGGTTTTCGAGTATTTGAACGGCAATAATCCGTTTTTGGTTATCAAAGCCTATGATGAGGGGTGTTTCTCCGTTATAGCCTTGGATACCGTTGCTATAGGGTTTGGAATAGGCAACATAGCCTAGCAGATCCTTCTTTTCACCATATACTTCTATCCATCCCCCTGCTTGGGTTTGGGTGCTGATGGCTTTGGTAAAGATGGTTTTGATAGGGGCATCGACTTCGGTGGCCTGCATTTTAAAAGGTATTGCCATACTGATGGCGAGCAGCATTACTGCCCATAGGATGTTTCGTTTTTTCATCATACAATAGGGGTTAAATGACGTTACAATAACGTTGTTTTTCCTTTATTATTGCAATAAAGGGGATTTTTAAGGTAATGGCTCTTGCAAAAGTGGAGGACAAACGAATGAACTATTGTTCTTTAGGTACTGAGGGTGGGGTGGGATGTTTGGCGGCTCGTCGTCGCTGTATCCGTTCTCGTATCTTGATAATCCATTCACTGATAATTTGGTTGCGATCGGTAGTGGCTTGAATGGTGAGGTAGAGGCCTATGGGAAGCATTACAAAACTGGATATCCACATACCTATGGGGCCCATCACACTGCCTCGTACAGCCTTTTCGGCTATCATACCAATAACATAGTAGCTTACAAAGAAAGCAACGCTAGCAACCAATGGCAACCCTAATCCTCCGCGGCGTACTATGCTGCCAAAGGGGGCTCCTACAAGGAAGAGAATCAGACAGGCAATGGAAAGGGTGAATTTACGATGATATTCAATGTAGTGGCGATTGATGTATTCATTGTCGCTGCTAAGTATTTGCTGATGCATACTTATCAACTCGCGGCACTGCCGGGCTTCGTTCTGTGCACGGGAGAGCACTTGCCTACGTCCACGCTCCTTGAGCTGTGCGAAGCTGGTGCCATCTACATGCCATAGCAGGCTGTCGGTAGCAACGGTTTCAGTGGTAGGTGGAGTCATATGTTGGGCACGTAGGTGTTCATCTAGGTTGTGCTGGTAATCGGCAAGACGTTGGTTGCGCGATGCTTCGAGGGCTACGATATGTTCTTGCAATTGGGTGGTGTTCATCATACGATAGTTGCCTTCAAAGAAACTTTCGTCACTCTTGTTGAAGGCAAACGAGGAGATATCGAACGCCATGATTTGTTGGTCAAAGAAGATACGGGTGAAGGGGCGGGTGAGTTGTTTCTCACCAGTAGTCTCTTCATTGTATAGGCATCCATCGTTGAGGGTGAGCACCATGTATCGTTCATCGGCACTGGTTTGCATAATGCCAGTGCGGGCTTTGACGATATTGACGTTGGTGGGCCCTTGGGAATGGTCGTAGATGGTAACATCTTCGAGGGTCATTCCATCGGTATGTTTCTTGTTGATATGAATAACATAACCGTCAATCTCGTTATAGAATTCGCCCGGTTTGATATTGATAGCGGGTTTTTTACGGGTTACATCGTATAGAATGGTACGATATTTGAGTGTTGCTGCTGGCATCACATTATTGGCAAAATAGAACGCAACGCCTGTAAGTAGTAGCACCACAAGGGCCATAGGCATCATGGCACGGGTAAGTGAGATACCGCCAGCTTTCATGGCCACCAACTCGTACTTCTCACCAAAGTTGCCCATGGTCATGATGCTAGCAAAAAGCACTGCGATGGGAAGGGCCATGGGGACAAAGGTGGCCGAGGCGTAGAAGAGCAGTTCGGCAATAACCTTGAATTCAAGTCCTTTGCCCACCATATCATCGACATATTTCCATACAAACTGCATCAAGAGCACGAATACCGCAATGGCAAACGTGAGCAGCAAGGGCCCAAGGAAGGAGCGGAGTATGAGACGGTCGATTTTTTTCATGAATGATGCTTTTCGCTTCGAAGAGAGGCTAGAACTTCATTTTTAACCATCGCCATAGGTCGTTACCATTGGCAAGGATGATGAGGGCAAAGAGTAGCGCCATACCAATATTGTTGGCAATATTGAGGAATTTGTCGCTAGGTTTGCGGTGGGTGATAATCTCGTAAAGGGTGAACATGATATGGCCACCATCGAGTCCAGGGATAGGAATAAAGTTCATGAAGGCAAGGATGATAGCCAAGAATGCGGTGATGTTCCAGAATGAGAACCAATCCCAGTCTTTGGGGAAGAGGCTGCCTATGGTGCCAAAACCGCCTAGGCTTTGTGCTCCCTCTTTCGAGAAGAGGATCTTCAGTGAGGAGACATAGGTGGTAAGTTGTTCCCATCCATATTTAATACCTGCGGGGATGGCTTGGAGGAAAGTGTAATCGGAGTGCTCTACTTCGAATACTTCGATGGGTGTTTTGAGTTGCACGCCCATCTTGCCATCGTTGGTTAGCTCCATCGGTATCTGGCAGTAATAAAGGCTGTCGTTGTAGGCTATGGCATTAGGTGTGGCTTCACTACGGAGCACGCCTACCATGATCGTATCGCCTTTATGTTGTTGCAGTTGGGCTTGGATATCGGTGTAGGTGGAGCAGGCAATGCCGTTGATAGAATGTACTTGGTCGTTGATGCTGATGCCAGCTATCTGAGCGGTGCTGCCTGCAACGAAGTCTTTCACTACAAAGGGATTGCGAATACCAATCATTTGGCGCGGGTTTTCACGGACAATACGTGACACCATCTCTTTGCTGATAGGTATGTCGACTTGTTGTTCTTCTATTCCTACCAATCCGGCAGCCCATAGGAGCGAGTCGTTCATACGATTGGCATTGCTATCGAGGGTAGCGGCATAGGTATCCCAGTCTTGCTGCTGCTGTCTGCGAACGGTAACGGTTTTGGCGTTATCGAGTAGGAGCGACTGCTGTGCGCTGGCTAGGTCGGTCTGTTTTACACCATCAATGGCATAGATGATATCGCCATTTTGGAATCCTTCATCGAGGAGTATTTGATGGTATTCGTATCCGTAGGTGGCATTCTGCAAAGGCAGTTCATCTTTTCCCCAATGGGCAAAGATGCAGGTGTAAATAATCAGGGCTGAAACGAAGTTGACTAATACTCCACCGCTAATGATTAGAAGTCTTTGCCATGTAGGTTTGGTACGATATTCCCATGGCTGTGGTTCGGAGGCCAAATCTTTGTCCGATTTGGTTTCGTCTACCATGCCAGCAATATCGCAATAGCCACCGAGGGGCAGCCATCCAATACCCCATAATGTGTTGTCAGGATCTTTGTATTCCCATTCCTCTTCAGGCTTGTTGGGATCTTCTACTTTCCAGCTTTTGGGATCCTTTTTGCTGAAGAAGGCAAAGTGCCATTTGCCATCAAACTTCTTGGCTTTGAAAAGTGAGAAGCCAGGATTGAAGAAGAGATAATAGCGTCGTACTCGGGTTTTAAACAGTTTGGCGAACCCCAAGTGGCCCAGTTCATGGGTGGCCACAAGAAGGGTGAGGCTGAGCAGGAGTGCAAGTATCTTCATTTACTTTATTTATTCTTTATTTTATTCTAGTAGGGTTGATAATGTTCTAATAACTCAAAAAGGTTTTTCTTATTGTGTGGCACAACATCCCCTTACTTCACTATCGGTAGCAAAGAGATCATCGAGGGTGGGTTGTGCTATAAAGAGACTTCGGTTCATAGCGGTTTCAACAAAGTCGGCTATCTCTAGGAATTGGATCTTTCCATCGATGAAGCGTTGCACAGCCACCTCGTTAGCAGCATTCATAATGCAAGGCATATTGCCCCCTTTCCTAATGGCTTGATAGGCAAGGTCAAGGCATCGGAAGGTGGAGGTATCGGGACGATGGAAGGTTAGTTGAGGATGGTCGAGGAAGGAGAAGCGAGGTAAGTGGCTCTCTATTCGGTTGGGATAGGTTAGGGCATATTGGATGGGGGTTTCCATAGTGGCGGTACCTATCTGTGCTTTGATGCTGCCATCGGCATATTGTACCATTGAGTGGACTACCGATTGGGGATGTACTAACACTTCGATTTGATCCACGTTAACGCCAAAAAGCCATTTGGCTTCGATGACCTCTAGTCCTTTGTTCATCAGCGATGCAGAATCAATGGTTACCTTGCGTCCCATCTTCCAGTTGGGATGGTTGAGGGCTTGATCAAGACTTACGTGTTGCAGTTCGCTACGGTTCTTACCAAAGAAGGGGCCTCCTGATGCGGTAAGGAGTATCTTGTCGATAGCAACACCAGGCTCAAGACATTGGAAGATGGCTGAGTGTTCGGAATCAACAGGTAGTATGGGGGTATGGTGTTCGAAGGCGGTGCGGGTAACGATTTCGCCTGCCACCACCATCGTCTCTTTGTTGGCAAGGGCAATGGTCTTGCCATGTTCGATGGCACGCATTGTGGGACGCAGTCCTGCAAAGCCTACGATGGCAGCCACTACAATATCTATGCTTCCCATCTCCATCACATCGCAGATGCTCTCTTCGCCAGCAAACACCTTGATATCGGTTGTTGACAGCGCCTCTTGTACTTGGGTATAGAGTGCTTTGTTGGCGATAACTACGGTATTGGGATCAAATTCGAGGGCTTGCTGTATAAGGAGCTCTGCATTATTGCCAGCACAAAGCACTTCGACTGAGAAATCGTCAGGATGACGACGAACCACATTGAGTGTCTGTGTGCCTATCGAGCCAGTAGAGCCGAGGATAGCTATTCGTTTCATGAAAAATGAAGGTTATGTTTGTTGATGAGTGTTGTTAAGTTAGAAGGAGATATAAACGAGTGGGTTGACCGGTTTTCCGCCTACCCATAGCTCGAAGTGGAGATGTGGCCCGCTCGATAGTTCGCCAGAGTTGCCTAAGAAGGCTATGGGTTCGCCTGCCCGTACCACATCGCCGCCATGTTTGAGCAATGCGCTGTTATGTTTGTAGATAGAGATCATGCCACCTTGATGCTGTATGGCTATTACATGACCAGTCTCGGTGGTGAAGTTGGAGAAGATAACGGTGCCAGGTGCTACTGCTTTGATGGGTTCGTTGATGGCACCAGCAATATCAACCCCATAATGTTTTGTCTTGGGATCGTAGGGTGAGATGACTTTTCCTTTTACTGGGGGGAAAAGGAGGATAGTGGTTGTATTGATGGTGGTATTGTCAGCTACTTGTGAGTTATTGTTTGCTTGTGTGGACACCTTTACTGTATATCGGTCTTGCTCTTCTACCTCTTTGCGTAATAGCGAATCGGCATCGGAGTGTTTGTAGCCTGCCGTTGTTCCTTTGGCTTTGTTGGTGGTATCGTTGGCAGCACGGGCCGAGTCGGCAGCACTGATGCGGGTGCCAGGATCGTTACCCATAATTACATCTTTGATATCGGCCAACATACGCTCTTGTCCTGCAATCTGTTTTTCGAGCGAATCGATAACAAGGGCGTTCTGATAGGTCTGCTCTACCAACTTGTTGCTAGTATAGCCGGGTATCAGTTCGCGCAATGGGGTGAAGGCGATAATGAGTGATGTGAGGGCTATGAGTATGATGATACTAATACCTCCCCATACAAAGAGGTTGGTGGCCGAAAGCTCTACTGACCAGCGTTCCTTATAGGTTTCGCTGTCCATAAACACCAATCGGTGTTTCTTTTTCCATTCGGATCGGTGGGCCCACAGTTTTTTCCATACATCACCAATAAAGTGGAACAGATTGGTGAGGGTGTTCCACGTACGGCTTAGCCATGAGGGTTTCTTTTCTTTGTCGTTCATTGGTGAGATGGTTTTTATTGTTTTTGAGGAGAGCTCAAAAGCAAGGGGGCAAAGCTTGTAGTCCGCCCCGCCCCCTTCGTTCTTTTATGCTATTGTAGAAACTTCTACTAGAAGAATTTGTTGCGTTGGTCAACAATCTTAGCCTGATCTTTCAGCACGGTGAATACCGAGTTGGCTTTCTGGCTATTGGCTTGCTGCATCTGCTGACGGATGCCTTCGATGCGCGATTTGGCAGCATCTTCGGCACTTACGCCTTCAGGTACTGGAGCAGCATAGGTGTTGTCAACCTGAACCATATATACACCGTTGGCACCTTTCACAGGACCTACCATCTTGCCTTTGCCAGCAGCAGTGATAGCGGCTTGAACCTTAGGCTCCATACCGTATTTCTGCAGATAGTAGTCGTTAAAGTTTACACCATTCAAACTGTCAACAGTGGTACCCATCTTCTGAGCCAATACGTTGATATCTTTGGTACTGCCCATAGCCTCTTCAGCACGAGCCATCAGCAGTTCGGCTTTCTTCTCAAGACGAACATTGTTTTCAATCATAGGACGAGCCTGTTCCAAAGGAAGGATGCCCTTCTTGTAAACATCTTTCAGTGCTACTACGAGGTAAGCGTTATCAGAGTTGAATACTTTGTCGGCAACGGTATTCTCTTGGGTGGTCTCTTCGTAGGTCCATTGTACAACTTCGCGTACATTGGCAACACCAGCAATGGAGTTGTCCATGATACGAACCTGTGCGTTGCGAACCATCAGGTTCTGCTCCTGAGCAGCAGCAATCATCTCATCGTGAGTACGATATTGGCCTGCAAACTTGGTGGCGTTGTTGTAGATGGTTTTCTCAGTAGCGCTGCTGGGAACCATGTTGCGGGTAATCAGAGCTACGCGATATTTCTTCATGGGAGTGGTCTTGCCCGTAATGGCAACAACACACTGGCCTACACCCTGAGGGTGATCAACAACGACAACGCTACCCACGGGGTTGCTGAGAATTTCGTCGTTGAGGAAGCCATATTGACCATCTTTTTGCCATCCTTCGTCACCACCCTTGCTCTTGTCGCCATCGCTGAACTGGTTGGTGGCTTCTTCGATAGGCATGCCTCCACGAATCAAGGCTGCTACGCTATCGGCCAAATGTTTAGCTTGTTCTTCGGTACGGGAAATCTGTGCACCAGCTTTGCTATTAAGTACCCAGATTACGCTAGCGCGAAGGCTATCGGGACGCATATCGGTTTTAACCACCTTACCCATCATCCATGCATTGCCAACTACCATAGGCTCAATGAAGGAACCTTCACCTTTGTGAACAATGATAGAATCGAAGGGTGCGGGGAAATCGGAAGCCTTCATGAAGGTGGAGTCGTATTGTGTCTCCGAAACGTCGTTTACGAAGAATGCAAGGTCTTCGGTAGTGGTTTGGAATTCTGTCCAAGTGCTATCTACTTCTTCCTTGATATTAGCAAGGTCTTCCTGAGTAGGATTGATGGGGAAGAGAACAAAGTCGATATTGCGAATCTCATCGCGAACACGGAGTTCGGCTTTGTGTTCGTCATAGTATTTCTTGTAGTCTTCGTCTTTAAGGGTAACCTCATCATCGCTTACGCTTTGGAAGGAGGCCATAGCTACACGGCAGTCACTGCTGGTAGTGCCCAGTTCGGCCAAATATTTGGCCATAACGTTGGGGGTATAGAAGGCACCCTGAATCATGCTCATATATTTCTGCTGAGCGCGATCTTCCTTGATCTGTTTCTCCATCTGGATCCACTGGGTCTTGAAGAGGGTGTCTTGAATTTGGTCGAAGTTATCAGCAACCGATTTAACATACTGGTAGTTGTACTGACCGGTAGCAGGATCGGTGAAGCTTTGACGAAGATAGGGGTGAATAAAGTCGCCCGAATACATGTCGCTCAACTCTCTAGCTCCAACCTCGATACCAAGTTTGGCCATCTGCTCGCCCAGAAGGGTTTCTTGTACCAGGCTCTGCCATACTTGTTCGCGAATCTGATACTCAGTTTCGTTGTCAACATTCAAAGCACCTGTCTGTGCTTTGTAGTTCTCTTCGTACTCAGCTACTCTAGCATTGAATACTTGACTGGTGATGGTACGACCGTCTATTTTTCCAAGGTCGGGGATTTTGTTTCCATTCTTAGTTAAGTCGCCAATAATAAAGCAAACGATGGCAATACCTACAATAGCTACTGCCCATCCGGAATGTTTTCTAATAGTTCCTATTATTCCCATTTTTATTACTTTTATATGTTTTGTTTCAAACTGATATTTCAATTATAAATTGCCATTGATTGTTGTTGGTTTTGATGGGATGAAAATACCCCTTTCTAAAAACCTTACTTGCCAACAATAATAGCGTGCAAAAATACAAAGAAAAATGAGTTTGCCAAGAAAAAGAGTGTAAACTTTTTTTGCTTATGGGTGTATGTTTTTGCTTTATAAATAGTTATTATATAAAAAATATTTTATTCTACATATTAAAACTGAAGGGAAGTAGCCCTTCCACCTTGTCGAAAATCAGTATTTTGGTATCTGAAAAATAGATCAAAATACGCATTGGATGGTGCTGTCGCATCTCATATTCTGACATCACTTGTCGGCAAGCTCCGCAGGGGGAGGCTCCACATAACTTCCCCTCGGTGTTGCGAGCTGCTATGGCTAAGGCCTCGAAATGTGCTCCAGGATGTTGGGCAGAAGCGGCAAACATCGCTGTTCGTTCGGCACAAAGACCGCTAGGATAGGCGATGTTTTCTTGGTTTGAACCTTTCACTATGATGCCCGAATCGAGTTGCAATGCTGCCCCTACGCTGAAGTGGGAGTAAGGGCTGTATGACGACTGTGTGGCTTCGATAGCGGCTGCTATGAGTACTTTGTCTTGCGGGGTTAGTTCGTTAAGGCTAACCTCTTCGTATGAAACAATATGCTCTTTTTTCATGGGCACTGTTATAATTTATTTGCTGTTATTACGTTATTCTTTGAAAATTATTGTGTGTTACGATGCTTTTTGACGCTCCTTTCCCGCTGATCCTCTCGCCGATGGACGATGTTACCGACCTTCCTTTTCGCCAACTGTGCAAACAGTTTGGTGCCGATGGACTTATTACTGAGTTTATCGCTTCGGAGGCTTTGAATCGCGAAGCAGAAAAAAGTCGTCGTAAGATGCTTTTCACCCCTGAACAACATCCTATAGGGATACAGATTTTTGGTGCCGATGAAGATTCGCTCTTGCGTTGTATTGATATTGTTACTGACGCAAAACCCGATTTTATCGATATCAACTGGGGATGTCCCGTTCGTAAGGTGGCAGGGAAAGGGGCTGGATCGGGCATGCTGAACGATATTCCCAAACTGATACGTATTACGGCTGCTTTGGTGAAGCGATCGCCTTTGCCGTTAACGGTTAAGACGCGGTTGGGATTCGATGAAACGAACAAGCCTATTGTATCGCTTGCCGAGCAGTTGCAGGATGTCGGGGTTGTGGCGATCAGTATTCACGGACGCACCAAATCGCAGATGTATAAGGGTAAGGCCGACTGGTCGTTGATTGCTGAAACTAAGGCCAACCCTCGCCTACATATTCCAGTTTTTGGCAATGGTGATATTACTGTGCCCGAGCAAGTGGTTGAGGCTCGATCTAGATATGGTGTTGATGGTATATTGATAGGGCGAGGGGCTATTGGTAACCCCTGGATTTTCGAACAGTCGCACCGGTTGATAGAAGGGAAGCCTCTTCGCAATATCTCTATCCAGGAGCGTGTTGATGTTTGCAAATCACATCTGTGCGCTGCTATCGAATTTAAGGGTGAGCATACCGCGATGTTTGAGATGCGTAAACATTATGGTGGCTATTTCTATGGACTTCCTCATTTCAAACAGTTCCGCATTCCTTTGGTCACCCTCACCTCTTATGAAGCGTTGTTGCCGCTGTTCGATCAGATTGTGCAGTTTTATTCCAATTATCAGCCTTTGTTGACAAACGATGAATCCTCTACGATTGGGTAAAGAGTAGGTTGGTTGGAAGGTACTTTAGGGTATAAAAAAAAGACCCTCTCTTCAAAACGAAGAAGGACCTTTTTTCGTTGATTCGTAATAAGAAACTTGCAATCTTATTTGTCGAGAGCTTGCTGACGTAGCTGCTGAACGTAGATAGCGTGGAGTTTCTTTTCCCGGGCGATAACCGAAGGTTTGGTGAATTTCTGGCGTTCGCGTAACTCTTTAACGACACCCGTTTTCTCGAATTTTCTCTTGAGTTTCTTCAAAGCACGTTCGATGTTTTCGCCTTCTTTAATAGGAACTACGATCATTGTAAATACCTCTTTCTTTGTTAAGGGTTAATAAAAATTATTTATGACTTGTTCGGTTCTATAGTATTAGAACTGAAGATGTCCTTGAGCAGCAGCGTCCTTCAATGCGTTGAGGATGCCTTTCTTGTTGATAATACGCATACCCTTAGCCGAAACTTTGAGGGTGATCCACATATCCTCTTCGGGGATGTAGAACTTCTTGGTTTGCAGGTTGGGAGCAAAGGTGCGCTTGGTGTGGATGCGCGAGTGGGATACATTGCAACCGGTGACTACATGCTTGCCGGTAATTTCACATTTCTTCGACATGATATTTAACTTTTATAATTTTATTTCAAATAGGATTGTCACCTTTTTTCGATGACGAAAACGGCGGCAAAGGTCTAACTTTTTTTTGAACTGACAAAACTTTTTGCCCCTTCCAAAACCGATTTTTGGATTTTTTAACAAATCGTTAATCTGAAGATGTTTTATTTCAATAGTTTATAAGAAATGCAAAAATAAGATTTAACATTCCTTTATGAGGCACTTACGTGGTTGAAAACTCTGTTAAGAACTTATTTTGGGAGTCGAATTTTGAAATTTTGCCTCTCGTTGTCGTGTGTCTCTTTATTGCTTGGGTAATAATGGTTGTAATTTATTGAAATACACGTTGATGTTGGGTCTCTCGGTAGGGGAATCTTTTTTGGTTTTTGCTTATATATCAGATAGTTGTTAGTGTATCTCGTTCTCCATCCAATGGATTTGTTGGGTATAAATATCTATCAGACGTGAGATGGGTAGTTTTTTTGCTTCTTCGATACTAAATTTTTGTTCTCCTTCCAACAGTTGTACCTCTATGTTGCTCCCCATATGAAGATATATAAAGGTGGCTTGGATGGTGCGATGTGTTAGTTGGTGTTTTATGGGTGAAGAGATGATTATTTGTTGCGCTTCGCTGTTACCGATAAGTGACACTATATGACTGTTTTGTTTGTGGAGTTCTTTCTGTGTCAATGCGTGATTGGTTTCGATGAGGGGAAATTCGTAGAGCCCTTTCCATATGTCTTTCCCTTCGCGTCGGTGGAGCATCGTGGTTTGGTTTCCTTGCTGTTCCCAAACAATAAAGTAGTAATAAAACCAGCGGTGTTTTATCGTTACGGTGTTCCCTTTGACTGGAAGAAATTCAACTCGTTGGGTTTTCCATGCTACGCACTCATTTTGGAAAATACATTCTTTGCAGTTGCAACCTGTGGGTTTGCAGTAGGTTGATCCAAAATCCATCATAGCGTGATTGAATAGATCGGGTTGTTCTCTGTCAATCAGTTTTAGCAGTAGTGTTTCGAATTGTTTATAGGCAGCATCAGTTCCTATAGGGGTGTCAATCCCATAGAGGCGCGAAATGAAGCGATACACGTTTCCGTCAATAACAGGGTAGGGGAGACGATAGGCAAACGAGGCTATCGCTGCGGCTGTATATTTGCCTACCCCTTTCAATTGGAGCAAGCCTTCATAACTGTTGGGGAATTGGCCATTCAGTTGGTTGGCAATAAATTGTGCTGAGGCGTGTAGGTTACGGGCGCGAGAGTAGTAGCCCAGCCCTTGCCAGGTTTTTAGCACCTCTTCTTCCGATGCGTTGGCTAGGTGGGTCACTGTTGGATATTGTTCAGTAAATCGCATATAGTAGTCCCTTCCCTGTTCGATACGTGTTTGCTGTAGGATGATTTCCGATAGCCATATCTTGTAGGGATCGTTGATACCGCGCCAAGGGAGGTTGCGGCCATTTTCTTGGAACCAGGCGAGGAGTTTTTTATTGAACAACATAGTATATATTTCTTTTTGGAAGAAAACGCTCTGCCCAGCGGACGAGCACCGTACTTGGGGCAGAGCGTTTTGAGTCCTCTTTAATAGTAGGCTTGATGATAGCGATAAAGAGGAGGGTTGGAAGCTATATTATTTGTAGCGTTCCTTGTATTTGTCGATCTGACCTCTGAGGGTATCAACACAATCGCTTACTGCTTCTTCGAAACTATTGGCTTGTTTGCTATTAAAAAGGTTTTGGCCAGGGAGGGCAAGATTGATTTCGGCGATTTTATTGTTGTCGCTTTCCGGTTTGTCCACTTTGAGGGTTACCTCGCATTTGGTGGCATTGTCAACCAGACGTTCAATCTTGGCAACTTTTTCATTGACAAACTTTTCGAGTTTTTCGTCGGCTTTGAATTTGACGGAATTGATGGTGATATTCATAGTTACCTCCTTTTTTTTTGCGCCCGGGGATGGGCATGTTTATATGTTTCTTTGATATGTTCTCGAGTTACGTGGGTATATATTTCGGTTGTATGGATGTCGGCATGACCTAGCAACTCCTTAATGGCGCTGATATCGGCCCCTTCGTTGAGTAGGTGAGTGGCGAACGTGTGTCGAAACACATGGGGCGTAATCTTTTCGGCATGCGAGAGCATCGACATGTAGCGTTTCACGATGGAGCCTACCTCAGCATAGGTGATGGGCTTGCCGTTGGGGCGTACAAAAAGGTGCTCGTCAACATCCTCTATCTGCTCCTTTAACGCAAAATAGTTGCGAATATTTTGTGCCAACTCATTTTCGATAGGAATTATTCGCTCTTTGTTGCCTTTTCCTCTCACTTTGATGCTGTTGTTCGAAAAATTAATCGACTCGTTGGTGAGCGATACTACCTCGGCCCTTCTCATTCCTGTTTCGTAGAGCATTCTTAGCAGCAGTTTGTCGCGTTGCCCCTCAAAATCGTTGGCAAATAGGTCGGCATCGTAGAGGTGTTCTACCTCGCTTTCGCGAAAGGTTACAGGCAAACGGGGCGGAATCTTGGGTGTACGCACTTTGGCCATCACATCGGTATGAAGCCATCCTTCGCGCCGCATGAATCGGAACCAGGTACGAAGTGCCACAAGGTGGAGTCTTATCGTGTTGGGATGGGTCCCGTTTTCGGTTAGCCCCATTTGCCATTCTCTCACTTCGCGAGCTTCAATCTCCTCAATCTCCTCCACTCCGTTCTCCTTACAGTAATTGGCAAACAGTTGCAACGACCCAGAATAGTTGCGTAGCGTATACTCCGAATATTTTCGTTCGGTGCTGATATAGTTGAGGAAACGCTCTATGGCTACGCTGATATTCATGGCAACAAAATTACACATTTTTTTTCACGTCAACAAGAAAAAACCCAAATTTAACACTCCTAGCCTTCATTCGGTCTTGGTTATCAAGTAATAAATATTGATGTACTTACCCTAGCGCTTATGATAATCAATAGTACTTATCGTCAAGTTCGCTCAGCAATCTATCCTTTTATGGAGGATTCTACAAATGCATGTATAACTTTTAATCTCAAAGGGCAAGTCCATTCCTTTTGGGTTGCTAACCATTTCATTTGAAACGGAAAAGAAAGCTTTCTTGCAATTATATCGATAGAAAGAATTGTTTTCCCGAAAGAATCGTCATACTCCTTTTCCTTCTTTTATCTTATTTGTGCTCAATTTCTATAAATTCAGTAGGAGCATATATCCGTTATGAATAACGTAGCATTTGAGTAAAAAGTTCTCCATATTTTAAGAAAAAACAAGTATCTTTTCCTATAATTCTAAGCCTTACCTAAGTCTAACCTAACTCCTACTTAAGTCCTACCTAAGTTCTACTCAAGTACCTAGTACGATAAATGGCAAGTGAGTACTTGGGTGATATAGGGTTGGTATATGGGTATAATATAAGTTAAGTATATGAAAAACATAGGGAATAATAGCCGATGAATGGCTGAGGAGGAAAGCCTGCTGTTTTTTAGCTTAATAGCGCATGCAGAGTAAAGCAGATCAAAGAAAAATGGGCTCACACCTTAGTGGCGAAGCCCATCATTTTGTTTTCATCTTAGTGTGTCTCTTCTAGAAAGGAAGGTCGCCTAGCGGTTCGGTTTCCTCGTTGAGTATCGAAGCATAGGGGTCTTGTGCAGGCTGTTGAGGATTGTCATCGGAGCGGTTCTTGTTTGCCAGAACGGTGAAGTTCTCAGCCACCACTTCCGTGATATAGCGTTTGTTGCCCTCTTTATCCTCCCACGAGCGTGATTGCAGTTTGCCTTCAATATATACCTGGGTTCCTTTCTTGAGGATACGTTCGGCTATCTCGGCCAAACCTCGCCAACATACGATATTGTGCCAATCGGTTTGTTCGATACGTTCGCCTTCGCGGTTCTTCCTTATTTCGGTGGTGGCCAAGGGGAAGGTGGCTTTCTTAACCACTCCTATATTGCCATCGTCGCGACGATCCTGCGGGAAGGTGATGATTTCGGGATTCTTTCCTAAATTACCAATCAGAATTACTTTATTTACTCCTACCATTGATTAAAAATGTTTTTGTTTACGCAATATAATTTATCGTATCAGTTTAAAATTTCAAAGGCAAAGATACCACTTTTTATTGAATTGCATAAAATATCTTGCAGTTTTTTTATCAATAGGCTGTCTTTCAAATTTGAAATAGTTCGTTTTTTCCGTTTCGCTTACTTAACAAAGGCCGAAAAATAGCTCTTTCGAGAGGCCGATTTCTCAAAAATTGAACTCTCTTAAGGCCTACATCTCACATATTGGCTCTAAATGGCTGTAGTTGAATAAGGAACAGATCCTATCAAAGGTAAAGCGTTAGCGTAAAGAATCTGCTTAGCCAATTGATCTAGAAAGCTATCTTTATTGACCGTTTCCATACAACTGCTTGGCTACCAAGCAGCAGATAGCCTCTAGGCCTTCGCGATCATCCTCATCGAAGGTGCCTATTTCTGTGCTGTCTATATCCAGTTCGCTACGCATTATGCCAGCGGCATCGAAGAGGGGAACTACTATCTCACTACGGCTGAGGCTGCTGCAAGCAATGTGGCCAGGAAATTCTTCTACATCCTTCACTACGATAGAGCGCCCATCGGCCCAAGCGGTTCCACATACTCCTCGCCCCTTTTTGATACGATAGCATGCGGGCGTTCCTTGGAAAGGGCCCAGTGCCAGCTCGTTATCTCGCACCAGATAGAATCCCACCCAAAAAAAGCCAAACATTTCGCGTATAGCGGCGCTAACGTTGGCTAAAACGCTTACTTCCAATGTCTCTCCTTCAATCAGTCCTTGCACTTGTAGTTTCAGTTCTCTGTATTGCTCTTTTTTATCCATAATGTTTTCTTTTTTCTCATAACGAGATTGAGCCCTTATTATTGTTTTATTGAGGAAAGCCTTTTTTGGGCTTTTTTTCTCTTTTCCGCCTCTCTTCTCTCGCCTTTCCTTCGTATCACCCTTACTCTAGCCTCGCATTACCCTTACTCTAGCCATACTCATGAGTAAGGGTGAAGTAAGGGTGAAGTAAGGGTGATAGGAGGCAGCAAGCCGATAAAGAGGCAAATAAAAAGACAATTCAATCTTCATAGCAAGAGTCTCAAAAAATAATATCCATCTTTGGGGTGCAATACAGATTCCTATGTCGTATGATCGTTTTTTTTGTTTAGGTAACCTCTAAAAATTGCTTCAATGTGATTTTGAAGAAGATTTATAGCAGATTGCTCCGTTGAACGAAGGAGTATAGCGGGCTATATGACTGAGTGAAACTGAGCAAGATGCATAAATCAATCCAAAAGCACTGAAAGTATGGTTATTATTATTCCTTTTCATACGTGGAATTATTAGAGGTTACCTTTAATTAGTGAATTGATAGAACTCGCCTAATACTATCGTTTGTCAAATAGGGCACTATTGGGTGATAATCATAAAGTACGTATGGAATTAATATTTTCTGAAATGATGCCGAAAAAAGCAAATAGATGGTTCAAATAACGCAAATAATAAGGAAAACTACTAAGAAAATAAAAAAATAATTTTTGAGTGACGTTGATACAGCGTTTTGAAATTCAATAAACTAAAAGAATAAGGTGTATTCTCTTTTGATCTTTGAAACGTTAAATTTTTATTATTTTACAAAGTGATAAGAAAAAAATCTTATCTTTGCAATTCAAGTAATACAAACGTACGTGAGACTAATTTTCTGATTTATAAATTAAAACTTAAAGTTATGGTTAAACATTTATCAAAACTTTTGCTTTTTGGTGCATTATGTGTCCCATGGGCTTTGCGAGCGCAGTCAACGCTCACTGTCTGTGATGGTACGGCAACCAATGATAATGTGCCTGTATATGGTTATTATGCCGATACGTATGGTACCAAATCACAGGTTATCTATCCGTCCTCTCTGCTGTCCAGTTTAGATGGTGGCACTATCGCAGGGCTGACATACTATATATCGCAGTCAGCTTCTGCTGTATGGACAGCTACTTTTGAGGTGACACTCCTCGAGGTCAATTCAACCACGCTGAGTAGCGCTATTGACGTTAGCCGAGGCACTACTGTTTATACTGGTACGCTAGATGCAACGGGGTCTACGATGGGTATTACCTTCGATAGTCCCTATTCCTACAATGGTGGCAATCTTTTGGTTGACATTACGGTTACTGTAGCAGGCAACTGGAAGAGTGCCTCTTTCTATGGTCTTAGCACCAATGAGGCAAATAGTTTTAGGACTTATTCCCAGGGTAGTAGTACATACTCCTTTATTCCCAAAACCACCTTTGCTTATACACCAGGCTCGATTGCCTGTCCCCGTCCTACGGGCATCCTTGCTAGTAATTTGCAAGCTACTAGTGCTACAATCAGCTGGACTGCTGGTGGCAGCGAATCTGCTTGGAATCTGAAGTATGTTGAGGATGGTGAAACCGATACCACGACGGTTAACGGTCTTACCTCCGAATCTTATTCTTTTACTTCACTATCTGCTAACACTACTTATTATGTATATGTACAGGCCAACTGCGGTGGATCCGATGGTGTAAGTAGATGGACCTCGGGTAGCTTCACTACGTCGCGTTGTGATGACGCTTGTACTTATCAAATGATTTTCACCGACTCCTATGGTGATGGCTGGAACGGTGGTTCTATTAATGTAACGCAGGGTGCATGGTCGCAGGACTACACCCTTGCGAGTGGTTTCTCGTTAACAACCGATGTGGATATTTGTACTGGTCAGTCGGTTACTTTTACTTATTCAGCAGGTAGTTATCCTGATGAAAACTCTTTCGAGTTGCATGACCAAACATCGGCTGTTGTATTCTCGTTCAGTGATGGTAGTACATCCGATGACGCAAGCTATACCAATGCTACTCCTTGTGTGCTCCCCAATTGTCCTGCTGTAACGCATCTTACTGCTACTGCTACAGGCTCTACTACGGCCTCTGTAACATGGACAGCAGGTGATGCCGAGACGGCTTGGAATATGAAATATGTGGCCGATGGTAGCACCGATACCACTTATGTGAATGATCTTACTTCTGCGTCGGCGTCGCTCTCATCTCTTTCGGCTAATACTACTTATTATATATATGTACAGGCCAACTGCGGTGGTTCTGATGGTGTAAGTGAGTGGACTGAAGGCAGCTTCACCACCGATTGCGATTATACCTCTGTTCCTTATGTAGAGGATTTCGAAAGCACAAGCACTGGTACTATTCCTAGTTGTTGGAAGAACTATGTTTCTTATGCTAGCTATTATGCTTCCTATCCTTCGGTTAGTTCTTCGCAATATCTGTCTGGTTCTCATTCTTTAGCACTGTATGCTTATTATTATTACTCATATAGTAAAGAGAATATTATTGCTCTTCCTACAATGCAAGATATAAATACTTTGATGATTACCTATATGGGTAAATATTCTTCTTCGTCTCCTGACACAATGCAGGTTGGTGTAATGGAAGATAGTGTATTTATACCCATACAGACTTTACTTGCATCAGAGTTAACCTCTTCGTTTGTAGAATATAATGTTTCTTTTGATGGTTATAATGGAACGGGTTCTAGGATTGCATTTCGCATAGTAGAGACTGGTTATGAGGGCTATTATTTTATTGACGACATAGTTGTCGAAGAAATACCTTCTTGCGGTCATGTAGATAATTTGGCTGTTGATGCTCTTACCTCGGGTGCTGCCCAACTGAGTTGGAATAGCAGTTCTTATGGTACCTATGTTAGTGCTCAAGTGGAATACAAACTGCAGTCGGCTTCTGACTGGACTGTGGCTGGAACTACAACCGACTCTACTTACCTCCTCACGGGTCTTTCCGCTAATACTGCCTACGATGTACGCGTAAAGGCTATTTGCTCGGGCAATGATGAGAGTGTTTATGAGGCAATCTCTTTGACTACCGAGGCTTTGTCTTGTGCTGAACGTGGTCAGATAGGTGAAGGAACAAATACTTCTTACAACTATGGTCCTGTGAACGATTATTATAATTATTCCTTCTATGAATATCTGTTAACGCCTCAGGAAGTAACGGCAGGCTCTATTACTGGTGTTGAATTCCAGTATGCCTATTCTTCTTCCATGTCGGCCAAGACGGATGTAACTATTTATTTAGCAGTTACGTCTAATACCGAGTTGACGGCCAATAACTATATCCCTGTAAGCAGTATGACCCAGGTTTATTCTGGCAGTTTGAATTGCACTCAGGGTTGGAATCGATTCAACTTTACCACTCCGTTTGAATATAGTGGCGAAAGCAACCTAGTCATGGCTATCTATGATAATTCAGGCCACTATGATGGTAGTTCGTATTCCTTCTATTATCATTCGGCTCCTACTTCGAGTGTTGTTGGTTATGCTAACGATTACACCAGTTCTACTTCTAGTGCTAGCGAGATGTCTAATCGCCCCAATATGGCGTTCTATGTAGAAATTTGCGACACACCTCCTACTTGTGGTCAACCTGCAGTTAGTGTCGATAACATTACCCATCACGCTGCTCAACTGAGTTGGATCCCTGGTTTGAACGAAACCGAGTGGAAGGTTTACTACAAGACTGCCGATGAAGACGACTATACCTATGCTGCTACCGTTACCGATATGGAATATGAGGTTACGGGTCTTCTAAGCGAAACCGACTACAATTTCCGTGTTTATGCTATGTGCAGCGCCACCGATAGCGCATTCACCACTGTTTCGGCTACTACCTTACCTTCCTGTTTGCCCGTTGATAGTTTAAGAGCAATTAATATTGGTCTCAATGGCGCCACGATTACTTGGAATGCAGGTAGTAGTACTGTTGACTATCTGAATGCCAACGAACTGAACTATATACTGAAGTTTGTTGTGGCTGGTACAACTGATACCCTTTCTTATAATGTAAATGGTACCTCTTATACTATAGCTAATGGTGCTCCTAATACTACCTACTATGTTACTGTCCAGTCCAACTGCGGTAATACCGATGGTATGTCTAATACGGCTACTATGACCTTCGCTACTAATCCTATGACGGTTTCTCTGCCCTACACTTGCGACTTCAACAGCGGTGCTGCAAGTTACAGGTACACTTGGGTTCAGATGCAGGATGGTCAGCCTAACTACTGGATGATTGGTTCTGATGCCCGCATGGGTACTAGTGGCAATAGCCTCTATATTACCAACGATGGTACCACCAATGGTTATATCAACTACTCTTATTCCTATGCATACGCCTATGTACAGATCAACTTAGCCGATTCGGGCGAATATGAGTATTCGTTCGATTGGAGAGGCAATGGTGAAAGTTCTTGGGACTTTATGCGCGTTGCTCTTGTTCCTGTTACTACCACGCTTACTTATACTGGTGCTGGTACCTCGTTTGGTAGCAGTTCATACTCTTCTAGCGCTATCCCCACAGGTGCGATTACTCTCGATGGTGGAAAACTGAACTTGAATGATGAGTGGACCAACTTAGACGGTGTGATCAACTTGACGGGAGAACAATGCGGTCTGTATCGTTTGGTCTTCTATTGGAGAAACGATGGAAGTTCAGGTACCAATCCTCCTGCTGCAGTCGACAATATTGTCTTCAAGCGTCTTACTTGCCACAAGCCTACCTACCTTGTTGCCACCCTAGGCACCGATGGTGCTTCGGCTGAACTCTCATGGACCAACAATGAGGAAGGCGCTTCTACATGGCAGATTGAATATGGTACTGATGGCTTTGCACACGGTGAAGGCACAATGACAACAGTTACCTCCAATCCTGCTACTATTACAGGTCTGCAGCCCAATCAGATTTACGACTTCTACGTTCGTAATATTTGTGGTGCTACTCCTGAGGATGACGACAACAGCGCTTGGAGTGATGCTGCTCAGGTCACCACCACTTGTGGTACTATCACCGCTCTGCCTTACACTGCTACCTTCGAAGCCGATGTAGTCTATAATTTCGCTAATTGCTGGACTTATATTGGCAACCACAACTATACTGATAATACCTATGGTGCAATGATTTCTAGCTCCTATACTTATGCTGGTAATCGTGCACTCCGTATCTGTCAGGATGATACCATTACCGAAACACAGTATGTAGTAATGAATCAGGTAGACGCTTCTCTGCCTATGAACAACAACCAAGTAACGTTCTATGCTCGTTCTTCTAACAATACTACTCCGCTCACTGTGGGTGTGATGACCAATCCTACTGATGCTACTACATTCGTAGGCCTCAAAACTGTTGATGTGCCTACTAGTTATACTAGCTTCAACGTGATGCTCGATGCTTACAATGGTGAAGGCAACTATCTAGCCTTCCAGATAGCACCCGCATCGAACAACCGCATCTATATAGATAATGTAACTCTCGATCTGATGCCCGAGTGTCCTACACCTGACGATATGCTTGCTGTATCCACCGATGACGGTATTCGTCTGAACTGGAATGGCCACAAGAGTAGCGTTGATCAGTGGCAGGTACGCTACACCTGGAACCACATCGATTCGGCAGCTAGCAACAGACAGACCGATACGATGATAGTCAATGCATCCGATCGTCGTGCAGACGGATCCTACATCTTTGAGAATCCCGAGTTGGTAACCAACTACACCTTCGCAGTGCGCAATGTTTGCGACTCAGCCAATGGCGAGTACAGCGAGTGGAGCAACGAGGTGACGCTAACGACCGATATCTGCAACAACATGTTTATCGATACCATCGGAACCAGCGACACAACAATCTACTTGCTGCCCGTAACGGCCAACTACAAGAACACCTACTCACAACAGATCATCTTGGCCAGCGAGATAGGAACGAAGGCCTCCATCAACGCCCTTCGCCTGCTCTACACCCATACGGAGAACTACACTGCTAAACCGCAGGTAACCATCTATCTGGGTATGACCGAGAAGAACTCGTTCAGCAACAGCACAGACTATGTTCCTCAGAGCAGCCTCACCGAGGTATATACCGGCTCGTTCAAGATGACTGCCGATAGCTGGAACCAGATCATCTTCGATACCCCGTTCGACTATACCGATACTACGAAGAACATCGTTGTAGCCTTCCTCGAGAACAACAACCAGAACGGCAGTGTCCAGAACAAATTCGCTGCCAGCGTTGAAGATGCAAGCCGTACACTCGTACTGCGTTCCGATGCTACTATCAACGTAACATCACTGGGATCAGGTCTACGTACCCCATTCCGTAACGTGATGCAACTGGTGAACTGCGTGAACTGTGCAGCACCCGATAACGCTCTCTCAGTATCTGACTACACGAGCGCAACCGCATCATGGACCGACAACGCAGTAGCACTGAACCATCAGGTTTACATCGTGCCCGCAGCCGAGGTAGATGCTCAGACATTGGAGAACATCGACTGGGATAACGAGGCTATGAGCACCTCGAATAGCAGCTACACCTTCGCTAACCTCGATAGTGCCACAACGTATATGTGGGCAGCACGCAACGTGTGTGCAGCAGGTATCAGCTCCGAGGCAGTGACCTCCTACGTTTCTACTAAGAATTATGTAGAGCTCTCCGTCTGCGACAACGAAAGCACAGGCTATAGCTTCGCACCTACAACCAACGGCACCTACTATGGTAACGTACAGACCGAGTATCAGTCCGAAGGTGTCTACAACCAGATGGCAACAGCCGTTCGTGTAGAGGTACGTGCTACTAGCAGCGCTACTGATACCCAGGTAGCATGCGATAGCTACACATGGACCGCTAACGACAGCGTCTATACCGAGAGCAATAGCACAGCAGTGGCTACACTGACCAACGCAGCAGGCTGCGATAGCGTAGTGACGCTGAACCTGACTGTGAAGAACAGCAGCACAGGCATCGATACCCGCACGGTATGCGACTCGCTGGTATGGATAGACGGCATTACCTACTATGAGACGACCAATACACCTACCTATACGTTGACCAACGCAGCAGGATGTGACAGTGTGGTGACCTTGAACCTGACAGTGAACCATTCTGATAACACCATCTTCGCAGCTACCGCATGCGATAGCTACGTATGGGCTCTCAATGGAACAACCTATACGGTAGGCAACACAACCGATAACGTTGTGCTGACCAACCAGTATGGATGTGATAGCGTGGTGACCCTGAACCTGATAGTAAGCTATGGCGACAATGTAATAGATACAGTGACAGCATGCGATAGCTACACCTGGAATGGCACAACCTACACGGCAAGCACCAGCGAGCCAGTAGTAACACTAGCCAACCAGTATGGCTGCGATAGTGTAGTGACCCTGAACCTGACGGTGAACTACAGCACAACAGCCACCGATGTTATTGAGGCATGCGATAGCTACACTTGGATTGATGGCAACGCATACACCTCGAGCAACAATACGGCCACCTATACGCTGACCAATGCAGTAGGATGCGATAGCGTAGTGACGCTGAACCTGACGGTGAAGTATAGCAACTATAGTACCTTCGTCCAGACGGTATGCGATAGCTACACCTGGGAAGATGGCAATACCTATACAGCAAGCACCACCGCACCCACAGTAACCTACGCATCGGCTAATGGCTGCGATAGCGTAATCACCCTCAACCTAACGGTGAACTACAGCAGTGCCGCAACCGATGAGGTAGCAGCATGCGATAGCTACACTTGGATTGATGGCAACGCATACACCTCGAGCAACAACACAGCCACCTATACACTGACCAACGCAGCAGGCTGCGACAGTGTGGTGACCTTGAACCTGACGATAGGTCACACCAGCTACTATACCGATGTAGTGACGGCTTGTGTTACCTATACCTGGGTAGACGGCACGACCTATACCGAGTCGACCAATACCCCCGTATACACCTTCGCAGGAGCCAATGCAGAAGGCTGTGATAGTGTAGTGACGCTGAACCTTACGGTTAATCCTAAGTATAGTGTAACCTACCATGCAAACCGCTCCAACTACTCGGGCACGATGCCTACACCGAGAATTTGTGCTGGAGACAACTACACCATTATCGCTAACCGTTATATGAGCTTCGGTTACCGCCTCACGGGCTGGGCCCTGGAGGCAGATGCAACTGTAGCTACCTATGACGAAGGTGATGTGATAGTGATGGATAGCGATATCGTCCTCTATGGCGTATGGGAGGAAGGCTGTCCTGACGCATTGAGCGTACGGAACATGTCAACCTGTGTCTCCTATGATTGGAGAGGCACGACCTACACCGAGACAGGTATCTATACCGATACAGTAGAGGGAGCACTCTACGGAATTTGCGATAGCGTATATCAACTGAACCTGACCATCTACCAGCCTACGGCAAGCACCTATGAGGCCACCGCCTGCGACAGTTACACTTGGCCGCTGAACGGACAGACCTACTATGCAGTGCCCGATGAGGCAGCAACAGTAGTGATGCCCAATGCACACAGCTGCGACAGTGTGATCACCCTTGCGCTGAATCTGCGTTACAGCACAACACGCGAGGATGTGGTAACAGCATGCGACAGCTATAGCTGGGCAACGAACAACGTAACCTACACCACTTCGACAGTGGCACAGAGCACCATCACCAATGCAGCAGGCTGCGATAGTGTACAGATCCTCCGTCTGACCCTAGGTCAGAGCAACACGGGTGTAGAGACAGTATCGGCATGCGAGAGCTACACATGGAATGGTACCACCTATACTGCTTCAACGAGCACTCCTACGATGACGCTGACCAATGCAGCAGGCTGCGATAGTGTAGTGACCCTGCACTTGACCATCAACCAGCCTACAGAATCGGTAGTAGCAGTATCGGCATGCGAGGAGTACACCTGGCATGGAACCACCTACACCGCCTCTACTAATACACCTACGTATGTGATGGCAGGAGCTAACGCCAATGGTTGCGATAGCACAGTGGTACTGCACCTAACGATCAATCACGCCACAACAGGATTCTATTATGTAGAAGCATGCGATAGCTACACATGGCGTGGCACTACCTATACCGCCTCTACCAATACACCTACCCGTACCATTGCTGGAGGCAACGCCAATGGTTGCGATAGTATTGTGAACTTGCATCTTACCATCCATCCTTCTGTTACCACCAATATAGCAGCTACTGCTTGCGATAGCTACATATGGAATGGTAATACTTATGGATTGTCGGGAACTTATAACTATCACTATACTACAGTTCACGGATGCGACAGTTCGGTTAACCTCAATTTGACTGTGAATCATTCTGTTTCCAACCATATAACAGCGCAAGGTTGTGGTAGCTATACCTGGAATGGCACTACCTATAATGCTGCAGGTAATTATACCTATACTGCTACTGCTGCTAATGGTTGCGATAGTGTAGTTACGTTAGTTCTTACAATGGTCTCCAACACTTATGGTAATATATATGTAAGTGCATGCGATAGCTATACCTGGTATGGTACCACCTATACTGCTAATACCAATAGTGCTACCCATACCCTCAGTGGTGCTAATATGAATGGTTGCGACTCGATTGTTACGCTACACCTTACTATTAATACTGCTTCCAGTGGTACGCAGACCGTTTCGGCTTGCGATAGCTACACCTGGATGAATGGTGTTACCTACACTGCTTCTACCAACACGCCAACCTATACGATCAATAATGCTGCTGGTTGCGACAGTGTGATTACCCTCAACCTTACCATCAATCACGGTACTACAACTACTGATGTTGTTGAAACTTGTGATAACTACACTTGGATCAATGGTAAGACCTACTATGCTTCTACTACTGCTCCCGTTTACTATACTGTAGGCGAGAACGGATGTATGGATACTAAGAATCTCGACCTCACCATCAACTACAGTGTTACTACCTACACGGAGGCTACTGCCAACAATAGCTACACTTGGAATGGTGAAACCTACACTGAGAGCGGTAAATATACCTGGGTGGGTGAGACAGCAGAAGGCTGTGACTCGACTGTGGTACTGACGCTGACTGTCAACTATGTAGGTATTGATGAGGCTTCGGCACTCGATGCTATCACAATCTATCCTAACCCCACCGCAGGCAAGCTGACCTTCTCTACCGATGAGGTTTCGATGGTAGAAGTGATTGATCTCTACGGCCGTAAGGTAGCTGTATTCGAGAACAGCAATGTTATCGATCTCAGCAACTTGCCCGCAGGTGCTTACACCCTCCGTGTAACGCTGCCCGAAGGCACAATTGTACGTCGTGTGGTAAAGCACTAAGATGCTACACTCAGTAGGTGGGACTAACCCAATAGTCCCACTCTGCTTTTTCTACTTACAGAGAGGATTTCTCCATCAGGAAATCCTCTCTTTTTTTATTATTACCCTAGAGCGAGGAGTAGCACGAATTATTTTCCTTTAATATAATAATAAAGAGTAATACATTTTATTATATTTACAGAGGCGAATGTATATGTTTTCCTTTTCCTTTTTTTAAACGGCCAAAGTAATTAACAATAGCCTGTTGTTTACTTTTTAGAACTTTTTTTTGCAGAATAAAAATTATTTGTATCTTTGCAATTGGTTTAGTTTGTGTACTAAGACCGCATAGTAATAGATCGAATGAGATTGTATATTGCACAGTCTGAAAGGATTGGACCATTTCAGTTTGGCATTGTCGGTATTGTTGACAATGCGTTTCGGGTACTTAAAATGTCCGAATTTTGGGCGTGTATCGTGCAATTTGCTCAAAAGAGTTGAAGTAATTGTTATTGAAATAAGTGTTAAAGAATTTAAATATTAGGTACATAACAGTAAAGTTAGAAAATAAAAATAATTGTATAATTAATTAATGTATTAACCACAAAAAAACAGTAAAAATGAAAGTAAAAGGATTCTTTTTACGAGCTCTGTTAGCAGTAGCAATGATCTTGCCACTAGCTTCCCGAGCACAGCAGGTGGTTTCATTTAACGACTACACAGTATCTCGATCGACTCAGGGTATGACCTCCCTGTTCGAGATCAATGATCCTAATGTAGTATGGTATATTGGAACTACTTCTGCAACTGTCAGTGCTCCCGCAGGTTTCACTATGGACCTCGGTGATGCCAACGACTTGACGGCTCCGACTTTCACCGCCGATCTTAACGGTGCGCTGACTATCGGAACCAATGTGATCAAGCCGCTCTACTACAGTGCAGGCTTTGCTGCGACCGACACTTCGTTTGCGTCGTTAGTAAATGACTCTGTGATTGTAATAGAATGGCATGTCGCCAAGGGCACTGATACGCTCAATTTCCAGGTGATGATGAATCGTCTGGGTACCATCGAATTCCGTTATGGTTTGATGGACAACCTGACTGGTTCTATCAACGTGCAGGTAGGTGTTGAAAACACCACTACTAGCGCACGCCGGTATCTGACTGGCTGGGGCTCTTCTCCGCTGACCGACAATTCGGTCAACAATATTGCCCTTGCTGCAGGTGCCAACAACAACCCCCATGCGGCTTGGAACATAAAATATGCTTATGATTTCAACCGTTACTGCTACCACACCATGATCGACTCCGTATGCAAGGGTGTTGATCCTACCTATTATTGGAACTTCGACTATTATGCATCTGACCCGCTGCAGAAGCACTATTATTTAGAGGGTACTGCTCCTACTGTTGACCAACACTATGGTGGTACCAAATTCGATATTCAAGGACTTTATGCTAATTCGGGTGCCGACCACGATACGATGCTTTCGTATTTGATTGTTGACACGAATGTTGTTACTGATCTTCCCAATATGAACGCTCTCTACACTGAGCATTGCGAACATATTGGTGTTATGACACTGCATATTGGCCAGTCGACAGTTATCCCTGATACCATTACGGCTTGCGATAGCTACACTTGGCCTGTAAACAGTACTTCCTATACTGCTTCTGGCGATTATAATTTCGTTGGTCCTAACCCCAACAATGAGAATTGCGATAGCGTTTTCACTCTCCATCTTACAATCAATGCTAGCAGTGCTGCTAGTGTAGACGTTACGGCTTGCGATACCTATACTTGGAATGTTGCCGACTTTGGTGGTGCTAATCCCCAAAGCAACGTTTACACTACTACTGGCGCATATAATGTTACCGTTGAGAATGCTGCAGGTTGCGACAGTGTGATTACCCTTAACCTCACCATCAATGCCTCCAGCACCTCATCCGAAGCACAGGATGTTTGCGATACCTATACTTGGAACATCGCTGACTTTGGTGGTGCCAACCCCCAGACCAACACCTATACCGCTACCGGTGTTTATACCGATACCGTTTTGAATGCTGTTGGTTGCGATAGCGTGATGACTCTCAACCTGACTGTTCGTTACAGCACCGATACCGTTATGGCTGCTGTTACTGGATGTGAGACTTACACTTGGAGCGTTGCCGATTTCGGTGGTTCGAATCCTTTAGATTCTACCCATACGATTGCTGTTAACAGCTCAGCTCGTCTCTATAAAGACACCTTACATGTAGTAAACGAGGCTGGTTGCGATAGTGCAATCTATCTTACCCTTACGCTTCACCCCGTTCTCCAGCAGAACTATTGTGTAAAAGCTATCGGCTTCTATGAGTGGGCCGCTAACGATAGCGTTTACGACTATACCACTACGGTTTCTGCTCTCGATACTCATAGTGTAGCAGGCGTTACCGCTGCTGGTTGCGATAGTCTCCACATCATTGATCTGACGTTGTTCGACATGCCTCGCGATACCGTTTGTGGTGGTTACTATCAAGGTGTTTATTATACCCGCGACACCACCCTCATCGAATCGACTACTTATACTGTAGCAGGTTGCGACAGTATTGATCGTCGTGCCGTTGATATTATTTCGCGTCAATACCACATTGTTCGTGTATGGGCAAATCAGTCTATCGATTGGCCTGAGGCTCCCTACCAGAACACCTACTCCGATAGCACTAGCGTGCTCAATCCTCCTTTCCACAACAGAACCTCTGAAGTGAATGGCTGCGATAGCACCTGGTTCCTCTACTATCTCCCCGAAACCAATAGCCCCATGCACCTCTGCGCTGAGCAGTTCGACAATAACGGCTTATATGAGTATCGTGGCTTCCAAATTCCTTTGACTGCTGCTACTCCTAATAATCCTACTCCTTCTCAGTACACCGATACCCTGAAATTTGTCACCGATCCTCTTACCTTGGTTCATGACACCGTTCAGTTCTCTCTCGATGGTGCTACCTCTATGAAGAATGTCGATAGTATGTATGTTATCATCCTCGATCTCTTCATCCACGACTATACCACTACTCCTGCTATCGATGCGAAAGACACTTGTGTTCTCTTCAATCCTAACGATCTAACTGCTTCGACCCATACCTTTATATATGGTGACGCTACCAAATATTATGGTGTTGATACCCTTACGATCGTTGCTGCTGACGGTTCTACTTTGATTGATACCAACATTACTTTCACCTCCATCACTGGTTGTGACAGTATCGTAAATCTGCAGCTCACTGTTAATCCTATCTACAAACAGACCCTCAGTGTGAAAGAACACTGCGAATTCGCTCCCTATACCAATGGCCTTATCTCTATCCCTGCTGGTCAGATCACTCCTGATCCTGCTACCGAGGCCTTCATTTATATCGATACCCTTGCTACTGTGGCTGGTTGCGATTCTATCGTTACTATTGAGTTCAGTGAAATCCACACTGGTACCACCGCTAAGGATACCGTTCACTACTGCGAATTACCTACTCTGCCTATGACCTTCTCGAATGGTGACAACTCCGTTGCTTACACCATCAACGATACGGCCGACTTCTACGCTAACTTCAACACCTATCTTGATTATCCCGATACCAACGAAGTTACGAGCAGCACTTTCGATGTAACTGTTGCTAAGGCTGACGGTTGCGACAGTGTAATCACTGTTACTATGATTGGTCATGGTGCTATCTTCGACACCAACAGTCTGATCACCAATAGCGATGCTCACTTCCTCTATCGTGATGTTATGTACAATGTACCTAGCTGGGCTGAATGGATCGATACCACGATCGTTTATGCTGAGGCTGGCGATGTTAATGAATATGGTTGCCAGATCAACCATGTACAACGTCTCCTTGTAGGTCGTCGTAACATCAACTCTTGGAATGTTGATACCTGTGCTCAGTATAACTGGACTATCAGAGGTTACTTCAATGGTGATACCGCCAACCTCTACGATAGTACCCGTACCTTCATCTTCCTGAGCAGAGACAATGCTCATCTTAATGTGAACCCCTGGTATCTTGAGGTTCGTCCCGGTGGCGTATACGATACTATCACCGTTAATCCCGAGATCCACCACCTCCAGAAGAACAAGATCTTCGACAGCGTTGACCGTCTCGAGCTTACCCTCGCAGAAGGTACTAGCGCATTCGATACTATTACTATCGATGCCGACTCGCTGTACTATGTAACCAATGGCTATATTTACACTGTAAGCAGTGATAGTGAGGATGGAAATTCCATCGTTAATCGCGATGTTGACTTCAGTCTCGCTCGTACAGCTATGCACGATAGCATTTATGACACCCTCTTCAGCCATAAATTCACCACTCGTTGGTGCGATAGCGTTTACAACGTTCATCTGATTTATGACTACCAGACTGTCAATACTACTGTAGATACCGTTGTCTATATGAGCGAAATTGAACGTATCACCGGTACCGATACCCACTGGGTATTCACCTACGATGGTAACGACTTCTACTTCGACTCTGTGATGACCAATACTACCCATACTGCTTCGTTTGATACCGTTTTGGTGTACGACATGGAGCATTACACTGGCATGACTGTTGCCGATAGTGTTGTTAATCTCAACATTGCTGTTATCCACAACTACGATACCCTCGGTATTGACACCGTTTGCGCTGAACAGCTTGTTTACACCCTCGATAGCACCACCGTTGCTAACGTCCTCTTCGATGCAGCAACCAATGCTATGGATATCGATGCAACAGCTAATGGTATTCAGATTAACTTGATCCATGTTAACATGGACCTCGATACTACCTACATTATTGATTACACCGTTCTCTATCCTGCTGCTACCGCTCGCGGTAACTATCCTGTGAAATATCACGCTGAGCTCTTCCAGCTGCGTCGTATCTATGGTACCGACTATGAACTTGCTTGCGATGACTTCACTTGGATTAATGGTGTAACCTATACCGAAAGCACTACTATTCCTACCTATGTAATGCAGGGCGCTTCTTATCGTCACAACTGCGATAGCGTTGTAACCCTCAACCTCACCGTTGTAAGAAGCAGCTATGACACCACCGTTGCTTACAATACCAACACTGTTCCTGGTGTTATGGAATACTACTGGATTGATGCTAATGCTACAGCAGCTATAGCACACAACATTGCTCACACCAACTACAATCCTGCTACCGATGCTTACGATATCAACGAGGTTTCCAACCACTTTGTATTCAAAGAGGTTACCACCGATACCGTTGTTTACCTCAACGAGATCCACGCTAGTGCTCTCAATGGTTGCGACAGTGTTCTGACCGTTGCTCTGCACCTCATGGCTCCTCACTATGTTGACACTTTGGTATACGTTTGCGAAGACTCCTACACTTGGCCTGTTAACTCCAAGACTTATACTTGGGATCAGGTTAACCGTAAGTTCGTCAACGCTTCCGATATCTACAACGATAGCGCATTCGTTGATACTATCATCGCTTCCTACTATACCGAAGGTCCTATCGACACCGTTCTCCGTCTGCAGCTCATCAAGAGCCGTCACACCTACGGTATCGACTTCGCCGGCGAAAACTGCGATAGCTATACTTGGACTCTCTACGAGTTTGATAGTACCCCCGTTACCGTTGGTACCTTCACCCAGAGCTACCACGCTCCTTACTCGCCCTCGTATGCTCTCCACAACAATCCTAACACTGGTTGCGATAGCATCGTTTACCTCGACCTGACTATCAACGATAGTGTTGTAACTTACGATTCCATCCTTATCTGCGAGGCTGCTCTGCCTTACACCTATAATTATGATGGTACCGATACCAACCTTGTAGCTGCCGGCACCTATCGTCTTGTAACGGCTCACCCTGTTACCACTTGCGATAGCATCCAGTACTTCAAGCTCAAAGTTCAGACTCCCGTTATCGATACTCCTATGTTCGTTGGCTTCGATGGTAATCCTACCACCGATACTATGATCTGTCTAGGTACCGATATGACCTACAAGTCAGTTACCATGTTCTACGGTGATACTACCAAACAGTGGCATTACTTCGTTGATGGTCTCTACACCATCCTCGATACCGTTTGGAAAGACATCATGGGAACTCCCACAGATCCTACCGACGATTGCATCGATACTATCTATAAGATTAACGTTCGCGTTCTGCCTACCACCTATAAGGCAATGCCCGAGGTTGTATCTTGCAATCCTGTATACGAATGGTATGTTGATGAACTCAACTATCGTCTTGCTTACAAGTACAATCCTGCTACCTACACCGGAATCATGCCTCGTGGTCACTTCTTGGCAGCCACCTTCTATGGCGACTCCGTAGCTACCACCATTATTGTAAACCAGTATGGTTGCGACTCCGTTATCACTCAGCCCTTCAGAACTAGCACTATCAACCAGTTCACCGCTACTGATACCATCGAAGTTTGCGCAGCTAACCTGCCTTACAATTATCTCTTCCACGGTGTTAACTACACTATCACAAGCGACACTACCATCGAGTACCAAGCTACTGGTTTACTTGGTTGCGATACCGTTTATCGTCAGCCCTTCGTAATCCGTAACGCTACTGCTTACACCGATGTACAGACTGCTTGCGATACCTACACTTGGATTGATGGTATTACCTATACCGCTTCTACCAATACTCCTCAGTTCACCATCCCCAACCAGTATGGTTGCGACAGCGTAATTACCTTGAACCTCACCGTTAACTACTCCAACGGTTCCTTGTTCAACGCTACCGCTTGTAACGTTTACACTTGGGCTGAGAATGGTCACAACTACCTTGCTTCTAACAATACCGACTATGTAACCCTGACCAACCAGTATGGTTGCGATAGTACTATTACCCTCAACCTGACCATCAACTATACCTCCAATGGTACTGACTCTCAGGTGGCTTGCGATACCTACACTTGGATCGATGGTAATACCTATACTAACTCTATCACTGGTCCTCAGTTCACCCTCGTTGGTGCTGATGTTAACGGTTGCGACTCGATCGTTACTCTCGATCTGACTATCAATCGTTCTACCTCCAGTACCTCCAGTGTTACTGCTTGCGATTCCTATGTTTGGAATGTTGCTGATTTCGATGGCTCGAATCCTCAGACGAACAGCTTCACCACTTCTGGCAATTACAGCACCATCGTTAAGAATGCTGTTGGTTGCGATAGCGTAATGAAGCTCAACCTCGTTATCAACAATAGCGTAGCTTACACTGACGTTCAGACCGCTTGCGATAGCTACATTTGGGGTGCCAATGGCAACACCTACACCACTACGGGTACCTATGGTCCTGTTGTTCTGCTTACCAATGCTGGTTGCGATAGCACCGTTACTCTCAACCTGACTGTTAACGCTTCCGACCATATGGTATTCAATGCAACCGCTTGCGACCTCTACACTTGGGCTGAAAACGGTCAGATGTACAATGTTTCTAACAACACTGACTTTGTTACCTACACCAACCAGTATGGTTGCGATAGTATCATCACCCTCAACCTGACGGTTAACTACAAGACCTACGGTGTTGACAGCCAGGTGGCTTGCGACAGCTACACTTGGATGGATGGTAATACTTATAACTACTCGATCAATGGTCCTGTACACGTTCTCGTTGGTGCCAACGCTAATGGATGCGATTCGGTTGTTACCCTCAACCTCGTTGTTAACCACAAGACCTATGGTACCGAAAACGTGATTGCTTGCGACAGTTACACATGGCATGGAACCACCTACACCGCTTCGAACCACACCGCTCAGTATACCTATGCTAACGGTAATGCAGTAGGATGCGATAGCGTAGTTACCTTGAACCTCACTGTTCATTATTCGGCTACCTCCATCGATAACATCGTTGCTTGCGATAGCTACACTTGGACCAATGGTGTAACCTATTGGGCTAGCACCAATACTCCTACCGATACCTTCTCTACCGCATACCTCTGCGATAGCATCGTAACCCTCCACCTCGTTATCAACAATAGCACTGTTGGTACCGATGTTCAGACCGCTTGCGATAGCTACACTTGGCTCAATGGTGTAACCTACACTGCTTCTAACAATAGCGCTGTATACCACACCACCAATGCTGCTGGTTGCGATAGCACCATTACCCTCAACCTCACTGTTAACTACAGCACCGCTTCTACCGAAACGCATGTGGCTTGCGACAGCTACGTATGGCCTCTCAATGGTCAGGCTTACATTGCTTCGACCAACACGCCTTCCGTAACCCTCACCACTGTTGATGGATGCGATAGCGTAGTTACCCTGAACCTCACGGTTAACCACAGCACTGCTTCTACGCAGAACGTTACTGTTTGCGACAGCTATCAGTGGGCTGATGGTAATACCTACACCAACTCTGGTATATACACCTATACTGCTACCAATGCTGCTGGTTGCGATAGCAATATGACCCTCTTCCTCACCGTTCGTGGTGCTTCCACCGGTGTTCAGACCGTCATCGCTTGCGATAGCTACACTTGGTATGGTACCACCTACACTGCTTCCACCAATACTCCTACTCACACCCTCTCGGCTGCTGACCAGTATGGTTGCGATAGCATTGTAACCCTCAACCTCACTATCAACAACAGCACCTCCGGTTCTCAGAACGTTACCGCTTGCGATAGCTACAGTTGGAATGGTACTACCTATTATGCTTCCACCGTTGCTACTCACCACTTCACCAATGTGGCTGGTTGCGACTCCACCGCTACCCTCTACCTGACTATCAACAATAGCACCAACGCTACCGTTACTGCTACTGCCTGCGATAGTTACACATGGCATGGTACCACCTTCACCTCCTCTACCAACAATGCTACTTACCATACCACCAATGCTGCTGGTTGCGATAGCACTGTTACCCTCAACCTCACCATCAACCACAGCACCTCGAGCAGCGTCCTCGTGAACGCTTGCGACAGCTACACATGGCATGGTACCACTTACACCGCTTCTACCAACACCGCTACCTATAACACCACCAATGCTGCTGGTTGCGATAGCGTTGTTACCCTCCACCTGACTATCAACAATAGCTCGGCTGCTACTCAGACCGTTTCTGCTTGCGATAGCTACACCTGGATGAACGGTGTTACCTATACTGCTTCTACCAACACTCCGACCTATACCATCACCAACGCTGCTGGTTGCGATAGCGTCATCACCCTGAACCTCACTATCCTGCCTTCTGCTTCGTCGACCGACGTACAGACCGCTTGCGATAGCTACACTTGGATCAACGGTGTTACCTATAGCAGCAGCATCAATAACGGTTCTGTAACTTACACTACCACCGCTGCCAATGGTTGCGATAGCGTTATCACGCTTCAGCTCACCATCTACAACTCGGTTGTAAATTCTGAAACTGTTACCGCTTGCGACAGCTACACTTGGAATGGTACTACCTATACTGTCTCGGGCGACTACACTGCTGCCCTCACCACTGTTCACGGTTGCGACTCGGTGGTTACCCTCCACCTAACCATCAACTACAGCAACACTGGTTCTGAGACTGTACAGGCTGTTGGTTCCTATGATTGGCACGGCACAACCTATACCGCTACTGGCGCTTACACTTGGACTGGTACCAATGCTGCTGGTTGCGACTCGGTTGTAACTCTCAACCTCACTATCGTTAGCAACACCAAGCCTCTGCCTGAGATCGTTGCTTACAATGGCAAGGTTCTTATGCTGAACCACTATCCTGAAGGTAAGGAATCTGGCGAACGTGTCGATTACGATTCCTATCAGTGGTACAAGGATGGTGTTGCCATCGACGGTGCTACCCTTGATTACTTCAACGAAGACAACTATGCTGACCTCTCTGGCTGCTATTATGTAATGGTACCCATTGAGAATGTAATGGTTGCTTCTAACACTATCTGCTTCGGTAACGATGGTATCGATGACGTCGACGCTCTCGAAGTCACCTTCACCGTTGCTCCTAATCCTGTTGCTTCTGGCAATATGATGAAGGTTGAAACCACACTTGATGAATCGCAGCTGCAAGGCGCTACCCTCGTAATGTTCGACATCCGTGGCCGTAAGGTTATGGAGATGCCTATGGAACGCTCCACCATTATGGTGAACGTTAACCAGGTATCGGGCGCTTACATGCTCCGTCTCACCACCAAGTCGGGTGCTACCGCTGTTAAGAAAGTGATCGTTAAATAATCACACCTATCGATAGAGAAGTCTCACCTTGCTGGGACTTCTCTATCTTTATCTTTTGAATGCGCATTATTCAATGCTTATAATTCAAGAAATCTTAAACAAATATTATTATTGATATGAAGAAATTTTTCCTTACCGTATTAGTAGCCCTTTCTTTGGGTGCTGTTGCTTTTGCTCAGGATGAGGATCCTACCATGGCTAAAGCTGGTTCGCATCTTACTATTGGCGTTAACGGTTCCTATGGTGGCCTTTGGCTGAAAGGTACTCAGACTGGCGTAACCAAACTCGGTTTCGGTATGGGCGGCGATCTGAGCTATGCTTACTTCTTCACCAACCATGTTGGTATCCGCGTAGGTGTAGGTGCTGAACTTATTTCTAGCGGTTTCCGCAGCTCTGAGGCTGTTGTCTCGGAAGGTAGCTGCTTGGTACACTATGCTGGTTCCACTACTCCTCTGAATGCTAACTATTGGTATTCTACCCCCAATGTTCAGGAAAACTATGAATCGCTCTATGGTATGGTGCCTATCCAACTCGCTCTGCAGGGTAACCATTGGTATGCCAACCTTGGTGTTAAGCTGGCCATTCCTGTTCGCGTAAGATGCTCTGACTATGACTATGATGCTACCGAAGTTTACTACAAAGGTAGTGTTAAGGCCTCTGCTGGTGTTCCTACTGGTTACATCCCCGATGGTACTGTTGCTGAACAAACTGGCTCCTACACCATCTACAACTTTAGAGCTGATAACAATTTGGTGAATCCCTTCTTCGTAATGGGTGCTGCTGAACTAGGTTATCGTTTTGGTTGCGACTGTGGTCATAGCTGGCAGATTGGCTGCTTTGCCGACATTGCTATCAATGCTGCTACTCCCGAAAGCGAACACACCGGTCTGCTTTATGCAACCGATGGTACCAACTCGGGTAACCATCATTACACTAATGGTGTAATGCGTACCGACTTGGTTAACACCTTCCGTTTGGTTAATTTCGGCCTGAAGCTCTCCTACGACTTCTCGCTTAGCAAATAATCTATTCAATTATAGATTTTGAACAAAAAGGCCCCTCTGATGAGGGGCCTTTTTTTATTCTTAAGATTTTCCTGCAACCCTCTTTTACAGTCTTCATTTGTTATGGGTGTTTTTTGTTTAACAATAGTGCGACTCTTTGCTAGTCCTATACTTACTTACCTTTCGCGATGTTTTAATAGACTATTGATTGTCTGTAGTTTTACCCCTATTGTATCTATTTACAATTAACACTCATTAATGATTCGTTTCGGGTTTTATAAGTTACTTGGTTTCTATGTTAAATTCTTTACTGTCAGAATGTTGTCTCTTAATTTTGGTATCATTTTAACCTATTATATTTTCGTTTAAGGCTCTTTTCTTTATAATATGCAACTTTTTTGTTAAATATTCCTTCTTTTTTGTCTAAATACTTGATATGTAAAATCTTTTTATTATTTTTATAAATGGAATATAATTGTGGTAGTTTTATATAAGTCGTTCAACATTATGTATTTATGTGTTATTTTGATGTATTTTTGTTTGTAGTATTAAGTAATTATTAGTTTTATTATTGTTTTTTTTATGTTTTCACACAAAACGCGCTATGCGCTTATGGCCTGTACACTACTGGCTAAAGAATATGGAAATGGTCCTATCGCAATAGGAAAAATTGCTGAACAAGAGCATATCCCTCAGCGTTTTCTCGAGGGTATTCTCCTACAGTTAAAACGACGTGGTGTCCTTGTTAGCGAACGTGGTAAGATTGGTGGTTATGCTTTGGCTCAGCCTCCTGCAACAATCACCATCGATCAGATTGTCCTCGAATGCGAGAATGGTTTGCTCATCGAATGTCTTTCGGGCGATGCCTCCAAGACTTGCGAATTTGCAAAAGAGATCAATGCTTGCCATCTGCGTAGTATCTATGGAAACATTTATTCCGAATATGTTGCTATTTTGCGTAAGTACACGCTTGCCGATCTTGCAGGAAAGAAATAAGAATTAATATTCTTTTATATCTGATACTCCCTGTTATATTATAAGATAACAGAAGTGTAGGTGTTACATAATTGGTGGATTAAAGCAATTTCACAGACAACTTATAATATAGTTTCATTTATAACCTACACTCCTTTCCATGATTGGTGGGATAAGTTTTCTTATTGCATTTTTGGAATTCATACCTATTAGGGGTGTTTGGAGTGTAAGGTATAAGTAGGATGATTGCGTTTTCCAACGACCTATTTGTGTTGCTCTCTCTTTGACCGTTGTTACAGTCAAGGATTGGTGTCTTGTCTTGTTCTCTTAACTCATAGATGCATGGGTTGAAGGACGTAGGGAACGACCCACCGATCTCTTAAGAGATAGTAGGGTAGGACGTAGGAAAGATCATCCCAACTCGTAAGAGTGCGCGACGATTCACCCTAGTTGTATCATTCTATCTAATCAGATTCATTATTTTTCTCCTATACGCTAGAATATGTTTATTTTTGCAGACGAAACAAATTGATCTAATCATAGTGTTGATTCTTTATATATAATACGATGCAAGATTTATCTTTACAATATGCTCCCATGCAGCGCTCCGAAAAGGGAGCCTGTGTTGAATTGGCAGTCCATTCTTTTGCCGATTACGAGTATTTTACCAATTATTTCCCCGAGGAGAGTCAGCGCATCGAGTTTCTACGCCGTGCTATCGGCTCCGAATACAGTACCACCTTGGGCAAAGCCCATTTTCTATGTGCCTATCATAATCAGAAGTTGGTAGCTGTAGCCCAGTTGTTCCATCCCGAATATCGCAAACCCTCATCATTCCGATATCTTACGCATGGATGGGTCCGCGTGCTTACATTGCCCAATCGCGATGCTGTTAATGCGTGGATGAAAATGGACGAAGAGGCAGGTAGTTATTGTCATTCGCTTATGCATGAGGGGAAGTGGTACCTCAGCTCGCTCACTGTCGACACCCATCACAAAGGCTGTGGTATAGGCACGATGATGCTGAAAGAGGGGATCAGGAAATATGTGCTCGATCACGGAGGTACGGAATTATGTCTCTTCACCAATTCCGAATCGAACCTTCAGTTTTATCAGCATCAAGGATACCAACTGGTCGATGAGAAACAGTTCCATTATAATGGGAAAACGATGGGTTCTTGGAGTCTTACAAAAAAACTATAGTCAACCTTAAGTTACCATAAAAAGAAAGGGTGCCTTCTATGAAAGACACCCTTTTTTTATTTGAGACAAAACAAGTTTATCCAATATTGCAACCAGGGGTTACCAGTTGCGAAGGGGTAACGAGCACCAGACGCCCATCTTTGTCTTCGGCACTGAGAATCATACCTTCGCTAACTACACCACGTAGTTTTCTAGGCTCGAAGTTAGCGATAAAGCATACTTGCATGCCTACCAGTTTCTCAGGTTCGGGATAGTATTTGGCTATGCCGCTAACGATAGTGCGAGGATGATCGGCACCATGACCATCGTCTAACTTGAACTGGAGTAGCTTATCGGCTTTAGGCACCTTGGTACATTCCAGTATGGTGGCTACACGGATATCTACCTTGCCAAAATCATCGAAAGCCACATTGGCCTTAATCTCGGCAGGCTGCCAAGCGTTGAGTTCGTTTTGCTGCTTGGTCTCCAGCAGTCGATCCACCTGTGCTTGGATGCTGCTGTCTTCAATCTTCTCAAAGAGCAGTTCGGATTGGTTGATCGAAGCCCCTGCTTGGAGTATGTTAGCTTCGCCAGCCTCGGTCCATGCGTGCTTCTTCATAGCCAACATTTGTTGCATCTTAGCAGCACTGAAGGGGAGGAATGGCTCGGCAAGTATAGCCAGGTTGGCGCATATTTGGAGCGAGAGGTTCATCACCGTCTTAGTGCGTTCAGGATCGCTCTTAATCAGTTTCCAGGGTTCAGTTTCGGTGAGGTATTTGTTGCCTAAGCGAGCCAAGTTCATCATCTCGCTGAGTGCTTCGCGGAAGCGATAGGTCTCAATGCTACGTCCAATACGCTCTGGGAAGGTACGCATCTCTTCGATGGTCTGTCGTTCAAGCTCGGTAAGTTCGCCAGCGGCAGGTACTACACCATTATAATACTTGTGTGTCAGCACCAGTGTACGGTTCACGAAATTGCCCAATATGGCAACCAATTCGCTGTTGTTTTTCAGCTGGAAGTCTTTCCAAGTAAAGTCGTTGTCTTTGGTCTCGGGGGCATTGCTGCAAAGGGTATAGCGCAGCACATCCTGTTTGCCAGGAAAATCCTTCAGGTATTCATGAAGCCATACAGCCCAGTTGCGGCTAGTACTAATCTTGTCCCCTTCCAGATTGAGGAACTCGTTGGCGGGCACATTGGCAGGAAGGATGTAGGATCCTTCTGCTTTCAGCATAGCGGGGAAGATGATGCAATGGAACACAATATTGTCTTTGCCAATGAAATGAACCAATTTGGTCTCTTCATCTTTCCACCACTGTTCCCAGTTATCACCTTTCAGCTGTTTGGTAAACGAGATATAGCCAATAGGAGCATCGAACCATACGTAGAGTACTTTACCATCGGCCCCTTCTAGAGGCACTTTCACACCCCAGTCAAGGTCGCGGGTCACAGCACGAGGCTGCAGTCCTGCATCAATCCACGATTTGCATTGTCCATACACATTGGTCTTCCAGTCACCCTTGTGGCCTTCCAAAATCCATTGGCGCATCCATTCCTCATCTTGGTTAAGGGGAAGGAACCAGTGTTTGGTCTCCTTCAGCACTGGCTTGCTGCCGCTGAGGGCCGATTTAGGGTTGATCAGATCGGTAGCATTGAGCGAGGTGCCACAGGCTTCGCATTGGTCACCATAGGCACGTTCGTTACCACAGTGAGGGCAGGTGCCAGTAATGTACCGGTCGGCCAAAAATTGGTGGGCTTCTTCATCGTAGTATTGTTGCGATACCTGTTCAATGAATTTGCCTTCGTTATAAAGTTTAGTAAAGAATTCCGAAGCCGTTTGGTGGTGCTCTTGGCAACTGGTGCGGCTATAGATATCGAACGAGATACCCAGTTCGTGGAACGATTCCTTGATGATGTTGTGATAGCGATCAACAATGTCTTGAGGGGTGCAGCCCTCACGGCGAGCTTTGATGGTGATAGGCACACCATGCTCATCGCTGCCGCCAATAAAGATAACGTCCTCACCCTGCATGCGCAGATAGCGTGCATAGATATCGGCAGGCACATATACGCCTGCTAAATGTCCTATATGTACAGGACCATTAGCGTAGGGTAGGGCAGAGGTGACAGTGTAGCGTTTATACTTGTGGTCTTTCTCGGTATAAATCATTTATGTATATTTTTAAGGTGGGTTCTATTCAAAAAGGGGATGAGTGTTATCGAGTATATTCAAGTTCGTAGAGTTCACCTGTGCTGAGGGCAATAGAAGTGGGGTACTTCTTCTTGCCATAAGTGTAGGTGTAGTTGATGTTGTGGCTCAGATCGATAGTACGGATAGGATAGGTGTTGGTACCCATAATGGGGAGGGTAACGGTGACAGTGGCTTGGCCCGAGCCAGTGGCATTGTCGGTAACAATGTTGTTTTTCGATAGGTTTTGGGCATCAAAGCCAGTGGTCCAGCAATACCAATAGGGATTGTATTTCTCATCGTAGGTATAGCGTGTGGTGCGCTCCACATCTACATTGAAGGGATAATCAGCATCCGAATCCAAGTATTGGAGGATAGCGGCAAGCATAGCATTGTCGGAGCCCACAATCTGGGTGATATCATCAACGGTGATGGTAGCATTCACGTTGCCAGTAAAGGTTTCGGAGGCTACATTGTCTTCATTCCAAGTGTAGGAGAGCGAGAAATGTTTGTTCTCGATACTGTATTTGGCATTATTGTTGTGGCTAGCAGCATAGAGTTGAGCCATGGTAAGGAGAGACTCATAGGCGTTTTCGCTAAACAGATAGCGAGCAGCCCCAGTCTTAAAATTAAAGGTACCGTTCATGATCGACATTCCAGCCGAGATAAGGAAGGCATCGCTTACCTCAACATCGATGGTCGAAATCTGGTTACTAGCATTGTGGTTCACATACATGGTGATATCGGAACGGCTGTTGTTAACCACCTCAACTTTTGTCAGATAATCGCCCGAATATGTGTAACGGATCGATTGGGTGGTGCCATCAGAGTAGGCGAGTTGTGTATGGGTCATTTGGTTGCCCGTATAGCTGAAAGTATAGTTTATATTGTTAGCAATATCGTTGATACTGTTTAGTTTAGACTTAGCCCAGTCCCATGATTGGGCATCCGCACCATTCAGTTTAATGGTAGCCACCTTATAAGCAGGCTGATGTACCCCTTCACCAAACGAACCAGAGGGTTCTTTTTTGCATGATGCAACACCAACCATCAGCATCAGAACTAATGTAGCAAACACAAAACGTTTCATATTCTTATCCTTTATTTATTTATAATATATTGAATTACTTATATTTCTGTGTGATTGGTTGTGGCAAACACGAAGCAAAGATACACAAAAAAAACGATTGTTTCGTTTTATTCTGTGGGTGTAAGTGGTTCTGCTAACCCCTTCTAACGTGTATGGGGTTGTTCATAAGTAGATTATAGAGTGAGCGTTCTTCGGAAACCGATGCCATTGTTATATCGACCACTCACCTCGATGCGACGAGAGGGACTCTCTTCGGGCCACAGTACCCATACATCCGTATCGGAGCAACGGATTATAAAGCCATCTGGGACCGACCAAAGGACTTGTGTGATGTTTTTATTGTCGATATAGAAGTGGCGAGGATCGTTTCGATCTTGTTCAATCTTAATTTCTTGTGGCACCATTTCGCGATAAAAGAAGGAGGCAATATGTTCTTGAATATAGTTGTAGTTCTCGTAGTTGATGCTATGATCGGGGTTTTCGTGTAGTCCGTGCGATCCCCCTTCAAAGGTATGAAGTTCACTGCGATAGCCTAGCGCTTTGGCTTGCCGATCGATCGAGGCGGATCCATAGAGGGTGCTGAACATCCGTTTTCCAATGGTCTTGTTGATATCTTGGAATGGAATTCCCTGATCATAGGGTACTAGTTGGTCGGCAGTACCGTGGAAGGAGATGATATCGGTATGGCTATTTTTCAGAATCTTCAGGTTATTGATAGCACCCCACATATTGGCTACAGCGGTGATATGGAAATCGTTGTCTTTGCCGAAGGCGGTCATCAAAGCGGTGATGCTTCCAGCGCTGGTGCCAGCCAAGAAGAGGCGATCGGTATCGATATGGTACTCCTGTTGATGTTGTATCAAGTAGCGGAGTGCCTTCTTCACATCATCGATAGCATCATATCCAGCCTGTTCAATCTCCCGTTTCAGTGGACGGAACCCCAAGCGGTAGTTTACTGCAGCACATATATAGCCTTGCTGGGCAAAGTAATCGCTCCATCCAGCAATATGTTCCATTCCTTTATCGCCCACATAGAAGGCTCCTCCATGCAGCAGCACAATCAGCGGTCGTCCACTCTCCATCATCAGCAGGCTATCTTGCCGTTGATTTTGATCGCCAATAGGTTCGTATATATCCATCGTCAGACTCAGTTCCCTACGTTGTTTGCTCTCCTTGATCTTTTCGCGTAGCAGTTTCAAGTAGCTATCATCTTGATAGCCTACAACACTAGTCCAATAACCATCGGCAGTAGCATACTCCACATCTTTGGTTACTTTTACTTTATATACTCTTTTGTTAGAGAAACGATTGTCAACTATTTCAGAGTAAGGTGGGGCGGCATATGGGGTGAGCGAGAAATGGTGGCGCTGCTCCTCCTCGTCAAGGAAGGAGTGTTGTTTCCCGTTCATCATATTGGGAATCTTATCACCCTCCTCTTTGATGGTCAGTGTTTTGTTGTCTATGATAAGGATAGACTGGTGCTTCTCGATGGTGATTTGTAGAGGCTGTGGCGAAATGCAGTCGCTGCCCTCAATCCAAGGATAGTAAAGTCCGTTGGCCACATTATCCTCAATATGTTGTATAATGATTAGTGCTGTATCGTTGTCGAGTGCAAGAATGTAGTAGCGGTTGGTTGAGACACCAAAAGTGTGGTTGTAGTTTTCATCGTGCAGCTCTTGCTGTAGCGAATCGGTAGTGGTGGTGTCAGTGCCTTCGGCTTGGCCCGAATGCTTGTGTAGGATAAGCAGCGTTGTTACAACAGCAACAGCGATGAGTGCCAATCCTATTGAACACCACAGAATGAGTTTCTTGCGTTTCTGATTGTCCATCGTGAGTTATTTTTGTTCTGCTATTTGCTAGTATCCGATGGGGCTTTCTTATCGCCCAACAAGATGAGGGAGATATTCCAATGGCTGAAGCCTCCCTCGATAGGTGCCCCTTGAGGGATGGCAACGGTAAGGGTGTGTCGTCCCGCTTTGAGGTCGTTCAGTTCGAAATATATAGGTTGAGTGGCAGTGCCGGGACACCATCCGCTACGAGAATAATCGCTGCTCGAGGTGCCATTCCAGAAGTTGCCCGATACAGGATTCAGTTCGCGATAGGTGCCACAGTCGCTACGCCAAGGGGTATGAACGAAACGTTTCTGTCCATCGATGAATATCTGATTCTCTTTGGGTTGAAACTCATCGCCTTCACCCCATCCACCGTGTCCGGTGCTGATGTATCGTATGCGCAGATGCTCCACATCGTTGGGTACATCGAAGGTAACGGTAATGCTGTCAGTACCAAATATCTTACCATAGTTCTGTCCCCCCATCTCCAATACATTGGTGGTATTGATAAGGGGGAGGCACCAACGGTTGTCGTTGTCTTCTGTCTCCCACAATTCATCGTTGGGGTAGGCTTTGATGTCGAGGGTAATGAGGTGTCCACCAGCATCATAGTTGCCAATAAAGGCTCCTATCCAAACATCGCCTTGTAAGTAGGGAGCCAAATCGGTGATTTCTTGCTTGTAATAGGCCTCATCTTCCCAATCCAAGCCCTCCAGCTGTACCCGATTGTTGAAGAAACGAACTCCGAAGGGGGTAAAGAAGCGAACCAATTCTACGTTAGGTTGATAATTGTTGGTAGCGCAGATGCCTTGATAGCGTTGACCATCTTTTCCAATAAGGATAGGCAAGGAGTCGGGATGCTGATACATACCCTCAAAGAAGGTATGCTCGCGTCCTTGAGGAATTACGAAGATGCTACCCGTACGATCGTATGCATCGCCATTCGAGTATTGGTGCAATTCGGCAAAGAGTTGGTAGTGAGCCGGTAGGGTGTCAAAATGCATTCTACGAAGAACCACCGTGCCCCCAGCATAATGGATGACACTATCCATAGGGAAGGCATTCCAAGCAGTACGGTAGTCTTTCCCCGCCAGATTCACTTCGGGATCAGTATGCCAAAACAGTTGGGCCTTATTGAACACGCGGGTGGTCAGGATCATCTTCTCTTTCTGCATTTCTCCTAGATTACGGCGATCAACGTTGGTTCCCAATTGTTTAGGAATACCTTTGAAGTTCGATTTCGTGAGGGTGCCCCTCTCCAATTGCACTTGTCCGTTGCGGATAAATTGTTTGAGGGTACCAGGCAGCCGACCGTAGTTTGCAATAGGGTTGATATTCATTCCATCATCGGTCGTCATCACAAACTCCAATCGATTGGAATTGATACTAGTAATATATTTGGTGGTATGCTTGTCGATGCTTACAGAATCCCATTGCACCACATTGTCACTGTATTGCCATGCAGTATAGAAGGCATCGCCATCGGCAAAGGTTAGCTGGTAGTATACACTATCTTTGTTTAGATCAACATAGGTGTTGGCCGTAGCATAGCCCGGAATAGTCTGTTTGCCTTCATACTCGTTGGCACTCCAAATACGATATTGTTGTTGAAGCAGATCAACATAACGGAAAGCTGTGTCCTTACCCCCTTCGTGGTAACTATATTGATAGTATACCAATGTGATAGGAGAGTGTTTACCTTTTTTAGCTCCGTTTTTGATATGCTTCTGTGCATACAAGGATGCGCTACCCAATAGGCTTACTGCCATGATAACCAATATACTTATGGTCTTCTTAATAGGATGGTGTTGAGCTTTATACATAATGAGAAATTTGCGACAAAGATACAACTTTTGCCGCAAATAGAATAAATATTTATAAATTAATGTTATTGTCGTTCAGCCGACTAGTTTTAGAGGCGTTGCTGCTTATTCAGCTTTCGTTTCCTCGGTAGTTTCCTCTTCGGATTCCTTGAGGTCGATCTTGCCGGCCGAAATCAAGAGGTTGTACCACGAAAGGATTTTTTTAACATCGGAAGCGTGAACGCGGTCGTGATCATAGTTGGGGAGAACCTCACCGAAGTATTTGAAAACCTCGTCGTTGCTAGCCTTCTTGGGATCGAGAGCTACAGCTTGTTCGTTCTCTTTACGGAAGATGTCTTGTAGTATTTCGCGAAGCGGTTTGTCGTCATCGTCAGTAAAGATACTGATCTCGTTGAGCGAACTGATGCGGTCGTTATGAAATACGGGGCAACGTTTGTGATCGATAAGTGATTCAACGATGGCACCACCTTTGGTCTGAGAAACGAGTTCGAAAAGTCCCGGTTTACCGGAGATAACTAAGATTTTGCTTAAATCCATATGATTATTATAAAGAGTTTTAGTTGGGTTCTATAAATTCATTCCTAGCGATGTTGAAGGGATTGTCGAACAGATTGCTGTGCGAAGCGAGGGCGCATAGCGGGCTATGCAACCGAGTGACAAGCAGCAAGATGTCGACAAGACTTCAAAAGCGCTGAAAAGATTCATATTACCCATTATCATTATTTTTTTGTTTAATCGGTGAATTTATAGAATCCACCGAGGTGGGTTCTATAAATTCATTTCTAGCGATGTTGAAGGGATTGTCGAACAGATT
>JAUNHX010000056.1 GCA_030523765.1 Bacteroidales bacterium | reverse complement strand
TCCCGCACCCGGACCCGGAAGTCCCGGAAGCCTCAGAAGTCCCAGAAGCCCTAGTAGTTTTAGATAATCCGGAATATCCGGGACATCCGGAAAAACAACCGGCGTCAGCCCAACCGTAAAACCAAAAAAGGGAAATATCGCAAATACTAGCGATATTTTTTTTCTTTTTCGCTAAAAATAATGACTTGTATAATTCGCATAATGTATTATTTTTGCAAGCGAAACAAAAAATAGTTCGCATTATTTGGAATAATATAAACCTTTATAATTCAATTTATAATTTAATCAACTAAACAACAAAAAAAGATGAAATTTTTAAAGAAAATGCTGTTCGTAGCAGCCGCAGTGCTTATGATTTCGGCCTGCAACAAAGAAACCGCTAGTGAAAAGATTGAGGGTTCTTATGCCTGTTACTCTAGTGCCAGCTGCGCCTATTTCCAGGATATGATTGGGGAAGGCGACACTGTTACTATCGTAGCCCAAGAGGAGAATGCTGACATCACTGTGAAGTCGACTACCTGGGGTACCGCTAGCTTCAGCGGTCTCACCGTTACGGAAGAGGGCGACAACGCTATTCTGAGTGGTAACGGTACGATTGCTATGCCCGGAATGGACGGCACCGTGAGCAACTACGACGCTACGGTGAATGGTACTGTGGCTCTTGATAAGAGCACGATGGAACTGACCGCTACGCTGCCTTCTGTGATGGGTGGTATGACGATCGTTTTCAAGAACGGTACGGCTCCTGTTTCTAAATAATATAGGTAACCTCTAAAAATTGCTTCAATGTGATTTTGGAGAAGATTTATAGCAGATTGCTCCGTTGAACGAAGGAGTATAGCGGGCTATATGACTGAGTGAAACTGAGCAAGATGCATAAATCAATCCAAAAGCACTGAAAGTATGGTTATTATTATTCCTTTTCATACGTGGAATTTTTAGAGGTTACCTATATTTTTTTGTGGGGATATTGGTTCTAAGCATACCCCTTGGAATTGTCTTGAAGACAAGAATAGGGAAAGTGTTTGCTTGGAGCTGTCGGGAGAGAAAGTGAGGTGAGAACCAAGAGTAGATTGCAGTTAGGGAGTAAGGTCGGGATGTTATATCTGTGCTAATACCTATAATTATAATCGATATAATTAGTATCTTCTTTGTTGAACACAAATCATTGTCGATGCCACTTTCATTACTTTACATTGTTGTAAAGATACTTTACACTTCTGAGGAGTTCTTATTTTTATATTTTACTGATTAACAATTTATTAATGCTTTTGGCACGCATATTGCTTGAAAAAGAATGAATGTAAATCATTTTGAAATGAAAGCCCTACGAACTATAACTATTTTGCTTGCACTAGGATTGCTATCGGCCACAAGGATAATGGCACAACCCATGAGTCTGCGCGATTGTATGGACTATGCAATAGAGCATTCCACTGCAATGCGGCTCTCGGCAGCCGACCGCAGCGATGAGCAGGCTGCTCGCACCCAAGCAGCCCTAGCCCTCTTTACACCCAGTGTTAACGCACAAAGCTATGCCTACAACCAGTATGGACGCAACCTCGATCCCGAAACCAACACCTATACCGACTTCACCACCTTCCACAATGGCAATAGCCTTTCAGGTGGCATTACCCTCTTCAGTGGTTTTCAAACAATCAACAAACTCCGTTTAGCTCAGCAACAAATGGTGTTAGGGCTGAGCAAAGAACAACAAAGCGCCGATGAAGTGCGCTTCGCTGTAATGGAAGCCTATTACAAGGTAGTCTATTACGATCAGTTGGTTGAGGTACTCCAATTGCAAACATCTACAGCCGATTCTGCTCTCCTTAAAGCACAACGCGAAGAACAGTTAGGCCGTAAAGGGCATGCCGATGTGGTGCAGATGGAGGCCGAATTATCGCAGCGGCAATACCAACTAATTAATGCCTCTAACCAATACGAACAGGCGTTAATGACTCTTAAGGAAACCCTCTGCTGGCCTATGGAAAAAGAATTAGAAGTGGCCTATACCGAGATGTCCGAAACAAGCCTTCATAGCATCCATCATGACAGTACGATGACCCAATTCGAGCCACCCTCCATACAGCTAGCTCGAGGCGAGTTGCACAATGCCGAACTACAACTTGCTTATGCCCGAGGCAATTGGTCACCCTCACTTTCGCTCTATGCTGGATGGTCTACCACCTATTACACCTATCCCGGAATGGCTGGCTATCAACCACAAAGTTTTGCTGAACAATGGAAAGGTAACGGAGGTGAATATGTACAACTATCGCTAAGCATTCCTATCTTTAGTCAGGGTCAGCGCCGCCTAGCTATACAACAACGGAAAAACGATCTCGATAGGGCCCATACAAAGTTAGAGGAGGCCGAACGGCAACGCGACATTACACTCCTTCGTGCCGTCAACGAAGTGAAGGCTGCCACAGCCGAAGCCATACAAGCACAGCGGCTTGCAGCAGTACGACATCAGGCTTACATGCTCAGTCTTCGACAATACGAATTAGGACTAATCAACGCCATTGAATACCAAACCGCATCGCAAGCCTACCTTAACGCCGAAGCTGATCATCTCAACGCCCAGTTGCAACTCCGCCTTAAAGAGCATCAACTCAACTATTATATGACAGGCCAACTGCTTTTGAATTGAGAATTGAGAAGTGTGGCTACCGCTTATTAAATTAAGAATTAAGGTAACCTCTAAAAATTCCACGTATG
>JAUNHX010000038.1:11050-17450 GCA_030523765.1 Bacteroidales bacterium | reverse complement strand
TGCTGTTGTTTTTGTTGTTTGTTTTGATCGTTCTGATTGTTTTGTTGGTTTTGTTGCGCTTGCAGCAACATCTTCTTAGCGTATGATAGATTGTACTTGGTGTCTTGATTCTTCGGATCGAGACGCAAAGCCTGTTGGTAGTCGTTGACTGCTTGCTGGAACAACTGGCGGCCACCATCTTGGGCACCACCTTGTTTTTGTTGCAACCCTTGTTGTAAATGACTGTTGCCTAGATTGTGGTAGGCTCGGCTGCGGTCTTTTTTGTCGAGGGTAGCGTTAGAGGCTACTTTATCAAACTGTTTGGCAGCCTCACTATAGTTTTTCTGTTGATAAAGACTGTTGCCAAGATTATAGAGCGAACGATAGTAACTGCTATCTTGCCGGAGGGCTTTGCGATACATAGCTTCCGATTCGGCATAGGCTCCTTTCTTGTATTGCTTGTTGCCTGAGCGGTTAAGACTGCGCTGTTCGGCGGTGGCTTTGTTGGGTTTGCTCTCGTTCTTCTGCTGGGCATAAAGTGGAGAGGCTGCTATAATGAGTGCAAATAATATGAGGAACGTTCGTTTCATGATTGGTTTATTTTCGTTTAATAAGGTTGCCCCAATTGATGCGGCTGTTCTTTTTGGCGAGTAGCATTACTTCAACAATGAGAAGTAGCAGTCCAGCTGCTAAGGGGTATTGATAGCGCGATTCGTATTCAGAGAATTGGGCGCTGCCATAGTTCTCTTTATCGAGTTTCTCGATTTGTTTAACGATATCGTCGATGCCTGCATTGATATTGTTGGCACGAACATAGATACCTTTACCAGCGTCAGCAATATCGATCATCATCTGTTCGTTGAGTTTGGTGGTAACGGTGTTGCCTTCTATATCTTTCTTGTATCCAGCAACCATTCCGTTTCGATATTCAGGAATAGGGGCACCTTGTTCGAGTCCCATGCCGATGGTGTTCACCACCACTCCTTCGGAGGCGGCAGCGTGGGCCGCTTCGATAGCATCGTCTTCGAAGTTTTCGCCATCGCTAATCACCACGATGGTACGTGATTTCTTCTTTACCCATTCGCGCTCATCGTCGCCATAACCAAAACTGGCCATAGCCTGATTGATAGCTTCGCCGATAGCGGTGCCTTGGGTATTGATCATAGAAGGGGATGTTTGGTCTATAAACATCTTGGCAGCAGCATAGTCGTTGGTGAGGGGCATTTGGATAAAGGCACTTCCTGCAAAGACGACAATGCTTATACGATCGCTTCCTAGTTTGTCGAGGAGTGTGCTTACAGCTTTCTGACTGCGAGCTAGTCGATTGGGCGATATGTCTTCGGCCATCATACTGTTACTGACATCCATACAGATGGCCACATCGGCTCCCACTCGTTCGGCCTTCACCATTTTGGTGCCTACTTGTGGGTTGGCCCAAGCGATAATAAGGCAAGCCAAAGCCAACATGAGGAGGGCAAACTTGATAATAGGGCGCCTTTGCGATTCGAGAGGAGAGAGTTGATGTAAGAGTGGTTCGTCGGCAAACAGTAGCCGCTGCTGACGGCGACGGTGGCGCATCCACACAAACAGTAGTGTGAATAAAACGATGAGCAGCAGTAGGTAGAGGATATTGGGATGTTCGAAATGGATCATGACAGTTTAGTTTTTAAAGGAGGACTCTATAAAACGTTGAAAGATTTGTTTCACTCGTGTTAACTATTAGTTTGTTGAAATAGAGCATTTATAGAATCTATTTAAAGTATAGCAGTTGAAGAAGCAATTCAAGACCGAGACAAGCTAAAGCAAAGAGTAGGAGGGGAAGGTAGATGTCTTTGTAGTTCTCGTAGCGTGTAACGTCGACCTTGGTTTTCTCCATTCGATCGATTTCGGAAAAGATGTTTTCGAGCGACTGCTTGTTGGTGGAGCGGAAGTATTTTCCATCTTTGGTCGACTGGGCCATCGATGTGAGCAAATTCTCGTCGATCTCGACAGGAACATTTTGATATACGGTGCGACCAAATTGGTCTTTGAAAGGATAGGGGGCCATTCCGCGAGTGCCTACACCAATAGTGTAGAGACGGATATCGTAGAGGGCAGCAATTTCTGCAGCATTTTGCGGGTCGACCGAACCTTGGTTGTTGATACCATCGGTGAGGAGGATGATGACTTTACTTTTGGCTTTGCTCTCCTTGAGTCGATTTACTGCTGTGGCCAATCCATCGCCCATAGCTGTACCATCTTTGATGATGCCCGTTTTTATGTGACTCAGCTGATCGAGCAACACGTGGTGGTCAATAGTAAGGGGTATCTGCGTAAAGGCTTCGCCAGCAAAGACTACCAAGCCAATACGGTCGTCCTTACGTCCTTCTATAAAAGAGGCAGCCACTTTCTTGGCGGCTTCAAGTCGGTTGGGGCGGAAATCCTCGGCCATCATGGAACCGCTGATATCCATTGCCAGCACCACATCGATGCCTTCTACTTGCATTTCCTCACGGCTCATTTGTCGCTGAGGACGGGCTAAGGCTATTATCAAAGCAGTTATGGCCAACACTCGCAGCACGTAAAGTAGAGGACGAAGACGTTGACGTAGGGTGGGCTTGACATCGTTGATTAAACTGAGGTCGGAGATTCGGATGGTAGGGTCTTGTTTCCTATATCGCCAAATATACCAGGCAATGAGTAGTGGTACTAGGATAAGTCCTAGCAATACCCAGGGATTGGCGAATGTGATATTGTGAAACATAATGCTTTAGGTTCTATTGGGTCTTAGTTATATTGTTTTTTGTTGTTGATCTGTGTTTTCGGATGATTCCGATTGGGGTTGCGATTGGGCCGAAGTGGTTTCTACGAACTGAGTAGCGTTCTTGAGAGCTAAGTCGTGTTCGAAGGGTTGTGGTTCGGCTTTGGCAAATTTTACCATATCGGCGGTACGGAGGATTTGACGAAGCAAACTGAAGTTTTCATCGTTGCATACTTTCGTTTCGCGGAATGCATCGAGGGTTTGATCGCTAGTCATTTCGGCTGTTTCGATACCATATTGGCGACGTATATAACGGCGTACGATATCGGTGAGTTCGGTGTGATATTCTTTTACTTTCCCACTCTGCCACAGTCCCTTGAGGCGCAGCTGCTCTAAATGGTCGAGGGCTTCACGATCGGCAGGAACGGGAGGTTCTACGGGTCGAACAATGATGGGTTCTTTCTTTTTTATTTTCTTACTGATAAATAGGGCTAACCAAACCAATGCAGCCACAATGATGGCAAGTAAAATCCAACGGAATATCTCCCAGAAGGTGTAGGGTTCGCGCATGATGGGGGCAATATCTTTGATGACAGCTTTGGTGGTATCAACATCGGATACATCGTTGACGGTGAGCATCAAACTGTCGACATTCACGATAGTTGTTCCCACTTGTATGGTGAGTGCTCCTGTGGAATAAACGCCTTCATCGAACGAGGTGAGGGTGGTATATTGGCTTACAGTAACTTGATTGCCGTTTTGAACGGTATCGTAGCGTTGTCCGATTACTTCGAGCTTTGAGAGTCCTATTTGGTCGGGGGCAGGGAAGATATAGGGGTTCATCTTGCTATCGGTGGCGCTGATAACTAGATCAAGTTGGTCGCCGATGGTGATAGCAGTTTGATTGCCAAGAGCCACTCCAGACGTATCCCAATGCGATGTTACCTGTTGTGCTTTCAGCGATAGGCATGAGAGGCACCCTAGTATACATATGACAAATATTCGCTTCATGGTTTGTGTTTTCTTTTCCTTACAATAATATAGTTCAACAGTTACTGTCTCATATCAAACAGTTTGGTGAGGGGCTTCACAAAGTCTTGTCCTGTTTGGATTTCAACCGAGTCGATGCCATATTTTTTTAGCATCTGATCAAGTTGTTGCTGTCGCTTCAAGGCAAGAGCAGTATAGTTGCGCCGCAAGGAGGAGCTAGAGGTATCAACCCACTGTTCGATGCCCGATTCGGCATCAACGAGTTTCACTAGTCCTATGTCGGGCAACTCTCGTTCGCGCACATCGACAATGTGGAGTACCGAGAGGTCGTGTTTATGGGAAGCAATTTTGATAGCCTCTTCGAAATGGGCATCTTTACAGTCGCTCAGCAAAAAGGCGGTGCATCGTTTCTTAGTAATGTTGGTGAAATAGCGGAGCGCTTCGGTGATATCGGTGCCGTTGCTTTGCGATTGGAAGGTGATGAGTTCGCGGATGATGCGGAGAATATGAGAGCTACCTTTTTTAGGAGGAATGAAGCGTTCTATTTGGTTGCTAAAGAAGATAACTCCAACTTTATCGTTGTTGGCTATGGCGCTGAAAGCCAGCGTTGCGGCTACTTCGGCTAGGAGGTCGCGCTTCATTTGCTGCTGAGTACCAAAGTTGTTGGAGCCACTCACGTCGACAAGCAGCATCACCGTTAGTTCGCGTTCCTCTTCGAATACCTTCACATAGGGGTGATTCAGTCGAGCCGTAACATTCCAGTCGATATTGCGCACATCGTCGCCATAGTGATATTCGCGTACTTCGCTGAAGGCCATACCGCGTCCTTTGAAGGCGCTATGATATTCGCCACTAAATAGTTGGCGGCTTAGTCCTTTGGCTCGTATCTCTATCCGGCGTACTTTCTTTATTATTTCCGATTCTTCAATCATTACATTTTATTTTAGACCGCCAACACGGGTGTGTTGCAGTCTTGATATTCATTATAACATCTCTCCGATCCTCTTCTCTCCTTGATCATCGATTAGGGAACATCGACACTGTTGAGGATTTCGTTAACGATTTCCTCGCTCGATACGTTCTCGGCTTCAGCTTCGTAGGTGAGGCCGATACGATGACGCAACACATCCATAGCAACGGCGCGTATATCTTCGGGAATAACATATCCGCGGCGTTTCATAAAGGCATAGCTCTTGGCAGCGATGGCGAGACTGATGCTTCCACGAGGTGATGCTCCATACGATACGAGTCCTTTCAGTTTGCCCAATTCATACTGTTCGGGGTAACGGGTGGCGAAAATGATGTCGGTGATATAGTTCTCAATCTTTTCGTCCATATAAACCTCGCGTACCAATTGGCGGGCTTTGAGGATATCGCTGGGTTTCATCATAGCCGTTTGCTGGTTGAAACCTTCGTGAAGACTTTGATGCAGTATCTGTCGCTCCTCCTCTTTCTTAGGATAGGTAATGACACATTTCAGCATAAAACGGTCCACCTGGGCTTCGGGTAGGGGATAGGTACCTTCTTGCTCGATGGGGTTTTGGGTGGCCATAACGAGAAAAGGCTCCTCAAGCTTGAAGGTTGTTTCTCCGATGGTTACCTGACGTTCCTGCATAGCTTCAAGCAGTGCGCTCTGTACTTTAGCTGGGGCGCGGTTAATCTCATCTGCCAAAATGAAATTAGAGAAGATAGGGCCTTTTTTTACTTGGAAACTCTCGTTCTTTTGGCTGTAAATCATCGTACCAATAAGGTCGGCAGGCAAAAGGTCGGGGGTGAACTGGATGCGGCTGAATTTAGCATCGATGGCTTTGGCCAGAGTGGTGATAGTAAGTGTTTTAGCCAATCCGGGTACACCTTCGAGCAGTACGTGTCCGTCGGAAAGCAGACCTATCATAAGGCTTTCAATCATGTGCTTCTGACCCACGATGTTCTTCCGCATCTCCATCGTTAGTGCGTCAACAAAGGCACTCTCGCGTTCGATACGTTCGTTAAGTTCTTGAATGTTTACAGTGTCCATTATATGTAATTTTATTGTTTTTCGTCTTTTATTATTAAAGATTCACGCCCGTTATATGTTATTAAAGTCTCTCAATAACGTGATGTGTTGGATAATTATTGTATCTTTAAGTTTTTTTTTGAATAATATGATATTACGCTGATACTATTTATGTTGAATCGTTGAAAACTTGCTTCGCTTCAATTTGGTGGGTTGTTGCGATATAGGATTCATGATGAAATGAACAATATGTGGAATCGAAATGAAAAGACAGTTTAGTGCTTAGATTGGTTTTTCTGTTCAAAATTCTCTTGAATATCTACTAAATTAATTATTTTATTTTGATGCTAAAGATTATGTAATGATTATGCAAAATATACTAGTTGTTTTTTAGTTTATTATGCGACATAATTATGTTTATATTACTTATATACAGTATTTAATCAACGTTATGCTACTTATAATTGATAAGTTTTAACTTGAGTGATATTTAATAGGTAAATGGAAGAAATATGGATTTAATGTAGATAAAATACATTAAAATAATGTTGAAAATGTCAACAGCTAGAAAGGGTGGGTTGTATTGTGGTATTTAATTGGGCCTTTGTTGTAAGTTGCAAATTTTTCTTTTTATTATGCCTTCGATATGCCTTCGATGTGGGTTCGTTGTAAGTCTAGTGTTCCTCTATCCAAAG
>JAUNHX010000038.1:0-11040 GCA_030523765.1 Bacteroidales bacterium | reverse complement strand
CTCTAACTTAACTCTAACTTTTTTTAATAAAAAATGGGCCATTTTTTTTCTTTTCGAACAAAGGATCGAAGACAGTAAAAAATGAAAGAATAAATTGCCTTTTTTTATCCTAGGATAAATTTGCGAGGGTTGATTTTAGAGGTTGTATGTGGATAACTATGTTGAAAAAAATGAACAAAAAAATGGAAAAATGCTTTGGATTCAAAATCTTTTCGTATCTTTGCTACTTTAAAATATGTATTGAAAACGAAATATCTAATTAATTATTAATATCTTATGAAAAGCAAGAAAGTACTATTTGGCTTAATTGTGTTAGCTTTTGTCGGTTCGGCAGGCATTTCTACTGCCCAAACAAAGGCAAACTATCAGAACGATCTGATTGAGATCGGACCCGACAATATTGGCGGTCGTACCCGTGCAATTGTTGTCGACCAACGCGACGCTACCCACAAAACGCTCTATGCTGGTGCTGTGGCAGGCGGACTCTATGTGAAAGGCAGCGAAAGTTCCACTTGGGACTATGTTCCCTACATTACCGAGAGCGGCGATCAGATTACCCTCTCTATCAGCTGCATGGTTCAGACCCCCGACAACATGATTTACATTGGTACCGGTGAAGGTATCGCCGTTGGCGAGAATGCTTCGTCGGCTATTATCGCGCCTAAAGGTACGGGTCTTTACCGCTTCGATCCTGAGAACAGCTCCTTCACGTTGGTTCCCAACACCTCATCGTGGAACTACATCAACCGCGTGGCTTATCTCTATCGCGACAATGTGCTCTACTTCTATGCAGCTACCAACGATGGTCTTTATCGTTGGCGTATTGCTAGCAGCAGCGACTGGAACAATGCTCCTTCGTTGGTTTGCTCTGAGGCTGTTCAGGATGTTATTGTTATCAGCAATGATAATATGGCCTTCTTCACCGCTGGTGGTCACGTTTATAAAGTAGGTAACGTTACTGGCGAAAGCTCGGCAGTCGATATCTCTGTCTCCAATAGCGCTTTCGGCGACAACGCTCTCCGTGTAGAGTTGGCTGGCGCCTACAATAATGGTACATCTTATCTCTACGCTGTTGTTACCAATAGCAATGGTATGCTCGATGGTGTGTATCTAACCCACGACCAGCAAACCTGGACTAAGATTACCACCTCTACTATCGTTCCCTTCACTTCGAAGAATAATGGCTGGCACAACAGTGCTATCGCTATCGCTCCCTACAACCACAATCTGATTGTTATTGGTGGTGCAACCCTTTGGCAGGGTCAAGGCTTCATTGATGGAGCTAGCTACGAATGGGTTAAAGGCAGCTACTCGGAAGAGGAGTTGAATAGAGGTAACTATATGGGTACTGTTTATCCCGATAGCAACTTCATCCACTCGGGTATCCACCAGATTATTTTCACCCCCGAAATTACCGATGGCGACACCACTTGGGTTAAATACATCGCTACCGATGGTGGTGTGTTCAGACATGTTACTAGCGCCATTTCGATGAACAAAGGTTTCAACACCGTTCAGTTCAACAGCATCTGTGTGGCTCCCGACGGTTCGGTCCTCGGTGGTGCCTATGATAATGGCTGTGTCTTCGTTCAGGCTCGTTTGGCTCGCGATGGTGGCGAGGTAAACAACACTTGGTACGACAACAGCACCCGTATGAACCATATGGGTAACGTTACTTGGTTTGGTAATGGTGGTCAGGTAGAAGCTACTATGTTCCAGCAAATCACTCCTATCAACCGTCGTGGTCTGTTCTTCAGCTCGGGCGGAAGCGACTTCGTGTTCGAAAGCGGTATGGGTGTTGCTTATGCTGCTAACTATGGTCGTGCTTATGCTGACTATGCTGACTATACTAACACTCAGACCTGGACCTCGGGCGAATCCTTCACCGAGGATGGTATCGCTAATGCTGGTGCCCTTGGCCACATGTATCTCTTCGAGACCACCAACAATCAGGGTATGGACTCCATCACCTTTACCATCGACACCTTAAATTATATTATTCGCGATGGTCAGGAAATCCGTCTGAGCAACTCCTCTACTATCCAACCTGGCGACAAGTTCCTTGTTCCTTCGCCCGCTCACTTCTACTATCCCTTTGAATACACCTTCACCGAATCCTATACTTTCGCTCAGGATGTGCCCAGCTATCATTTCACTGTCCACAATCCTATTGCTAACCGTATCGCTATAACTGGTCAAAAACAATCGGGTCTTGGTGTGGTGATGCTTAACTGCACTCCTACCGATTTCCGTAAGGTTTGGTCGCTTGCCGATGCTGAATCGGGTTCGGCTAACGTTATGCACTGGTACACTGTTTGGCACAGCGATAACGCTGGTCAGTATCAGCCTGAACATGTTGTTATCTCCAACGATGGCGACGCTGTATTCTTCTCGGTTATTGACGACTCTACTAAGGAAAACTTCGTTCTCCGCATCTCGGGCCTCAACAGCGTTAACATCAATAGCGTTGTTACTGCTAACAGTAGAATCAACTACGACCCCTGGTATGAGGGCGCTCCCCGTACTACCGTTCTCGATACTCTCTTCCGCAGCGGTAGCGACTTCCGCTTCAATCGTCACATCACTTCGATGAGCCTCGATCCTCGCTCCAATAAGGACGCTCTGCTCGTTACCTTCGGTGATGGTGAAGAGGGCGAACCCAATGTGGTGGTATTCGACAATGCTAACACTCCTGCTTCTCGTACCTGCTCCGTTAAGAATGTTCAGAATGGCAACATCAATGCCTACTCTGGTCTCATCGAAGCTACCAAGGGCGATATCCTTATCGGTACCGATCGCGGTGTCTTCAAATCGGAAAACAATGGTTCTTCCTATACTACCTACGGTGCCTTCAACGGTGTTCCCGTTACCGCTATCCGTCAGCAAACCCGCACCCTCCAGCGTCAGCGCTACATCGGCCACACTGGCTTCAACGAAGAGGTTTATCTGTTCGCTAAGACCAAATATCCTCACGCTGTATATTTCAGCACTTATGGTCGCGGCATGTTCCTCGATATGAGCTACTGCACTGATACCACCAATGCTATCGCTAACAGCGAGGACTATCAGGGTATCTCTGTTGTTGATCGCGGCAACAACCGTATCAGCATCTATCCTAACCCTGTTTCTAATGTTGCCAATCTCGACATCACCGTTACCGAAGCCTCCAACGCCGTTATCCGCGTTTACGACATCAACGGACGTCAGGTGTTCACCGACAATATGGGTCGTCTGAACGAAGGTGCCAACAGCTATCGCCTCAATGTTGAAGGTTATGCCCGCGGCATGTATCTGATCAATGTTGTTTGCGGCAAGCAGGTTGCTACCTCGAAACTTATCGTTCGATAGTAATAATTAAATAGAGAAAGAGGTACTCGCTTGTCGAACGTCAGGCAGTACCTCTTTTTTTATTGTACGGCTCTCTGCATTCATCCCTCTTATTAATAATAAAAGTATACATTATAAAATATAAATAATCTTCATTCGATGGATACCAACCTAGTAAAAGAACTTCAGTGGCGCGGCATGATTCACGATATGATGCCTGGCACCGAAGAACAACTCAGCAAAGAGGTTACAACAGCTTATGTAGGTATCGACCCTACGGCCGATTCTCTTCATATTGGTCATCTTGTCTCCATCATGCTGCTCAAACATCTCCAAATTGCAGGTCACAAACCGTTGGCTGTAGTAGGAGGAGCTACGGGTATGATTGGCGACCCCTCTTTCAAAGCTGCCGAACGCAAACTCCTTACCGCCGACGAAATTCAGCACAATGTAAGCTGTATCAAGAAACAACTCTCTAAGTTTCTCGATTTCAATGATAGCCCTACAGGTGCCGAGATTCTCAACAATTACGACTGGATGAAGGATTATCTTTTCCTCGATTTCATTCGCGATGTAGGTAAGCATATCACTGTCAACTATATGATGACGAAGGATTCTGTTAAGAAACGTATGGAGACGGGTATCTCGTTTACCGAATTCTCTTATCAGTTGCTTCAGGGATACGATTTCCTTACCCTTTATCGCACCAAAGGTTGCAAACTCCAAATGGGTGGTAGTGATCAGTGGGGCAACATCACTACGGGTACCGAACTGATACGCCGTATGGAGGGTGGTGAGGCTTTCGCACTCACGTGTCCTCTCATCACTAAAGCGGATGGAACCAAGTTTGGTAAAACAGAGGGCGGTAATGTTTGGCTCGATCCTACCCGAACCTCTCCCTATAAGTTCTATCAGTTCTGGCTCAACTGTGCTGACGACGATACGGCTCGTTATATTCGTATCTTCACCCTCTTCAGCAAAGAGGAAATAGAGGAACTTGAGCGTCAGCATGCTGAGGCCCCCGAGCGTCGTATCCTCCAGAAAGCATTAGCTAAAGATATTACTTGTCGTGTACACTCACTGAAGGATTACGAATCGGCTGTTGCTGCTTCCGAACTCCTCTTCGGCAAGGGTACTACCGAACAACTTCAGCAACTCGATAGGGCTACCATCCTCAGCGTCTTTGAGGGTGTTCCTCAGTTTACTGTTGCTGCTTCGAAACTCGACGAGGGTATTAGCCTAATCGATCTTGCTGCAACCGAAACCACGATGTTCGCTTCCAAGGGAGAGATTCGTCGTGCATTGAAGGAGAACTCCATCTCGGTTAATAAGGAGAAAGTGGCAGAGGATTATGTGGTTACGAAGAAAGATCTCCTCAATTGTGGCAGTATCCTTATCCAAAAGGGTAAGAAGAACTATTATCTTGTCAACGTAGAGTAGTTGCATCCTCTATACTCCTTGAAGAATATCAAGATAGCGGGGCAGAATATCTTTTTTGTCCCGCTATCCAATTCTTCAGTCGAAACGATAGGGCCTCTTTGAAAGCAAATATATTTTGCCAAAACGTAAGCTCTTCGTAACTTTGCAAAAAAATTGAACCATTATATGATAACCACCCTATATTATGCACAAAAGATTGCTGAACAACTCAATCTAGGTGTGCGTCAGGTAGAAAAGACAATCGATCTCTTGGAGCAAGGAGCTAATGTTCCTTTCATTGCACGCTATCGTAAAGAGGCTACGGGCGCTCTCAACGAGGTTCAGATTACCGCTATTCGCGATCTTTTAATAAAGGCTAAGGAGTTGGAGAAACGCCGTGAGGCAATCATACAAAGCATCAGTGAGCAGGGTAAATTAACTCCCGAATTGGAAAAGGCTATAGCCAATGCTGCTACGATGACTGATCTCGAGGATTTATATCTACCCTACAAACCCAAAAGAAAGACAAGGGCTAGTATGGCTGTCGAGAAGGGCTTAGAACCTTTGGCCAACGAGTTGATGAAACAATATGCTGGCGATGTGGAACAGATGGCTGCTCGTTTCGTTAACGATGACAAGGGCGTAACTTCTATCGATGAAGCGTTGGCTGGAGCACGAGCTATTATTGCCGAACGGGTGTCAGAGAATGTGCAAGCTCGCAATAAGATTAGAAATATATATCGTCGTACCGCAATGCTCTGCTCTAAGGTGGTGAAGAATAAAGAGGAGGAGGCAGGCAAGTTCAAGTCTTGGTTCGACTGGGAGGAACAGGCTATGCGAGCTCCTTCACATCGTATCTTGGCTATGTTTCGTGGCGAAGAAGAGGGTTTCTTGCGTGTAAAAATCGCTCCTGCCGACGATGAGGGGGCTTTCGATGCGTTAGATAGGCAGTTTATTAAGGGCAACTACGATTCATCGAAGCAAGTTCAAATGGCTGTTCACGATGGCTACAAACGGTTGCTGGCTCCTTCGATGGAAACCGAATTCTACAACCTCCTCAAACAGAAGGCCGATAAGGAGGCTATTCGAGTGTTTGCCGAAAATCTGCGGCAGCTTCTTTTGGCTTCGCCACTAGGTCAAAAACGTATCTTGGCTATCGATCCAGGATTCCGTACGGGATGTAAGACTGTTTGTCTCGATGCCCAAGGTCAGTTGCTACACAATGAGACGATTTATCCTTTTACCTCGGTGCGCGAAGAGCGGGCTGCTGTATCAAAATTGGAGGCTTTGGTTGAGGCGTTTCAGATTGAAGCTATCGCAATTGGAAATGGTACTGCAGGTCGCGAAACAGAGGATGTAGTCAAGAAATGTCGTTTCAAACGCAAATTGATTGCTGTGATGGTGAGCGAAAACGGAGCAAGTGTCTACTCTGCTAGCGATGTAGCTCGCGAGGAATTTCCCGACTATGATGTTACTGTTCGTGGAGCTGTAAGTATTGGCCGTCGACTGATGGATCCATTGTCGGAATTAGTTAAGATCGATCCAAAGAGTATTGGTGTAGGTCAGTATCAACATGATGTGGATCAGACGATGCTTCATGATAGCCTCAACGATGTTGTTGTTTCTTGTGTTAATAGTGTAGGGGTTGAGTTGAATACTGCTTCGAAAGAGCTGCTGAGTTACGTTAGTGGTATCGGTCCGATGTTGGCTAAGAAGATAGTCGATTATCGCAACAAAAATGGAGCTTTTACCTCACGTCAACAGTTGTTAAAAGTAGATCGTTTAGGCGATAGAGCTTTCGAACAGTGTGCTGGTTTCCTTCGGGTGCGGGAAAGTGAAAATCCTTTGGATCGCAGTGCTGTGCATCCCGAACGTTATGCATTAGTAGAGAGAATGGCGCAGCAGGCGGGAACTACTGTCGAAGGATTGATGAAGGATAAGGCTCTGCGGCAGAAGGTGAATGTCGAATCGTTTGTGAGCGATGATTGCGGTTTGCCTACACTACAGGATATTATGAAGGAGTTAGAACGTCCAGGATTGGATCCTCGTACCCGTTTCGAGGTATTCGAGTTTGATCCCAATGTTACTCGTATAGAGGATCTACAGGAAGGGATGGTGCTACCTGGTATTGTTACCAATATTACTGCTTTCGGAGCTTTTGTTGATGTGGGTGTTCATCAGGATGGGTTAGTGCACATATCACAATTGGCTAATCGTAGGGTGTCTGATCCCAATGAAGTGGTTCATCTGCATCAGCATGTGCATGTTAAAGTGATTGAAGTAGATTTAAAAAGGCATCGCATCTCCCTCACCATGAAGGGTGTTAACCAGTAGTGATAAGGTATTAGGTATGTAAATACTAGTTGGGTTATACAATAAAAGGAATGCTATGTCGTTATAATAATAAACATAAGATTAAAAGAAACTATGAACGGACTTTTTATTCTTCTTCAAACCACCACTCATGCTGGCAACGTTGGTTCTGCAATCTATTGGATCGTTTTTATTGGATTGATGATTTTGAGTGGTATCGTTAGTCGTCAGGTCCAGTCGAAATTCAAAAAGTATTCCAAGATTGCGATGAATTATGGAATGACAGGGCGTGAGGTGGCTGAGAAGATGCTATACGACAATGATATTCGTGATGTGAAGATTCAAATGGTACAAGGCACCCTTACCGATCATTACAATCCTACGAACAAAACCCTTAACCTGAGTCCCGATGTCTATCGTGGCACCAGTGTGGCTGCTGCTGCTGTGGCTGCCCACGAGTGTGGACATGCTGTGCAACATGCTACTGCTTATCGTTGGCTTACGATGCGTTCTCGGATGGTTCCTGCTGTAAGTTTTACCAGCAGATGGGTCTCTTGGGTGTTGCTAGCTGGCATTCTTCTAGTCAATATTTTCCCAGGGTTATTACTTGTTGGTATCGCCATGTTTGCAATTTCAACCCTCTTCTCTGTCGTAACGTTGCCTGTTGAGATCGATGCTTCCAAACGAGCTCTCGTTTGGCTTAACACACATAATGTAACATCGCCCGACACACATCCTTATGCTGAGAGTGCCCTTCGGAGTGCTGCTTATACTTATGTTGTTGCAGCTCTTACTTCGCTGGCTACACTCCTCTATTATGTGATGATTTATCTGAATAATCGAAACTAATTAGTTTTGATTACATTATAGGTGGGTTCTATCAATCGTAGCAAGGTCGTAGAGCGAGGAATTAATAGAATTCATATTGATAATAACGGTAACGATTTCTAGTTGACCAAGGCGGCTGGCGAGATCGTTATCGTTTTTTTTATGCAATCTCATGTGAAAGTCCCTTTCGCTACATTCTTTTTATAGTTGATGATAAAGGAAAAGTGAGATGAATTATTGCTATGATGAGTAAGTTTTCCACACATAAATAACTGGAAACCATAAATGATGTCAATAACTTGTCGAGAAAAAGAGAAATAAATTAATATCCATTTGAAAGAAAAAGTGTAATTTTGCACGTGTGAATTAGGAATGAGATCTATGGCCGAGAAAGATAAAGATACTCCATTGATGCGGCAGTATGCCGAAATGAAAAAAAAGTTTCCTGACGCTATGTTGCTATTCAGGGTGGGTGATTTTTATGAGACTTTTAGTGACGATGCCAAGCGTTCGTCATCTATTTTGGGTATCACATTGACTCGCAAGGCTAGTGGTAATGCTACTTATACCGAGTTGGCTGGTTTCCCTCATCATGCCCTTGAATCCTATTTGCCTAGATTGGTAAAGGCTGGGTGTAGAGTGGCTATATGCGAACAGCTAGAAGACCCCAAAACCGCCAAAGGATTGGTGAAAAGAGGTATTACCGAGTTGGTAACACCAGGTGTGTCGTATAACGATATGGTTCTCGAGGTTAAGGAGAATAACTTCCTTTGTGGACTCCATCTTTCTGATAAAATACATGGTATCTCGTTTCTCGACGTTTCTACGGGTGAGTTTTATATAGCCCAAGGTGATACAGCCTATATTGATAAGCTTCTGCAGAATTTTCATCCTACTGAAGTGGTGCTGCAAAGGAAAAAACTGCATGCTTTTCAAGATCTTTTCCCAGAGAAATATTACACCAATACGTTTGAAGACTGGGTGTTTACTACCGATTTTGCGGAAGAATTACTCATGAAGCAGTTTGAAACCTCTTCACTTAAAGGATTTGGTGTTGAGGAGATGACGGAAGGGGTGATTGCAGCAGGTGCAGCATTGTATTATCTTCAAGAAACGAATCACGATCGAACGCAGCATATATGCAAGTTAACGCGTATAGAGGCCGATAGGTATGTGTGGTTGGATAAGTTTACTGCACGAAATCTAGAACTGGTTAGTTCGCCAAACGATAATGCAAAGACCTTACTCGATGTAATTGATCAAACGTCGACACCTATGGGATCTCGTCTCCTCCGTCGGTGGATTGTGCTCCCTTAGAAGGATAAGTCGCGGATAGAGGATCGTTTACAGGTTGTAGATTCGTTAGTTACTGATGATAATTTCTCATCTCAGTTGCGTATGCGCATCCGCTGTATTGGTGATCTCGAACGACTTATCTCTAAGGTTGCAGTACGACGTATCAATCCGAGGGAACTACAACAGTTAAAGCGTTCCCTAATGGAGATTGAGGAGGTGAAACAGTTGTGCGTTCAAAGCAACAACGAATCGCTGCGCCGTATGGGTGAACAGTTGAACAGTTGTCATAGCATATGTGATCGGATAGAAAAGGAAATTCAAGATGATCCTCCCGTCAAGGTTGAGAAGGGTGGGGTAATAAAAAGTGGCGTTTCGGCTGAATTAGATGAGCTCCGCAATATAGCCTCAAGCAGCAAAGATATTCTTATGAATATTCAGCATGAGGAGAGCGAACGGACAGGTATTCCTTCGCTGAAAGTGGGCTTCAATAATGTGTTTGGCTACTATTTAGAGGTAACCAATACCCATAAAAATAAGGTCCCTTCCGAGTGGATACGGAAACAGACGCTTACCAATGCCGAACGCTACATCACGCCCACATTGAAGGAATTGGAGGAGAAAATCCTCACTGCCGAGGAGCGAATTATTCCGCTCGAAATGCAGCTGTATGAGCAACTGATGGTAGCACTGACCGATTATGTTCAGCCTATACAGTTTAGTGCACAACTCATTGCTCGGTTAGACTGTCTGCAAAGTTTCGCTGAGGTATCGGTGAGCAACCATTATTGTCGTCCTGAGGTTAGTGACGATGCCGTTATCGACATCAAGGAAGGGCGACATCCAGTGATCGAGACGCAGCTTCCTTTGGGCGAGAAGTATATCAGTAATAACATATATCTTGATAGCGATGTGCAGCAAATCGTTATCATTACGGGTCCTAACATGTCTGGTAAGTCGGCACTGCTTCGTCAAACGGCATTGATTGTCTTGATGGCGCAGATAGGGTGCTATGTGCCTGCTGATGCTGCTCATATAGGGATGGTTGATAAGATCTTTACCCGTGTTGGCGCCTCCGACAATATCTCGTCGGGCGAGTCTACATTCATGGTCGAGATGAATGAAACGGCTAGTATCCTCAACAATATAAGCGATCGTTCATTAGTTCTATTGGATGAGATTGGACGAGGTACTAGTACATACGATGGTATCTCTATAGCTTGGGCTATCACCGAATACCTGCATGAACAAAAAGATAAGCGGCCAAAGGTTATGTTTGCTACCCATTACCATGAGCTTATCGAAATGGCCGACAAGTATGAGCGTATTCAGAATTACCATATCTCTGTCAAGGAGGTGCGCAACAAGGTAATTTTCCTTCGTAAGTTGGAGATGGGTGGCAGCGAACATAGTTTCGGTATTCATGTGGCTCGTATGGCTGGTATGCCTCCTCAAGTGGTTAAAAGGGCCAATACGATGTTAGAACTATTAGAGTCAAAATCGGAGAAAATTGCAACCCAAAAATTCGGAAATAAGAAAGAAAACGAACAAAAAAACGCCCCTCATTCCGATTATCAGTTAAGTTTTATTCAGCTTGATGATCCCACTTTGTTCGAGGTCCGAGATGTGTTGATGGGTATTGATATCGATACACTTACGCCTATTGAAGCTCTTTTGAAACTTAACGAGATTAAAAAAAATTGTCAAGAAAAAGTAATTTTTTTTTGCCAGTTTAAAAAAAGTGTGTACTTTTGCACCCGATTTCGAGAGAACAAAACAGTGATAAAACACTGACGAAATCTTCCAAGCGGAAATAGCTCAGTTGGTAGAGCACGACCTTGCCAAGGTCGGGGTCGCGAG
>JAUNHX010000037.1 GCA_030523765.1 Bacteroidales bacterium | reverse complement strand
GTTACATTGTACGATACAACAAGCATCACTATTTACGATACTATCAGTCTCGCAATACACGACACTACAATCATTACCCTATATGATACCACCTATCTGTACGATACTACCATTATAACCAACACAGTTTATGATACAACGATCATAACGCAGTACGACACAACTTATATCAACAACTACATTCATGACACTACAGTTGTGACCAACACAGTTTATGATACAACAATCATAACGCAGTACGACACCACCTATATCAACAACTACATTCATGACACTACAATTGTGACCAACACAGTTTATGACACAACGATCATAACACAGTACGATACTACCTATATCAACAACTACATCCATGACACTACAATTGTGACCAATACAGTATACGATACAACATATATCACACAGTACGACACCACTTATATTAACCTATACATCTACGATACCATTACCATCACTGATACCATTACGATACCATTGGAGACATATAATCTCTCTGTTATATCGAGCAACACACAACAAGGCGTTGCTGCTGGCAATGGTGAGTTCCCTGAAGGAACCGAGGTCGAAATTGCTGCTATTCCCCTTGAGGGGCACACTTTCGTTAGCTGGAGTGATGGGGTCATCGAAAATCCACGCACTATCACACTCACTTGCGACAGCACCTTCACTGCCACTTTCGGCACCGTAGGCACTGAATCAACCCTACCCTACAGTTTCCAAATTTATGCCCACCACGACGTCATCGTTGTTGAAAACGCCAATGGTAACCGCATTCGCATCTTCGATGCTGTAGGACGTATCCTTGCCACTCAAATGGTGGCATCATCCACCTTCCAATATCAGGTTCCCTCTTCTGGCGTATACCTAATCCAAGTGGGTAACTATCCTGCTCGTAAGTTAACAATCGTAAGATAAAATAATAATACTTTTTTCAGTTGGGTTCTATACCATGCTTTCACGAGAAGAAAGCAAAGAAAAGTTTTTCATAGCATATTTATTCTAATAGGACCCATCCTTTCGCAACTGCTGAACTCCTTGGGGTTCAGCAGTTCTTTTTTTTATTAAAACTGAGTTCTTACATCAACTACGGACACACAACTACTATTTCTTCTTATAGTGTGGATGGTAGCATTCTATGGTTTCACGAATATACTCGGGGGTGAGATGAGTATAAATCTCGGTAGTGCTGATACTAGCATGACCTAGCATCACTTGTACTGCTCTGAGGTCAGCCCCATTCTGCACCAGTTCTGTAGCAAAGGTATGGCGCAGACTGTGTGGACTCACATGTTTGTGTATTCCAGCCTTCATTACCGCCTCATGAAGGAATTTATTAACAAACTGGCGGGTAAGATGTTTGCCCCTTCTACTGAGAAAGATGTAGACATCTTCGCCAGGCATTGGTGCAATTTGACTGCGGATAGTAAATATATAGGTAGTGAGCATTTTCAGTGCATGCTCGTTGATTGGTACCCAACGCTCTTTATCGCCCTTGCCCACCACATGGAGCGCCTCTTCGTCAACGAAGAGGTTAGATAGTCGTAGATTGCAAAGTTCACTAACACGCAAACCACAGCCATACAACACCTCCACTATAGTCGCATTTCGAGCCTGATCAGGAAGGGAGAGATCGAAGGTCGATTGGATTGCATCCACATCACCGTCGGTCAGCACATCAGGAAGATGAGAGGGAATTGTAGGGGTTTCGAGCAATTCGGCTGGATTCTCCTTAATGTCGTCTTCTATCACCAACTGCTGGTAAAAACTGCGAATACCTGCAATTATTCTTTTTTGGGTGGTAGCCGCTACATCGGCCTCGTTGAAGGCAGTAAGGAAGTCGCGTAGAAAATCGAGCGTTACATCGCGCGGCATCACTCCTTGCTCAATAGCATAACGCTGCAAATGAGTTACATCGCGCACATACGATTCCACCGTATTGTCGGCCATGCGTCTTTCCAGTTTCAGATAAAGTTTAAACTGGCGCAAATAGCGACTCCAAGTGATTACGACTTCTTGTCCTTGTGTTCCTGTTCCCACATCCATTTCAAAAAGTCAAAAAGATTCTCTTCGCTAGCTTTTTTCTTTTTACCCTTAGCTGGCTTGTCGGGTTTCCTATCCAAATTTACCCTTCCGTATTTTGCCGCACGGTTCTGTACCACACTAGTCTGTTTTCTAAAATAAGGGGTACGATGACCTGGATTGCGTTTCAGTGGACTTGGAAGTGTCACCGCCAATTGGGCCGCTTCATTGCGTGACAAAGTAGCTGCCGAATGACCGAAATAATGTTGTGCTGCTGCCTCGCAACCATATATACCGTCACCAAATTCGATGATATTCAGATAACATTCCATTATCCGTTTCTTCCCCCAAGTCCATTCTATCAACTGAGTAAAATAGGCCTCCAGTGCTTTGCGCACCATCGAACGACGATGGGGCAAGAATGCATTCTTAGCAGTCTGCATACTTATAGTGCTGCCACCCCTTACCCGTCGCCCTTGCTTGTTTTCGCGATAGCTCTGCTTTAGCATCCTTACATCGAAGCCATGATGATGCATAAAGTTACCATCCTCCGAAGCTACAACGGCATTCACCAAATTGGGCGATATTTCGTCAATGCTCACATAATCGCGCTCGAAATTCACTTTACGATCTTTTTGGAACAGTTGCTGCCCAAATCGTTGGATCATCAACGGTGTAAGGGGTGGATTGATAAATTTAAACGCCACCACTTCCAATAAGGAAAAAAGGAACAAAGCAACAACAGTAATCCATATAATACGCCACACCTTTCCTAAAAAAGAGCGTTTCTTTCTTTTAGGGGCTGCTTCTTGAGCATCGTTTATCTCTGATTGATTGAAGGTTTCTTCCATCTTATTATCATATAAAACGGGGGCAAAAATACTTGTTTTTTGCCAAATTGCATCTTTTTTTTTTACCAAAATTAAAAAAATATGTATTTTTGCCAAAATATATAACACGTTCAATTTTTAGTAACATTCTAAAACACAATACAATATGGCAAAAGTAGCTATTAACGGCTTCGGCCGAATCGGAAGAATGTCTTTCCGCGCTATGTTAGCTCATCCTGAGCTCGATATCGTAGCAATCAACGACTTGACAAGCGCTGACACGCTTGCTTACCTCTTCAAATACGACTCGATCCACGAGAAATTCGATGGTGAAGTACACGCTGAAGGCGAATATCTAGTAGTAAATGGCAAGAAGGTCCGCATCTTCGCTGAGCGCGATCCTCAGAACCTGCCTTGGAAAGATCTGGGTGTTGACATCGTTGTTGAATCCACTGGTCTCTTCAAAAAACGCGAGCAGATGATGAAACACATCAATGCTGGTGCCAAGAAGGTTATCCTTACCGTTCCCGCTTCCAAAGCTGACGACGTTGATGCTACCGTTGTTCTCGGTGTCAACGACAATGTACTGACCAAAGAAACTCAACTCGTTTCCAACGCTAGCTGCACCACCAACTGCTTAGCTCCTGTAGCCAAAGTACTCAACGATAAATTCGGTATCAAACGTGGTTTGATGAACACTGTTCACAGTTATACCAACGACCAGAAGATCCTCGACCAGCCACACAGCGATCTCCGTCGTGCTCGTGCTGCTGCCGTTAGCATCATCCCCACCTCCTCGGGTGCTGCTAAAGCTGTAGGTTTGGTTATCCCCGAACTGATGGGTAAACTTGATGGTTTCGCTATGCGCGTTCCTACCCCCGATGGTTCTGTTGTTGACCTTACTGCCGAACTCAACTGCAACGTTACCAAAGAGCAGATTAATGCCGCTGTTAAGGAAGCTGCCGAAGGCGCTATGAAAGGTATCCTCGAATATACTGACGAGCCTATCGTTAGCCACGATATCATTGACAATACCCACAGCTCCATCTTTGATAGCATGCTCACCCAAGTAATGGATGGCAACTTCGTAAAAATTGTCTCTTGGTACGACAATGAGAAGGGCTATAGCACTCGCGTTGGCGACCTCGCTGCTAAGATGGCTACCCTACTCTAAGCCTTTTCGATGAATCCGTCATCTAAAGCATAACAATGAAGAGGGGCATTCCACAATGCCCCTTTTCCTTTGCTACTGAAACAATTGTTGTGGAATAACACTTAAAACTATCAGCATCTTGAAAAAACTGTTCCTACTCATTGTACTGGCCTTTCTCTTTGCCTCATGCTTTCAGCATAATGAGCAAACACCGACTAATACTCATATCTTTGTCGACGACTATAACGATACCGTTCTAGCTCCTATCCATCCCCAACGTATCGTCTCTGTATCGCCTGGCATCACCGAGATCCTTTTCGCTCTTGGTGCTAACGACCTTCTAGTGGGCCGCACCGATTTTTGCCTCTATCCTCCCGAAGTATCTGCCATCGAAAGCATTGGAGGTATCAGTAACCTCAATATCGAAAAAATAATTTCCCTCAAACCCGACCTTGTTCTCAGCGGATCGATGGTACAAGAGAAAACTGTACAACACCTTGTATCGCTAGGCATCCCTATGGCTTGTGTGGTTGAAAAGCCCCATTTCAATGACCTCTATCAGAATATCTGTCGCATAGGCCAACTTGTTGATCGTCAAGCGGAGGCCGACTCACTCAACGCCCATCTACAGCAGCGTCTCTCGTCTGTTCTCGATTCGCTCGGTGTCAGCGAAGTAGCCGAGCAGGATCGACCCTCTATCTATTATGTAGTAGGATTCGGCAAAGGTGGCAACTATACCGCTGGAGGCAACACCTTTATTAACGATATTATTCGTATGGCTGGAGGCCGTAATGTAGCCGAGAATATCACTGGGTGGAACTTCAGTCTTGAGGCTCTCCTTGATGCCGACCCCGACTATATCATGATTCGACAAGAGGATGCCGAAAAGTTCTGCCGTATGCCTCCCTATAATAAACTGCGGGCTGTCCGCCAAAAACACGTAATCGCTATCGAAAGTGGACTCATCGATTTACAGGTACCTCGCAATATCGAAGGAATTATCTTTATCGCTGAGGCTATCAGCAACAAGAATTAGCATTCTTAATCAGCATTGCACCCTATTGGCTACAACGCTCCTCTTCTAATCTCCAAGTACTCATGATTGTAGGTATTCTTCTTACTATCTTCTTTATCATCGTTGTAGGTGTTTGGGCGGGCCGCAAAGCTACCTCCAACGAGGCATTTACTACTGGAGGTGGTAAAGCTAACGCCTGGATTGTATGTGGCACCCTCATGGGTACCCTTATCAGCGGTCAAGCCACCGTAGGTAGCGCCCAGTTAGCCTTCGCCTATGGCATCTCTGCATGGTGGTTCACCATTGGTGCTGCCCTTGGGGCCTTGGTCTTGGCCCTCTTCTTTGTTGTTCCATTACGTCACAGCGGCAGCATCACCTTGATGGAGATTATAGGCAAAGAGTTCGGCAAGAAGGCCGAAACCATCGGCTCTTGTCTCTGTGTTATCGGTATCTTTATCAGCATAGTGGCTCAGATTATCGCCTCGTCAGCACTCCTCACCACACTCTTCCCTTCGGTAGCTTTTCTCCCCGCCGCCTTGATGGCTATGGGACTGATGATCATCTATGTGGTCTTTGGAGGACTTTGGGGTGCGGGCCTTGGAGGTATTGTCAAAATGCTGCTACTCTATATCTCTGCTACTCTAGCTGGTGTAGCTGTATGGCATCTAGGACACGGATTCGAAGGACTAGTCGATTCGATTACTCAACTCCATACGCAGACAGCCATAGGTGAGATACAACAACTCCAAACGGCCCCTGCAGTAAGGCATCAGTATGGTAACTTCATAGCGAGGGGACCTATGAAAGATATAGGATCGTGCCTCTCGCTAATCTTGGGTGTCCTCTCTACCCAAACCTATGCACAAGCTCTTTGGGCTGCACGTAGCGATAAGGCAGCACGTAGGGGTGCCCTCCTAAGTGCCTTCCTCATCCCTCCCATCGGTGCAGCCTGCACATTAGTGGGTATGTATATGCGTGCACACTATGTAACTGCAAACGAATTGCAGCAATTGGAACTAATGGGAACTTCTCTGCCTGCGGGAATGGATGTTATCCAAAACTCGGTACAAGCCTTTCCTGTCTTCGTCACTCGTCACCTACCCGGTTTCTTTGGAGGCGTCGTCCTTGGTACCCTCTTCGTCACTATCGTAGGTGGTGGCTCAGGGCTCACCCTCGGTGCCTCCACTATCCTTATGCGCGATTTGGTAGCACCATTGCGTCAACGCTTTGCTCAACTTCGTCATCGTCCTAGTCCCGAAACAAGACTATGGCAAACACGCCTCATCATCGTCTTGCTTCTCCTCGTGGCTGTTACCGTATCTACCACTATCACTGGCTCTTTCCTCAACGATTTAGGATTCCTCTCGCTTGGGCTTCGTGCCACAGCCGTTCTCTGTCCCCTAGTGGCCGCCCTATGGCTTCCAGGCCGATTCAAATCAACATTCATCCTCACTTCGATGATACTCGGCACACTCATGCTCCTTGCTGCCAAACTAACCCACCTACCCGGCGATCCCCTCTTCTGGGGCTTAGGACTCTCCATACTGATTGCCCTAATGGGTTGGAAAAGGAAGCGAAATAGGATAAAAAAATCCTTATTTTCTATGCTACAGACCTAAACACAAAAGGGGATAAAAACGCCAAAATGAAAAATTTTTAAATCTTAAGCATCAGAAAAACAACACGAACGCTCATTGCACGAAAAAAAAATTTTGTCAGTATTGAAAAAGTGCGTATTTTTGCAACCGCTTTCAAGAGATAAGAAGGCCGAGAAATAAGATTGTCCATTGGTGTAATGGTAGCACATCTGACTCTGGATCAGCCAGTCGAGGTTCGAGTCCTCGATGGACAACAAAGGCAACTGAAAATCAATCAGTTGCCTTTTTTGCACCCAAAATGTACCCGAATTTAGGTATTTCTATCACAAACTATTCACAAAGAAACAAACAACAACCAGTAATCAATTACAGACCAACCACATTATAATTTTAAATCAAAAAGAAGATAGAAAAAAAAATCAGAAGTTAAGCATTAGCAGAACCTCAAAAAAAAACGAAATCTGTCCGACTGGAACAACTGTAACAGAACTATGTTTTTCAACCCGAAACCATTCAACCAGAGGTATTTCCCCTCTATATTGCTTGCGTTATAGGTAAGTTTTTCCTCACATCACTCTCGTATCCTTTCTTTTCGTAACCATATTACTAAAGCAGCGAGAATCAAAATAATAACCAAAAATATGGAAAGAGAGATTTCCTAACTCCTATACAAGTCTGATGTATCTCTAACTTTGTTCCTTCTTTTGCCCCCCTCGTGACACACTCTTAGATTCATACCCTCCCTGATAACTAATCCGCCATATCTGTAAAAAAATAACTTCCCGTTTCTATAAAAAGTTGTACCTTTGCAATCGCAAAAGGGCGATGAGAGCCAATCCAAAGCCCGTAGTATTCTCCAGCAACACTCATACAAACAATAAGATACATAGTACAACATCCACCAACAACACAAGATACAACACAATGATTGAATCTAATACTTTTCATACAATGAAGAAATCGTTATTCATCATCGCCATTGCATCGCTCACCACGATGTCGGCTTGTAAAGACAAAGCTATGGACAATCCCTTCTTCGCCGAATGGGGAACGCCTTACGAAATCCCCGCTTTCGAGAAAATCAAACCAGAACACTACATGCCTGCTTTCGAAGAGGGCATGCGCCGTCAAAACGCTGCTATCGACAGCATTGTGAACAACCCCGAGGAGCCTACCTTCCAAAACACCATCGAGGCTTACGAATACAGTTCGCCCCTCTTAGACGAGGTTGGTGGTGTTTTCTTCAACCTCGCCGAGAGCAACAACACCGACAAGATGCAGAAGATTGCCGAAGAGATTACCCCACTATTGTCGAACCATAACGACAATATAGCCCTCAATGCCAAACTCTTTGAGCGCATCAAAAAGGTTTACGACCAACGCGAAAGCCTAACCCTCGATCCCGAACAGATGCGTCTGCTCGAGGAAACCTACAAGGGCTTTGTTCGGGGTGGTGCCAACGTGCCTGCCGACAAACAGGATCGTTTCCGCAAAATCAACTCCCAGTTAGCATCACTGACTCTCCGTTTCGGTACCAACCAGTTGAAAGCTACGAACGCTTACCAGTTGGTTTTGGAAGAAAATCAGCTTGAGGGTCTTACCCCTTCGCAAATCGAGACTGCCAAAGAGGCTGCCAATGCCGATCCCAAAACCAAAGGCAAATATGTAATCACGCTTGACAATCCTAGCCTTCTCCCCTTCCTTACCTATAGCAGCAATCGTGAATTGCGCCAGCAGATATGGGAAGCCTACTCAACACGCTGCACCAGTGGCCAATACGACAATACTGCTATCATCGACTCTATTGTAAACCTCCGTCTTGAACGGGCTCAGATTCTCGGTTTCGACAGCTATGCCGACTATGTACTCGACGATTGTTTAGCTAAGACCCCCAAGGCGGTATACGATCTACTGATGCAAGTATGGCGTCCCGCATTGGCTAAAGCCAAAACCGAGTGTGCCGATTATCAGGCTATGATTAAAGCCGATGGCGACACCTTCGCCCTCAAGCCCTGGGATTGGCGCTACTACAGCGAGCGTCTGCGCAAAGAACGTTATGCCCTCGATGAGGACTCTATCCGTCCTTATTTCCCCTTAGAGGCAGTACGCGAAGGAGCCTTCAATACCGCCACCAAGCTGTACGGCATCACCTTCCGCGAGAACGACACACTACCTAAATACGACCCCGAATGCCGCAGCTTCGAGGTGCTAGAGAACGATCAAGTGATAGCTATCCTTTATATGGACTTCTTCCCCCGCTCCACCAAGAGTAGCGGTGCCTGGATGACCAATTTCCGTGAGCAGAGCATCGATCGCAACGGCAACAACATCATACCCATTATCAGCATTGTATGCAATTTCAGCAAACCTGCTGGCGACAAGCCTTCGCTGCTCAGCTTCGATGAAGCCGAGACCCTCTTCCACGAGTTTGGCCACAGTCTTCACGGCATGCTTTCGAAATGCCATTACCGCAGTCTTAGTGGCACCAACGTACCGCGCGATTTCGTAGAGATGCCCAGCCAAGTAATGGAAAACTGGTGTCGCCATCCTGAGGTGATGAAGACCTACGCCCGTCACTACCTTACCGGCGAACCTATCCCCGATGCCCTCATTGAGCGTCTGCACAATGCCGCCACCTATGGTCAAGGCTTCATCAACACCGAATTATTAGCTGCTTCGCTCCTCGATATGGATTACCATTCAATTACCGAACCCACCCATATCGTTCTGCCCGACTTCGAGGAGGCTGCAATGGCCAAGATTGGTCTTATCCCTGAAATTATTTCACGCTATCGCAGCACCTATTTCGGCCATATCTTCAATGGCGGTTATGCTGCAGGCTACTACTCCTACACTTGGACCGCTGTACTCGATGCCGATGCATTCCAAGCATTCGTTGAGACAGGCGATCTCTTCAACCCCGAGGTAGCTGCCCGTCTGCGCCACATGCTTGAGCAAGGCAACACGGTCGATCCTATGACCAGCTATGTGGAGTTCAGAGGTAAACAACCCAGCGTAGAGCCGCTACTTCGAAACCGCGGACTGCTCTAAGCCCATCAACTTTGGTAAATAATAAAAAAGAGTGTGTAGGCCTACACACTCTTTTTATTTTTGAATAATAATCGTATCCTATCTATCGTAAAACGATAACTATAAACTGTAATTATTGACGCTTTAGTTCAAGAAAATGGTCATAACAATGTGCTCCCGACATATAGCCAGAGTTGTTGCGGAGAAAATCGAGCCAATAACGTCGAGTGGTTCTAGCTTGATCGGGATCCATATCGTAACGGGCACAGAATTCGGGATGATCAATCTGCAAATCTTGAGCGTGAAGAAGATCACCAACAATATAGCAGAGTCCTCCATCAACAACATAAACTGTATGTCCAGGAGTATGGCCTGGGGCAAGTTTAGCTACTACCAAACCATCTAGTAGTGTGTCACCATCTTGGAACATAACAATACGATCTTGATAGGCAGCCGATACAGAAAGCCAAAGATCGTTGTTACAAAAAGCCTCATTCTCCTCCTTCGAGAGATAAAGGATTGCATTGGGGAATGCTGCATTCCCATCGAGGAGGAGTCCTCCGATATGATCAGCGTGCAGATGCGTGATGCATACGGCATCAATGCTATCAGGATTGGTAGCATGATTCTTGAGTCTGTCCATCAGTTGGCCCCCTTTGTCGGCACCCAACCCAGCATCAAAAAGGACACGATGATTATCGTCGGTAACCAAATAGGCATTGATAGCCGAAGGCAAAGACCCTGTAGGCATCAGAGCCTCGAGGAGGCTGTCATTATAGGAGCCACGAAAGAGATCTATTGACATTTCGTTCTCCATATCAACCAGTCCTATTACCTGACACTGATCGCTCTCACACAACACGGTAACTCCATTCCATGACACACTATCAGTAGTCAGTTCTTGATTATTGGCATTATGGCAAGAGGTCATCAACAAAACTGCTGCTATTGTACAAAGTTTTTTCTTCATATTACATGTATATTATATCACAAAATAACGGGTTTTGACCTCCTTTATTGTTTATTTTATGACACAAAAGATGAATCTCCTTCCCTTAGAAGCATCTCGCCTAAAGGCAATAAAAACAGAACAATTGCGTTATAGAGAACATGAAAACATCATCATTATTCAATGCATATGTTTGGCTGGTCGATACTATAGATAGATTCGGCCATATCAGTTTGCGGGAAATAAACCAGCGATGGATGAATACCGATATGAGCGGAGGAATGCCCTTCAGCCGCAGCACCTTTCGTCGTCACAGAGAGGAGGTGGAGAATATGTTTGGCATTAGAATTTATTGTGATGCCGACAATAAATACTATATCGACAAGCCCTTGTTTATGCACACCGATAGTGTATCCCGATGGATGCTCAGCACGCTGTCGGTAAGTAATCTAGTGAGCGAAGCACGCGGATTGCATAACCGAATACTTCTCGAAACTATCCCCACCGAAGGGGAACACCTCAGTATGGTGGTAGAAGCTATGCGTACTAGCCATCGCATTAAGGTGAAATATCGTCGCTACGGGCATGATGCAATGAAGGAATGGACCATCGAACCCTACTGCATCAAACTATTCCGCCGCCGATGGTATCTGCTATGTCGTTTTCCCAAGAAAGAAGAGGAAGGAAAGCCCCTATCAATGGTGCTTTCCTTCGATAGGATACTCGAAATCGACATCACTGAAGAGGATTTCAAGATCGATGAAGATTTTGACGCTCAGGATTATTTTGCTGCCTACTTTGGAGTGATGGTCGATGATAGTACCGAGATTCAAACCATTGTGCTTAGGGCCTATGGCAACGAACGCTTTGCAATGCGCGACCTACCTATCCACCCCTCTCAACGCGAAGTGGCTGTAGGCGATGACTATATCGATTTCATCGTTTGGCTCCACCCCACCTCCGATTTCTTTGCCCATATCCTCTCACGCGGCCGCTGGATCAAGGTTCTCTCACCTCACGACACTGTCCAAAAGGTACAAACAATGCTGCAAGAAGCTGTAGATGGATACCTTGAATAAACACCACCGTAGATAAACCGAAAACCGACTGTTTCAATATAGGAAAAAGAACATCAAGAAACCATAAATTATACATTGATTTCTAATAGGTTACACTATTAGATAAAAAAAATATTCATTTTTTTTGTAACACAACACAATAAAAGATACAAAAGCTAGTTATAGCGTATAGTTTTTAAAATTTATATTATAATTATACTAAAATAAATAATTGAAAATGAGCGAAAAGAAATTCCGCACTGAAAATGACCTTCTGGGCGAACGCCAAATCCCCGAAGATGCTTATTATGGCGTACAGACCGACCGTGCTATCGAGAACTTCAAAATCAGTGGTAACCTGCTGAGCAACTACCACAATTTCATTAAAGGTATGGCCATCACCAAGAAGGCTGCCGCTATTGCTAACGAAATTACCGGTATGGTAACCAAAGAGCAGCGCGACGCTATCGTATGGGCATGCGACGAACTGATTGCTGGCAAACATCATGACCAATTCCCCATCGATATGATTCAGGGTGGTGCTGGTACCTCTACCAACATGTGCACCAACGAGGTTATCGCTAACCTAGCTCTCGAACACATTGGTAAAGAACGTGGCGACTATAAGACCATCAGCCCCAACGACCATGTGAATGGTAGCCAGTCCACCAACGACGCCTATCCTTGCGGTATCCATATGGGTATGTATCTCGAGCACCTCGAGCTGATCCCCCACATGGAGCAAATCATTGCTTCGCTTGACAAGAAAGCTGCTGAATTCGCTCATATCATCAAAATGGGTCGCACCCAGTTGCAGGACGCTGTTCCTATGACTCTTGGTCAGACCTTCGGCGGTTTCGCTGCTTCGCTGCGTCTCGAAATGGAGAACCTGAACCACGCTGCTCAGGACTTCCTCGTAGTGAACATGGGTGCTACCGCTATCGGTACCGGTATCTGCTCGTTCCCTGGCTATAGCAAAGCTTGCGTTCAGGCTCTGCGCGACATCACTGGTTGGGATATCTCTTTGGCCGACAACCTGATCGAAGCTACTAGCTCGACCCAGTGCCTGGTTACCTATAGCAGCGCTATGCGTCGTCTGTGCCTGAAACTCGACAAGATCTGCAACGACCTTCGCCTCATGAGCTCTGGTCCTCGTTGCGGTCTTCAGGAGATCCGTCTTCCCCAGCGTCAGCCCGGTTCGTCGATTATGCCTGGCAAGGTTAACCCCGTTATCCCCGAGGTTGTTAACCAGCTCTGCTACAAGATTATCGGCAACGACCTGACCATCGCTTGGGGTTGCGACAACGCACAGCTCGAACTCAACGTTATGGAGCCCGTTATGACCTACAGTCTCTTCGAGTCTATCCACCTGATGAAGAACGGTCTGGACACCCTCCGCACCTTCTGCATCGATGGTATTGAAGCCAACGCTGAGCACTGCCTCGATATGGTTCACAACAGCATCGGTATCGTTACCATGCTCAACCCCTACATCGGTTACAAGACTTCTACCAAGATTGCTAAAGAGGCTCTGAAAACTGGTCGCGGTGTTGTAGAACTCGTTCTCGAAAACAAGATCCTCACCAAAGAGCAGCTCGACAAGATCATGAAACCTGAAAACATGCTCGAGCCTGTTAAGGTTGAGATCTAATCAACGACTCTCTTACTCGATTTTAATCGATAATAAATATGCCACTCAACTACGGGTTGAGTGGCATTATTTATTTTAGGACAATTATCTATTCTTCGAATAATTTGTTCGAGTACAAATAAAAGACCCACACCTTGATGAAGATGCGGGTTATTGTTTCTCAATTAATGAATCGCATTAAATTACTGTTGGGGATATATTAGCTGATCTGGTTTAATGCATTCTAACACTTCGTGAAGATACTTTGACGACTCCCACTTAGCCATAGGTAAATCGTGGAGTAAGTAATTGCCACAGTCTTTGGGCGCTGCCCCAGGGATAGGTCCATCGAAATTGGCTACAAACTCAAAGGTACGACGCATTAGATCGACAATATCTTTGCTCTCAAGATCGCCACGCATCAAAAGGTAATTGCCCGTGAGGCAGCCCATGGGTCCCCAATAAACAATACAGTCGGCCCATTCGGGATCGTTGCGAAGATATGTAGCTGCAAGATGTTCAATGGTATGGATAGCTCCTTGTCCAAGAGCAGGTTCGCGATTGGGTTCCTTCATGCGGATATCAAAAGTGGTAACAACATCGTTACCAATTTGGTCTTTGCGCGACACATAAATGCCTCGCAACAAATGGATATGATCAATAGTAAAGCTAGGTATCGTCTTCATTTTATCTTTGATTTTGTTTATACATTTTAAAGGGTTGAGGGCAATAATTTAAGGAAAGTCATTATCACTTGGAACGCGGTATCGCCCAGCGTGGCCCAAAAATTCTGATACTGCGCCATATGGTCGGGAGTATTGCCCGGCGTATCACTCAAGATGCGCATGCTAAGGAAAGGAATTTGGTGAAGATAGCAAGTTTGCGCAATAGCAGCCGATTCCATATCGACAGCTAGTCCTTCGGGGAATCGCTGTTTAATAGCATCGAGCGCAGGGCGGTCAGTAATGAACTGATCGCCCGTACAGGTAAGTCCCTCAACGATGCGGACACCTGAAACCTTCACCCGTTGTGCCGTATGCAGCAATGTAGTATGAGCCTGATATCGAGCCGGAAGGCCTTGCACTTGTCCGTAGTCATTGCCTTCTCCGCACCACACATCGTGATAGACCGTTTCGCTAGCTGCAACCACATCCATAACCTGCAACTTGTGATCGATTCCGCCAGCCACACCCGTGCTAACAACGCAGTCAGGATGATGCTCCACCAAGAACTGGGTAGTGCCAACGGCAGCATTCACCTTCCCTATGCCGCACTTATGCAACACAATATTGTTGTTGCCAACCATACCCTCTGGTTGGTCACCGAGTAGCTGCAACATCTGCCGGTACTCGCTTTCCATAGCAACGATTACTCCTATTTTCACGATTTCTTGTATTTCATTGCGGCGTCAACAAAACCCACAAAGAGGGGGTGAGGATGGATTACCGTACTCTTGTATTCGGGATGGAACTGAGCGCCAATAAAGAAGGGATGCGATGGGATCTCAACAATCTCGACAAGGTTAGTGTTGGGGTTGAATCCAGTAGCTTTCATACCCGCCTTTTGGAATTCCTCGAGGTACTGACTATTGAACTCGTAGCGATGGCGATGACGCTCAGAAATCTCATCGGTTCCATAGATCTTGTACGCCAACGAATCTTTCTCCAAACGACAAGGATAAGCGCCAAGACGCATGGTGCCTCCCATATTAGATATAGCTTTTTGTTCCTCCATCATATTGATAACTGGATGGTCAGTGGTGGGGGCTATCTCAACAGAATGGGCATCCTCATATCCTAACACGTTGCGGGCAAACTCAACAACGGCGCACTGCATACCAAGACAAATACCCAAGAAGGGTATTTTCCGCTCGCGAGCATATCGAACAGCGAGAATCTTGCCCTCAATACCGCGGGTGCCAAAGCCAGGAGCCACCAAGATACCAGTAAGCCCAGCCAGTTTCTCCTCGATATTCTCTTCGTTAAGATACTCAGAATGGATATAGCGCACTTTAACTTTGCATCGCAGCTGAGCACCCGCATGAACGAAAGCTTCACTAATAGATTTATAGGCATCCTGAAGTTCTACATATTTTCCAACAAGTCCTACCGACACCTCCTTTTCTGGATTATTGAGTTTGTAAACAAAAGCTTCCCACTTAGAGAGATCAATCTCATTGGTAACGGGAACATCGAGTTTGCGAAGCACCTGAACATCAAGCTTCTCATCGCGCATCTTGAGGGGAACCTCATAGATTGTCGTTACATCGCCATCTTCTATAACACAGTCGCTCTGCATATTGCAGAAGAGACCTATCTTTTCGCGAACACTACGAGTTAGCGGTTTTTCAGTGCGACACACAATAATATCAGGTTGCACACCCTGTTGTTGCAGCGCCTTCACACTATGCTGGGTCGGCTTAGTCTTCAGTTCTCCAGCAGCAGCAAGGTAAGGAATATAGGTAAGATGGATCACACAGCAGTCGCGGCCCAAAGACCATTTCAGTTGTCGTACAGCTTCAACGAAGGGGTAAGACTCAATATCGCCTACAGTACCCCCTATCTCGGTGATAACAAACTCATATTTACCCGTATTTCCAAGTGCAAGGATTCGATCCTTGATTTCATTGGTGATATGGGGTATCACTTGGACAGTTGCGCCCAAATAATCGCCATGACGTTCTTTCTCAATAACATGCTTGTAGATACGTCCCGTAGTAACATTATTTGCTTGTGAGGTAGGCACACCAGTAAAGCGTTCATAATGGCCCAAATCAAGATCTGTTTCGGCCCCATCCTCAGTCACATAACACTCTCCGTGCTCATAGGGGTTAAGTGTTCCAGGATCGATGTTGATGTAGGGATCGAGTTTCTGGTTGGTTACTTTAAAACCACGGGCCTTAAGCAGTCTGGCCAATGAGGCGGCAATAATACCTTTGCCTAAAGATGATGTAACGCCTCCTGTTACGAAAATATATTTTGTTGTCATGACAAATTGATATAAATTTCATGAATACATCAATCAATGTTAAACACCTATTACTGGGTAGGTTGCCTATTGTCACTCCACCTTTCTTGCGTTAACATTAAAAGTGCAAAGATACGAAACTAGCCTATTCTGACAAAATTTATTTTTCCATATCATCACTGTATCCTCCACCTCTTTTTACATGAACTACATTTTTTTCAGATGATCAATACAAAAACAGCCGTTTGTACGTTAATACAATTATGAAACGGAAACTTATTGTCTTATTATACGCCCTCTTTGCATTGGCAGGCATTGGGCTTATCGTCATTCAGGTAATACAGACCAACCGTACGGCTGCGATGAGCAACAACCTATTCACCATCAGTGTAAACAACGCGATGGACGATGTGATCGACGAGTTGAACCGTATGAAGATCGAAGACTATATAAGCCAAAACGATCGATACAAACTCCTTAAATACAAGCGGATTGAGGATATCAACAATCGAATGAAAGATGTTGTGCGCGAGAATGCCGACCTCTTCTTTGACGATGAACGAGTGCATACTAATGTTGCTTTGCAAGACAGCGTGATTCCGATTGCAGGAGCACGGCTCAGCAGCGGAGACAGTGCCGCCATCAACACATACAACTCGCTGCTTTTCAACAGAAACAAACTGACACGGGGAGACGACTACTACGATCGTTTCGTTACAGAACTATCGGCATATGTTATCGATAATCTCATGACTAGCAGCACCTTTAATTACGAACTGCTCAACGATATTATCGTAGAAGAGCTAGTCGACAACGGAGTTGATATCAAGCCCAACATGGGAGTGATATCCTCCAATAGCAACGATTTCCTTTACTGCAACAACGAGGATAAAAAACAAGAGATCCTCGCTTCGCCCTATCGTTATAGTTTTCATCCCAGTGGCATGAATACCGCCAACGAATACTATATCGTTTTACAGTTCCCTACCACCCTCCTCTTCCTCAACGACTCCAATAAGATATTCATGGTTATGAGTATCATACTGATCTTCATCATCTTTGTCCTTTTCTCTGTTTCTTTCCGCACCATCCTAAAACAGCGAAAGTTGGACGAGATGAAGAACGATTTTATTAGCAATATGACACACGAGATCAAGACACCCCTCACCAATATCGGACTGGCTTGCGAGATGCTCCAGATACCTGAAATTAGTCAGAGTCAAGAAAACCTGAACACTTACCTAACCATTATCAACGACGAAAATAGACGCATGAGGGTGCTGATAGAATCGATTCTACGCAGTTCCAAAATGTCGAGCAAGAATTTCAACCTCAATCTACAAGAAACAGATATCCACACCATCATAGACGAAGCAGCCAAGAGTTTCAAGATGCAGGTAGCTAACCGACAAGGATCTTTAACCCTCAACCTCAACGCACAACCCAGCAATATGACAGCCGATAGTTTTCATCTCTCTAATATGATGTACAACCTTATCGACAACGCAATCAAGTATTCGCCCGAGAAAGTCGAGATTAGCATTAGTACCGAATCTCAAAACAACAACATAGTTATCCGCGTATCAGACAAAGGACTTGGCATCAGTGATGAGGACCAAAAACATATTTTTGAGAAATTTTATCGCGTCTCAACAGGCAACGTTCATAATGTCAAGGGATTTGGTATCGGTCTCAGTTATGTAGAGCAAGTTGTAGCCCATCATGACGGCCATATCTCCATCGAGAGCGAATTAGGACAAGGCTCAACATTCATCATTACTCTGCCTCGTCAGTAAAATCTGGTTTACAGTTTTCAATTTACAGTTTACAATTTGGGGTTAACTGTTTACACGTTATGGTGTATCGTTTAGGGATTATAATATTGAAGTTACAATACCTTTTATCTTTTTTTTAAGATCGTTGTTTTCCAAAGACTAGTAGAGAGGACAACGTAGATTAACATAACTCGAGCTAAAAAGGACTATGTATCTAGGGATCTTATAAGAGATCGAGGGAATTATTATTGATAGGACAGGAATCCCTAATTAGCAAAAACATGAGGATGGGGATAAAAAAAGAAGAGCATCTCGTTATGAGATGCTCTCTATAAAAGATTGGCA
>JAUNHX010000055.1 GCA_030523765.1 Bacteroidales bacterium | reverse complement strand
AACTCGTACATATACATTTTTGCTCTGTATATTCTCGTTGTTCGGATTGCATGCACAGAACAATGAGGATATACAGACTATTTTTCTTGACACCATGATTGTGAGTGGTGCCAAACATACCTCATTTGTCACCAACAAGAGTGGCGGCACCTATACCTTGGACATGAAGGGCATAAGCTATCTGCCACAAGTCTTTGGAAATGCAGACCCCATACACTATGTGCAGATGTTGCCAGGCATTCAGACCAATGCCGAATACGAGAGTGGCATTCGCATCCAAGGTTGTGAAAATTCGCACAACATCATCAGCGTAGAGGGAGTACCCATTTACAATGCCAATCATCTGCTTGGATTCTTCTCTACATTCAATGCCCAACACTACAAGTCACTAAATCTGAGAAAAAACAATACAGTCATTTCCGCTTCCAACCGTCTGGGAGGAGAACTCGAAATGACTCTCCCGAAAGAACATCCCGACACCATAAATGGAGAGATATCAGTAGGTATGATATCCTCACAAGGCACGTTGAGAACCCCTCTTGGCAAGAACCTGTCGCTCAATGTCTCTTTGCGTGGTTCTTATATCAATCTCTTGTATGACAAGTGGATTAACGAAGACGATTCGCACATCCGCTACTCATTCTATGATGCCAATGTAACCCTTGCCAACACCATAGATTCGAGCAACACTATTCTCTTCGACTTCTATGTCGGTCAGGACAACGGGCGCTTTGACCAGGAGTCGTACCAAGCCAATACCAAAGACGTGTGGAGCAACATGATGGGAGCATTGCATTGGATGTATGATGGCGAAAAACTGAAACTGAAGAATACCCTCTATCGCACATCCTACAACAATGACTTCCGGCTGGACCTCCCCCAGACACAGTACAGCATTCAGTCGGGCATCGTGGACTACGGATACAAAGGCCTTCTGACCCTTGACAGATGGATGGTTGGGGCAGAAGCCATCTACCACCACATCAAGCCCCAGGCATTTTCACAGATAGATAGCCACAATGACAAGTTGGCGGCTTCAGTACACAAATCTCTTGAAGGCACCATATTTGGCAATTATCAGCACCCCCTCACCTCGTCACTCACAGCCGAAGTAGGGACACGCTTGAGCATGTTTTCCGTGTCTTCTACCCAGTATTTTGCAGTAGATCCATCAGCCAAGTTACAGTGGGACGTGAACGATATCACCTTTCATATCGACTATTCCCTCAAGCATCAATACCTTTTCCAGACAGGATTCTCCAGCATGGGACTACCTACCGAATTCTGGATATCGGCCGACATAGATCACCGCCCCCAATATTCCCACGGGATGACAGCAAGTGTAAGTCTCCCATTATTGCAGAACCGATTTCGCATAAGTGCAGATGTGTTCTACAAGCGTCTGTACAATCAAGTGGAGTATGTGGGCAATATCTTGGACTTGGCCAATTCCGTGTCTGATTATAGCCGCTTTCTTACCACCGGCAACGGGGAAAACTATGGGTTCAGCATCGTCCTCAATAAGAATACCGGCAAACTGACCGGATGGATAAACTATACCTATACTCACGCCCGACGCAAGTTTGTGGAGATGAATCCGTTGCATTCGTATTCTGCCAGCCATGAACGTCCTCATGAGATAGATGCTGTCCTGTCATACTCCCCATTCCGTCATTGGAATTTTGGAGCATCATTCGTTTATGCTTCAGGAACTCCATATACCCCTTACGAAACGGTATTCCTATTCAATCACAATCTGCTGTACACACATGGTGAGTACAATTCGGGGCGTCTCAGTCCTTATTGCCGATTAGACCTTTCTGCCGATTTCAAGTGGAGGAGTAGATTGGTAAAAGAAAACGGAATCAATCTTTCTTTGTACAACACCACATGCCGTAAGAACGAATTGTATTACAGGCTGAAGACAAATGCCAACGGTAATTTTGCTTTCATGCCAGTTTCCTTTGTAGTGAAAATCCTACCTTCCCTAAGTTATTACTGTAAGTTCTGATGAGATATATTTATTCGTTAATATTCATACTCCTGGTCGTGTCATGTGACAAACCGCAATTTTCCTCCCAAAGCTCCCAACTGATAGTGGAGGGCTGGATAGAAGATGGTGGCTATCCTGTAGTGATGCTTACGAAGAGTGTCAATCTCAGCAGCGAATACCAAGAGTCCGGTTCGCTATCCGACAATCTCATACGATGGGCGAAAGTGTCAGTGACCGATGGAAAAGACACGGTAGTGTTGACCGGAAAATACGATAAGGGATATTATCCGCCATACATATATACCACCTCACATCTCAAAGGCGAGGCGGGAAAGACATATTCTCTCATAGTAGAATACGAGCAGTTTCATGCTGTAGCCAATACCATCATTCCCGCAACAGTTCCGATCGACACGCTTTATGTGGAAAAGGTGGAAAGTTCGGATTCTGCATACTCTATCAGTATCGCATTTCGCGACGCCCCGGCCGAGAAGAACTATTATCAATTGTTCTCGCGAGTGGGTGGCAACAACAGGCAGTTCTTGGCTTCCTATTTAGGCAGTCTTGATGACGAGAGGCTGCATGCCACAAATGAAGTTCCTGTATATCAAGGCCATCAGTTGGGGGTGGAGTATACACCATTTTTCCACACAGGCGATACCGTAGCCATAAAACTTGCCCATATAGACAAGTGTACATTCGACTTCTGGGACGCATACATCAAGAATATATCTTTGGAAAACAATATGTTTTTCTCTGCAAAAAAAGAGATATCGGGCAACGTCACCGGCGGTTATGGATGTTGGTACGGGATGGGAGCATCCACAAGATACGTCATTATTCCATAACATATTGAGAGGTTCACTTTGAACCCTGCTCCCCGTCATTGTATGGTTTAAGTATTCGATTGCAAGTGTACGATATTATTTTAATCTGCAATATACAATGAGCGCCATCGTTCCATTTCTTCGGAACTGATGGCGCTCAGTCAATAT
>JAUNHX010000036.1 GCA_030523765.1 Bacteroidales bacterium | reverse complement strand
ACTTAAGGTAACCTCTAAAAATTCCACGTATGAAAAGGAATAATAATAACCATACTTTCAGTGCTTTTGGATTGATTTATGCATCTTGCTCAGTTTCACTCAGTCATATAGCCCGCTATACTCCTTCGTTCAACGGAGCAATCTGCTATAAATCTTCTCCAAAATCACATTGAAGCAATTTTTAGAGGTTACCTTAATTTGGAATACGTGGAAAGGAATAGGGCTAGTCCCTGTTCCTTTTTTTCTGTTTCGATTCGCGGAAGGGAAGAGCTCCTGGAAAGAACTTCGAGGGGCCTCCTTTTAATGATAATATCATAGAAATAGCCGAAATAATAAAAGGCGCTTGAATGGTCAAAACAAGCGGTTTTAGGGGTAAATAGGGCAAAAAACAATTTTGTATGTAGCTGTAAATCAATAGCTATTTCTTTGCAAAAAAATAATGTACTTCTCGGAGTGCTGAGATATACATCTTAAGTTGCCGAGATGTATATCTCTGCTAGCTCGGAAAGATATATCTCGCGGCGCTGAGATGTACATCACGCTGAGATGTATAATGAAGGGGAAATAAATAGTAAAAATATTGGGATTTAATGGGGCTTTATCGAGGGTATTTAGGGTGTTTTTTTACCCCTCAATAGGGAGGGTGGGGGCTTGGGTGATGATGCTTACATAACCCTCCAATTCGGTGAGTGGGAGGGTAATGATTTGTAGCGGCTCGAGTGCTGGGGGGATGCCTTGTAAGAAATCGAGTCCTAAGATGCCTGTACCGGTGTATTTCACGTAAGCCTCTTTGCGGGTCCATAGTTGAACGAAGGTCATTTCGGGATCGCTACTGTGGTGTACTTGCTGTTGCTCTTCGTAGGAGAAAACGCGCTGCAAGAATGATTCTTTGAAGGTGCGGCGACACTCTACATCAACGCCTACTTCACTATGATGTAGGATGCAAGCTACTATGTTGCGGCAATGGCTGAGGTTGAAGAAGAGATGAGGGGTGTTGCGAAGATAGGGTTTACCTCGTTCGGCAATATCAAAAGGGGGAAAGAGGGTAGGGGTGGCTTGGAGATGGAGGGCGCTCTGCTCGAGGTCGTTTTTGCTTACCCAATGGATGGTTACTTTGTTACTTTGTGTAGTTGTGTCTCCATTGAGTGCTACAAGCAGCAACATATTGGCGATGGTGGCTTGGGCTCGTCCTAAAGGGCTTTTGATTTTGCCTATATAGCTTTGCTGGTCAGGAGGGAAGAGGGCTATCCAACTATCGATGGTGCTGGCATCAATGGTATCGGGGTGGGGATAGAGATATAGATGCATGGTGGCTGGGGTTTATTGTCGAAGGGTGGTAACGATGCCGTTGGCCTCCACTTTGAGTATGCGTGAACCTACATGGGTAGATTGTGTGAAGAAAGGGAGGTTGGGAACAGCATAACCGATGTGCTTGAACAAGGTGGGCTCGATATCGGCATAGGTGGCGGGCGAGGGGTGCCCCGAGAGGTTAGCGCTGGTGCTGACAATGGGATGATCGAGAAGTAGGAGTAGCTGATGGCAGAACTCGTGTTTTGGAATGCGGATACCTATACTGCCATCGGAGGCTAGTAGATTGGCGGGGAGTCCTTGGGCTTGGGGGAAGATGACGGTGGTGGGACGTTCGCTCTCGGTGCAGAGGCGCAGCATGGCTTCGGTGGCTGAGGGTACATAGCGTAGAACCATCGCTTCGTTGGCACAGAGTATCAGCATGCTCTTGTGGTGGTCGCGTTGCTTGATGGCATAGAGTTGCTCGATGGCGGGGCTGCAAGTGGCATCGCATCCTATACCCCAAATGGTATCGGTAGGATAGAGGATGGTTTCGCCTTGTTGTAGATGTTGCAGTGTGGCGTCGATTGTTTTTTGCATATCAAGATGGTTCATAATATGATGATATTCTTTTAGTAAGGGGGTAGGGGGTAACCCTGCTAGCAATTGCAAAGATACAACTATTATTTGAATGGGTGGCATTGAAATGCTCTTGGGGTAGGGCTTTTGTAAGTTAGAGAAACGAATGTCCGACAAGGTTAGTTGGTGCTTTTTCTTTGTATATTCATTTTTTTTTGTATCTTTGCATTTCCGTTGGTAACAACGTTCGGTTTATCGAAAGATAAGTAAATGTATTAATAATTAAATGATTAAAACCATACACAAAGGAGAACCCAAAGGGCTGAGAGCGGCATCCCGGCATAGTGCGGGCGGTCGTTTCGGTTGTTTCGTTATGAGCAAGGTGGTCTCTTCTCTGTAGTGTGGTTGTTTTTGTTGGATAGGTCTGCAATAGGTGTGTATAGAGATAGAAGATAACTGTAAATTAAGTGAATAAAATAAATATAAATTAAAAAGATTAACTTATGAATTTGTTATCCATTGCTACACTTTGGCAGAATCACGCTACTTGGGTGATTTTCTGCTGCATTCTGGTGGTAGTGATCCCATTCCTGGTATTCTACCTGAAAGAGTCCAAGAAGCACCCTAAGGGTCTCGTTGCTGCTGCTTTGAGCAACATGGGTGAGCGTTTTGGTTATTACATCATGAACGCTATCCTTCTGCTTTTCATCGTCTCCAAGTTTGGTCTTCCTGATGGAACAGCAGGTATTATTTATTCCGTATTCTACTTCGGAATCTATGTGTTGAGTTTGGTGGGTGGTATCATTGCCGACCGTACTCAGAACTACAATCGCACTATTCAGTGGGGTCTGGTTATCATGGCCCTGGGTTACATCGGTATGGCTATACCTCTGTTCAGCAAGACTGCCGATGGACTGATTGCTGATGGTACGGGCGCTTGGTGGGGTATATTAATCTTCACCTGCTTCGCTCTGCTTTGCATCGCCTTTGGTAACGGTCTGTTCAAAGGTAACCTACAGGCGCTAGTAGGTCAGATGTATGATAACTTCGAGGCTGAAGCTGCTAAGAAGGGTCCCGAGGCACTGGCTGAGGCTAAGGATAAACGCGATAGCGGTTTCCAGATCTTCTACGTGTTCATTAACATTGGTGGTGTGATTGCTCCTTTCATTGCTCCTCTGCTCAGAGAGTGGTGGCTGAAATCGCACAACTTCGTTTACAATGCCGATATGGCTGGCTTGGCTCACCAGTATCTGGCCAACGGTGAGGCAACGCAGAAATTCACCGAGACCATCACCAAATCGGTGGCCGATGGTGTGATCCCTGCCGACCTTACTCAGTTCAGTTCTGACTACATCCTTGTGTTCAATCAGGGTGTTCACTTCTCCTTCATCGTTTCTGTTATCGCCATGCTCATCTCGCTGACCATCTTCTTCACCCAGAAGAAGAAATTCCCCCAGCCTGCTAAGAAAGAGGCTGCTCAGGTTGTTGAGTATACCGCTGAAGAGAAAGTGGCTATGGCTAAAGAGATCAAACAGCGTATGGCTGCTCTGTTCGCAGTGCTTGGTATCGCTGTATTCTTCTGGCTCTCCTTCCACCAGAACGGTCAGTCGCTATCGGTATTTGCTCGTGACTTCGTTAACTCCGATCAGTTGGCTCCCGAAATCTGGCAGGCCCTCAACCCACTCTTTGTGATTGTTCTTACCCCGTTGGTGATGGGTATCTTCGCTATGTTGGCTCGCAAAGGCAAACCGGTATCTACTCCTCGTAAGATTGCGTTGGGTATGGGTATTGCTGGCTGTGCCTACTTGTTCCTCACTATCTTCTCGATAGTAAGCCACTATCCTTCGGGTGACGAGTTCCGTGCTATGGATGCCGCTCAGATGGCAGCAGCAGGTCTCTCTAAGGCTGCTCCGTGGGTGATGATTGTAACCTACTTCTTCCTTACCGTTGCTGAGCTGTTTATCAGCCCGCTGGGTCTCTCCTTCGTTTCGAAGGTGGCTCCTCGCCATATGGTGGGTCTCTGCCAGGGTCTCTGGCTGGGTGCTACCGCTATCGGTAACCTCTTTATCTTTGTAGGTCCTGTCATGCTCAACGCATGGCCCATCTGGAAGTGCTGGGGTGTATTCCTCCTCATCTGCTTCATCTCGATGGCAGTGATGTTTGGTATGGTGAAATGGTTGGAGCGCGTTACTAAATAATCGCTCTCCCTTCTTAACCTTAATATAAGGGAAGGCCTATCTCAAACGAGGTAGTCCTTCTCTCTTTTTTATAAGGGCTATTTGAGTGGGGCGTTTTAACATATTTTATACGTTTCGTATTCATGCACTCTCAACTATCTCCAATTTTTTTGTAATTTTGCAGTTTGTTCAAAAGCAAGAATTAATATTTAAATACATTGACAATGAAAAAATTAACTATTGGTGTTATGGCACTAGCTATGATGGCAACCGTAGGTTGCAAGAACAAGACGGCCCAAGAGCCTGTCAACGAAGTTAGCGAACTGCAGGCCAAAGTGGAGTCGTATGCTGAGTATACGTTGGCAAGCGACCTGATCAACAATCTCTCGGAAAAGGAGAAACAGCTGATCCCCGTGTTTATCCAGATTGCCGATATCATGGATGAGATTTACTGGGAAGAGAACTTTGGTTTGGAAAACAAGAAGGCTCTCGATACCTTGAGCGATCCTTGGATGAAACAGTTTGCCATGATTCAGTATGGCGCTTGGGATAAACTTGATTCCGAGAAACCATTCCTTCCTGGCTTTGGTGAGAAACCTAAAGGGGCTAACTTCTACCCTGTGGATATGACTCAGGAGGAATATGACGCTTTCCAGGATCCTTGGAAAGATAGTCAGTACAGCATTATTCGTCGCGATGAGAATGGTGCACTGAAGGCTATCCCTTACCATGAGGCTTTTGCTACCCAACTGGCAAAGGTTGACTCGCTGATGGGTGTGGCTATCGATCTGGCTGAAGATGCCGGTTTGAAACGTTACCTCACCGAGCGCCGCAAAGCTTTCCAGACTGATGATTATCTGGCTTCCGATTTTGCATGGATGGATATGAAGAGCAGCAAACTTGACTTCGTGGTGGGTCCTATCGAGAACTACGATGATGCTCTCTATGGCCGCAAGACCTCTCACGAGAGCTTCATCCTTCTCAAAGATGAGGAGTGGAGCAACCGCCTCTCTAAGTTTACCGCTATGCTGCCTATGCTGCAGAAGGAACTGCCTTGCGATCCTAAATACAAACAAGAGGTGCCTGGTACGAAGAGCGACCTCAATGTTTATGATGTAATCTATTATGCTGGCGACTGCAATGCTGCCTCGAAGACTATCGCTATCAACCTGCCCAACGATGAGCGTGTACACCTGAAATATGGTACCCGCCGTTTGCAACTCAAGAACGCTATGCAGGCTAAATATGAGAAGATCATGGTGCCTATTGCTAACCTGCTGATCAGCGATGAACAGCTTGATAATGTGAAGTTCGATGCTTTCTTCTCCAACGTGTGCTACCACGAGGTGGCTCATGGCTTGGGTATCAAGAAGACGGTTACCTCGGGTATTCCTTGCCGCGAGGCTTTGGGTGCTCAGTACAGTGCATGGGAAGAGGCTAAGGCCGATATCTGCGGTCTGTTCCTCACCGAGCAGTTGATTAATCGTGGTGAGATTACCGATATCACTGTTGAGGATGCTTATGTAACCTTCGTTGCTGGTATCTTCCGCAGTGTCCGCTTTGGTGCTACTGAGGCTCATGGTATTGCCAACATGATGTGCTTCAACTATTTCATGGACAAAGGTGCTTTCAGCCGCAACGATCAAGGCAAGTATGTGGTTGATATGACCAAGGCTCACGAGGCTATGGAAGGCTGGGCTGCCCTCATCCTCCAAATGGAAGGCGATGGCGATATGGCTGCTGCTGCTAACTATGCTAAGGAGCACGGCAATGTTCGTGAACAGCTTCAGAAAGATCTCAATGCTATCACGGCTGCTAATATTCCGCTCGATATCCGTTACAATCAGGGTCTGAAGGCTCTGGGTCTGTAAGGACTATTTGGGTGTTAATACATCTAAAGGTGGAGACTCATCATTGGGGTGAGTCTCCTCTTTTTTTATAAGAAATGGTTGGATTGGTTATTCGAGTAGAAGGACGGTGCCTACTTTTACCTTCACTGTTCGGGGCTGCTCTTGGGTGGTATAGGTGGCTTTGTAGACATAGGCTGCTTGGGGGCATCGGGTGCCGTTCATGGTTCCATCCCAATAACCATCGAGTCCCTCGAAGGTGTGGATAAGGCGTCCTGCACGATCGTAGAGAGCTACATGCAATGTATTGAGATGATAGCCTGCCACCGACCATCGATTGTTTATATCTTCGTGTGGCGTAAAGACATTGGGGGCCCATATGCGTGACATATCGCTGTGTACCACTGCAGTAGCGGTGTCTACACAACCTAATGTGTTGTAGGTGATGAGCGTTATTATGAGGGAATCTTCATTGGTAACACTATAATAGTCAAATTGTTCGACTGCCTGATGGGATACCTGATCTCCATAATGCCAGGTGGTGGTAGAGGCATGTTGCGATTGGTTGGTTAAATAGACGATGGGGTAATCGAAGGTGACTATGTGAGGGGTGATGTGCATGGTTGCCATGAAGGTGGTATCGATGGATAATATCAAATGGTATACGCTATCGCACCCGCGTGAGGAGGTGAGTACTATGGTGGGCTCGGTGGTGGGTTCAGTGTAAACAATGCCGTCTATCCACTTATAGGGTGTTCCGTAGCAAATGGCGTGGTGGTCATCAATGAGATAGGTGGGATAGACTTGCAGATGGAGGGTGCGAAGACTATCGCAGTTGTTGGATGTAACGAAGGAATGTGGATAACTGCCTGTATTGCTGTATTCTACCGATTCGAAAAGGGATGTCTGATTGTCACATATTGTATCGTAAAAGGATAGATCGTAAGTGGGATTGACTGTTAGGGTAAGATCGATAAGACTATCGCAGCCATACTGATTGCTTAGCATCGCAGTGTAGTGGCCCTCTTCGGTGTAATTGTTGCCTCCCATCTGATAGGTTTCGCCTTGGCAGATGGAGGGGGTGAGTAGGGTTTCGTTACGAAGATGGATGGTGAAGTGAAGGTACCAAGTGCTATCGCATTGGGATGCGGTTTGGTGAGGACGTATCATGTCGCCCGAGGTGGAGAGGATTGTTAGCAGTGTGTCGTGCCATTGATAGGGTAGTTGATTATCGCAAAGGGCTATGGTATCGTATAATAGATAGGTGAGATTGACGGTAAGAGAGAGGTGCCAAATGCTATCGCATTGTGCTGCGGTATGGTAGGTTTGGTTGAGTATGCCCGAGGTGATATTGGAGGGGAGTAGTGTATCGTGCCATTGGTAGGGCAATGCATCGTCGCAGAGTACTAGGGTATCGAAGAAGTTATAGGTGGGGTTGATGGTAAGGCTGAGGTTCCAAACACTGTCGCAGAGGGCTGCTGTTTGGTGACTTCGAACAAAATCTCCTGAGAGGGCAGAGGAGGGGAGAAGGGTATCGTGCCATAGGTAGGGCAACGCATTGTTGCATAGTATTAGGGTATCGCTTAGGTTGTAGGAGGGCATAACGATAAGGTGGAGGTTCCAAATACTATCGCAGTTATGGATGGTGTTGTGGTTGCGTACAATGATGCCCGAGGTGGCGGCGGTTGCCAGCAAGGTGTCGTGCCATTGGTAGGGGAGAGTGTTGTTGCAAAGGGTTAGCGTATCGTTGTTTAGGTAGGCGGGATGAACGGTGAGACTGAGATCCCACACGCTATCGCAAAGGGTAGTGGTAAGGAAATGACGAAGAAAATTGCCTGATACTGTTTCTGTTGAGAGCAACGTGTCGTGCCACTGATAGGGTAGCATATTGCTGCATAGGGTGAGTGAGTCGGAGATGAGATAAACGGGATTGATTGTTAGTTGGAGATTCCAAAGGCTATCGCATTGATTGTTTGTTAGAAAAGAGCGCATCATTGAACCTGAAGTAGTGGTTTCGGAGAGCAAGGTGTCGTGCCACTGATAGGGTAGTTGATTGTCGCAGAGGGCTAGGGTATCATATAATATATAGGTAGGATTGATGGTAAGGGAGAGGTACCAAATGCTATCGCATTGTGCTGCGGTATGGTAGGTTTGATAGAGCATGCCTGAGGCGGCAGTGGAGGGAAGCAGTGTATCGTGCCATTGGTAGGGCAATGCATCGTTGCAGAGTACTAGGGTATCGAAGAAGTTATAGATGGGGTTGACGGTAAGGTTGAGGTTCCAAACACTGTCGCAGAGGGCTGTTGTTTGGTAACTCCGAACAAAATCTCCTGAGAGAGCAGAGGAGGGGAGCAAGGTATCGTGCCATAGGTAGGGTAGCATATTGCTGCAGAGGGTGAGCGAGTCGGAGATGAGATAAACGGGATTGATTGTTAGTTGGAGATTCCAGAGGCTATCGCATTGATTGATTGTTTGGAAAGAGCGCACCAGTGAGCCTGAAGTGGAGGTTTCGGAGAGCAAGGTGTCGTGCCATAGGTAGGGCAACGCATTACTGCAAAGGACAAGGGTGTCGGCAAAACTATAGATGGGGTTGACTACCAGATGTAGGTGTGCTGTGCTATCGCACTGGTTAGCAGTTTGGGTTTGATGCAGATAGTCGTTTCCAGACGAGGGGTTGTTGATGGTTTGACCGCCCCAAGAATAGGGAAGGGCATTTATACAGATCGATACCGTATCGTAGGAGTTGAGGGCTTCTTGTACGAGTAGATGGAGTATGACAACGCTATCGCATCCATATTGTGACAATAGCGAATCGCTATAGTCGCCCGTTTGGGAATAGGTATGGCCATTCCATGTTACTGTCTGGCCTGAGCAGATGGTGTCGTACGTTTCATGCAAGTAAGTGGGGTGGAAAGTGAAATAGATAACGGAGTCGATCACATTACCCGAGGCAGTAACCAATCGGACAGTATAGGCAACAGTGGTATCGGAGGTGATGTTATCGGGCGGATCGATCACCACTGAGGAATCGAGGGTGGAGGAGATATAACTGCCTAGCAGCGTTTTACTTATCACTTCACCATTCTGCCTGCCTGCTAACAATTCGGGGTTCAAGGCCAACTCCCATTCAAAGATATAGCCATTATCGCCCGACCATCCGTCTACTACCTCGATATACCAGTCGCCATTTAAGGGACATCCTATGAGGTTGGAGAAGTTTTGGTCGGGATGGTAGAAGTTGATGAGTCCTGCCACATTCGAGGAATCTACTCTGTACGAGGTTACGTTGGTATTACGGTAAATCAATCCATTGCCTGGTGCATAATTGATTCCGATAGATGAATTGTTTGACCAACAGTAGTTCCATCCTATACCAGGTTCGTTGCCATTGGCAGAGGAATCGCAGGGGAAGAAACTGTTACGATAATCGTAGGCTATTCCTAGGTGGGTGCCTACAGGCATGTTGTTGCCTGATTGCCAACCACGACTGCTTGAAGGGATGGCATCGTCGCAACTTGAATAGCCCGAGTTATGTTTTCGAAGGATATCGGCTTTGCTGTTGTTGGGACAAGTAATATTAATGTATAAATCGCCTATCCATGAGTGCTCTATGTTGAGACGTACAAACTGGATATCTTGCGTATTGCGGATAATGGCTGTATCGGGGAAGTCGGTGAAGGTGACGTGCGAACGGTAGGAACAGCCCAATGTGCCGCACGACTCCCCATCGGGCAAGAAGATCTTCTCATATATGGCTTGCGATGACTCGCCATTCGAAATAACAATATTGTTTGATGTTTCAAAACCAACAGAGATATCGTAACTACCTCCCGCACACATGGTTGGCAGATTGACGGAGACAACCGACTGTGCCGATAGCGTTACCCCCCCCAATAGCATTACTATAAGGAGTATCCATGGGGATAGGTGGAGGCCTACTGATTTTATACCTTGTTGAAGAAACACAATGATTTTTTATATTGTTACATTATGGTTTTTGGTATGAACGAGTTGTGTGGTAGTGGATTGTTTTAATGTTACCGTTTGGTAATCAAGTCATTATTTTAGTCTTGGCTAGTTATGTCGTGGTTGCAAAGTACGGAATTAATCTTGACATACGCAAGTGCTTCCTCAAGAAAAGATACTATAGAAGTAAAAAAAATCTTAATAGTTCATCGCTTTTGGAGTCTTGTTGATATCTTGCTGCTTGTTAGTATGTTGCATCAATTCAACTAGGGGTACGTTATTGTTCATGGGGCTCGAGTGATATGTGTGGTTATTCTCGCTCTGCCTTTGCTCTACCTTCGCTCTAGCCTTACATTACCCTTACTCTAAGTAAGGGTAAAGCGAGGGTGAAGTAAGAGTAAACCTACCCATCATGCATAGTCCACTATGCGTCCTCGCTTCGCATAGCCATCTGTTCGATAATCCCTTCAAAATCGCTGGAAATGAATTTATAGAACCCACCTAATAGTTCTTCATAGTGATACTTACGAAGGGGGTTCTCCTGGATGATAGGGGAGGCCCCTTCTGCGAATATTAAATAATTATTAAATGATGCCAGCTTTTGCAATATAACCGAGGTGGTTGAGTTATGTCTATAAAAGTAGGAATAATAATATGGAAACGAAATCACCTAAAGAACAGAAGATAGAAGGCATCATCCTATCGTTTGTGGACGACATTGTGGAACGTTATACCGATGGCGACGACCTGCCGCGTCGGCTTGTTGAGACCCTCCTCCATAACCCCCAGGTGGAAGCTATTCAGGATTATGCGAACAATGTGTCAATCACTCGTATGGGACTTAACGATCATGGTCCGGTACATATGAAGATTGTGTGCTGCAACGCGTTGCGTGTATTGAGTCTGCTACATGCAGCGGGCGTGGAAACAAGCTTGGAGAGGGAGCAGGCGGGTTCGTTCGCCGACAGTGTTTCGGCAGTCATCCTCGCTTCGCTCCTGCACGACTGCGGTATGTCTATTGCTCGGAAGGGACACGAACTCTATTCAGGCATCATTGCCCACTCTATCATCAAAGAGGTGCTGCAATGTGTTTTGCCCGATGCTAGCGATGTGATGCGCCGTACGGTTATCGGATCGGTGGCCCTGGAGGGCATCGTCGGTCACATGGGTACCAATCCCATTCATTCCATCGAGGCCGGCATTATACTGGTGGCCGATGGCTGCGACATGACCAAAGGACGTGCCCGAATACCGCTGGAGATACCTACACGGCCTGCTGAAGGCGACATACACAAATATTCGGCGGGCTCGATCGAGAAAGTGTGGATAAGGAAAGGGGAGGACCATCCAGTGAAGATAGAGGTGCAGATGAAATCGGAAGTGGGCTTCTTCCAAGTTGAGGAGGTGCTGATACCTAAATTGCAGTCCAGCCCCGCCAAACCGTTTATAGAACTCTATGCCGGTGTCGAAGGCCAGGAGGTGAAAAGATATCTCTGATTTATGCTTTTTTAGTGTAAAGAGTAATGTAATACAATATCATCACGTTATCTTCGTTACTAATAACATAAATAAGCAACAAACCTCTTTTCTTAATTAAAATATTCCAATCGATGAAAAAGATTTTATCAATTTTATTGGTAGCGATGTTTGCTACTACAGCAATGGTGTCGTGCGACAAAGAAGAGACCTTCACTGAAGCATCCACTAACACGCTTGTGTATAACGGCAAGGTATACCAGATGGAAAGTTCATACAGCTACGAGCAAAGCGGACGCGTCTATATCGACGCCAACGCTGTGGAAACTACGGCCGACGGACAGCCTATCTTCCACATCATTTCCGACGATCCCGAGAACGGCACCTACGACTTGACTCAGGGCGGCCTCTTCTTCGGCCTCTCGTCGGAGGTTGACGAGATACAGTCGTTCTATTCCCAAGACGACGACTTCAGCAGTGGTACGATGGTGGTGGAGAAAGACGACGATGCTTTCAGCGCGAAACTGAACGGCACCCTGAAAGACGGCACCACAGTGTCGTTCTGGATTTATGTGCCTGCCTCCGAGTGGGTGGCTCTGGAGTGGTAGCATTAAGGCTTTCTTGGCATCTCAATGGCTTCCACTTTGGTTGTCCTAAATACAGCACATCCAACACTTATACGTGCATTTTGGGTGCATTTTATATAGATTAAAAAATCCCCTAAGTTGTGTTTTACAATAACTTAGGGGATTTTGTCAGCGGAAAGGAGGGGATTCGAACCCCTGAAGCGCGGTTAACGCTTACTCGCTTTCCAGGCGGGCCTCTTCAACCACTCGAGCACCTTTCCGTAATGTGGTTTTTGCTCAAAGAATCAGTCACTTACGTGTTTATACCGTTCCTTATTTGCGTTTGCAAAGGTACTACCTTTTTCGGAACTGACCAAATTTTTTTTCATATTAATAGACTTAGCGCTGTTCGATGGTTTGCCGAATGGTTATTTAACTATATTATAAGTCAAGCGAATAGCAAAGAATGCCACAGTGCATAATCGATGAAAAAAAGTAGTGGAGACATGAGAATAATCGCTATGAACGGATGGGGAATCTATCCAAGGAGGACGTGGGAATTTACAAAGGAGGACGTGGGAATTTGCGAGGATTCTCTTAAGAGATACCCGCCTAGGAGTCACGTGCTAGAAAGGTAGCACGTAGGGAGTGTTGACATGAAGAGGAGGTGGTGAGTGATATCGTTTGATTGAAGAATGGGTCTTCGCTGCTGCAGCATGAAATAGACGAACTATCGATAAGGGGCTCTTCGCTGTGACTTGGAGAGGGGTAGGTTGTTTGATGGGGTGAAGGGGAGGGTAGAGATAGGAGCGGTAGGGATGGTATCGATGAAGAAGGTGTATTCCCATTTCGAGGCACCAGCAAAGAGACCGAGGGCTCCATCAACGTTGCTCCATACCTGACCCTGTTCGGCAAAGAAGGAGAAGGTGTTGCTTTGGGAGGAGGCAGAGATGATGTATTGGTAATATTCTGGGGTAACAGATTGTACCCGAACGGTATATTCGTGTTTGAAGGGCTCCACCTCGTTGGTATCGATGGTTTGGAGGATAAACAGTTGGATGGGATAATGCTGCCTACCATTGATGTTGAGGTCTTTACATAAGAGATCAGAATAGAAATAGTTGGCTAGTGGGAGTGAGGCACATACTGAGGGATCGGTGAGTTCGCTGCTATGAATCATGAAAAGAGAGGAACTGATGGTGTCGATAGTATCCATTTTGCGTGTCCATTCGTTGTAGCGAGCACCGCTATCGCGTTCGAAGACGGTGATGCGATAGTATTCTCCAAAATCGAGCGAGTCGGAGAGATCGAAACTGAAACCGATATACTTGAAAGTGTAGTTGTTCAAGCTGGCAGCAGCGGGGTTGCTGATACGAGGAAGGGGAGGGACATAGGTGGAGGCGTGAACGACGTTGGAGGGGGTGTTGATATTGATTTCCAGTTGGTCAAGTGGTTGGAGGGTATAGGGGAAGAAATAGTTGCAGCTGTTGACGGAATCGGGGGTATAGGGGATGCCGTTGACAGAGAGCACGATATCGGCATTGGCTACAGGATGGTTGTTGGTAGAATCGAGTAGGAAGCGGGTATAGGCAAAGTTGACAAAAGCCTGATGACCAGCAGCAGGCACAGCATTGAGCACCATTTGGTGGTTGCCCTCATCGTCGATGGGTAATACTTTCTCGCACGAGGTGATCAGCGAGAGGAGAATGATGATGAGAGGAATATACTTTTTCATATTTTATGCTTGATGGATAAGTGGGTGATATAATACAAGATAGATGGGAGAGATATTAAAAATAGAATGTATAAGCGACCGAGGGGATGATGGGGAAGATGGAGAGTTGCATGAGCGAAGAGGAGTAGGAACCATAGCGTTCGTTGGGCGATTGATAGATCATGTAAGGATTTTTGCGATTGTAGAGATTATACACGCTGACGTTGATGGTACGGTGACAACGCTTGAACTGACGATGGAAGTTGATGCTAGCATCCATGCGATGATAGTTAGGCATGCGATAATTGTTTCGCCCATCGATATAGGAGAGTTGTCCTACTCCATAGCCATCGGCTGGTTCGAGATAGTGATCGGGATCGTCGCTAGCGATTGCGTAACGCTGGGTGGCTAGCGTAACGGCGTTGCCCGAAGTGAAGACCCAAGTTAGGCTGGCATCGATGGTGGGGGTGAATTTATAGGAGAGGACAATGGAAAGATCGTGCCTACGATCGTATTTGGCTGGGAAGGGATCACCATTGTTGAGCACTTGTCCTTCGCGATCGAAGAGACGCATAGTTCTGCTCCAGGTATAGCCAACCCATCCGGTGAAATCACCAAATTCGCGTTGCACGAGAAACTCCACACCATAACTCCATCCCTGACCGGCATAGACAAGTTTTTCCCAAGATTCGGAGGAACCGAAGAAGGTGGCTCCATCCTTATACTCTATCAGGTTGTCCATATGCTTGTAGTAGCCCTCGATTGAGAAATCGGCAATATCGGGAAGGGTATAGAACAGTCCTGCCGCTACTTGGTGTGAGTTCATCGGTTTGACGAGATCGGTAACAGGAACCCAAAGGTCGGTAGGGAGGGTGATGCTGCTAGTGGAGAGAAGATGCACATATTGCGTCATGAAGGCATAACCCGCTTTGAGGGAGAGTCCTTCAGCCAAGAGCAATCGGGCCGAGAGGCGAGGCTGTAGCGAGGGATAGGTGGTGTTTTGCACATGAAAAAGAGAGGCATGCAATCCGGCATTCAACTTGAGGGCAGGGGAGAGTGTCCAATCGTCTTCAAGAAAGGCCACCATTTCTTGAGCATGAACCACTTCGCTGAGGATGGTGGTATCGAATTGGAGTGCTTGATTCATTTGGATAGAGTCGAAATAGTTGATGCTCCCTTTGGCCACTTCGGGTTGGAACCAATGGGGGATATAAGCTACACCGAATTTGATGTTGTGGTTGGGATTGGGAACAAAATCGAAATCGGCTCGTGTGGTCATCTCCTTGATACCCGAACGGTAGTCGCCTTCCATCGTGGAGGGGTTGGGATCGTTGGGCGAAGCAACCTTTTCGATGTTACCAATAATGCTGTTGCGATACTGGGTATAGCTAGTAGAGAGGTTCAGGAACAGTTTGGGCGAAAGTTCGCGATTCCAACGAAGCGAACCTATGAGGTTGCCCCATCCGTTTTCGAAGCCTAGATACATATCCTCGTTGAGCGAGGTGACAGTACGTATTTTTCCGTGCACGAAATCTTCGCCTGCATAGAAACTGGCGTAGAGACGACTCTTGTTGTTGAACTTGTGGGTGATTTTGGCGTTGAGGTCGTAGAAATAATAGCCAGCATCGAATTTGGCATTCTCGGCTGTAGGATTATCGGGCATCGTTTCTTCGTTGTTGCGTTCAGCAAAATGCATTACCACAGGGATGAAGAGCAACTCGGCATAGGTGCGACGGGCCGAGATGCTGAAAGTGGTTTTCTCTTTGATGAGGGGCCCTTCGAGATTCACCTTAGCGCTGATGAGACCGATAGAGGCGTTGCCGTGTAGCTCTTTGTCGTTGCCATTATTCTGCGTTACATCGAGCACCGCACTGAGTCGTCCTCCAAAACGGGCGGGGAAGCTGCCCTTATAGAGCGTTACGTTCTTGACTGCATCGGTATTGAAAGCGCTGAAGAAACCGCCCAAGTGGGTTACATTATATAAAGCCACTCCATCGAGGAGGAAGAGATTCTCATCGGGTCCTCCACCACGCACATACATTCCGCTGCTACCCTCGCTACCACTCTGTACGCCAGGCATAAGTTGGAGCGCTTTGATAACATCGGCTTCGCCAAAAAGGACGGGAACCGATTTGATTTTTTCCACCGAAAGTTGTGCTGCACTCATCTGCGATGAGCGAGTATCGCCAATTCGTTCGGTAGTGATTTCTACAGTTTTTAGGGTGGTGTTGGGAGATAGGGCTGCCGAGAGTTCACGGTTGGATGAGAGGAAGAAAAGGTGATGCTGAGGGAGATAACCTACATAGGATATCTTCAAATCAACGCTGTCTTTAGGGAGCGAAAGACTGAAGTGGCCATATTCGTTGGTGATAGATCCTTTGCCCGAACGGCTATCAACGATGCTTGCACCAATAAGGGTTTCGCCTGTAGCGGCATCGGTGATGGTGCCGCTAACGGTATAGCGTTGAGCTGATAGCCAGCAAGGTATCAGCAAGAGTGCAAAAAGGAGGAGTTGTTTTTTCATTGAATGGTTAAATAGTTTTCCTATTTGAGGTTGGTTATGGAGTTTGATGGATGGTTTTTAGTTTTTGTTATTGCAATAATTGTTTGGCTAACAGTAGCATTTCGTTGTCGCAACCCAAGATGGTAGCAATACGAAGCGCCTCCTGGGGCACATCGTCGCTGGTGTCGGGTTGGAGCGAATAATCCATGAAGCGATTGATGTTTTGTGGTGTGAGCGGCACATCGGCCATGCCCTCCACAAAGCCTTTCACCCTGAGTCGGCGGCAACTAAGACCGAGTTGACTGTAATGGGTGGTGATGAGGGTGAGGGAGTTGCGCTGATCGAGGAGGGTGCCGATACTCTGAACGATAGCTTTGCCTTCGATAGGGTTGGTGGTACGGGCCGGCTCGTCGATTAGGATAAGCAACTGTGATTGGGCAGCATAGCGAAGGGTGTTGCTGATTTTGATAATCTCGCTAGCGAAACTAGAGAGGCCGTTCATCTCGTTCTGCTCATCGCCAATACAGAACACCACATCGTCAACTATCTGTACGCTAGCCTCTTCGGCAGGGGCATACATACCGAACTGTACCATTAGTTGGGCGATACCTACCGTTTTGAGCACCACTGTCTTACCTGCCATATTGGCACCTGTGATGAAACAAACCCCGTGATGCAGATCGATGTCGATAGGTTGATAACGGATATTGAGCTCTTTGTTGCGATGCTGCAAACGGGCGTTGACGAGGTTGTGATAGGAGGTCCCGTTGGAGGAGAGGGTAGGATGACAGAAATGCCATTCGATGGCTTGGGTGGCTTTTGCGAAAAGGAGATCGGTATAAGCCATTTGTTCGAGAGCATCGATAAGGCGCTGACTCATGGGTTGCAAGCGATCACTAAGTTGGCTAACAACTTGTTGCTGCAAAGCCTCTTGTTGCCCAAAAAGATCGCTGATAAGATTGAGTTGGCGACCGCGCTGCTCTTCGTCCATCTCTTGCTCGTGGGCATCGAGATAGGCTTGCTGTGCTTTCAGCTCTTTGCGGATAGGACCTAGCTGAGGATGATAGGAATCGTAGATATAGAAGTTGGGCGTTCCCGTATGGTCGGGATCAAGTAGTTGGAAAGGTTCTTGTAAATCGGGGATATTGAGCATAGTGCGGATGCCCAACGTTTCGGCTGCTTTGTTAGCTTCTATGCAAAGGAGCGATAACTGTTTGATTTCGAAAAGCTCTACCTCGTTCATACGCATATGGTGTTGCAAATTGCGAAGGGTGGTAGCGATATCGTGGAGTTCCATCAGCTTATGTCGGATAATGCCTACGGGTCGATTGCACTGCTCGTTGTTGAGGAGTGCGATGATGGTAGAGAGATTATCGAGTTCGAGGTTGATAGCATCGGCTTGTGTCAACCAAGGACTATCGAGGAGCCGACGTTTGCCAGCAGTCGACATCAGTTCGAGTCCTTCGATGATGTATTGGAATCCGGGTTCTTCTTTTAATTTATCGCGTAGGAGCATAGTCTTGTTTTGGTAAAAGTGGTTATATAAAAATAAGTATATATGAGTGATGGGTTAGTTCAATGACGATGATCGCATCACGTCGTAGACAGGCGTTTGGAGTGCTTCGCTCAGTTGGGCACAAGCCTCAACGCTGTTGAGACGATAGCCGCTAGGTGAGGTGGGGTTGAGGGTGATGGCAATCAGTTTACTGCGCTGCAACACCTTGATTTGTCCCCCTTTGCGAAGATAATCGGAAAGCACCTCGGGCGAGAGGAAGAGTTTGGTGAAGTCGCGAGCTATGAGTAATATATCGGCAACATTCTTCTGTAGCGTTAAGTGCTTGAGCAGACGATCGCTGATGGCTCCAGCAGCAAAGATAGTGGTGCCGTATTGGAAAAGATCGGTGCCCTCTTTGCCTAGCAGAAAGGCCGACGCAATGCCTAGATCGTGCGGTATACCGTTGGCATCGACTCCCCAAAGACCTTTGGCGATAGGCACAAGTAGTTGTTGCAATTGGATGTCGACCTCCTCGAGGTTGATGAGTTGGTACACAAAACGGGTTTTGTTGATGAGCGTTTTGATATTGGTCGAAACAGCACCGCCTGTGGCCAAAATCATAGCATCGGTAACGGTGGGCGATGCCAACGAGAGTCGTGAAAGGGCGCCATCAACGATAGTGAGGGGCATTCCCTGTTGGCGAAAACTCTCAATTTGTTGGCGCAGCTTTTCCGTAGTAGCAGCACCCGAAAGGAGTATTTTCCCGGGACAGATAACGCGACCGGTAACCAATCGCCCCAGCGAAGTGGTTCGAGTATCGACATGTAGCAGTTCCGATACGAGACGGCGACTGAGATAATGTTTTTCGGAGGTAATGAACTGAGTACCCTCATAGAGGGTTATTTCAGGTTTGGCGGTAGCAAAAACAGCATCGGTTTGTTCACCGTCAACACCAATCGATGTAACGGCTACCGTTTGTTTTAGTTCGTTGAGTCGGCGCAATATATAGTTGAGACACACCGTTTTACCAGTGTTCTTCTCCAGCCCTACAATAGAGAGGCTGCGGTAGTTGAGTATGTTGTTTATGAAGGGCATTTCGGTTTGCAAAGGTACGAAGAAATTTCGATGTGTATAAATATTGTCTCCTCTTAACACCATTTTAACAATGCCCAATTTGGTCGACATTTCGCTATTCTAACTCTAACCTAACTCTAACTTAAGT
>JAUNHX010000054.1 GCA_030523765.1 Bacteroidales bacterium | reverse complement strand
ACTAATCTCTAATCTCTCCACTTCCCCCTGCTACTTTCTTAAGAAATACATCCCATTGCTTATTGATGTTTCTCTTACAGAAACGATGCGCCATCTCTTCGAGGGCTGTGCGTTGAAGCATCTCGATACGAGAAGTATCGTTCCACAAATCGAGTACAGCCTCTTCGAGGGAGTCAACATCGGAAGGGGTGAAGAGAAGTCCGCTAGGATGACCTTCGTACTGCATCAGATCGGGGAAGGCTCCATGATTGGGTGCTATACATGTACGTCCATAACCAAAAGATTCCAGCATAACGATGGGAAATCCTTCATAACAACGGGAGGGGATGACAACAAAACGACTGTTGCGATAGAACTCGGATAGGGCTTTCTGATCTAGGACTCCGTGAAATACCACATTGGGAAGTTGCTCCTCATCAGTGGGATCGCGAAAAGCACCTGCATACTCGAATTGAATTTCGGGATGACGACGTGCCACCTCAAGTAGTAAATCGTAGCCTTTCTCCTCACTCAATCGACCTACATAACCTACATATTTCCTTTCAGATACTGGAATATCGCGTTCGTCTTCATCGAAATGGCGTTGTATCTTGACATAGTTAGGAAATACGAACATCTTTTCGGGAGGGTATCCTCCTTCAATCAACTTGTTCTTCTGAAACTCGGTGAGGCAACAGAAATAGTCGACACATTTCATATAAGCCCCACTTTTGCGAGAGCGGTGATTGCGAAAGGCATATCCTATGGATTGGATGAGTGACCCTTCGCATCGATATTTGATGCAAGGCATCTCGCTATGTTTAACCAAACACTCCTCACAAGGATGTCCATTGCGAAGAAAGAGTCCTGTAGGGCAGAGTAGACGATAGTTGTGGACTGTCATCACCACTGGAATATTGGCCTTTTTGCACTCAAACAGGGCTGAGGGGGAGATGAAAGGGTAGAGGTTGTGAATGTGGACGATATCGGGCTGGAAGGTACGGATAGCCTCGCGCATCATCAGCACTCCCGAGAAACTATACATGCCACTGATAAAGCCATGCACTTTACCAATGAAGTTATCGCGTGAGAACTTGGAGGTACGACGAAGGGTCTCGATATAGATACCTGCCTTGCGCCCATCGGCAATAAGCTGGTCCACAACGGCTTCTTCACCGCTGTATCGACCATAGTCGTTGTGGACCATCAAAATGCGCATATCGTTCTGTTATTTAATTAATTATAACATTCATTAATATTCAACACTCGAACCGCCTGCTTTACGTTCAGCTTTGAGACGTTGGAACTCCTGCATCACCTTGGGATGATCCATAATGATGACAGTAGCACGGTTGAGCTGATAGGGTTCGAAGTCTAGGATACCTCCCATGTAAACCTGCTTGAGTTGATCGGGATTGATACCATATACGTTCACTAATCGTTCGTAAACTACATCGGAACGATTCTCGCTTAGGAACTGGTTGCGTTTAGCTGTACCTGTCTTCGAGTCGGCCGATCCAATAAGGAGGAAGTTCATATCGGGGAATGAACGCATGATGGAGGCCATCTTAGCAATTTTGAGCTCCTCGTTGGGAAGGATATTCCATTTGTCGAGCTCGAAGAAGATCATCTCGTAGGGTACCAGATGTTTGCCAAGAATATCATCGAGGGTTGCCTCTTGGCAGTTGATTTCGAAGGCCTGTCGGACAGAATCGATAGCATCTTGGGCACGTTTGCGAGCACGATGTGCCACGATGCTATCGTATTGGGCTGAGAACTCATTGATGGTATCGTAGGCAAAGATGGTATCCATATAACTGATAACATTCACACTTACCTGATGGGCTGTATAGATATGATGGGGTACTGTGGTGGTAATGGTAGCGGTGGAGTCGACTGTTTGACGATACCATTCAGTACGCTTAGCTTCGGAACGGAAGTGGAAGTTGTAGGTAGCTCCGATGTGAAAATTAACCATAGGATCGGCCACATTGAGCGGTGTTTCAAGTCCATGAATCCATTCACGATCGAAGGTACGATGCATAGCACTAAGACGAATGTCGGCATAAACATTCCAATTCTCGTTGATACGGAAATTTTCAACAAGACCTACATGAACCTCGGCAGCTCGGTTGGGGTCGACACTGGCACTAACCATACCTGCAGGGCCATTATAGCCTTCACTTAAACCAAAATAGACGCCCGGTCCGAAGTAGAGCCAGGTGGTTAATGGACGCTCGGGATCATAGGCTTTGGCATAACTGAGGTTAAACATTAGATCGAGACTAAAATAATAGTATTTCCATTTCTGTATTAATAGTTCATCGTTGTAGTTCCAATAATAACCTCCCAACGAACCTTCACATTGGCCCCAGCCATAGGCAACACCATTGCTGCCACCATAGGAGGTATTAAGATATTGATTGTAGGTATCTTTACTTAAGAAACCACGACCACTACCATATCCTACAGTGCCTCGGAAGCCCAACATAGGGAAGACCCAACGACCCAACTTGACCTCTCCATTGAAGGTGAGGCGATCCAACAGAGGTCCTAATCGATCTTCAGTACCATAATAGAGTTGTTCGCCTCCCTGGAACTGAAGATACCAATTGTCCCAAAAATGGGAACGTATCCATCCAATACCTTGTACCAACTGCTGATCGGTAGCATACATACTTGCTCCTTTCTTATCGAAGGCACCTGTGGAATCAAAGCTTGGATTGATTTGTGCCATAGCCGAAGAGGCCACCACAATACAACACACAGTTAAGAATAGACGTTTTGCGTTTTGAAAGTTTTGTTTCATTGTTCTTCTTTAGTTAATAGTATGATACTCTGTATATTTTTTATTTATCAGTTGATTCATCGGAAGATTCACCATAGCCATAGCCATATCCGTAACCATAACCATACTTGTATGTATGCTTACGCTTAGAAAGGTCGATACCATTGATTACGATACAAAGTTGGTCAAACTTCTTATCAATCTTGAGTTTGTTTACATAATCAAGAGCAGCC
>JAUNHX010000010.1 GCA_030523765.1 Bacteroidales bacterium | reverse complement strand
CGATAACTCGATTCTAACTCTCCTAGATCCATCTTCTAACTCACTTTTGATTCATTTTACACCACAACCTTACTCACTTTTCTCTTCTCTTACTACCGCAAAACAATTCATATAAACACAATATATTACAGCATTCGTATAACTTCTTATACTCATTTATCGCAAATAATATTCTATGCTTATTATCTATTCTATCAATGCATAACATAAATTATTGCATATTTATTACCCCATTCAGAAATGTTAAAACTCACATATTATTTGGTAGATTTCAAAATTTGTAATAAATTTGCAAAATATTAATAAAAACATCCTATCAAAGGATGCAACCAGTATAGAATTAAAAGATAAGTAGTTAAACTAATTATTCATTTAAAAAGTAAGACAATGAAAAAAGCTTTATTAGTGCTTGTAGCACTCGTTACGTTTGGCTTTGCAGCCAACGCTCAGAACGCATTAGGTGTACGCGTCGCTGGTGGTGACGGCTATGGTGCAGAACTTTCCTACCTGCATGGTATGAACACGGGTCGTGTTGAATTCGACTTGGGTTATGCTGGAAATGACTACTATAGCGCATTCTCGCTAACTGGTGTATACCAATATGTTGGCAACATTGCTGGCCCCTTCAACTGGTTTGCTGGTGCTGGTGCTCATCTGGGCTTCTGGACCTACAACAATGGTAACGATGCCGATTTCAATTTGGCAGTTGTTGGACAACTGGGTATCGAATTTGTTCCTTCCGCAATTCCTTTCCAGTTCTCGCTCGACATTCGTCCTCGCTTCGACATCATCCCCTCAACTGATTTCTACTGGGGTGGCGTTGCTCTCGGCATCCGCTATGTCTTTTAATCGACCACTTTAGATTAGACAATAGTAGAAGGCGGAACCTTAAGGGCTCCGCCTTCTTTGTTTGTTTCGATAACGAAAAAACGATTTCTAGCGCTTAACTAACAAGGGTTTGGCTGCACTTTCATCTCTTTTTTTATTACAAGCAAAATAAACAAGCACAAATAACGTTACTGAATACATATTATAAAAATACATCTGACTATGCAAAGGATTGATGAATCGATGAAGATCGCTGTTGTAGGTGCTACTGGTTTGGTAGGCAGCACTATGCTTAAAGTATTGGAAGAACGAGGATTTGGTAGTTGCAACGTAATGGCTGCCGCTTCAGAACGTTCGATAGGCAAAGAGGTGGCGTTTGCTGGCCGAAAACTGAAGGTGATGAGCGTTGATGAGGCTATCGCCCAACATCCTCATTATGCTATCTTTAGTGCTGGTGCCAGTGTATCGAGACAGTACGCCCCCCGTTTTGCTGAAGTAGGCACCACCGTCATCGATAACTCATCAGCTTGGCGTAAAGATGCTGACAAGCCACTGGTTGTCCCCGAGATCAATATTGATGCTGTAAGACCCAACGATCGCATCATCGCCAATCCCAACTGCAGCACTATACAAATGGTGCTTGCCATTTCGCAACTTCATCGTCGCTACGGCATACACCGTATTGTAGTAAGCACTTACCAAAGCGTTACAGGCACAGGTATGAAAGCCATCCGGCAACTGGAAGCCGAAGAGCAAGGGCTCCCTGTTGAGAAGGCTTACCCCTACCCTATCCATCGCAACCTTTTTCCTCATGGTGGCGACTGGCTCGAGGATGGATATACTACCGAAGAGCAAAAACTGGTAGACGAAACGCGAAAAATTCTTCGCGACCCCGATATCATGATCAGCGCCACAGTAGCTCGTATACCTGTAGTAGGTGGACACAGCGAATCGGTCAATGTAGAGTTTAAAGAGGAATACGATATCAATGAGGTAAAACAGCTAATTGCTAACACTGAAGGGTGTATTCTGTACGATGATCCCTCCACCAACACCTACCCTATGCCTATCACGGCTCACCATCGTGATGAAGTTTTCGTAGGACGGGTTCGTCGAGACCCCTCTCAACCTAAAGCACTCAATATGTGGGTCGTAGCCGACAACATCCGTAAAGGTGCCGCTACCAACGCTGTTCAGATACTACAAAGACTCGTAAAACAACGATAAATCGAAACTATGAAGAAATACCATATTATCACAGCTGCCTTACTACTGGCTCTTTTCACTTCGTGCAACAATGTTATCTACGAAGAGAATCATCCTATCCCCGATAGCAATTGGCAACGTTTCGAAGCCGAAGAGTTCAATTTCAGCATCAAAAATCCTAAGGATTGTTATCACGTTGTGGCCTCCGTACGTATCGATACAACGATTGTGCGCATCAAAGATATTCCTTTGGTTGTCAACGTCTCTTCTGACAATGGTGAGAATCGTATGTTCTATTCCCATCTTCCGTTGGTCGACAAGAAAGGGGTTCGTAGAGGCTCTTGTGCTGGTCAGTATCAAACAGCCGAATTTCGTATACGCGAATACTTTTTCTTCAATAATGCGGCCAACTACACGCTAACTATCAAACAGGGCACCGAATGTCAAGATATGCCTGGGGTAAATAGCGTAGGGCTGCGGGTTGAGAAAGCCGATCTGGATCAGAAATAACACATCGTTGTCCTCTTTCTGCTGAAAGCATGATAGATAAGAGCATCAATCCCAACATAGATCGGATTGCCGTGAAACTCAAAACGGTGCCCGAAACTCCTGGTGTATATCAATATTTTGATAACAAAGGAACTGTCATCTATGTGGGTAAGGCTCGTAACCTACAACGAAGAGTTACCTCCTATTTTAATCGATACGATGATCACACTTCGAAAATCAAAATGTTGGTACGCCATATCTACGATTTGCGTATCACGGTGGTAGCTACCGAAGTGGATGCTTTGCTGCTCGAAAACAACCTTATCAAGCAGTACAAACCGAAATACAATAGTCTTCTAAAAGACGATAAATCATATCCTTATCTCTGCCTAACCAACGAAGAATACCCTCGTCTTATTTTTACTCGCAACCGTTCTCAAGTAAAAGGTCAACTGTTTGGCCCCTATCCTAATCAGCGTATCATGCGTGAATTGCAGGATATTATCCGCAACCTATTCAATTATCGAACATGTAATCAATCGCTCAGCGAAGAACGTATTGCTGCCAAGAAAGTGCGCCCTTGTATCAAACATCAGATAGGATTATGTAACGCTCCTTGCGCAGGACTCGAAAGTCGCAAGGATTATTTGGCCACCATCGAGAATATTCGTCAGATTCTCAAGGGAAACTTCAGCGATATCCTCAACTCGATGAAAGAGCAGATGTTTGCCTATGCCGACCAGTTGGAATTTGAAAAGGCTGAGGTGATGCGTCGTAAGATACGACTGCTGGAAGAATACCAAAGTCGTTCGGCCGTAGTAGGTTCAAATGTTAAGGATGTAGACGTATATAGCATACTTTCGCCCGATGATCGTTATTCGTATGTCAATATCTTACGAATCAAAAATGGTAACCTCATCTATAGTTTCTCTACCGAAATACGCAACCAAATGAGCGAATCGGATCAGGAGATTCTCTCTTCAATCATTCCTCAGCTCCACGAACTAACTGAAAGTACTGCCAAAGAGGCAATTGTACCATTTATAGTAGACGAAATACCTGACGAATACCTCCACCAAACCGTTGCTACTCGAGGAGAAAAGAAACAACTATTCGAACTCTCACAACGCAACGTTGAGGCTTATCAACGGCAATGCGCTCACCAACGAGCACTCGTCAATCCCGATGAGCACCGACAAGAAGCCACTCGCAAAGAACAACAACTGCTGCTTCGCATCCAAAAAGCTCTCCATCTTCCCCACCCTCCTGTCCACATCGAATGTTTCGATAACTCGAACATCCAAGGGGCTTATCCTGTGGCTGCTATGGTTCGCTTCACTCACGGGAAACCCAACAGGAAGGAGTACCGCCGTTTTAATATCAAAACAGTTGAAGGACCCGATGATTATGCTTCAATGGCAGAAGTGATTTATCGGCGCTATAAACGACTTCATGACGAAGAGAAAGAACTACCCCATCTGCTGATTGTTGATGGTGGTAAAGGACAAATGGAGGTGGCTCGTGAAGTGATACAGAATCAATTACATCTCGATATCCCTATTGCTGGATTGGCCAAAGACGACAAACACCACACCTCTGAACTGCTTTACGGTTTTCCTCCCCAAGTAGTAGGACTTCGTCCCTCCGATCCTCTTTTTCACCTTATGGAAAGAATACAAGACGAAGTACACCGCTTCGCTATCACCTTCCATCGAGAAAAAAGAGCCAAAGGGTTAATACACACACAACTAACCGATATTCCTGGTATTGGAGAAAAGACTGCACACGAACTATTACTTAAATTCGGTTCAGTAAAAGAGGTCAAAGTGCAAACCCTCGCCGATCTCACCCCAGTGGTAGGACCCGCAAAAGCCAAAGTAATATACAATTATTTTCACCCCGAGTTTTAAGCCCAATCAATTCATAAACGAAGGTGCAATCTCTTCTAGATTAATACACACAATCAATCAGATAGCACCTTTGAAGATCTAACTCAAAAAGAAACTAAGGGGCAATTAGTGTTCGGGCGAGAAGGGACAATCTTTACCAATACATTGATTATTGATTTGACTACGAGAGCATTTTACATCAGCTCGCTCCATTTCAACACCTAGATGCTCCTTAACGAAATCAACAGCAGTCAAGATAGAAAGATAAGAGTCACGTTTACAACATCGAGGACCACCATTCATAGCAACACTCTCTAATGCTTTAGCCGTTACGAGATTGCATAGGTGCCACGAATCTTTGGAAAGTGGTGTATTATGCGTGATCACCGACATAAAGATACCCGTGCTAATACTAGCACCACAAGCACCCATATAACCACAAGCACCACCAGGCACCTGACGGCCGCGACTCATCACTTCTAGTAACGATTCCTGCATATTGGGGTGCACACTATCAACAGGAAGCGCATTATTGTAAGCGGTAAGAAGCGCAGCACCAACCAAAACATGATGCTCAGGACCATGCATATGACAGAACGGTTGCGACATCATCTTCTCCAAGATTGCTATCGGATCTTTTGAAGTTTCATTCAAACAAAGATCAATAATAGAATCCATTCCCTGAGTATGACAGTTACTACAAACGAAATGTCCTTCAACACATTGCGTTTTACTCGGTTCTTGACGATGACAAATAACACATTCCATCATTGTGTCTTGCTGCAAATATTCAAGCGGTTTACCACAGATAAGGCATTCTTCGTTTTCCATATTTTGGTAATTAGATTGTTCTTCTTGTTTCGGTTGACATGCTGTTATCATAAATGCAGCTACAACGAATAGGATTTTTTTCTTAAACATGAACTATAATATTGATTTCTTTTAATCAAATAATACACTAATAACGCTACAACAATCATTATATTGTTCAGTAATTAGAATCACCGATTTTAACAACATAAGACCCTCTTGATTTTAAAGAATATTAACAATTTTCTGGGATGGAATTTAAAACCATCCATCACCAAACATACGGGATGAAATATAATAATTATGATTTTTAATCACTATTTATAGGTATTTTAGAACCAATTCGTGAATTTTAACAACACACACCCACCATGCATTCCATTCTATTTTGCATGATGAAAATAATTACTACTTTTGCAAACGGAAAACAACAGAAAACCATAATACAATTTAAAAAAAACTACTAAACAATGATGAATCCAGCTTATAACGATCAGTTGCAAGAAAGGGAAGGAAGAAAGATTGTGGCTTTCGGAGATTCTATAATGCGAGGGGTGGTAACCAAACAAACCATGATAGGCGAAGGTACCATTAAATATTGTATTAGTGATACCAACTTCATGGATCAGTATGGGGCCAACACCCAAGTCACTGTCGAAAACAAATCTAGATATGGTAGCAGTATCGTTGATGGCATAAAGAATCTAGAACGTTTCCGCAACTCTATCAAACCTAGCGATGCCGTTGTTTTAGAATTTGGGGGCAACGATTGTAATTTCGATTGGGCTGCCGTTTCTGAGAATCCACATAAAAAACATAAGCCTGTTACTAGTATTGCTAAATTTCGATCCACCTACGAGAAGATTATCCGCTACGTCATCTCCTTCGGTGCTCAACCTATCCTACTCTCCTTGCCTGCCATCGATGCACAGAAATTCTTCGATCACATTTCCAAAGGACACAACAAGGATAACATCCTTCAATTCATTGGCGGTAACGTTGATGGCATCAGCCAATGGCACAATCGTTATAACCAAGAGGTATTCAAACTAGGCAAGCATTTCGACATCCCCGTGATTGACATCACTACAGTTTTCGAATCACTAGACCAACCCTCCTCTTTCCTATGCGATGATGGTATGCACCCTAACGAAGCAGGGCATCAACTCATTGCCAACACAATAGCAAACTACCGACTTTGAATTACTTTATCAGCTTTTTTAAATAAGTCTTTTATCCTAAAGGAGACAAATCGAAGAGTGCCTTTCGACGTGAGTCGAGAGGCACTCGCCACTTATATAGACCTATTTCCCTTGGAATATTATCAATTATGAACCAGCCAGAATTACTCATAACGAATAGCAACAATAGGATCGAGGTTGGCAGCCCTACGTGCTGGATACCAACCAAAGAAAACCCCTACAGCCACACACACCACAAACGATATAACGATAGCCGTAGTGCTAACCACCCAAGGCCAACCTAATACAGCACTAATGATATATGATGCAACTACACCAAAAATGATACCAATAATACCGCCCAAAACACTCAATACAGTACTCTCTAACAAGAACTGATACATGATATCGCGATTCTGTGCCCCTATTGCCATACGGAGACCTATCTCTTTGGTGCGTTCCGTAACTGTAACATACATAATATTCATAATGCCGATACCACCAACAATGAGCGAAATACCAGCAATAAAAGCCAACAAGACGGTCAAAAACTGAGTAACGCTGCTCATACTAGAGAGCATCTCCTCTTGTGTAAAGACCTCAAAATCATCAGAACCTCCCTGCTCTATTCGGTGATTCGATCTAAGAATATGAGTGATTTCGGTAGCTGCCAACTCACTCTCCTCCTCGGAAGTGGCCGATGCTGTAATCATATTGAAATGATTGATACCCACAAAACGTTTCTGAACAGTGGTATAGGGAGCGAATGCAATATCATCCTGATCCTCACCCATCTGATTCTGGCCCTTACTCTTTAAAACGCCAATTACCTTCATGGGGATAGAACCAAAACGGATGGTTTGACCAATGGGGTTACTACCATCGGGAAACAACTCCTCAACAATAGTTTTACCTATAACACACACCTTCGCATATCGATCTATATCATCGTTAGTAAACATCAAACCTCTCTCAAGTTCATACTTTCGGATATTGAGATAGTCGGGCGAAACACCTTGAATGCTACCCGAATGATTATTAGCACCATTTACCATCTGTGCTGCGCTTCCCACCATTGGCGAGACAGCTGCCACATAATGAGTTTTCTCCTTTAGAGCCAAATAATCTTTCATATCGAGCGATTTAGAGGATGAGTTACCCATATCGATACCTCCTCGGTGTTGGCGAGCAGGCGAGATCATAATCATATTGGTGCCCATCGACGAAAATTGCTCTCGCGTATTAAGTGTTGTGCTTTGTCCTAAACTCACCATCGTGATAACAGCAGCAATACCAATGATGACACCAAGCATGGTAAGCAACGCCCTCGTTTTGTTTCGAAGGAGTGCTTTTATAGCTATTTTTATAAGGTTGTTAAAGTTCATCTTTTACTTGATAATTAATTACATATCTACTAATTATCTATAGCAGGAGGTAAGGAGTTCAATGCATCGTTAGCCGAACGGGTAGCGACAGGACGATCTTCAACTATCTGCCCATCGCGGAGTTTGATAATACGTGTTGTAAACTCTGCAATATCAGGCTCGTGAGTAACAAAAGCGATGGTCTTCCCTTGATCATGAAGATGTTGAAAAAGACTCATTATCTCATAACTTGTACGGGTATCAAGGTTTCCCGTAGCCTCATCGGCGAGGATAATAACAGGATTACCAACAATAGCACGAGCAATAGCTACACGCTGCTGCTGTCCTCCCGAAAGTTGAGCAGATGTATGATTCATTCGTTTCTCTAACCCTACCGATATCAAAGCTTCAATGGCACGATCGTGCCGTTCTTTTGGTGACACCTCTTTATTATATAGAAGCGGTAATTCCACATTCTCTACACAACTGGTGCGAGGCAAGAGATTATAGTTCTGAAAAACAAAGCCAATTTTCCGATTACGAATCACCGCCAATTGATTACGACTAAGATTACGAACGTTGGTGCCATCAATACTATAGTCGCCATCGGTAGGCGTATCGAGACACCCTAAAATATTAAGCAAGGTAGACTTACCGCTACCACTAGTACCCATAATGCTGACAAATTCACCTTGATCGACACTAAAGGAAATACCTCGCAGAGCATGTACCGTTTCGTCTCCTACTTGGAAATCACGCCGTAGTTGTGATATTTCTAAGATTTTCATCATCTACAACATTTTATTATCAAGCTATTATCAGACACTATTCCCTCGTCTTTCTTTGAGGAGGACCCATCTGCAGCGGGTTTTTAGAAGCCTCCTTTGATTTAGCAGACTTCTGCTCTTTTGTGACTGATAGCAGTACGACTTCACCCTCCGATAACCCGTCAGTAACAATAACATTTACACCATCATCCATACTTACCGTAATAGGCTTAGGCACAACACGATTACCTTCAACCACATACACCACTACCGAATGAGGCCCTTTCTTAGCCGTCTCAACAGTATAGCCCTCTGCTTGCAAATCCTCTTTCACCATCTCGGGTTCAAAATACTCCGCCTCCAATGGTATCATCAACCCCTTCTCCTCCTGAGTAATAATGCTTACATTGGCCGTCATTCCAGGATAAAGCTTAGCATCAGGATTAGGTGCATCGATAATCACAGTATAGGTAACCACATTTGACGTAACAGTAGGCTCTAAGCGAATCTGGTGAACCGTTCCATTGAACACATCCTTAGGGAATGCATCAACAGTGAATGTAACACGCTGTCCCTCCTTTATTTCTCCAATATCAGCCTCATCAACAGCAGCCTCTACCTGCATACGAGTCAAGTCGTTAGCGATAGTGAAGAGCGTAGGGGTACTAAACGATGATGCCACTGTTTGTCCCTCTTCTACCTCTTTGTTGAGTACCACACCATCTATAGGAGAATAAATTTCAGCATATTTCAAATTGGTGACAGCATTCTCATAGTTTGATTGAGCCGTAACAAGTTGGTTCTTTGCCTGTTGTAATTGCGATTCAGCTTGATCGTATTCCTCCTGTGTTGCAGCTTTACTAGCATAGAGGGAGGCAATACGATCGAACGTCTTCTGGTATAAAGCCTTGTTACTCTGCGCAGTCGAAAGGTTAGCTCGACTTTGTTTTACTTGTTCGTTAAGGGTTGATTTATCCAGTTCGGCCAACAGCTGGCCTTTCTTTACTTGTGAGTTGAAATCAACATATAACTTCTGTACGATACCGCTTACCTGAGTACCCACTTCAACCTTGTATACAGGTTGAATCTCACCAGTAGCAGTCACGGTTTGCACAATAGAGTCTTCCTCAACCATCTGAGTCGTTAGTATCACTTCGTAGGAGCCCTTCTTTCCAAACAATAACACAACAGCTATTGCTACAACAGCAACGCCTAAAATAATCCATATCCAAAGTTTTTTCTTCATAACTTTTTTAAATATCTATTTAATAATCCGTTATAGACTTATCTCGTGACCCATGTAGATATCAAGAATCTTGCTGTCCATAATAAACGAATATTTGTTTTGCAGATAAGTGTTCAATGCATTAAGATACTGATTCTGTTGCAATAGCATATCAACAGCCGTCACCGCCCCTGCTTTGAACTTGGTAACATACACACTATAACTATTGGCGTAGGCATCCTTCATCCGCTCAGATGCGGCAAAAGTGTTGAGAGCTTGCTGCGCTTGATAGTATTGTTCTGTAACCATCTGATTCAACTCATAGGAATTCTGCTCTTGTTGGATCTGAGCTTGCTGTAGGTTTATCTTACTTTGTACCACTTGGGTCTTAGTGGCACCTTGATTGAAGATGGGTATATTCAAACTCAATCCAATATTGGGGTTGATACCGTTCGTTGTAACAATATTACCATTAGCATCGACAGCACCACTATTCCCTCCATAGTAACTAGCACCAGCATTCATACTTAACGAAGGAAGATAGGCACTTTTAGCAATAGCCACATCATACTCAGCCATTTTTACATTCAGAGAGTTAAGGAAGTAATCGGGCATATGGGCGGCACTTCCGCGCAGAACCGTCTCCAAAGGTAGCAAACTGTAGGAACTGCTCAATAAAGAATCATTAGCACCTATTACATCGAATAACATACTATCGGGGGCAGCAAGCAATGTACGGAGTGACAACATATTGGAAGCAATAACAAGTTCGGTATTGGCAATCTCAGTTACAGCACTCTCATAATTAGCTTCCAGCAATTGATAATCGCTCTCTAAAATGCGACCCACTTTGTATTTTAGTTCTCCTTCACCTTTTTGCTCAGCAGTAGTTTTGAGTACCTCTTGCTGATAACCCAAACGCTCTCTATTCATCAGAATAGTCAGATATGCCTGAATAATTTGCGATGCTATATTATTCCAACTTTGCTGCAATTGATATTCAGATTGAGCTATACCAGCCATACTTCTATTCACATACAATAATCTGCTACCACCACTGAAGAGTGTCCAATTGCCACTAATACCATAGTTACCGTTAGCACTGGCGCCATTCTCAAAACTAAAGGTTTCGCTGGCAGATGCATTAAGTGAAGGGGTAAAACTGAACCGACTCTTATTGTAGTTAACCTCAGCAAGGTCAGTATTCAACATAGCATTCTTCACCGTGAGGTTATGTTGATATGCATAACGAAGACAACTGTCAAGCGACATTATTCCGAGTTGCTGAGCCCTAACTGAACCATATACTAATAATACAATAGCGACAATCGCTAATTTCTTCATCATACTCATTCCTATTTTGTTAAATGATTTAATGCTATAAAACTTGTACCTATTAACCCTCATGAAGGGGACATGAAAATTGACATTATTTAGTATTCGACAATTCAATTTTATTGCACCTTTTTTTAATAATAATAATACAATTATGTAAAATATTCATCCTATGTATAACATATAAACCAAGTATATTCACTTCATATTTCAAAAAACTAAACGACCATATATGAATAATGAAACAAATGTAAACATCTAATTTTCTTTTTAATATAAAAAGCAATTACATATTATAAAACATCTCTAAAGAAAAGAATAATAACATATAATCACAATACCGCTACTAATTATCACACCATTGATATAACCAATACTTGATTACTTCATCCAATAACTGATCAAACGCTATCCTACATCAGCTATAACAACATATTGTTCGACTTTTTTTTATTTGTTTGAAAAAAAAGTGTATCTTTGCTTTTCGAAAAGTTGGAATGATAATTATGTTTCCATTTGAAAATCACACTGTTGTTAAGAACTATTAATATTTCGACCTTTCATCAAACCTCAGCACAACGGTTCTTTAATCATTGCAACCCAATAAAATAAAGATAAATAAATCAATACCATGAAATCTATAGCAATCCTTACCGGCGGTGGTCCCGCTCCTGGAATGAACACCGTAGTAGCATCGGTGGCCAAAACTTTTCTTCGCGATGGATATCGCGTTATCGGTTTGCATGGTGGCTATTCTGCCCTCTTCACCGAAAATCCACGCATGCAAGACCTCAACTTTCTTGTAGCCGATGAGATTTTCAACAAAGGTGGTTCATTATTGAAAATGAGCCGTTTTAAACCTACCGACGAAGACTTCGAGAAACGCTTCAACCTTTCACTTTTCAAGGACAACGATATCAAACTGTTGGTTACCGTTGGAGGCGATGATACAGCTAGCACCGCCAATCGTATTGCTAAATTCCTCGAATCAAAGCACTATCCCATCGCTAACATCCATGTACCCAAAACTATAGACAACGACTTGCCATTACCCAACAGCAGTCCCACCTTTGGATACAACTCTGCCAAAGCACAGGGTTGCGTACTTGCTACTGCCGTGATGGAAGATGCACGCACTAGCGAAAACTGGTTCGTCGTCAGCGCCATGGGACGTTCGGCTGGCCATTTGGTACTAGGTATTGCTGGAGCATGCCATTACCCGATGGTGATTATCCCCGAATTCTTCAACAATACAGAGATCACTATTGAGAAGATTGTAAACATGGTGGTATCTTGTATTGTTAAACGCCGTATCATGGGCATCAACTATGGTGCAGCCATGATTTCTGAAGGTGTATTCCATAGCCTCTCCGATGAGGAATTAAAGAACGCTGGAGTCAACTTCTCCTACGATGAGCACGGTCATCCCGAACTCGGAAAAGTATCGAAAGCACATATATTCAACGAGTTGTTAGAGCGTAAGTTGAAAGAACTCAAACTGAAAGTTAAATCACGTCCCGTTGAGATTGGCTACGAGATTCGCTGCCATACCCCCATCGCTTTCGACCTTACCTATTGCTCCTTGATGGGTATGGGCGTTCACAAATTGTTTGTAGAAGGCAACACTGGATGTATGGTTTATGTTGACCACCAAGGCAACATCAGCCCCCTCTTCCTCCGCGATCTACAAGATCCTGCCACTGGCAAGATTCCTCCTCGTTTAGTAAACGTCAATAGCAACAAAGTGATCAGCTATGTGGATGACATTATGGATTATATCACTCCTGCCGACTATGAGGCTGCCCGTCAGTATCTTCCTAATCCCGAAGAATACGACTTCAAGAAAATCCTCAATTGGTAATCTCTCAAAGATTACCATATAACAAAAGGAAGTCGTAGAGCCATCACTCTACGGCTTTCTTTTTTACACACTACTAAAATGACATAACATGAAATACCTGTTTTTAGAAGTACTTTCCATACCCTTATCTCGCTGTTATCATACTCTAAGCAATCTCTAGGCAAGTTCTAAGCAAGCTATTATGCTTGCCTAGAGCTTAGCTGAGCTTGTTTAGTACTTGCCTAGAGCATGCCTAACTTTTTTTTTTAAATCACGCACCTTCCAACTTGAGATAGGGCTAAACGGCATACCTCCACCCTTGCAACCACAAAATAGATTCAAAAAAATTTCCTCTTCCTTATCCATACAGAACACATTTTTTCTGCCATATTAAATAAAAAGTGTACCTTTGCTTTTTATTTCAATTCTTCATATATATTATAATCATCTTAAAACAAAAAAATTATGAGTGGATTCTTTGGCATTGCATCAAAAAAAGCCTGCGTTACAGAATTATTTTATGGCGTAGACTACCATTCGCATCTTGGCACCAACCGTGCTGGCATGAGCACCATCGAAGAGAGCGGAGCCATGCACCTCAACATCCATAACATCTCCAATTCTTATTTTCGTACAAAATTCGCGAACGACATTGAGGAGATGAAAGGCAACTTTGGTATCGGCGTTATCAGCGATACCGAGCCACAGCCAGTCGTTGTCAATTCCCACTTAGGCCGTTTTGCCGTTGTTACCGTAGCAAGAATCAACAACATTGAAGAACTGACACAAGAATGTCTTGACAGTCGACAGCAATTTGTTGAACTCAGCCAAGGTCGCACCAATGCCACTGAACTCATCGCCCTTCTTATCACCCAAGGAGAAGATTTTGTAGAAGGCATCAAGAATGTATACAAAAAAGTGAAAGGCAGTTGTTCGATGCTTATCCTCACCGAAAAAGGAATCATCGCTGCCCGCGACCTCTACGGCCGCACCCCCATCGTTATAGGACAAAAGGATGGCGACTACGCTATTGCTAGCGAAAGCCATAGTTATATCAACCTCGGTTACGAAACCTGTCGTTACGTAGGTCCAGGCGAGATTGTACAAGTATCTCCTTACGGCATCACACAGCTTAAAGAGCCCAACGACAAGATGCAGATATGTTCCTTCCTTTGGATCTATTACGGATACCCCTGCGTAGAATACGAAGATATCAACAACGAAATTGTCCGTCAGCGTTTAGGCTATGCTATGGGTAAAGAGGACGATATAGATGCCGACTTTGTAAGTGCTATCCCTGATAGCGGTATCGGCATGGCTCAAGGCTATAGCGAAGGCAAGGGTATTCCTTACAAGAGTGGTTTCCTCAAATACACCCCCACATGGAGCCGCAGTTTCATGCCTGTTAACCAAGAAAGCCGTTCGCTGGTTGCCAAGATGAAACTCATTCCTTGCAAGAAAGTGCTTGAGGGTCACGATGTGGTATTCTGCGATGATTCTATTGTGCGAGGCACACAACTGCGCGACCAAGTGAAAATGCTTTATGCTAACGGTGTAAAACATGTACATGTACGTATATCCTGCCCTCCTCTCACCGTTGGATGCAAATACCTTAACTTCTCGGCATCTAAGACAGAAAAAGAGCTTATCGCTCTCCGTTGCATTGAACAACTTGAAGGCAAAATTCAAAATGTTGAGGCCTACATGGATAGTACCACCAAACAATATGCCAATATGGTTGAACTCATCCGACAATCGGTAGGAGTAGACACCCTCAAATTCAATAGTCTTCAAACGGTTGTTGACGCTATCGGTCTGCCTAAAGAACGAGTATGCACTCACTGCTTCGATGGCAGCAGTTACGGCGAATAATTAAAAAAACTAATAAAAAAGGTATCATAGGGGCGACTATCATTCGCCCCTATGTTGCCCAATAAAAAAACAACGTCATATTCTGGAAAAACGATACTACATTATACTGCTTTGGATTCTGTTCTTGCTACCATTAGGGGCCAGTGCACAGGAACCTGAATACGAGACCCACGATACGTTGAGCATCTCGTTGCGCGATGTATTGCCCTCTCGTGGTATCCGTTATGACTTCATTGACGACACCATCCTCCTCAACACCTATCTCTCATCACTCACCGTCTCGTTTCCCTCGATCGAAGACACCTGTTCCCTTTACCTCTCCTACGTGCAGCGTTTACAACGGCAGATGTCACGCATGGGTACCATTCGTGACGGGAAAGTATGGGTTGATTCTATCACCTATATACACGATTACTTTTATTATCGTGACCAAATGTCGTTTACAGTCACCCTGCTACAACGCAACATCATGAAATATCGTCAACTTGAACAACAACGAATTGAAGCAGAACGGCAAATAGCCCGTGAGTTGGCACGCAAAGCGCAAGCAGAGACTGACGAAAAAGCGGCTGAGATCATCGCTGTAATTGAGAAGAAAGACAAACAGATCGAATCTATCACACTAGCCCATGGCGTTAGCGACAAACTAAAGGTAAGAGAACTCAAACTATTGTGGTTCGCCTATCTCCGCATCTTCAACCAATATAATCTCACGCCTATCAATGTTACCGAACAGCAGTTAGCTCGCATCAACGAACTGCTTTCGTTTCAGCAGCAACTACTTGATAGCGTATTACTTGAGAGTGGACTACCCAACCAAATTGAACGCTTCCCAAACCAACTGCGCGAACGAGCAGGCAAAGATCATGCCGATGTTTACCGCTCTTATATCAAGGTGATGCGCACACCCCTTGTATCGGCACAATTCACTAGTTTGGAGGGCTATCAACAATACATACAACAGATGCAGATCATCACTACCGTTCAGCGATCATATCTCTACGCCATCACCCTTCGCGAACGGATTGCATCTGGCAGTATTGATATACTAAACCGTTGCAAACAACGTCATCGTGATATCAGCGACTCGTACCGCAACGCCCTTTCCTCCATTAACCTAATACCAGCTTATAGTACCATTGCCGAATCTGAACTATTCGAATCGCAACTCGAAGAATTTATCCAGGTCCAGGGCGAGTATCTCAACAACATTAACCATATTGATAATATCATTGCACGAGGCGACTCTATCGTCAGTATTGTACCAAGAGCCATAAGCGATGTAGCCAACTCCTATCGGCAACTACAGAACACCACCTCGCTAGTGCCAGACTACCATACCCTCAAAGGAGCTCAGTTCTTTGAGCGTAGCTTAACCGACTTCGAACAGTTACAAAACTGCTATATCCGTATCGTTGACCTCCGAATGACGATAGCACGAAAGGGCGATAGTATTACTTCATCAAAAACGTCACCCAAAGGACTCAGCAACTCATATAAGACACTTCGCGGCCAACGGAATTTCGTTGCCAATTTCAGACTAATCGATGCTGGTCAGCAATACATTAACATGCTTGAAAATTACATTACACTGCAAAACCAGTTTCTAGCCATCCTTGATAGGAACAACACCATCAACCAGCAAAGCGACCAAATCCAACAAAGTTGCAAAGAAAACTATAGCCATATTTTCAAAGCCTACCAACATCTCCTGAAAAGTCACAACCTCGAGGCCATCTTTGTTCGAGACGAAGATTTACAACGTTACGCTGCCATCCAGAACAACCTCCTAGCCGAGCAAAAACATATCCTTAACATCATGTTATCGCCCTCCGAAGCCATCAAAGTCAATGAACAGCTGAAGGGAGAAAAGGATGTGAATCACATCAAACTCGCCATAGGTGTAAAATAGAAAACAAGATTTCAGTAGAAAAGAATAGTGGGTTCAGTATTTCCATTCTAATCATTGCACACTTATACACGCATTCCCAGGGTAACACTACCCATAACAGCACCACACTTTATCCTATTTGGCAGTGCCTGTACTCCAACCTGCAGGTTGCATTACACGACGACCTTGCATCGTTAACTTTTGGACTGAGCAACCATTAAAAGCATCTTCAGAAATAAACACCCCCGATGTGGCACATGCTACAGATACTAAGTTAATACATCCATAAAATGCTTCATTGCCAATTGTACGCATCGAAGCAGGGAACTCTATCTCACTCAATCCCGTACAACTATCGAACGCCACCTCATCGATCTCTTCTATCGTTGTTGGGAAAACAATCTCTTTTAGTGAAGTGCATCCCATAAAAGCTCCTCGGCGGATGATCCGCAACGAAGCAGGCAGTACGACCCGCTCCAAACCAGAGCATCCCATCAGCGCATTCTCATTGATTTCTTCTAACGCATCAGAGAAAAAAATCTCCTTGAGGTTATTACAATAAGCAAAACAGCCAGTACCTATTTTGGTAACGTTCGGGCCCATCACCACACGAGTAAGATTATGGCATGAGGAGAAACAAGCCTCTCCTATAGTAGTAATACGCTCAGGTAAGAGCATCTCGTATACCGACTGGCATTCGTAGAAGACACGATCACTTAACAATCTGACCGTTTGGGGAAACATCTCAATCTCCTTATCAGGAGTAAGTGTTTTCCTATACACAGGATTTATAGCGCGCACAGTACGCCCTTCAATGATGTAAAACTCGTTACTTACCATAGTAATCCCTTACTTTATTTATTAACAACACCCTTTCCCTATGCAGCAGCACCTCAATGAAGAACCACTCAATTATCTCATTTGCAACATATAAAAATAAACAAAAACGATAATTAATTAGGTGTGATGATTTGCGAAGATACACATTTTTTTATTTTCACAAGAAAAAAAGTGCAGATTTTACCCATATATAACCTATAGCGATATCATTCCACATAACTATCTACTTTCATACTTATCAGAAAACCATATACATAAACACTTATAAATATAACAATAACACCTATATAAATAAATCATCAAAAGAGAAGACTAATACCTTTATTATCCCCCTAGAATCGCTTATTTCTTATCGCTATCTATCATATATCGGCACCCAATTGCTATCCCCCACCCTAATCCATAACTACCTCCTATGAGGCGTATCATCGGTCTAAAATCGGCACTCACTTGAAGCGGAAACCTAAAGGTATAATCTACACCTAACTGTCCACCAATACCGAGTGCTAGCAACGAACGTTCATCGAACTGATGGAACGACAAATAGGCACCTGGACCCACATACCAGCCAGCCCTGCGAGTAAGCGCATTGTGCCACTGATACACAACGCAGAAATTCATGTAATTGACCGATTCCGAGAATGAGGAGAGAGTACTTCCAAACCCTAATCCAAATTCAATACGATCTGCCGCGCTGATGGGAGAGAGAGTTGTTTTACGTGTTATTCGCTGCCACCAGGTATCTGTCAGTGCCCTCTGTTCTTGTTGAAATGCGAACTGATAACTGAACTCAGCTATAAACGAACTACCACCTCCAACACGCAGACCCACAGCACGTTGAGCCAATGCCGAGAAAGATACCATCATCAACACTGCAGTCACTACTGCACGCATCCTTATCTTTCTTCCATCAGTATAAAGACACATCTTATTTTAATTATAATCAATAAAAAGTAATCATTATTATTTGTTAGTATTCTTTTCGCGAATCTTCTTACCTCGCTGATAATCGTTCAGTTCTTCTCGAAGAAATTCAGCAGTATAATTATGTTTCAGCTTCAATAGTTGCTCAGGAGTGCCGCTAAACACCACCTCGCCACCAGAAACACCGCCGTCAGGACCCACATCCACAATATAGTCTGCCACTTTGATAACATCCATATTATGTTCGATCACCAATACCGTATTGCCCTTATCTACAAGTTTCTGCAAGACCTCTAGCAAAACTCTTATATCCTCAAAATGGAGTCCTGTTGTTGGTTCGTCAAGGATATAGAGCGTATTACCCGTATCGGTCTTTGACAATTCGGTAGCCAATTTAATACGCTGTGCCTCGCCACCACTAAGGGTGGTACTCTGCTGACCTAGGGTAATATATCCTAGACCCACATCTTGCACCGCCTTCAGTTTGCGGTATATCTTAGGCAAAGCCTCAAAGAAATCCACCGCCTCGTTGACTGTCATTTCTAATACATCGGCTATCGACTTACCTTTATAACGTATCTCAAGAGTCTCACGATTATATCGTTTCCCATTGCATACCTCACAGTTGATATATACATCAGGTAGGAAATTCATCTCGATAGTTCTTACGCCAGCCCCTTTGCATGTTTCGCAACGGCCTCCACTTACATTGAACGAAAAGCGGCCTGGTTTATAGCCTCTTATTTTAGCACTAGGCAGCTGCGCAAATAGTTGACGAATATCATCGAAGATACCCACATAGGTTGCAGGATTGCTGCGAGGAGTTCGTCCGATAGGTGACTGATCAATCTCTATTACCTTATCAATAAATTCCATACCACTAATACTCTCATATGGCAGAGGTCTCTTCTGAGATCGATAGAAATGGGCACTCAGAATAGGATGCAGCGTTTCATTCACCAAGGTCGACTTGCCACTACCACTCACTCCCGTCACACAAGCAAAGACCCCTAATGGAATATCAAGAGTTGCATTCTTTAAATTATTGCCAGTAGCTCCTTTAAGTACCAAATGATTTCTACCTTGTAGCGGGCGCCGTTTAGGAATATCAATATCACACCTACGACTAAGATAACGACTTGTCACCCCATCGCACTTCAATAGCTCATCTACCTTACCTTGCGCTACTATATGTCCTCCATGCACACCTGCACCAGGTCCAATGTCAAACACATAATCGGCACTCATAATCATATCTCTATCGTGTTCCACTACAATAACACTGTTGCCCAAATCACGCAGTTCCTTCAGTGAGTTGATCAATTTGCGGTTATCGCGTTGATGTAAGCCTATGCTAGGCTCATCGAGAATATATAGGACATTCACTAGTTTAGCACCTATCTGCGTAGCCAGACGGATACGCTGAGACTCGCCACCGCTCAATGTGCGGCTGCTGCGACTCAATGAGAGATACCCGATACCCACATCGAGCATAAACTTCACCCTTACCTCTATCTCACGTATAATCTCGTGTGCTACCACCTGCTGACTCTTATCAAGTTTAGTCTCCAACTGACGTATCCATGTATAGAGTTGCGTCAAGTCCATAGCTGCAACTTGACTAATATTCATCCCATCCACCAAGAAACAAAGGCTCTCATGGCGTAATCGAGTGCCATGACAATGGGGACAGGGCACCGTATTCATAAAATTCTGAGCCCACTTCTGCAATCCAGCAGGGCTCTCCTCTGAGGCCATCTCTTGGATATAATTGGCAATACCCTGAAAACCGCCCCTATAGGAACCTTCATACTGCTCGCCAATGCCCGAGAAATCGCTAGTACCGTAAAGAATCGCATTCCGTGCCTCATCGCTCATCTCCTCAATAGGCGTTTCGGCAGTAAAACCATAATCCATCCCCAAGCGCTCTAGTTGACGGTAGAACGGATTGTTCACATTGTATTTTCCAAAAGGATCGAACGCCCCATCACGGATACTTTTCTTAGGATTGGAAATCAACTTCGTCAAATCCACCTCTGCCACTTCACCCAAACCATTGCAGTGCGGACAAGCACCATAAGGCGAATTGAAAGAAAACGTGTTAGGTTCTGGTTCGGGAAACGACTCACCAGTATCGGGATCCATTAGCTGACGACTGAAATATCGAGGTTCATCTGTTCCCTCCTCAATAACCATCAACACACCCTTTCCTTGCTTGAAAGCTGTCTGCACAGCCTCCTTGAGTCGCTGCGTACTACTTCCCCCCATGCGGATACGATCCACTACTAACTCAATATCGTGAGTTTTATAGCGATCCACCTGCATGTTATATACCAATTCTCGTATCTCCCCATCAACTCGTACACGGAGAAAACCTTTTTTTGCCACATTAGCAAAAAGCTCACGATAGTGACCCTTACGACGCTTAACCAAAGGAGCTAGCACAAGGATATCCCTACCCTGATAGCTCTCACCAATCAGTTGTATCACCTGTTCCTCGGAATAGTGCACCATAGGCTTGCCACTAGTAGGACTCACCGCCAAACCGATACGAGCATAGAGTAGACGTACAAAGTCGTATATCTCTGTCACTGTGCCCACCGTTGAACGAGGATTCTTGTTTGTTGTTTTCTGCTCAATTGATATCACAGGGCTAAGTCCTTTGATCTGATCCACATCCGGACGCTCCATATTGCCTATAAAATGTCGTGCATAAGCCGAGAAGGTCTCCATATAACGGCGTTGTCCTTCAGCATATATAGTATCGAATGCCAGCGATGACTTGCCGCTGCCACTCAGTCCTGTGAATACTACCAACTGATTGCGAGGTATCTCCACATCGACATTTTGTAGGTTGTGCTCGCGAGCACCGAGCACTTCAATCTTAGGTCCTTTCATTTCGTTTCTAACGAATATCCTTGTTATTTACACATATCGGCAGCCACCTGCATAGCTTTAGCCAAGCCCTCCAGGTTCTTACCGCCTGCAGTAGCACAGAAAGGCTGACCGCCACCACCGCCCTGCATCTCCTTGCCGGCCGTCCGAACAATATTGCCAGCATTCAGACCAGCATTCACTCTATTATCGCCCAGTATTACAAGCAGTGAAGGCTTATCGCCCACACGGCTACCCAGCACCAAAGCCATATCAGGTTTGTTGGCTCTAATTTGAAGTAGTGCGTCCTTCAGCACATTCAAATCACTCTTCACCTCTTCCACTATCAGATTGCAGCTACACAGTTTATCGCAGTAGCCTTGAGCTACAACGCTAGCTTGTTGTTGTTGCATCTTAGAGATTTCTGAACGCAGTATAGCATTCTCCTCTTGTAGGCGCTGAACGGCAGCCACCAAATCTTTAGGAGCTTTAAGTAACTCTTTAATAGCCTCTACCTGATCCTCTCGCTCGTTAGCTAGCTGCTCAGCAGCCTTGCCAGTCACAGCCTCTATACGACGCATACCAGCAGCCACAGCCGCTTCGCTAACAATCTTCAAGCAACCAATATTACCAGTAGCGCTAACGTGGGTACCACCACAGAACTCTATACTATCGCCAAATTTAACTACTCGAACTTTCTCACCATACTTTTCACCAAAGAGAGCCATAGCGCCCAATTTACGAGCCTCCTCGATTGGCATAGCACGATTTTCTTCCAATGGCATATTAGCACGAATATCGAGATTGACTAGATGTTCCACCTCACGAATTTCTTCCTTAGTCATCTTAGCAAAATGACTAAAATCGAAACGTAGACGCTGATCATCCACACTCGAACCCTTTTGTTCTACATGATCGCCCAATACACGTCGCAATGCCTTATGCAACAGGTGGGTAGCACTATGATTATTTTCAGTAGCATGACGCTTATCGACATCTACACATACATGGAAAGTAGCGCTGAGATCGGAGGGCAACTTAGCCACCAAATGAACAATCAAATTGTTCTCCTTCTTCGTATCAAAGATAGTAATAGTCTCATCACCATTACTCAGCGTGCCTTTGTCACCAGCCTGTCCACCACCCTCACCATAGAATGGCGTATGGTCGAACACCAACTGATAAAACTCCTTATCCTTTGTCTTTACCCTACGGTAGCGGGCAATCTCCACATCGGCCTCCAGTACATCGTAGCCAACAAACTGCTCCTCTACATCGGGATGAACATTCACCCAATCGTCAGTATCCACACTAGCAGCAGCACGGCTGCGAGCTTTCTGTTCCGCCAAACCTTGAGCGAAACCCTCCATATCCACAGTCCAACCCTTCTCGGCAGCCATGAGTTGCGTAAGGTCGATTGGGAAACCATACGTATCAAACAGTTCGAAAGCAAAGGCGCCATCAATTACCTTATTGTCATGCTCGCCAATATATCGTTCGAATTTGATGATACCATTGCTCAGCGTCTTCAAGAACGACTGTTCCTCTTCCTGGATGATGCGCTGGATCAGTGTTTGTTGCTTGCGAAGTTCTGGGAACTGATCGCCCATTTGGCACACTAGCGTGTCCACCATCGTATTCATGAAAGGTTCCTTGAAGCCAAGGAAAGTATAACCATAACGAACCGCACGGCGCAAGATACGACGAATAACGTAGCCAGCTTTAGCATTGCTTGGCAACTGACCATCGGCGATGCTAAAAGATACAGCACGCAAATGATCGGCACACACGCGCATGGCAATATCAGCTTGTTCATTCTGTCCGTATACCATGCCAGCCTTTCGAGCCAACTCTTGTAACAGTGGCTGGAACACATCTGTATCATAGTTTGATTTCTTGTTCTGTACCACCATACATAGGCGCTCAAAGCCCATACCAGTATCAATATGCTTAGCCTTCAATGGCTCCAGCTGACCGTTAGCAAGACGATTGTACTGCATAAACACAAGATTCCATATCTCGATTACCAACGGATGATCTTTGTTCACCATCTCCCGTCCTGGGATCTTAGCCTTCTCAGCCTCATCGCGCAAATCTATATGAATCTCGCTACAAGGGCCACAAGGACCCTGATCGCCCATCTCCCAGAAATTATCCTTCTTTGATCCCATCAAGATACGCTCCTCGGCAATATGAGCTTTCCAAAAGTCGTAAGCCTCTTGGTCCATGCTCAGTCCCTCCTTTTCATCGCCACCAAACACGGTTACGTAAAGGTTGTTTTTATCTACCTTCAACACCTCAGTAAGAAACTCCCAACCATATGCAATAGCCTCCTTCTTGAAGTAGTCACCAAAGCTCCAGTTGCCTAACATCTCGAACATTGTGTGATGGTAGGTATCGTGTCCTACCTCCTCTAAATCATTATGTTTACCACTTACACGGAGACACTTCTGCGAGTCGGTAACCCTATGGTATTGTGCAGGGCTATTGCCAAGGAAGATGTCCTTAAACTGGTTCATACCAGCATTAGTAAACATCAATGTAGGATCGTTTTTAATTACCATCGGAGCCGAAGGCACGATGTGGTGATCTTTCGACTGGAAAAAATCCAGAAAAGCTTTTCTAATCTCGTTTGAGGTCATAATATATTAATAGTTTTGTATTGTCGTTAAGTATTATTGGATGTGCACCAAATGCTAAAACTCCTCTCGCTCCACCAGTAAAATGGCGTTTTGTGGAACAATAAAGTATTTTTCACCTTGATATTTAATTTCTACTGCATTCTTCTGCATAAAGAGAGCGCAGTCGCCAGGCTGTACCTGTAGCGGTAGGTAACGAACCTCATGCGCCTTCCCGTTCCACGACTCACTTTCATCCTCGGTAGAAGGGAGCGCATATCCAGGTCCACATTTCAAAATATAACCCTGCTGCACCTCCTCTTTCGATTTGTATCCAGCTGGAAGATAAAGACCGCTCTTTGTTTGGTCCGCCTCATCGGTAGGTTTCACCAAGACTCGGTCGCCTACCACAATTATATTATCTAATTTCGATTTCATCAATATATAATAATTTCAAAAATATTTATTATCCTTAAATAAGACAATAAACAACAATATCAGTCGATTGCGCATTAGCACCATCAGACTACAGAATTGCAAATATACGAAATTAGCGTGGAGTAGCAATTTTTTTTAATGCGACTCAACCCGTTTCTACTCTACATTGCATTGTTTTTTCTGCTATATAATGATTTAGAATAACAAAGATACTAAGAATGAGTAAATAAAATAGCGGATACTAATATTGCACATTTAACGTATAACCGTTATCTTCTAAGTATTTCTGTGCTTCGAACTGACCTTGTGCTGCTGCCTTACGATACCAATACACCGCCTGTTCATGATCCCTCCTCATGCTATAGTATCGTCCCAAACCACACTGCGCCTTAGCATTACCCTGCTCGGCAGATTTCCTAAACCACTCTACCGCCTCTTCGTAGTTTTGTTCTACTCCCATACCATTCTCATAGCATACACCGATATTCACCTGAGCAATAGCATCGCCTTGTTCTGCAGCCTTTTCAAACCAGTAGGCAGCCTTACTATTGCTCTGATCTACCCCTTTACCATGTAGGTAGCAAAGTGCCACATTGAACTGGGCATTTAGAACCCCTTGATATCCAGCTTTCTCGAGCCAATAAACAGCTTGCTGATAGTCAACTGCCACTCCGTCTCCATGGAAATAGGCATCACCTAGGTAGTACTGTGCTTGAGCATGCCCCTTCTCGGCCGCCTTACGATACCAATTAGCAGCATTTTCAAAGTCACCACGACCGTAGCTCTCCTCTCCTTTTGCAAAGCAAGCATCGGCCGATTCAGGCTTATTCACGGACGATGGACTCTTCTTTGCCTGAAAAGATGTCTTAACTACTGATCTCGACCTACTATCGATACCCATCTGCTTCAGTCGCTCATTCGTAAGTCCTAATTGTTTTAAGTCCAACCCTCCTGCAGTACTAACAGCCACCAAGTTGGGCCAACGCCCACTGGCTTGATATACTTCCAACGCATTGCTCGGCACTCGGATAAGCACCGAAGACACCATCTTTTCAAACGTATTGACTTCTATTGTAGGCGGGATTGTGCTTTTCATGATAATGACACGCAAAGCGGTACAGTTTGCCACAAAATTCGACCCTAGATATTTCACCGACTGAGGAACCGTCAAAGCGCTCATTCCATTACAACTAGCAAAGGCTGAATAGCCAATACCAACCACTGGATAGTCGCCCACATTCGTTGGCACTTTTGAAGGTATATTCACCACTCCATGCAACTTACTATAATTGGTTTCATCCATAGACTCAAAAGTAACATAAGCCCCATCCGCTAACAAATCATAATAAAGTGTCTTGCCTTCATAAGTATAGGCCATATCGTACGCTCGTGCTGTCATTACAACAGCCATAATTCCCAAAAATAATAATACTCTTTTCATCTCTTTTCTTATTCAGTAGTAAAAAAACATTACTTAACCTTTCTTGTACCCTTCTGTTCGATAGGCAGTTTCCCCCATACTGCATCGTTAATAAAGGCTGCATAGGCTTTGGATGGTACATGGATAGTAATGCTGGGCGATGCATCATTGAATACGCCAGACTCTATCCTAGGAGGCTCGGTACTACGCATAAAAACATACTCCAATTTCGAACAACCTTCTAGCGCCCCGTGATCAATACTTTGGATCTGAGGACCTACAATGAGAATTACAAGATTCTTGCAGTTGCTGAATGCATTCCACCCTAGTCGTGTTAACGAGTTGGGTAACATCACAGCAGTCAAACTACTACATCCTTCAAAAGCCTCTTGCCCTATCGTAGTCACCGATTCGGGAAGAGTCAGTGCTGATAAAGAAGAGCACTGAATAAAAGTGCCATCCCCTATTGAAGTCATCTTCTCTGGCAAGGTCACCGTAGTCAGTTTGGTACATCCCTTGAATGCATAATCACCTATCGATGTCACCGAATTAGGAATAACCAAATTCACCAAGGAAGTACAATCTCGAAAAGCATGACTTCCAATCTTTTTCATAGTGCTAGGTAATATAAGAGTTGATAGACTATTGCACGATTCGAAAGCATGATTACCTATCGTTGTCACTGAAGGTGGAAGTATCAACGTAGTGAGATTGATACACCCTCGAAAGGCGTGGTTACCTATCGTCGTAACCGTACGCGGAAGAAGTATAGTTGTGAGTGACTTGCAGTATGCAAAAGTACCAGCACTAATGGTATTGAGGGAATGAGGAATATTTACTATCGAAAGACTGCTGCAAGACCAAAAAGCGGCATCACCAATATGTGTTACTGTTGTTGGAATTATGATTGATGACAGCCCGCGACACTCTCTGAATGCATTGGTTCCTATTGACATAATGGTAGTAGGCATCGATACAATGGTGATACCAAAACAGCCGTTGAAGGCCTCATCGCCAATAGCTGCCACCATATACGATACACCCTTATGGGTTACCTCACTTGGTATAGTCAATGTGCCAACTACATCAGCGTAGTTAACCTTCTGATTATCGTTTGTTTCGAACGTCACCTCAACCTTCCCTTTATCGTCCATAAAATTATAGCACAACTTTTGTCCATTTTTGGTATAGGTAAAATCGTACGCCTGAACAGAAAGTGCAAAGGCTATCGTTCCCAAGAAAAGAATCACCCTTTTCATTTTTCTCATTTATAACAATATAACGTTAAAAATTGTTTCTTTCTTCAGCATAATTGCATCCACAAAAATACACATTATTTTTAAACTAACAAGAAAAAAACAACACCGAGAGGGTTCGCAAACTAAAACACTACAACATCAAACTAAGGGCCAACAGACGTTTTGTCCATCGGCCCTTTTCAATCGATACAATGCCTCCTATCAATTGTTTTCTATTGCCTTAAGAAAAGATACGCTCCTCGAAATCAATACACACCTTGAAAATTGACAAAATGATTCCAACCAATAGCAGTTGCATAATAATTAAGTCCACCCATCGGTACCGTTACTGGAATCTCGGCATCAATTAAATCAAATGTGTTAGCACTAGCTGTAGGAGGCATTCCTGCCTTACATGTTATCTGAATCACCGATCTGCATCCAGCAAATGCCTCTGCACCAATACTATTCACCGTAGCATCAATAAAGATAGTGCTAACATTCGAACAACCATAGAAAGCTCGATAAGGTATGGTGTTGAGCGATGTTGGGAGCGAAATGTCACCCAACGAACTGCAATTGGCAAAGCAACACTGACCTAAAGTTGAAATTGAAGCCACAAAACTGAAAGCTGCAAGCGAGGAACAACCCTCAAAGGCATAATCTCCAATAGTAGAGAGCGGCTGTGGTGTATTGATTTGGCTAAGCATTGTGCATCCACGGAAAGCCTCTGCCTCGATGGTACTCACCGTAGGAGGCAATACAATCTTAGTGATGCCATCGTAGTTGGCAAATGCTTGAGCGGCAATTTGACTTACCACATAGGTAGTTCCTTCATACGAAACAGTAGATGGAATGGTCACCTCGCCCGTTAGTTGGTCGGAAGGAGTAATAGGACGAATACGAACAAAATTTGTAAGTGGTACAATCCCCTCGTACTCATAGGTAATTCCATCTTCTGTAGAAGCTGCAAATTTAGGTAATTCTAAACTAGCACAATTCGAAAATAGGAAAGCCAGCATACTTAATGCTACAATAATCTTTGTTTTCATGGTTACAATTGTATTTATAACAAGGTTATTAAATTTGATATTCAATTACTTAAGCACAATAACACAAACATAATGGTTACTGCAAAAATACGACCATTGCAGCGAAGCATGAAAGTTTTTTCCTTACAAAAAATTGTTTAAAACGAAATATAAGACATCAATGCACGTTATAGAGGCATGTTTACATTGAAAGAATTTGTGAAATCAATCCCCAGTATACGTTCCCTCACAGTATGGGAGGGACTTATGGCTTGTGCTGAAGGTTCTGCCACAAGTCGACAAGGCCATTTCTCTTTCGATGGATTGAAAGTATATGGTTTCCTGTTAGTGAGACAAGGAAGTATGCTGATACGTTATGGCGGACACGAGATTCTGTATCGTCAAGGGGAAATGCAAACTTATGTACCTTATATGCCTGTGGCAACACTCGAATATTCAGACGATTTTGATGGTATAGCACTTTTCTTTGACACCACCATCATGCAACAGTCGCCCATGTACCACCGCCTTTTCCGCGATGCTTACGACCCCCTACAGTCTTGTCGCGATCCCAAGATCATCCTCTCGCCCGAGGCAACTCATCGTATTGGGGAGAACATGCAACTTATCCATCTCTATCTAGCCCATCCATCGGCCAACAAAGGCGCTATGCTATACTCTCTCTGTGGGGTGTTTCTCTTTGATCTTTTAGAGGAACAAGGTAAAGCCCTCGAAAGAACTACCGCACCCAACCGCAGCGATGAACTAATGCAACGCTTTCTCTCGATGGTCAATAGCCACTACATCGAAGAACATGAACTTCCCTTTTACGCTGAGGAACTCTGTATCACTACCACTTATCTTTCGCGACTAGTACGGCAGATATTCGATTGCACTGCCAAAGATATCATCAATAAGGCACTGCTCTCCGAATCGGAGTATCTGTTACGCACCACACAACTAACAATTGCCCAAATTGCTGACCAACTTCATTTTGCAGACCAGTCATCTTTCAATCATTTCTTTGCTCGCCACAAAGGGATGTCACCTTCAGCTTTCAGAAAAAAACTCCTACAATCGTAACCATATCATACCCTCACCTACCTTTACATCCAATTGTCACACCCTCTCCATATGATACCCCATCCGCCTCAACTGCATCGCCATTCCGAATAGATAGAGTTGACGTAAACAAACCACAAACGCATCAAAAGCCTCCTTTGTGCCTGGTTCAATCTGTTGACGCATCAATTCATAGTTGGCCCGCGCTGCACACTCGTTTACCACCTGAGCCAATATCTCATATTCCTTATCACGCACCATCAACACGTCCTCGCAGATATATTCATCCAAAGCGTCATAGCCTCGTTTGTTTCGCATATAGAGATAAAGATCCTCTATCTGAGAGTAAATGGTCCACTCATCGTCCCATAACTTAGCCACAGCCATACCGAGATACATCATCCACCCAAGACTAGCCACTGGATAATCTTTATACTCGCGCGCTCCATCTGGGATATACGAACTCCCTATCGATTCCCATCGATCTGTTATATCAGGGCACTCGGGCAGTATCTCATCTACCATCCCTATTCCTTTCAGATATCGATGCAGATCATTATGTATCAAATCTTCAAATTTCTCCTTCATACACAGACTTATAATAAATAGATCTTAAAAGTAGACCAAGCCGCAAATCAATATAACAAAACATCCCATCAATGTATAAACGTTAATGCATATCATTGTATTAACCTATAATGCTCCTGACGTGTACCGCGACTCACCCACAAGTCGTTGCCGTTGATTTTTACGATACGAAGGGTGTCGTCGAACGCCACTATTTGATTATTTTCGAAACGTTTACCAGAGAGTACTAGCTCGTGACGACGCAGACTCCACTGATCATATTGTACCGTAGGTTGGTTTATGCTAGCCGCCATGCCTCCTTTTGCAAGCTGAAATCCAACTGGATTATGATCGGTATAGGTTTCAACAGTAGCCCAATCGCCTAACAGATGATTATGGTGGCGATGACATGATGAAAAGCAACTCGAGAATAAGATCAAGACTGCTACAACCACCACATGGATAACTTTCTTATAACAGACTGTTTTCATCAACTTTCCTCCTTATAATAAACCTTATAGTACTTACCCCGTTCATCTTCGCCCTGTTCTATCAGTTGGCGATCGCCATGGACGTAGATATGAAAATTTTTATCCAGCTTAATCACGCTCTTAAAGGCCCTAGCTTGTTTCTTTACAGCGTTATCGTTAATATCGAACTGGTTAGGTATCTGCACCTCATTTTCTTGCTCATACTGTTGACGAAACTGTTGGAAACTATCTATAACCTCTGGTTGCTGCAACACATCACGAGCAAAGTCGTCCATATCGAATTGATCGTTCTTTTTGAAAAAGTCTACGCTCTTATTCAATAGGTCAGCTTGATCGGCTTTTGTTACCTCATATTGCTGCGGAAGTTCATCGGTTACAAACTGTTTATATGCACGCATTGCCTCGTGTGTATTATAATACTCATCTTGTCGTTGCTGAATATGGAGGAACCCATCACGCCAATAAGCAGCATCCATGCTCCGATTAGTTTGATCAACTACCGAGACTACATAACCTTTATCTTCTTCACTGTTAAAAATTAGCGCACCCTTATCCAATTTATTTATATTGATGCCTTGATGAACTTCAAGATGAAAATCGGCCATTGCGCTTTCTGCTCCCTCTTGTCGGCTCCACTCCTCATTACCGTGCATCACCTTGATAAACGACTCCTTATTCTCCGATTTGAATAGTCCTATTGCATCCATCAATTCGCCATTGAACATTACATCATGGAAGAACACCACATAGATTTCACCCCCTTTGATGTTGGGATGAATACTCTGATTGTAAAGGTGGCGGGCAATTGCTCGAGACTCTTCCATCAATTGGTCAGGATCGGCAAAGATAACTGAGCAATGTTTGTAAATTTCGTTCATCTCAAGACGCTCTTCGTGATATAAATGATAGTACTCTTCTACTTTAAAAGGAGAAAGGAAATATCTTACTAGAAGGTCTTGTAATTGTTCTGTAAGTTGTAAGGGTTGCTCGCTGAGTACAATTCCCTCCTCGGTTGCTTTGTTGCCTATTTTGTGAAGGGCAACAGTCTGTATGGATTGGGCTTCAAATGTTGGCATTTTATTAACTTGATACGTTTAGATATCGAAAAGTGGGTTGGTTTTATTTTTTAATACAGAACACGAAGGCGTGTTCAAGTGCATTGAGTTCTGTATCGGGAATGGATCTTAGATCAATGATTAGTTGACCGTTGCTTTTCTGTTTCCAGCGAAGCGAAGAAGAGGAGGTCCCTAACATGGTGATAGTGCTGCCTTTAGGGAGTTTCGAATAGTGATCAAGAACCACTTGGTTGCGCGGACGGCGAAACTCGATAATATATTCGGCGTCAGCCTGTTTAGTAAAACAACGTACTGTCTGCATCCATCTATACTCCACCTGCCATCCAGGTGTACCATCCATAGATCGGGCGGCAATTGGATAGAATTTGCGCTCATCAGAACGGTGCCATAGAAGTCGTGCTACTGCTTCTAACTCTTGCTCGTTGTAATATATGTGCCAGGGTGTGCTATAATACTGATCCATAGTCATCGTTGCCGTGCGCTGTTGGTGGGTAGGATCATCCTTAATAAAATGGATAAGGGTATCGCGACCAGCCATCACGATGATTTCATCGTCGGCCTCCACCTCTATGGTATAAGTTCCTGGCTCGTCAGCGATAGGAATACCTTGCCAATGTGCACTGAAATGATCGGTAGTCATCGATCGTTCGGGCGCATTACGTACCCAATTATAATCGATAGTAAGCGTTCGCTGCTGCAACGTCTGCTGCATAGGCTCATCGCCAGCACCTTGACATCCATAAATAGCCTCTCCATTAACTCGAAGCCAGCGTCCAAGGTCGAGTAATCGTTCTTGCTGAATCATGGGAATTGTGCCATCAGCAGCAGGACCCACATTGAGGGTCATACCACCACCCCCACTCACGAGGAATGCAAAATGTTGTATTAACTCGGTAGAGGTAAGGTAGTTGGCAAGATCTTCGTTGCGATTAAGTCCAAAACTACGACCCAGTCCGCGACATTCAGCCCAAGGTACCTCAAAATTACGGATACCAGCACTATATTCAGGAGTTATAAAGCCATGCTGAGTACCGCGCCCCCAGCGGTTGTTTACAATTGCATCGGGGCCTACCGTGTTGTAATACCAACTAATTAGTTCGGTAGAGTGCAACTGCTCGGCACTATTGTTCCAATCACCATCACTAAATATCAGATCGGGACGATAGCGCGTTACAAGATCTTTGAATTGAGGTATCATATAATTCTCCACATAGTTACCTATACTATCGTCTGAATCTTCCATCCAAATATGACGCTCGTTAGTCCATTCGGGCAGTGAATAGTACATACCCATCCTCAGTCCTTTCTTTCGTACAGCCTCGGTCAGTTCCTCCACTATATTGCGGTGAGGTCCACTCATGGTGCTGTTCCACTGTGGCTGTTGAGGCGAGTCCCACAAGCAATAGCCATCATGATGTTTCGTCACTAACACCACATAGCGCGCACCCGCCTTAGTAAAAAGATCAGCCCATTCGTTAGGACTCCACAATTCTGCGTTCCAATGGTGGGTCAGCTGTTGGTATTGTTGGAAAAGGGGCAACGTAGGATCGGCATATTGTCGCATTATATGGCAACGCCCACTATCACCAACCATTAGTCCGCGGTAAAACCATTCGCCATAGCCTTCTTTCGATGCATATGCTGGTACCGAGTAGAGCCCCCAGTGAATGAAAATACCTAGTTTAGCATCGCAAAACCATTGAGGATAGCCCCTTTCATTAAGGCTCTCCCAAGAGGCTTCTGTTAATCCTTCGGGAGTTCCTATAGGTGTTCTCTGACCTTGTACTTCGAGTGTTGTTATTAAGTAAATGACTAAAATAAAGACGCTTATCCTTTTCATTTATTCAGTATTTGGACTGCAAATATACGATTTTTTCTTTATAGAATAATGAAGAATACCTTTACTTATCACTGATAGACCTATAACGATTGGAACAACACTATATAATAGGCAACAAAGAGGAGTAACAGCAATGTACCTTCAAAACGATTAATCCTACTACGACGCCCTAAAACGGCAAAAAGCCAAAGTGCAACAACGCTCAGCACCAATATTCCCATATCGATTAGGTTGATACCCCCAAACACAATGGGATGAATGGTGGCAGAAGTGCCAATTATTAGTAGTATATTGAATATATTGCTTCCCAGCACATTACCTAACGCCAGTTGGTTTCTCTGCTTGGCAGCAGCCACTACACATGTTACTAGTTCGGGCATCGAGGTGCCTCCTGCGAGGATAGTGATCGCAATGAATTTTTCCGAAAGACCCGCCATCTGTGCTATGGTGGAGGCACTGTTCACAAAGATCTGTCCTCCCCCTATCAGTCCTCCGATTCCAGCAAGCGAGAGCAGCAACGATCTTGCTATCTTTTTCTCTGTTTGTTGCGCAGCTTTGGTTGGAGTCTCTCCGCGATCTTTTATAAAACAAATCACTACATAGGATACAAACAGAAGAAGGAAGAAGATGCCTCCTAAGCGACTAATACCATCTGATTGTCCCATACCAAAGAGTGTGTGACGCATGCCGTATAGTGCTAGTAACAAACTTGTTCCTACAGCGATAGGAATATCGCGGCGGCGATTGTCGCTAGTTATAGCTATTGGTGTTATTATAGCTGTCAGTCCCAATATCAGCAAAGTATTAAAAACATTGGATCCTATTACGTTGCCTATCGACACATCGGACATCCCTTGAATGGCTCCAGTAATACTCACCACAAACTCAGGCATAGAGGTACCGAATCCAACTATTGTCAATCCTATAACAAACTCACTGATGCCCAATCGGCGGGCAATACTTGAGGCACCATCTACCAACCAGTTAGCTCCTAGCACTACAAGTGCCAGGCCTACAATCATTATCACAATCTGTAAAAACATAACTTCTATGGATTAAGATAAAATATAACATTTTTATTATTCGCATTCACCAATGGTCACCTTGTTATCACCTGATACACTCGCTTGATTACCTCCTCCATAAACATTATTATGGATAAAGGAAGAGCCATAAACACTAACAGCTGTATTACCACCCTCTTCGCTAGCATTTCCACCACCAAACAGAGGTCCACCCACTTCCGCATCTTTAACAGTTATAGATGTATTCTTCGATATTCTGCCCATATGAGTCATTTCTTGTTTTATATAGGAATTATTTTGTTCGATCAGACCCGCAAGTACTATTGTATTGCGGCAAACACTTACTAATTAAGAACATACTACAGTAGTATAGTCCAACTTAACCTTTGCAAAGATAACACTATTTTATGGAACAGGTAAAAAAACTTCCAATCTCATACCGCAGCAATCCATACAGGGTCTCAAAAAAAAGATGTCCCCAAATTTGAGGACATCTTCCGATTATTCCTTTTGGCGTTACCTCGCTTAAGTATGGTATACCGTATGTGATGATTACTTAACCTTTACGTATTTTTTGCCATTTTGGATATAAATACCGCGGAACGAAGCAGGAATCTCCTCACCGAGACAACGGCCATCGAGGGTAAAAATACGATTATCACGCACTCGCTCATCGTTCTGAACATCACCAATACCAGTGGTGCCACCATCGGTATTGATAGTACCACTACCACTTAAACTGCCATACGAGAGTGTATGACCATTGCAATTGATAGTACCATTATTAACGAGGGTGGTTACATAGGCATCGTCATCGAGAGTCCAGATTGCACCACTTGCTACTGTTACATTGGCTGAAGCAGCCTCATTGTCCTCATTGATAGTGCCATTCCATGTAACATTGCTGCCTACAGTAACGGTAGCGTTACTATAACTATCAGCCTCCACATCGCCAACATAGTTCCAACTGTCCTCTGTGGTTTGAAGTATCAGATTACCTGTGCCGCCATAGGTACTCCACTGGGTGTTATAGTCTACATACATCAACACACCGCTAGCAACACTAAGGGTGGCATCAGTGAGTGTGAGCGTTCCTGTATTGAGTGTAGGAACCTCGCAGAGAGGAACATCATCATCAGTGGTAGTCAGCGAAGAATTTACAACGGTAATGTAGGCGTTGCTACCTTGGGCATCACCCGATCCGCTCTGCAACATCATCAGTCCTCGGTTGCTGCTGCCACTAGTCATAGTGCATCCATTAATGATAACTCCGTTGTCACCCTCCACTACAGCAATCTCTCCCAGTTGTGACACACCAGTTAGGTTGTTGGCTGTGATTGTTCCAGTGGAATAAAGCACAGCACTGTTGTTACCTTGAGCTGTAGCAGTACCACCTGTAACAGTAACAGTGCCACCTCCGCGGTCGGTAGCGATGGTGCTGCTAGTCTCACTTTGGGTGGTAATATCCACATTGCTAGCAATAATAGTGCCGCCATAAGTACAGTGTAGTCCGCGCGATACGCTATTGGCATTGTTGATTACTACGCCATCTACATTGATCGTAGCACCACTAGTAGCGAACACAGCGTTGGCACCTTGAGAAGCACTGCTGATCGTACAGTTGGTGATATTAATTATGGCACCAGTAGCACTACTAGTGCTGCTATAGCCCGAACTACTAGCGCTACCCGCATACACTACAGAATTGTTGCCATAGAAACTGCTATTATCACCACTGCTACCATCACCCGTCTTAGTAAATGTGCATCCAGTAAGATTAAGGGTTCCATTCGAAACTTGAATCACATTATAATATTGTGTGCTACAACTTAGGCTCTGACTACTTAGTGTTGTCGTTGATCCGTTGCTAAGTGTGTAAGTGGCTCCTTGGGGATAATAAGGCGAACTATCACTAGGAGGCTGAGCTATTGCACAAATGGCGATAGACATCAAAATGAATAAGATACTTGTTTTTTTCATGATAATTAGTTTTATAATTTGAAATGCAAAATTAAACATACTTCACCACTCCTTTGTTGTCGTTTTTAATTGTTTTTTTAACAATAACTCCGATAGTAGCCTATTTGTCAAAAAAAAGAGTAATTTTGCAGCATGAAGGAAAAACAAACATACCAACACCCAATCAATCGTTATGGCAACAAAATCAGTGAAGAAGGAGTTGTTGTATTCGATGATGTGAGAGGTCTTCCCACTGACGAAATTCCCTTTATGTCGCCCGATTATGTTATATGCATTGGTCATCGCGGCCATATTGATCTTATGTACGACGATTACCTCGACTATTCTGAGCAATATACTGTGGGTGTTATCTTTCCAAACCACTCCCTTCAGACAGTGAAAATCACCAACGATTATCTCGCCACTCTTATCAGCGTTGACACTTCAATGTTGAGTGATCCTATGCTTCAAATCATCGAACAGATGCGCTATCGTTATGAGCCGCACCCATGTGTAAAACTCAACAAGCATCAATATCGGAAAATTATGAATGTAGTGGAGGTAATGCGCGAACTAGCTCAAATCGACATTCCCGATCGTCGTATCTTGCAAGTACTCCAACTTGACCTACTGTTGCGTTTACTCAACTATTACCGTACCCTCCGTCTAACCGAGCCTCATGTCGATCGCCGAATCAGTGCACAGTTCCATAACACTCTCGCTAAGCATTTCCGAGAACAGCGCGAAGTGCAATTCTATGCACAGCAGGCTTGTCTTTCACCTAAGCATTTCAGTTCCGTCATCAAAAAAGAAACAGGGCACACTGCCGCCTACTGGATTCATGCCGCTATTATTGCTGAAGCAAAAATGCTGCTCCACATGCGGCGCGATCTCTCAATCCAAGAGATTGCCTTCATGCTCGGATTCAATGAACAAGCCTCATTCTGTCGTTACTTCCGCCGTGAAACAGACCTCTCTCCTTCCGAATATCGAAATAAAAAATAACCCCAAAACCGAGGATAATACGAAATAAAAATTGCCATATTGTTTTTTCTTAGTACTTTTGCAGCTGAAAAAAATAGGGGTGCTTGGTAACCCCCTTTAACAAAACAAGAAAATGAATATTAAAAATCAACAAGTTAGTGTGCTATTTATGCTTTTAGGCACACTTTTCTGCATCTGCCTTTCGGCAGCAAATTTGTTTGCAACAAAGCAAATGGCTGTAGGTCCAGCCCATTTCACAGGCGCTATTTTGGTTTTCCCCATTAGCTACATCATCAACGATGTGGTAGCTGAGGTATGGGGATTTCGTCGTACGCGTTTATTGATTTGGATGGCTTTTGGCTTTAACTTCCTTTTCGTTCTGCTAGGAGCCTTGGTAGATGTAATACCAGGTGTATACTGGTGGCAAGAGACCCCAGCAGGAGTTGGATTCCATGCAATCTTCGGACTGGCACCACGAATTGTGGCAGCCTCATTCATTGCATTCCTAGTAGGATCCTTTGTGAATGCTGCTGTATTATCGAAGATGAAGGTTGCCTCACAAGGACGCCACTTCTCGGTTCGCGCTATTGTGAGCAGTCTAGCAGGTGAGGCATGCGACTCTGTAATCTTCTTTCCTATCGCACTTGCTGGCATTGTTCCTTGGAGCCAAATGCCCCAATTTGTTCTGTGGCAAGTTGCACTAAAGACAGCCTACGAAATAATCATTCTCCCTCTCACGAATCAGGTGGTGAAGGCAGTAAAACGCAGCGAGGGAATAGATGTTTACGATAACAACATCAAATACTCCATCTTCTAATACATTTATAGTAATATGAGTAGAGAACAAGAAGCCCTCACCAAGCTGGGCCATGCCACTAGTTATAGCACCGATTACGATCCGTCAGTATTAGAGGCATTCGAGAATAAACACCCTGACAACGACTATTGGGTGCAGTTCAATTGTCCCGAGTTTACATCGCTCTGTCCTATCACCGGACAGCCCGATTTTGCTGAGATCCGTATCACCTATATGCCAGACAAAAGGATGGTAGAGAGCAAGAGTTTGAAACTATATCTCTTCTCCTTCCGTAATCATGGTGATTTTCACGAAGACTGTGTGAATATAATTATGAAGGATCTCATCAAACTTATGGATCCAAAATACATTGAGGTAATTGGCCTTTTTGTACCTCGTGGTGGAATCAGTATCTATCCATTCGCAAACTATGGCCGTCCCAATACAAAGTATGCAATAATGGCCGAGCAACGACTTATGAACTATCGGTTTGAGAAAAAATGATATACATTATATGACTGACACCCTACCGATGGGTTCTCTCATAATAATACATGGGACGGCACATTATGAATGGTCGCCCCTATTTTTATTATTCACCATGCAAAGAGTACTCGAATAACTGGCTGTTAAAAGTGAGCGATCAATATCACTACCTTGTCTCGCTTGATGATATCTAAGTTCTGAAGAAACTGTTCGCGCGCTTCACGATCCATCCAGGCTGTAGGCTCGTCAAACACTAGCACAGGTGCCTGACTATAGAGCTGGCGGGCTAAGGCAATACGTTGCCACTGTCCCATACTAAGTTCTTCGCCTTGGTTGAACTGTCGTCCCAGAGGAGTATCCATACCTTTTGATAGTTTAGCTATGACAGGCATCGCTTCGCTCAGTTCAGCAGCTCGCTGCAGGCGTGTCTCATCACCAGGATGATGAATATCGCCAAATTCAATATTCTGCTTGGCTGTGAAATAGAACCTAACATGATCTTGGAATATGGCGCTGACATTGTGCCGTAACTCATCTAGATCGAACTGACGAATATCGATGCCGTTGACAAGGATACATCCATCATTAGGATCGTAAAGTCGCAGTAGTAGCTTAAGAAGAGTAGTTTTACCGAAACCATTCTCACCTTTTAGGTAAGTAACTTCACCCCGCCTACAAGTAAGTGAGAAATGTTGCAACACAGGACGTTGCTTGCTGTTGGACTGATAATGTGGATCAGCGCTCTGATCGGCAGACTGTATGTTAGGATAGCTAAAAGTAATATCGTTAAACACAACTGACTCTACTCGAGATGGGAATGGGACAGGATGTTCAGGCGAAGCAATGCTAGGCTTGAGATCCATAAACTCAAAAAGGTTACCAATAAAGAGTTTACTATCGTAGAGCCCTGCTACTGCTGTGGCCATGGTTTGTAAATTCTGCTGTCCTCTGCGGAAGGCCTCAAAAAGCATAACGAACAAACCTACAGTAATGGCTCCCGAGACCGTTTCGCGACAAAGAAAAACCACAATGAGGAGTAATGCTGCTGTCTCCAAGATAGCAGAAAGGGCATCACTGACAGCGATGCGGCGCGATATAGCCAACAACTTATCGACTAGTTGGCGGCGGATATCTACAAACTGGCCACGAAAGAAGGGCCCTAGACCAAAGGCACGCGTTTCTTTAGCGAAAGCGCTATCGGTAAGCAAGGCTGCTAGATAATGGGTACGGCGTGTAAGTTGCGTATTTTCTCTTCGGAAAGAAAAGACCTTTCTCGACTTTACAAGCCGCACAATGAAAGTAGGAATAATAGCCACTATCATAACCACAAGAGTTAGCCATGAAGCCGAAGCCAGCATGGTAACCACACCAACAATACTAATGGCACTACCTACAAAATTAGTAAAATCATCAAGGATTCGGATGGGACGGAAGTTGGCCTCTTGCTGTGCACGATGAAATGTATCATGGTAATCAGGGTTATCGTAATAAGCCATATCGAGAGACACAGAATGAGACTGTATCTGATCGCTTATATAGTCAATAAGTCTTTGTGTAAGTTTGTCACTATTCACCAACGAAAGAATGCCCACCATACGACTTAGGAAGAATATGGCAGCGAAGAGGGCCACATCAAGTGTGATGGTGGCCATGCCACTACCATCTTTAATGGACAGTGCAGCTTGTACGGAATCTACTATCTGCGCTAAGATGTAGAGATTGGCCAAAGGGAGCAGACTGCCGATAGTAGTATAAAGTACTTTTAGCACAAATCCCTTGGGGTCACACCGATATACCAACTTCAGCGCATTCCACAGCACGTGACTTTGTTTTTTTGTTTGCATAAGCCTTAATCCACTTAAGGTGTTTTTATAGTTACTTGTCATTACCTAATCATAAAGGCGATTGACAAGTATTATTTATTCTTTACCACATGGAGTGTGTTGTTTTCGTAACGCACCATACGGACCGAAGTTCCCTGATCAATAAACGATATGTCACTTACAGCATCGTAGGATTTGCCATCTATCATCACTTTGCCTGCAGGACGGAGAATGGTAATAGCCTCACCTACGGCACCTACCAACTGCCCACTCTGCTGATTAGCAATGGTAAAACCCTCGTTTGCATTCTGCGTCTCGTTGAGGGCCAGACCTCCAAAGAGATGGCTTTCGAAGAGCTGTTTTGCCAAATATATGGAGAGAGGCAATGTTATTAACAGTGCCAACACTACGATAAGAAAACTCTCGGCCACCCTATTACTAGGTACCACAGAAAAATCAAAACCAATATTCCCAACCAAACTAAATGCTAGGCCCACTATAACGCAGATGATACCACTGATACCAGCCACCCCGAAGCCTGGAAAAGCAAATAGTTCCAAGACAATGAGAGCCACACCGACAATAAACAAGAGAATCTCCCAGTTGGCCGCCAACCCTTCTAAATAGAGAGGCGCAAAATACAGGAGGGCACCGATGATGGCTGCTGCCAAGGGAAAACCGATACCTGGAGAATGGAGTTCAAAATAAATACCACCAATAATCATCATGATAAGAAGTCCGCTAACGATAGGATTAATGAGAAATCCAATCACCTTCTGAATAAAGGTATAACGCTGCTCTTGGATGGTGTATTTCTTCACTCCTGCATGCTTCAGAACCTCACGGATATTTTCGCACTCGGCCTCACAATAGCCATGAGCAATGGCCTCCTGTGTGGTGAAGGCTAAAACCTTACCACTATCACTGATGCCCACCACAGTAATATCGGGATCTACCATCGCCTCCGCAATATCAGGTCGGCGGCCCCTACTCTCAGCGGTGCTACGCATCAATGAGCGCATATAACTTTGATACTTATCGGGTTGCACATTACCACTCTGATCAACAACTGTGGCGCTACCTATGGAAGAACCACTATGCATATAGATACTATCGCAAGCTATACTGATTAGAGCACCTGCGGATGCAGCATTGTTATCAATAAAAGCGTAGACGGGAATACTCGACTCAAGGAAGGCAGTGCGGATTTTATCGGCATCATCGAGAGTCCCGCCAAAGGTATTGATTTTTACTATAATGAGGTCGGCGCCACGCTCTTTGGCTTCAGCTAAAGCCAATTCAACCCGCTTGGTGGCTGGAGGTGCTATATTTTCTTCAATGCTAAAATGATAAACCTTCGTGATGGGCGATGCGAGACGTAAGTTGGACGAATCAGATTGAGCCCATAACATGAAAGGGACAAGAGAGAATAAGAAAACAATGATCTTTTTCATATAAATAAGAAGGTGGTTTTGCTACAATTATGTGGTATACAATAAATAGTTATGTTTTATTTTTTGAAATGCTTCTTCATGAACTGCTGAAGTCCACCAACAGGCTGACAAAGAAATTTCTTAATAGAAGTGCGAAACTCAGGGAAGAGTAAATCGTTGGAAGCAACCATCTCACCGCCAAAAAGCCAATTGTTACCTCCTTCGAAATCGCAAACCTTGCCACCAGCCTGCATCACGATAAAAGCACCAGCAGCCACATCGTATGGCTTAAGTCCATACTCATAAAAACCATCCACTCGGCCACATGCCACATAAACCAAATCAGCAGCAGCACTACCAAGTCGGCGGACTCCATGGGTATTGCGCATAGTCCATTCTAGATAGCGCATATACTGAGGCATACGTCCAAAATCGGTATAAGGGAATCCTGTAGCGATGAGCGAGTCATTCATAGTAGCAGCCTTTGACACATGAATGGGATGACCATTGAGGTAAGAATCGCCTCCCTTATAGGCATAAAAACATTCTTTGTTCCACAATTCATATACCACACCTAGCACCATCTCTTCTCCTTGGCGAAGGCCTATGCTAACGCAAGTAACATTAAGTCCGTGAATATAGTTTGTAGTGCCATCGAGCGGATCAACAATCCATATCAGATCCTCATTACCTTGCAGAGTAGCAGTACCCTCTTCAGCAATAAAGCCCGATTGGGGCAGCAACTCTTTTAGCCGTGCAACAATACGGCGTTCGCTTTCTTTATCAAACTGGGTCACATAATCGTGTACCCCTTTGCTTTCTTTGGCAATCTCGTTGATCTGCTGCCGCTGTTCGCGCAAAAAATCACCCACCTCCATCGCTAGCAAACATACATCTTTACACAGTGCCTTATAATCTATTTCGCTCATTTATTTATGGTGTTTTATCAATATATGAGGTTGGCAGGCTGTGTGCCTTGCCTCCGATAGGAAGGGGGGTAGAGACAGAGTGCCAAACGAAGTGCAAAAATACAACTTTTTCAACAAGTAGCAATATTTTTAGTACCTTTGCACTTCATAACGACTATCCAAAAAGAAATAAAACAAGTGATTCTTAGAGCATTAGAACCTACTGATATCGATGCTATTTACCATTGGGAGAACGATTCATCTGTTTGGGAACAGAGTATGACTCATACCCCGTTTTCGAGACATCTACTTACCCAGTTTCTGATGGACAACAGCAGCAATGATATATATGCTACCAAGCAGTTGCGCCTAATGGCAGACGATGCAGAGAGCAGTATCGCGGTAGGATGTATCGATCTATACGATTTCGATCCTTATCACCACCGAGCTGGTGTAGGACTGCTTATAGATAGCCGATATCGTAAGCAGGGCTATGGACAGGCCTGCTTAAACGCCCTTATTTCTTTTGTACACCAACATCTGCAACTGCATCAGTTACACTGTATCATTGCAGCCAACAACAGAGATAGTCTTCACACCTTCCACCAATGTGGCTTTTTGGATCGAGGACTTCTCCCACACTGGATCCATCATTCGGATGGCTGGATCGATGCTATAGTACTAAGTCTTATCATCGAAAAATAAAAAAAACTATGCAAAATATAATCGCATTCTTTCGTAATCACCACACCTTCTCCATCATAGCAGTAACGCTGTCAATACTTTTGCTTGTGTTTCTGATAGGCCGCAGCATATTGAACCGACAAAAACTACATATCGATGAGCCCGTAGCTGTATACATTCCCAGTGAATCGACCTTTGATCAGTTAATAGACACGCTCGAGGCACATCAGTGTATCACTGATGAGGCCCTATTCCGTAGCATGGCACGTGCCCGCAAACTGACCAATCATGTGAAGGGTGGACGCTACCTATTGCAACCTGGCATGAGTATTTTCCAAGTGGTTAACAAACTTTATTACGGAAATCAAGATGCAGTAAAACTAACCATAAATAAACATCGCACTAAAGAGCATCTATGTCAGTTCCTAGACAAGAAACTTGAAATGAGCTATGACTCTATACTATCCATCCTAAACGATAGTGTTCATTGTGCACAATATGGGTTTACCACCAACACCATCATCGCTGTTTTTATCCAAAACACATACGATATCTATTGGAATATCAGTCCGGAAAAACTGCTAGAACGAATGAAAAAAGAGTATGAACGATTTTGGACTTCGGTACGTGTAGGGCAATGTAAAGATCTAAACCTCTCACCTGTCGAGGTGATTACTCTTGCCAGCATCGTGGAGGAGGAGACAAATGTCAACGATGAAAAGCCACTCATTGCGAGTGTTTATCTGAACCGACTTCGCCAAGAGATGTTGCTACAGGCTGATCCTACTTTAAAATATGCTATTGGCGATTTCACAATTAGACGTCTCCTTAATCGTCATACAACAATCAACAGTCCCTATAATACATATATGTATAAGGGGCTACCACCAGGGCCAATCTGTATTCCTAGTATTGCAAGTATCGATGCTGTATTGGAGAACCATCCCTCAGACTATCTCTATTTCTGTGCGAAGGAGGATATGAGTGGCCGCCACAATTTTGCGCGCAATGCTACAGAACATTCAGCTAACGCAGCTCGATTCCACCAAGCCCTTAACCAACGAGGTATTTATAAGTAACGTTGATATGTTGAAACGGTTATCCATTAATAGGGTTATCTGTCGATGAGTTTCATCGATAACTATTTATTTGACTGTGCTGCAATATTCTTATGAGTTTATCGTTTTATATAACCTATGTCTGAAAACAATACTGAACTCATAGAATATCATCCGCTACGGCCTTTCCTTCCCCCAAACGCACGTTTGCTTATGTTGGGTAGCTTCCCTCCACCTAAAAAGAGGTGGTGTATGGATTTCTTTTACCCCAATAGGACAAATATGATGTGGGAGGTGTTTGGAGAGGTTTTTTTCTCGGACCCTGAAAGACTAGTTGATGTAGAACATAAATGCTTCCGTCAAAAGGAGATAGAACAACTGCTTATAGACAAAGGGATCGCTATCTATGATACGGCTAGCGCGGTGATACGACTGCAGTGCAACGCATCCGATAAATACCTAAAGGTGGTAGAAAAAACCAATTTGACATTGCTGTTAGATAAGATACCACTATGTCACGATGTGGTGTGTACCGGACAGAAAAGCGCTGAAATACTATGCGAAGACTACGGAGTAGAACTTCCTGCCATAGGGGGACGAAGCAATCCTTTCATGATTGGAACTCACTGTATGATACTTCATCGTATGCCTTCTACTTCGCGGGCTTATCCACTCCCCTTAACTGAGAAAGCGAGGTATTACAAATTATTGTTTAAAGACATTGGACTAATCTCATAAATAAAAACATAATGAATTAACTTAAAAACCATAACCAAAACAAAACATGAAAGATATCACCCCTAATGACCACGACATCATCGTACCTTTATTATATCGTGCCCAACGACAAAATTGTAACTATTCATTTGCTAACCTCTGCTCATGGCAACGTTTTTTTAGCAGCCAATATGAAATAGTTGATGATACTTTGATCGTTCGTTTCAACTTGCATGGACACCATGCCTACTTGCTGGCTGCTCCCAAAGACCATCCTATCGATATATGTATTAAATGGATGAAACAAGATGCATCTAGTAACGGTGAGCCGCTGCGGTTGATAGCTATCGAAGAAGATCTAGCATTACAATTGCGCACTACCTATGGCGAGCAGGTAGTACTAGAAACAATTCGAGATCGTTATGACTATATTTACCATAGATGTGATTTGGCTTTGTTGGCAGGTAAGGATTATCATGGTAAACGCAATCATGCCAACAAGTTTCGCAGCCTATACCCCAACTATGAGTACCATTCACTTTCACCCGAATTCTTTGAGGATTGCTTGGAATTAACTGACCAATGGGGCAAAGATCACCCAGATGCTGCCGAAGGGGCTGTCGATGAAAAGGCCTCTATTGCTTTTGTATTCGAACACTGGAATCAACTCAACACTATAGGCGGAGTACTCCTAGTAGATGGACGTGTAGTAGCTTTCAGTTATGGTTGCCCTATCACCCCTACCCTCTTCGATACTTGTGTAGAGAAGGCTGACACCAACTATGAGGGGAGCTATACGGTAATCAATCAAGAAATGGCGTCACATCTGCCAGAACATTATACCCACATTAACCGTGAAGAGGATCTAGGATTAGCTGGGTTACGCAAGGCCAAATTATCTTATCATCCCTCCACACTGCTAACACTATATAGCGCCACTTTCCAGCCTCAGTACCAACTAATACCCTGCATCAAAGAACGCGACAAAGATGAGGTAATTGACTGGATGGTAAGACAGTATGGCTTTAAGGCGACAATAGTTGATAGCTGGATTGAGCAACTGCATTGGAACTGGCCCCTCTCAGTGAAAGCTGTAGATAACGATGGTAAAACACTAGGATTCCTCAACATGAGCGATTACCGGATTGATGAGGAAACGGAACATATTCAGAGAGATGCTCCAGCATTGCTAAAAGAACTCAATGCCCAACATTACACGGCTGTATTCTCATTTATCGTGGCACCAGAATGTCGTGGCACTCGACTTAACTACGATATGATTATGTATATCATGCCACAATTACGCCAATACGATTTTATCTTTATTCCCGTAATGCATCATCTTCACACTCACACCTACTGGCAACGATGGGGTGCACGCGAATTTTATCGAGATAGCGAATGCGTATACTATAAGTGGGTTCCCTAAAAGAGACAATAGTGTTAGGATTGTGATAGACACACAGATTCACACGATATAGTGAGTATGGTTGTTTGAAGGTTTATATTTTTTTTGACAGCATATACAATAAAAAATTTAATTTTAAGTTAATTGTTCGTAAAGATTTTCCATCATACATGTGGAAAGATATGTGTGACGGAAGAGTATAAAACCATTGAATAATAAGATATAGAATGAAATACGCTGTTATTACTACCGCTAAAGGCATTATGACTGCCGAGCTATATGAAAAAGAAGTACCTGGTACTGTTGACAATTTTGTAAAATTGGCTAACGAAGGTTTCTATAATGGTCTCCGTTTCCACCGAGTTATTCCCGATTTCGTGATTCAAGGAGGATGTCCCTTCAGCCGCAATTTAGGTGATCCTCGTACTGGTACAGGTGGTCCTGGTTGGCAGATCAAATGTGAAACTAACTCTGAACGTCAGTACCACGATCGCGGTGTACTTTCGATGGCCCATGCAGGTAAGGATACTGGTGGCTCTCAATTCTTCATATGTCACAACCGTCAGAATACCCAACACCTTGATGGTGTTCATACATGTTTCGGTAAAGTGATTGATGGACTGGATGTAATTGATGAAATTCGTCCCAACGACTTGATAGTAAGTATCAAAATAGAAGCGCGCTAAGACTCTGTCACATAGCCGTCTCTATTGTCAGCATGGTGAACTGTAGGACGAAGAAAAAGGCAGAGTGTGTTGTTTATTTTTTTTGTACAACAAATTAAATCAAATATAATATGAATCTTGGAATTAAGTTGCTTGTTGCTGAAGACGATCCTAATTTGGGTAATATTCTAAAAGTGTATCTTACGCAGAAAGGCTATACAGTCTTCCTAGCTATCGACGGTCAGATGGCTTTGGATTATTTCCACCAGACCGATGTCGATGCCTGCGTACTCGATGTAATGATGCCTATTAAAGATGGCTTCACTGTAGCCAAAGAGATTCGCCGTGTTGATAAGCGGGTGCCTATTCTCTTCCTTACCGCCAAGACCCTCGAAGCTGACAAACTGAAAGGATTCTCTATTGGGGCAGACGACTATATCACCAAACCCTTCAGTATGGAAGAGTTACTGGCACGCATTAACGCCACCATCCGTCGCTCATTCGATGACAACAAGCCAGAGAACAACATCTTCACCATCGGTAAGTTCACGTTCGACTATAATCATCAAACCCTCACGCTTGGCGATGCTGTTCGCAACCTCACAACGAAGGAGAGCGAGTTGCTACGACTCTTTGCTATCAACTTCAATCAGGTGGTAGACCGCTCAAGCACACTGCAGCGTATATGGAAAGATGATAGTTATTTTGCTGCCCGCAGCATGGATGTCTACATCACCAAATTGCGTAAATATTTAAAGGACGATCCTAGTGTCAATATCGTTAACATTCACGGTGTTGGCTTCAAACTGAGCCAAATCAACGACTGATAGGTATATGAGGATCACCTTTTTGGGCACGGGCACTTCGCAAGGAGTGCCTGTCATTGCATGTCACTGTAAGGTCTGCTCGTCGTCCAATCCACGCGATAAGCATCTTCGATGCTCATCCCTTGTTGAAACCAACGAGGGCAAAAATATACTGATTGATATTGGCCCCGACTTCCGCGAACAGATGCTGCGCCATAAGGTAGAACATCTTGACAGTATTCTCATCACCCATGCGCACCGTGACCATGTAGGGGGAATTGACGATATTCGTTCATTCAACTATGTACAGAATAAGGCAATGGATCTTTATGGCAATTCTCAAGCACTAAAGACCATCCGCAACGACTACCACTATATTTTCGAACATCATGAGTTCCCTGGTCTGCCTGAAGCAGTGATGCACGAGATTGATGGATCCAGTCCCTTCATAGCTGCCCATATAGAGGTTGTGCCAGTGAAGGCTATGCACAAAACACTGCCAGTGCTTGGATATAGGCTAGATCGATTTGGCTATCTCACTGACTGCAACTATATTGAAAAAACTGAACTCGAAAAACTAAAAGGGGTAGATGTACTCGCAATTGGAGCCCTACGCAAAGAGAAGCATTTCTCTCATTTCTGCTTATCCGAAGCACTTCAGGTGATCGAGGAGATACACCCCCGTTCAGCCTACATTATTCATGTAAGTCACCAAATGGGACTCTACGACCAAATAGAATCCGAATTACCCGACCATGTACATATGGCATATGACGGATTGAAGATAGAGATATAAGAAACTTACAAAAATATATAATAAATATGCACCTACACATCGTATCATTCAACGTTCCATATCCAGCCGACTACGGCGGAGTGATTGATGTTTTTTATCGCATCAAAACACTCTACGAGGCTGGCGTAAAGGTGCATCTACACTGCTATACCTACGGAAGAGCTGTAGCGCTGGAACTAGAGCGCTACTGTGTGGAGGTGAACTATTATAAAAGAGAAACAACACTGAAGCATGCATTGCAACGGCGACCCTATATTGTAGACTCTCGTTGCTCGAACGAGTTGTTAGAACGGTTAATGGACGACAATTATCCAATACTACTTGAGGGAATCCATTGTTGCTGGCTACTCGAGCAACTTCGTCAAAAAAGAACTCCATTTGCCGATGAGCAAAAGCATCGCATCATTATGGTTAGGGCCCACAACGTAGAACATGAATACTACCAGCGACTCGCTGCTGTTGAGAAACGATTCTTGCGCCGTTGCTACCTAAAAAACGATGCTCGCAAACTTCAACGCTATGAACCCATCCTTCAAGAGGCCGATGCTGTGCTAGCTGTCACCGAAGCTGATGCTGAGCATTTCCGCCAATTAGGATGCAAGCAAGTCCTCCTGATGCCTTCATCCCACCATCACAACACCTTGCAGTGTAAAATAGGGAAAGGTGACTATGCGCTCTACCAGGCCGACCTATCGGTGGCGGAAAATATTGCTGCTGTTAAGTTCTTGATAACACACGTGTTTGCAAAGACACCCTATAGGTTTGTGATAGCAGGACGCAATCCAGGCAAAGCCCTCTATCAGATGGCAAGCAAATACGAAAGGGTTACCCTCGTTGCCAATCCAACAGATGAATATATGGATCGAATGATTGCCGATGCACAAGTCAATATAATGGTTACACAACAACCTACTGGACTGAAACTAAAGTTATTGCATGCACTTTATTGTGGTCGCCACTGTTTGGTAAACCAGCATATGGTAGCAGGCACCAAATTGGGACCATTGTGTAGCATTGCCGACGATGCAGACCATCTAATAGAACAACTAAAGAAGTTAATGACAACTGATTTTACAGAACAGGATATTTCTAAACGACGACAAATTCTAGCTAATAGCTATAGTAACGAGAACAATGCTCGCAAGCTTATAGATCTCGTAACCCATTTAACACATAATTAACTAACATCTATTTATGAAAGCTACATTTTTTAAAATAGTATTCTTTCTAGCGGCTATGGCATTGATAATGCCTCTTCAAGCCCAACGAGGAAATAACAAAGGTACAATAGGCTCAACGTCATCGCTACCTGATACATCAAGTGCTTTCCGCCTTATCAACGAAGCATATACCTACATCAACAATTTCTATGTAGACACCCCAGATATGAATCGTGCTTCAGAACATGCTGTAGCAGCAATGTTAAGCCATATGGATCCCCACTCAGCTTTTATTGCCGCTCGCAATGTGGAGCGCAACAACGAGGGACTGACAGGCAACTTTGAAGGGGTTGGTATCCGCTTCAGTATAGACAATGATACTATCCAAGTGGCCGATGTGATTGTAGGTGGCCCTGCTGAAAAGGTAGGCTTACAGATAGGTGATAAACTAGTAGCCATTGATGGTGAGAATGCTACGGGCGATACCATCAATAATAATTTTGTTTTCAAACGGTTGCGCGGAAAAAAAGGCACTCAAGTCGTATTAACAGTGCGTCGCCCTGGGGTGAAGGATTTAATGGAATTCACAGTAGTTCGCGACAAGGTTCCTATATATTCAATTGAAGGATCGTTTATGATTGACGATCAGACGGGTTATATTCGCCTTGCACGTTTTTCACGCACCTCGACCGAAGAGTTTATACAAGCTGTTTCACAGCTCAAGAAGAAAGGAATGCAACGACTGGTATTCGATCTTCGAGGCAACGGAGGCGGCTATTTAGATGTAGCTTTCGCTATGGCTGATCAATTTCTCCCTCAAGGACGACTGATTGTATACCAAGAAGGACGCCGCCAGCCTCGGCAAAATTTCGTATCGACTCGTAGGGGGTGCTACACCTCAGGACCACTAATAGTGCTTATTGACGAAACCTCTGCATCGGCCTCCGAGATTGTAGCTGGCGCACTCCAAGACTGGGATCGCGCCACCATCATTGGACGCCGTTCATTTGGCAAAGGACTGGTTCAGCGGCAATTAAAGGCATCAGATGGTTCTGAGATACGACTTACTACTGCTAGATATTATACTCCATCGGGACGTTGCATTCAAAAACCTTACGACAAAGGCAAAGGTGCTTACCAAGACGATCTGAACCAACGTTACCAACATGGAGAATTGGTGCATGCCGATTCTATTCATTTTCCCGATTCGCTAAAATATCGTACGCACGCCGGACGCACAGTATATGGAGGCGGAGGTATCATGCCAGATATATTTGTCCCTATTGACACTATTCGATTAAGCGACTATTTCCTCTCGCTACGCAGTAAAGGATTAATCAACGAGTATGCCAACAATTTTGCTGACGAGCATCGTCGCGATGAACAACTAAAAGATTTTGACAATTTTACTCTTCATTACGATCAATACCACGTAGATTCGCTATTCAACCTATTTGCCCAGTCGAAAGGTATTGAGGCATCCTCTGTGCGAGGCGACTGGGTAGCGCAGTGGGTGGCCGATCAATTCAAGCAACAACTCAAAGATACAACAGCTGCTATCGATGCAGACAGTTATGTAGCCTATATTGAACGTTGGCAAACCGATACTACCTTCATGAATGCATTACACAAAAAGGCAGCTGCAGAAGATCGCCGTTCAGTCATCATCAATCAGCGAAGTGAGGAATACCTACACAGTATGCTCAAAGCACTTATAGCTAGTCGGCTGTATGGTACCGACTACTACTATCGCGTCATGATTGATGAAGATCAAGGTATCAAAGTAGCTATGAAGTCATTTAAGTAATCCACATCACAAACGACACTGTGTCAGTTAATAACCATCAATACTACCTAACATTTAGTGTCGCCCAAAGGAAGCTCTATAATCCTTCCAACGTATTACTACAAATATTTTTTTGTTGATTGTTGGAAAAAAAATAGTATCTTTGCACTTCACTAGTTTGAGTGGATGCTATTGCAATGCGCTCAAATTGGTGCATTTAAAAGAAATATATATATAATATGATACCTTTAAATCTACGCTCCGAAGTGGGCCGACTCAAAGCTGTTCTATTGCATCGCCCTGGTTGCGAGATCGAGGCAATGACCCCCGAAAACGCACAGCATGCCCTTTATAGCGACATTCTAAATCTGAATATTGTAAACGAAGAATACGGTTATTTTGCTGGTACGCTTGAAAAGGTAGCTAAAACCTATTATGTTAGCGACTTGCTGGCAGCGGTGTTAGAACACGATGATGTAGCAGAGATGCTTGTGCGCAAATCGTGCAACCTTGACGGATGCGATTGTTTGGCAGACGAACTTCTTAGCCACGATACTAAAACATTAGCACGCGAACTAATTGAAGGATTTGAATACCGTCCAGGAAAAGATCCCAAGCAATTTGCCGAAAACCGCTATATGCTACGTCCACTCTACAACCTCTTCTTCACCCGTGATGCATCGTCTTGTATGTATCATCGCGCGCTGATCAACTCTATGTCGTTCGATGTTCGCAATCGCGAATCGCTTATCTATAAAGCTATTTTTGAAATTTTGTTTGAGACCGATACCATGAGGGCTCAAAAACAAGATGCTCAAGCCCGCACTGAAGGTGGCGATATCCATATTGTAAAAGATGGTCTTCTCTGCATCGGCAATGGTATCCGTACTAATCGCAAGGGTATTGACTTCCTTGTAGAAGAATTCCGCAATTACGATGACACATTTAGTTTTGTAGTGCAAGAACTCCCTCATAGCCCCGAATCGTTTATTCATCTCGATATGGTGTTTACCTTCTTGGGTCCCCATCGCTGTATGGCATACGAACCGATGATTCACAAACAGGGCATTTTCTCCAATATGCACACATATGTTATCACAACATCAAACGATAAGACAAAAACACGTGAGTATAGTAACATTCTAGAAGCTTTAAAACATGTGGGTGTCGACTTAGAGCCCGTGTTCTGTGGAGGCAGCGACAATTGGATTCAGCAACGTGAGCAATGGCATAGCGGTGCCAACTTTTTCTCGTTTGGTGAGAACCATATCATCGGCTATCGCCGCAATAGCCACACCATTGATGCTTTAAACAAAGCAGGTTTCGAGGTACTGCGTGCCGAAGATGTTAGCACTGGCATGGTAGATCCTTGGAGTTATAAACAGTGTGTGGTTACTTTTGCCGCTTCTGAACTACCACGCGGAGGTGGTGGAGCCCGTTGTATGACCTGTCCAATTAATCGTGAGACTGTCAACTGGGATCTTTAATAGAAGGAAAAATCTTTTTTAGATGAAATATAATAAATTAAATAGTTAACTAAAAGCATTAACTGATGAAACGTTATCACTTGGTCAACAACATCATCGGCTGGCTAGTTGGAATTGCCGCTTGTATCGTCTATATCATGACGGCCGAGGCTACCGCCAGTTGGTGGGATTGCGGTGAGTATGCTGCTACCGCATTCAAAATGCAGGTGGGGCACCCCCCTGGAGCTCCTTCATTCCAACTTTTCGGTCGACTCTTCTCAATGTTTTCTGAACCCGAGTCGGCAGCACGTGCAATCAATATCATGTCGGCAGTATGTAGTGGCTTGGGCATCATGTTCCTCTATTGGTCCATTACACTATTAGGCAAGATGTTATTGCGGGGCCAAAAAGTTGAGATACAGCTAAGCGATTATCGCGTATGGGCTGTTTTCGCAGCTGGCGTAGTAGGTGCTATGGCATATTGCTTCAGCGACACCTATTGGTTCTCGGCAGTAGAGAGTGAGGTTTATGCCATGTCGTCGTTCTTCACGGCGGTGGTATTCTGGGCAATCCTAAAATGGGAAGAACAATCTGATGATCCCCATTCACTACGGTGGATTGTGCTGATTTGCTTCTTGGTAGGTATTGCTATCGGAGTTCACTTGCTCAACTTACTAACCATCCCTGCCATATGCTATGTGGTTTATTTCAAGAAATGGAAAGAAGTTACACCTAAAGGTTTTATTATTACCGGTATCATATCGGTGGTATTGTTGGCTATCGTGCTATGGGGCATCATCCCTGGTATAGTTAATGTTAGCTCCGCCTTTGATGTCTTCTTTGTCAATAAACTGCATCTGGGCTTTAACTCAGGCACCATTGTATTCTTCCTCCTACTAGCCACATTGATTGTATTGGGACTTTGGTACACCTCACCTAAAAAGAAGAACAAACCAGTGGCCAACGCTAGCATTCTAGGATTCCTAATGCTGCTGCTAGGTTACTCTACCTTCTTCATTCTCGTAATCCGTGCCAACACCAATACTCCACTCAACGAAAATGCTCCTAAGGACGCTGTAGCTATGCGTGCTTATCTAGGCCGAGAGCAGTATGGTGAAACACCGCTTATGTCGGGTCAATACTATACAGCAGGAAATCCCATTGACTTCAAGGAGGGATACACCAAATATATCCGTTCTACCAACAGTGATGGAAAAGATCAGTATGTAGAGAAAGACAAAGCCCGCTCAGGTGTATACCGCGAAGATCATACAGGCGTATTTCCCCGTATGTATAGTAATGACGAGAATCGTGGACATCCCCAATTCTACAAATACTGGGCAGGCGATCCTCCACGTGGCGAAAAACCCACAATGGGTCAAAACCTTAAGTTCTTCCATCGTTATCAGATGGGTTGGATGTATTGGCGTTACTTCATGTGGAACTTTGCTGGCCGTCAGAACGATATTCAGGGCCATTATTTTAATGATGATGGCACACGCGACTATATGAACGGCAACTGGATATCGGGTATCAAGTTTATCGATGAGATGCGTCTTGGCCCTCAAGACAATCTGCCCGATGCTATGAAGAACAACAAGGCTCGTAATACCTATTTCCTCTTGCCTCTCCTATTGGGTCTCATCGGTTTGGTATACGAATGCATGAAAGATAAGCGCAGTGCCTTCATCGTATTTGCGATGTTCTTCATGACGGGTATCGCTATTGGTATCTACCTCAATATGCCGCCACGCCAGCCGCGTGAACGTGACTATGCCTTCGTAGGATCATTCTACTTCTTTGCTATATGGATCGGTCTGGGCGTAATGGCTCTGATCGACTGGATTATGAAGTTGTTCAAGAATGCCAAAGTAGGCTATGTTGTTACTTTCGTGGTATTTGCTCTCTGCATGTTGGCTGTACCCATCCGCATGTGTGCACAGAACTGGGACGATCACGATCGATCCCAAAAGACAGCAGCTCGCGACTTCGCCAAGAATTATCTAGGCAGCGTCAACAAAGATGGCATCTTGATTACCTACGGTGACAATGATACTTTCCCCCTTTGGTATGCTCAAGAAATCGAAGGCTGGCGCACCGATGTGCGTATTCTCAACTACACGTTAGCAGGTATGCATTGGTACATCGAACAACTCTACAACAAACTCTACGAGAGCGATCCTTTGCCAATGACATTACCCTATGAAGACTTCTATGGTCTCGGACATGATTTGGTGATCCTTCAAGATAATTCGGCCGAATACGTAGAGGTGGCAGAACTTCTATCGCTACTTCGCGATCACCCCGACCGTTTTACTGTCATCAATCGAGGCGAAAAGATGTTACTCATACCCACCAAACGGATGAAGATTACCGTCAATCTAGACAATTTAGTCAAGAAAGGGGTGATTACCGCCGAGCAGGCCACCCACATTAATCCCGAAATCCGTTTCGATCTGAAGTCCGATGTATTATATCGTCATGAGTTGATGATGCTTGATATTATTGGTACCAACCGCTTCGAACGCGATATTTATACGGTTAATCCTAGTTATATCCGTAAAGCTTTCCCCATCGTAGACCATTATTGCGTTGAGGATGGTATGGTATTTAAACTGATTCCCTACCCCGCCCAACAACAGTTCACCGACCAAACGGTAGACTACTTCCTGAAGGGTGCTAAGAACGCTGATGGCAGCTACGATGCACTCGAATGGGGCAACTTAGATCGCGACATTTATGTTGATCCTATTAGTCTCAATTCGGGCAACGTTCAACGTCAGACATATGCTATGTTGGCTCGCGATTTGTTAACCAAAGGTGATACCGCTACCGCTCGTACCCTGCTTGACATGGGCGACAAATTCTTCCCCAAGAAGAATTTTGCTCACGATAAGTTCTGTCTGAGTATGATCGAGATCTATGCTGCTGCCTACGGTAAGGAGAAAGCTACTGAACTTTGGAACGATATCTATGACTACTACAAACAAGATATCGACTATATTGCTCAGTATGCTACTAGCAAAAATCGCAACTTTGTCAATGGTACCAATGCTCGACTGCGCGAAGACTGCCAGATCTTCTATACCCTTGCCGACTATGCTAAGCGGTTCCTAGGCAACGATCAACTTTCTGCTAAGGCTACCGAAACATACCAACCCTATCAATATGCCCTTTACACACAACAACCGCAGCCTCAGACTCAACAAGCTCCCGCTGCTGGTATAGGTTATTAATAGGAAGTTGAAATAAACTCGCAACAAAAGGAGAGTCTTTCGACTCTCCTTTTGTTATTGAAGAGATACACAAATCAACTAAAGAATACTATTATTTATCATAGTTAAAACTTATACCTTGTATCATCTAGGATTATACATCACATAAACTATTATATAAATCAAAAAAAACAAGAGATTTGTATTATCTATAAAAACTAAACCAATAAATCAGTTACTTATCCAAAAAATACCAAAGGAATTCACAAATGTACACCATTAAATATCAACAGTTTAAATCATAGTTGTATGAAAGTAAAAAAAGGTAGCACCTAAGAATTCTCGTTCCCCCATAAACAGTTTATTTATTACTTCGATAAAAAGAAAACTACCATCACTAGAATAAATAACTCGTTGTATAGTGTAGATTCAGAGATAGCATGTAGTATTTGGAGGATTGATTAAAACCATTGTGCAGAAGGCAGACAGAACCACACATACGATGAAAAGCCCTATTCATGAAGAGAATAATCAAACAATCATATTTTCTTGTATTTTGAAATAAAAGTGTATTTTTGCAAAAGTTTTTTTGCAAAAACTTATGAAGAAAAAAAAGAATAACTGGGGAAAGAAAGTATATGTAACTCTCTCAGAATCCGACATTGATGCTCTACGACGCTATGCAGATGCTCATCATCAAGCACCTGCAGTAGCTATTCGTCAGGTGTTACGTCGCGAACTTGCAGACTATATAGTGCAGAAAGAAAAAGGGAAGCCCGACAATCAACTAGGTCTGTTCGATTCCCTTCAGATCGATATCTTCAACAATACAGCTCGGGTGTGTGACGACGATGATGAATAGTCGCCATTACCGCAATCTTGGTGTTCAACCTTTTTTCAGTTTTATTTGTTCTGTATTAAATATTTTTTGTATCTTTGCAGTTCCTAACCCTTAGCTATTGCTTAGGAGGAATATATAAAACAAGTTATAAATCATGCGCTTAAAGATTATAACCCTCATTCTGTCCCTTGTGGCATGTACCTCGGTCGCTATTGCACAGGATTCATTATCGACTCTTGCTGAGTTCAACAATGCATCCACTACTATAAATACCAACGAACAAGCAGACGAATCTCTCGATCCTGGCTCTATTATCATCGGTCACGTAGCCGATGCCCACTCTTGGCATCTTTTCGATTATTATAGTAAGAAGGATGGTAAAGAGCACTCTGTAGCTATTCCTTTGCCGATTATTTTATGGAATGAGGGGCATCTTGATCTTTTTTGGTCCTCTCGTTTCGAGCATGGACATACCGCCTATAAAGGTTATGCTTTGATGGGCGGCGGACTAGAGAAGGAGACGGTAGTTTGCGTCGACGCATTAGGGACTCCTATTCTCCTAGCTGACGGAACAGTGAAGAAACCCCTCGATTTTTCTATCACCAAAACGGCTGCAGGCATTATTATCGCTGTAGGACTGTTACTTTGGCTTGTATTGGCCACTGCCAACAAATATAAGAAAAAGGGATCGGGGACTCCTCACGGAGTACAATCACTTGTTGAGATGCTCGTGGTTTATGTTCGCGACGAGATATGCAAGCCAATGATTGGTCCCCAATACGAACGTTTTACTCCCTACCTACTCACCCTCTTCTTCTTCATCTTCGGATGTAATATTTTAGGACTAATTCCTTGCTTCCCTGGTGGTGCTAACGTAACAGGATCTCTCGCCGTTACCATGGTATTGGCTCTTATCACTTTCTTTATCACCAACCTTAACGGCAACAAGCACTATTGGAAAGACATATTCAACACACCTGGTGTACCTGCATGGCTGAAGATATTCCCCCTCATGCCTTTGGTTGAAGTCATTGGTATGTTCACTAAGCCCTTCGTGCTGATGGTCCGACTCTTCGCCAACATGACTGCAGGTCATATCATGGTTTTAGGAATGGTGGTAATCATCTTCATCCTAAGTAACCTGTTTGGAACTGTTGTAGGTGGTGGTGTATCGGTTATCTCGGTACTCTTCACCGTCTTCATCGATGCCCTCGAATGTCTTGTGGCATATATTCAAGCCTTTGTATTCACTATGCTAAGTGCCGTTTATATTGGTATGGCTGTTGCCGATCATGAAGAGGCCTAGCCATAGGGGGCATAGGATTGCTAGATAGAAATAATTAACATTAAAATACCTTGCTTATGAAATCAATTACCGAAGTTAACTTTGCAGGCAAGAAAGTCCTTCTCCGCGTAGACTTCAATGTGCCTGTCGATGACAATAAAAACATTACCGATGACACCCGTATGCGGGAGTCGCTTCCCACTATTCAGAAACTCTTAGCCGACGGTGCCGCTATCATCATCATGGCCCACTTTGGCCGTCCTAAAAATGGTTTCGATCCCAACCTATCGCTAGCTCCTGTGGCTAAACATCTCAGTGAAATGATTAACCGTCCTGTCGCCTTCACCCAAGAGCTATTGGGCGATAAGGTAACTGCAATGGCTGCTGCTTTGAAAAACGGTGAAGTCATGCTACTTGAGAATATTCGCTTCTATCCTGGCGAGACCAAAGGTGATGTGGCTTTAGCAGAACAGCTCTCCAAACTAGGCGACTGCTATATCAATGACGCTTTTGGTGCCGCCCATCGTGAGCACAGTTCTACAGCCGTTATAGCCCGCTTCTTCCCCAACGATAAATATTTCGGGTTCTTGATGGAAAACGAAGTACGCAACCTCGAGAAACTGATGCAGAATCCGCAACGTCCCTTCACTGCTATCATCGGTGGTTCGAAGGTAAGTAGCAAGATTGGTATCCTTGAAAATCTTCTCGACAAAGTTGACAATATGGTCATCATTGGTGGTATGCGTTACACCTTTACTAAAGCATTGGGTGGCAAGATTGGCAAGTCGATATGCGAAGACGACAAAATGGATTTAGCCCTCGAGTTGATGCATCGTATGGAAGCAAAGGGTGTGAAGTACTATCTTCCTTCCGACAGCCTAATTGCAGACGATTTTAGCAATAATGCCAACACGAAACTAGTACCCTCCAACGAGGTTCCCGACGAGTGGGAATCAATGGATATCGGACCCGAAAGCTGCAAGATGCTCGACGAAGTTATCAAATCGTCTAAGACCATTCTGTGGAACGGACCTGCTGGCGTATTCGAGATTCCTGCCTTCAGCAAAGGAACCCAAGCCATTGCTAAAAGTGTGGCCGAAGCCTGTGCCAATGGCACCTTCGCAGCTGTAGGTGGTGGTGACTCTGTCGCTGCTGTCAAACAGCTCAACCTAGCTGACCAAATGAGCTACGTATCTACAGGTGGTGGAGCCATGCTCGAGTATCTTGAAGGCAAAACCCTTCCTGGAATCGCTGCGATCCTTGAAAAGTAACAACGCACATTGAACGGCTTCCTCCCTATAACCCTCGACGAAGTAAAACGCCTCGGATGGTCCGAGGTAGATGTAGTCATAGTGAGTGGCGATGCCTATGTGGATCACCCCTGCTTTGGAACTGCCGTCTTAGGACGTTGCTTGGAGGATGCTGGATTCCGTGTGGCCATCATCCCACAGCCTAACTGGCGTGACGATTTACGTGATTTCCGAAAGTTCGGAGCTCCGCGCCTTTTCTTCGCTGTAACCTCTGGCTGTATGGACTCGATGGTCAACCATTATACTGCTGCCCGCCGACTTAGACACGATGATGCCTATACACCTGGCGGGCAGTTTGGATTTCGCCCCGATCGAGCTACCTATGTCTACAGTCGAATCCTAAAACAGTTATACCCCTCAGTACCTGTCGTTATAGGCGGAATTGAAGCTTCTATGAGGCGGTTGGCCCATTACGATTATTGGGACGATCGCCTCTTCCCTTCAATTCTTATTGATACCCCTGCCGATTTACTCACTTATGGTATGGGCGAGAAACTAATAGTAAAGATAGCACAGATGCTCGACTCTGGAGCCTCAATCGAGGAGTTGAAACAACTACCTCAACATGCCTATCGAACAAGCCTTGATCGTCTTGATTATTATCGTAGTCTGCCACATACCAAGATTCTACATTCATTTGCCGAATGCCAGCAGTCTAAACGATTGCATGCCGAGAATTATCACATTATCGAGTTAGAAAGCAATAAGATAGAGTGTAACACCTTAGTACAGCCATACGACAACTGCCTTGTAGTAGTTAATCCTCCTGACACCCCTTTTTCTGAGGCAGATATCGATCATTCGTTCGACCTTCCCTACATGAGGCAGCCACATCCTAAATATAAGAAACGGGGAACCATTCCTGCTTTCGAAATGATTAAATTCTCAGTGAATAGTCACCGCGGCTGTTTTGGTGGTTGTTCATTCTGTACCATCTCAGCTCATCAAGGAAAACAGATTGTGAGCCGCAGCGAAAAATCGATCCTCCGAGAGGTTGATCTCATTGTACAACAACCTGATTTTCATGGCACCTTAAGCGATTTGGGTGGTCCTTCGGCCAATATGTATCGCATGCAAGGACGTAACCGCGACCTTTGTATTCACTGCACCCGTTATAGTTGCATCCACCCCACCCATTGTCCTAACCTCAACAGCGATCACACACATCTCGCGAAACTTTATCAACGGGTGGCTAACCATCCAAAAGTGAACCATCTTTTTATTGGTAGTGGTATTAGATATGACCTCTTTACCCCTCAGAATGGAGGATTCGACTATTTCCGTCAGGTGGTACTTCATCATGTAAGCGGCCGACTCAAGGTGGCACCCGAACACACCTCCTCTACGGTACTTGATGCCATGCGTAAACCCCATTTCGACCTATTCCTACGCACCAAGAAAGATTTTGATACCATATGCCGTCAGGCAGGTCTCCGCTACCAACTCATTCCCTATTTCATCAGTTCTCATCCAGGATGCAAATTACGCGATATGGCCGAATTAGCAGTGCAGATGAAACAACTGGGCTATCGTCTCGAACAAGTACAGGATTTCACACCCACCCCTATGACCCTCGCCACCGAGATGTATTATACAGGCTATAATCCGGCCACAATGGAACCCATCTATGTAGCCGTACATCCCAACGAAAAACGGGAACAGAATCTCCTCTTCTTCTATTATAAACGTGAACTCCATCCCCAAATCAAGCAGGCTTTGCTGAAGAGCCACAATGGCCAATTCCTCAACCAACTAGGTATTCGATAGAACGACAGCAGAAACAATTACCCGCCTCCCAACACTTTTTTCTCTTTTCCACCTCTCTTCTCTCACCCTTACTTCGTATCACCCTTACTACACTCTCGCATCACCCTTACTCTAGCCATACTCATGAGTAAGGCTGAAGTAAGGCTATAGTATGGCTATAGTAAGGGTGATAGGTAGCAGCATGCCGATTAAGAGGCGAATAAAAAGGCAATGCACCCACAACAAACACCTCTAAATAACAAAAAGACATAAAAAATTTTCATCTACATAAACAACTGAATTTCAAATAATAATCAACACGAAATGACTTTTTAAGAATTTTTATCTTGTTTTCGCCCCCCTTCTCACCTTATATTTGCAAAATCAAATAGCAGCGAAAACTGCTGTTAAATTCAAAATAATTTCCACCCAATCAACGTTTTAAACATTCGAGAGAAACTCTTGAGGGTTTATGATTTTTTGTTTACTGTTTACAGTTTATAGTTTATAGGCTACTGTCTATTTTTTTACTTTAAATCGTAAACAATTGGCCTCGTCGGCCCCATCTAGAAAACTTTAATCTATAATAATATGGCAATTATAAGACAAATCGGACCCGGCTGTTTAGCCTCTGGTACTATTGATGGTATCATCTATTATGTGCGTAACGGCAAGATGTATGCGCGTGCTGTACCTATCATACCTGAAAGTTCGTACAACAATCCAGCAGCTCGAATAAGACAGGCCATCTTTAAGATGGTACAGATGCACCTAAAGTACCATCTTCGGACAATCAAGCAGACAGTATCGCCTGAGGATAGCGGCTCTTCTTCAAATCGTTACTTCAAGCTGAACAAGACAGGACTGTACGCTGCGCTGAAACCCCTAGCAGAGTTATATGTGGGCGGACAAGAGGTAACCATTACAGATGTAGAGCAAGCAATATGCAAATATGCTGCTGATAATCCAAATAGTATCATGATTGCAGCCATGAGTGGATATCGGGAGGTATACCTTACTGGCTCCTGGCCCGATGCTATCACCCTCAAAGCAAAAAAAGGTGGCAATAAAATAATCGTCGTCGTAGCAGAGAAATGCGTAACCACTACAGTTACAACTCATAGCAACAACATAGAGACCCCAACAAGCAACGATGCAAAGAGCTCTTCAAACAACATTACAACGACCTCTGATAGCCAAACTATAAAGGCGACAACAAGCAATATCACGAAGAGCAAACCAAGTATCACTACTGAACCCTATTCAACTCACATAAATGGCCATTCTTCTTTGACCTCTGTCTATGAGCCACCGTCAATATCACTTCATCTGTATAATAAGAATATCAAAGTATAATAGTCCTCTTGGGGGTGTAATACATATACCATCATTGTAAATCTTAAACGTTGGGCAATACATGTCTAGCACCAACAATTCATCGAAAGCAACTAGAGTTATCAACAACCACAATTGCATAAGTTTTTCTGATCTAGGTGGGAGAGATATACTATTTATTAGTATTTTTGTATTTTGATAACGTTTTTATTGTTTTAAGTAATGTGTTCTAAAAGTGCAATATATATAGTACGATCCATCTGCTTTCTACTCTTTTTTGTAGCAGCATCGTTTACTGTCTCCGCTCAGTCGAAAGAGCAGTTGGAAAAACAAAAATCCAACATTGAAGCTGAGATACGCAATCTCAACAAGCAGTTAAGTAGTGCTAAAAAGAACACAAAACTTACACAACAGCAACTGAACGCCCTCAACAGAAAGATCAACGAACGCACCAAACTCATCAAAAACATCAATGCTCAAATGGGCATGCTCGACAAAGAGATAGCTCATACGCAAGACAGCATCAATGTGATGCGCACTCGCATCGACAGTCTCAAGAACGAGTACGCTAAAACCATTAGGGTCCTTTATCGCGAATATAACAATATTGACAAGACGGTCTTGTTGTTCGATACCCCCGATTACAACAAGTCCTATCTGCGTCTCAAATACTTCAAAGAGTATAGCCGCTATCGGAAACAGCAAGCACACTACATCTCGGAGCGAGAGCAGGAATTTAACACCGTCTCGCTCCAGCTGCAGCGGCAAAAAGATGAAAAAAACAGCCTCCTAGCCCAAGAGCAGAAAAACAAGCAACAACTCACCGCAGAGCAACGTCAAAAACAGCAATCGGTTAACGCCTCCAAACAGAAAGAAAAGAACCTGACCGCACAACTATCAAAGAAAGAGAAACAGAAACGCGAGCTCGACAGCCAAATTCGGAAAATTATCGCTGAAGAAGTTCGCAAAGCATCTGTTGCTTCAGCTTCGAATAGCAAAACTTCAACATCTAAGACAACTACATCTACTTCAAGCAATAATCCCTCCGCTCCATCTTCGCAAGAAACAGCTCTCTCCACAAACTTTGCCAACAATAAAGGACGTTTTTCTTGGCCTGTATACTATAAGAAAGTTCTGCGAGAATATGGACGTTATACCCACTCCTCTGGTGGTGAAAATATGAATAACGGCATCGACCTCGCCACCGCTCCTGGAGCCTCCGTCTATTGTATCTTTAACGGCACAGTAAGTCGCGTTTTCACCTGTCCTAACGGTAATAAAGGCATTATAGTACGTCACGGAGAGTTTATGACAGTCTATGCCAACCTCGCCACTGTCAATGTCAAACAAGGATCTTCCGTCTCCACCAAGCAGGTAATAGGTACAGTTGCTACCGTTGATGGTCAAGGAGAGTTTAGCTTCCAAATATGGAAGGGAACCACCGCACAGAATCCTCGCAGTTGGCTTCGAGGATAACACAATGATAAGGTTTTATCCTAACGTTGTGGTTGATACCTATATGTTGTCATAGCACATGTTACAAAGAACTTAAAAAAAATCACTGCTTCAGTAGCATCCACCCCACTCGCATCTGCCCAATCTACACCCAAAGCATATATCCAGTCAAATAAACTACACCCAAATATGAAAGGCCTAGAGTTTTACATTCTACTCTAGGCCTTTAAATAAATTAGATTGAATCGGTCAAAAGATAGACTGTTTATTTAGCAGTCTATTTCGACTGATCGCTAGTGCTATCGTCCTTTTCGGTTTTATTATCTTTCAAACCAGTATACTCTTTATTCAATCCTTCAACAATTTCATTGGTTATATCCATTCCTTCATTTCCGTAAAGGATAGGACTAGAGGAAAAACTCTTAGCCAAGATAAGATCGAACTGCTGATTGTCCTTGTTATATTCACGGATAAAGGCATAGACAGCACGGGTCATGGTCTCACTCTCCTTGAGGGTCTTTTCTTGGATCTTCAAGGCCAGTTCACCTTCAAGACTCTGAAGACGCTGCATTCGTTTTTGCAACTCTTCCTCCTTGGCTCGTTGCTGAGAAAGAGTCATATCAGGACCCTCTTTCAGATATTTTTGATAATCGTTTTGGAACTGGGTCATTTGCTGTTTATAGCTATTCTCTTGTTGCTGCTGATATGCTTTAAGTTGATCATTCAGATCGATAGCATACTGATATTTTGCCATCAAGGTGTCGGTATTCACATATGCAATTTTCAATTGACCGTCGCCAGTGATAGGTGCAGTAGCATTAGGATTGTGTTTGGTGTCGCCCTTCGAAGTAAAGAAAAGGATATAAAGGACAATTAAACCAATGAGCATCAGCACGTTGATAAGGCTCATCCATCCATGACAACGTTTAGCCTTAGGACTCATTGAGCAAGTCTCGGTAGCGTCTTCGTTAGAGGTGGAGTTTTGTACTTCGGGTACTTTATTAAAGTTCTCATCCTCACGTTCGTTAGGTTGGTTGAATTCAGTGTTTTCGTTTTCCATTGTATAATAATTTTATATTTATTCAAAAAGTAAATGTTGCAATACTGTCGGAGGATTATTATGCTGTAGGAGTCTCTACCTCACCGATGGTATCAATAGCTCGATGCAAACGAGCGAGGGTCTCCTCTTTACCAATCATCATCACGAGGGTAAGCAGGTCGGGACCTTTAGTATCTCCAACCAGAGCTAAGCGGAACGAATTCATAATCTGACCAGTATTCAACTGATTGGCCGCTATATAATCCTCTAGGATTGCTTGATGTAGTAACTGATAATCAAACGGATTACTTTCCAAGATCTCAATCATTTTGTTCATGTGGACCGTCATTCCTGCTTTCCAACGTTTACGGATAGCCGCTTCAGCATAGGTTGTAGGAGCAACAAAGAAATAGTAGGTCTGATCCCACATCTCGCTGATGAAACTGATGCGCTCCTTCATCATGCCGCAAACCTTCACTAGATAGTCGTGTTCGGGAGCCACTCCGTGCTCTTTCAAGAAGGGCTCAAAGAGGGTTGCCACCTGCTCATCACTCTGCATCTGCATATATTCGTGATTGAACCAGCGCGCCTTGTCAACATTAAACTTGGCGCCATTCTTGCTGATATGACCGATATTGAACAGACGGATTAGATCATCCATCGACAAAATTTCCTGTTCGGTGCCCGGATTCCAACCTAGCAACGCCAAAATATTGACTACTGCTTCCGGGAAATAGCCTCGTTCACGATAACCCGATGAAATCTCGCCGCTCTTGGGATCATGCCAATCAAGAGGGAAGACGGGGAAACCAAGACGATCACCATCACGTTTACTTAGTTTTCCGTTACCTTCAGGCTTGAGCAGTAGCGGCAGGTGAGCAAACTGAGGCATCGTATCTTCCCAACCAAAAGCCTTATAGAGCATCACGTGCAGGGGTGCCGAAGGAAGCCACTCTTCACCTCGGATAACATGCGATATCTCCATTGTATGGTCATCAACAATGTTAGCAAGATGGTAGGTAGGCATACCATCACTCTTGAAAAGCACTTTATCGTCAAGAAGATTAGAATTCATAGTAACATCGCCACGAATAAGGTCGTGTACCGTGATATCTATATTCTCGGGGAAACGGAAACGAACCACATAGGGATCGCCAGCTTCCAAACGGCGACTCACTTCATCGGCGGGCAGACTGATAGAATTCTCCATCTCTCCACGCGTATTGCAGTCGTATTGGAACGTACGTTTTTGTGCCTCATACTCCTTGCGTTTAGCATCGAGTGCCTCTGGTCGATCAAAAGCATAGTAAGCCCAGCCATCACGGATCAGTTGATCGGCATACTGCTTATACATGGGTTTGCGATCACTTTGCCGATAGGGGCCATAGTTACCACCAATATGTACACCCTCATCGAACTGGATACCCAGCCAAGTAAGCGCCTCAATAATATAGTCTTCAGCACCCGGAACAAAACGAGTTTGATCAGTATCTTCGATTCTAAGAATCATATCGCCCCCATGCTGACGAGCAAAGAGGTAGTTGTAGAGGGCGGTACGAACACCGCCAATGTGGAGTGGTCCTGTAGGACTCGGAGCAAAACGAACTCTAACTTTTCTCATGTATTATATTCTTTTTATTGTTTTTCAAAATCGGATTGATTGTTATTGTTTCGTTACTAGATTATTTTGAAAAGCGAGTGCTTTCTAGTTGAATGAATTTCTTCTTCCCTCGTAAATAATAATCTAATAGGAGCGGACCATGATAAACGCAACTCACCTCATGCGGGTTGAGTTGACTACGCTTGGCTTGTAAACTTGCTTTCTGACGGCGATAGTCGCGATGTGCACGACATACAGCTGCAAACTCTTGCGGATGACCTTCTAATAGGAACTTCAATGCAGCAACGCCATCAAGCAACATACGTAGTGCTAATACTCGCCCCATCCTTTTGGGGGGAAGATTCTTATAAAGGAGTGATAGGTTGTTGCGGAAATTAAGATAAGTTTTGTGGGGTGATGATTTAGGAAGTGTACCGCCACCCACATGGTATACTATTGATTGCGGGCAATAGATGGCGCGATAGCCCTGATTCTTACTACGCCAACAGAAGTCGATTTCCTCCATATGTGCAAAGAAATCGCCATCCAGTCCTCCCAACTCGTTCCATACATTAGCCTTCACAAACATCGCAGCACCCGAAGCCCAGAAGAGATCGCAGCTATCATCATATTGTCCCTCATCCTTCTCGAGTGTGTTGAACATACGTCCGCGACAGAAAGGATAACCATTATGATCGATAAAACCGCCAGCGCCACCGGCATATTCAAAGGTATCTCGTTGATCATACATCAGCAGTTTGGGTTGAGCTATAGCAATAGTATCATCGCTTTCAAGCATTTCTATCACAGGATCAATCCAACAAGGAGTAACCTCAACATCATCGTTGAGCAACACATAGTATTGAGCATCAATTTGGGCTAGCGCTTTATTGTAGCCTTCAGCGAATCCGTAATTCTTGTCAAGGGCAATGATTCGGAGTTGGGGATAATGGGAGTTTAGAAACTCCAAACTGTCGTCTGTCGACCCATTGTCGGCCACAATAACCTCATCAGGTGCTTGTGTATTAGCGGTTACCGATGGTAGAAAGCGTTCCAACATCGATCGTCCGTTCCAATTCAGTATAACAACAGCAGTTCTCATAGTTTTACATAGGGGTGCTTTATAAGGGTTGTTTATTATTAAGGATGAAAAGATTCTTATTACCCATTATCATTTTTTTTGATCGGTGAATATATAGAACCCACCTTAAGCTGTTAAACAATAATCTTTCTTCGATATCCTTCGACCATCGCGACGTAGTTTCCAGCGACGATGACTCCAGAGCCAATATTCGGGACGTTCCTCAATAGTTCGTTGCAGCCACTGAGCATAATGCTCAGTGATAGCACCTTCTGGTGTATGCTCGATATCAGTACAAAGTTCATCGAGGGTAATCTCGTAGTACCCTCGCCGCACCTTGTCTACCCGATAGCAAAGCACTGGGTAGTGATATTTGCGAGCAAAATGTTCACTGCCAAACAAAAAGGCGGTGTCCTGATGAAGGAATGTAGTCCAATAACTCTTGTGAGCATTGGAGGGGCTTTGATCACCTAGCATCATATAGGCGCAAGGAACATGATGCTCCTCATAGTAGGCCATCACCTGCCTTACGTTGGTTTGATCTACCACCTGCGTTCCATAGCGAGTACGGTTGGCCGTCATCAGACGCGCCATATTTTTTTGGTCGAGCGGTTTTCCTACACCAATACCATGATGACGGAACTGCATTCCAAGCGAGAGCACCATAAACTCCCAGTTGTTGTAGTGGGCACTCATCAAGATAACACTCTGTCCCTCCTCATAGTAGCGATCTATCACTTCTCGATTTTTCACATGATAATGTTTCAACACATGCTGTGGCGTAGCCCGTAGTCCGTAGATAGCTTCAGCCAAGAGGTCGGTCATATGATGGTAATAACGTCGCTCAATATTCCGTAGTTCCTCCTTCGTCTTCTCGGGGAACGAACGCTGAAGATTGGTGCGAGTTACACTCCTACGATAGCGTACCACATAATATGCTAACAGATAGAGCAGATCGCTCAGCCCATAAAGCATCCATAAGGGTAACAATGCCAGTGGCATCAGAACTAATCGGTACAACAGTCCGTCCATCGTTTTCTTAGGAGAAATGTTTTAATTGCGACCTACATCAGCCTATAAGATTAGTAACCACGCTGGTATTGTATTCCAACTTCACCTATAGCATCTTCGGCCAATTGACGCTGACTGAGTCGTCTTTCCCAGCCAATCTCCTGTTTCTCACCACGAGCACTGCTTACCAGCAGTCTGTAATTGCCCGAACGGAGTTCATCCCAAAATATGAACACACGATTAGCATCTTGGGTTGGTATGTTATTGTATCTCCACAACTGGTAGGGAAGATAAAATATTTGGCCATTGTTGCGCAGATTGTTATCGCTCTGACCTTGCATCTGTGACTGTACGCGATCCGAGAGAGACTTTCCACCGCTAAGACCACGGGTAGTAGTAACGAAATTCTTCTCATCGCGAACATAGTCGGGTGCTCCATATTGGAGATAAACACGACCACGATCGGTCAAATAGCCTGGTGTATTGACATACTGGAAGTTGGTCTGCACATAATCTAGACGCTCCTTATATTGGCGCCATTCCTGTTCAGGATTTGTAGGGTTACGGCGTAGCCAAAAATGGTAGAAAAATTCTTGCTTCTCGATCATCATACCCGGTTGGCTAGCCAAATTATCGGCCTTCCCCTTCTCTTGTTCAAGTGCAATAGGATAAAGCGCGCGGAGGTAAAGGTTCATCTGTGTTTCCTCGTTTATCTGACCTGCAAAAGTAGAGCTAACAGGAACGGCTTCATTCTTTACACTGGGGTTGCTACGGAAAAAGGGCATCTTATCGTACAATACTAAATCGTTCTTCAAATTGCGTACCTCAACTACGAGGTTGTAATTACCTGAAGGGAGCATACTAATATCGGTAGTATTAAACACGGGGGTAACCATACCAGGAGCCGTAACAGCCATTCCCTCACCGTTAATCAACGTAGTTTCCTTCAACGCCATTCGTTTACCTTGAAGGGTCGATTCAAGGCGAACACCCGTCTCCTGATTCTCAATATAACTCATTGTAATGAAGTCTTTACCGTGTATTTCCACCTCAATGTTATAGATCTCATAGTATATGCTCAGATCTTTCACTTGTTCAGGATAGAAGTCGTTCACATAGGGTTCCATATCATAGCCCGAACGCGACAAGATATTCTCCGTAGTAGTAGGACTCACATTGGCTACTGGAAGTATCGAAGACAAACTGGCCCGCTTGCGATTATAGTTGAGTACCACTTTCTGATCAATGGTAACGGGGGCCGCTTTACTGTTGGCATCGCTGATATTAAAATGAATATTATATATGCCATTGTCAAGTTGCATTCGTTGTACATCCATAAAATTAAAACGCAATCCATTAGGAATATAATCCAGGTTGCTTGAACCACTCTCAATGCTTTCGTTGACCACATCCTCACTTACGGCAGGACTGTTGAGGTTATACTTCTTAGCATATACTGTGCTATCGCCACGGGTTACCATCAGTTCAATAGCAATAGTAGAACGCATAGAACCATTGCTTTGTTTTACGAACTGGGTATTCCAAGCATCAAAACTTAAATAGGTCTCCACATAGGGTTGCATGTCGGCTAGCGCAAACTGCGCATACGAAAACACGGCTGTAACTTGTTTTTCACTATTTTGGGCATAGCCAAAAACAGACAATGCTATCAATGCAATAAGGGAGAAGATCTTCTTCATGCTAATATTATTTTAATTATATATTCTTTATTAGTAACGATTATGGGTTTGTATTATTGTATCGAAATCAAAAAATGTTTGTCCCCTACTACTATACTATGTTTTGATTATGGTGGCATCTGTACATTACGTTATTATAATTATCATCTTGTTCTAGATAGATATCCATGCAGCAGGTGGAATCAATGCGATGCATTATTGTCAACAAACAAGCAGAAAGAGAACTAAATACGAGCAAAAGTCAAGATACTTAATTCGCTCCTGCTAAACTGGTTATTTCAAATGAGGAGTTTATAGAACATGACATATTAGTCACTGCCGCCCTAGTAACCGTCTGATGCAAACTATTATTACAAAAAATCCCCATCCGACTTACTCCGTTTGAAGTAAGTTCTGGATAGGGAGGACACAATGACTAAAAGCGGATTACTGATATAGCCCAAAGCAGCAAAGGAGATACGGCTCAGTCTTGCTGATTTTCATTTTCCTCTGCTTGTTTGATAGCTCTTAAGAGCAGTTCAAGTTTGACAAGAGCTACACGTTCGGACTTCTCCTGCTCGTTGTTCGAGTTAGGATTAGATTGTTCTTTTGGTTGTTGCGATTCCATAGATAGTTGTTTTTATGTTAAAAATAATTAGTATGAGTTGCAGATAAACCACGACACCTTGACATCATCGGCAAGGGAAAGATCTTCAGGAGTTATATCAAGGCTCTCAGATGTACTTGCCTTTGCCTCATCGTTGTTGTGGTAATTGCGGGTTTCAGCAAAGATATGGATGTCATGAACGCCATATTGTATTTCCTGCACATTTCCCAAAGAGCAGCCTAAGGCGGAAGCCATGATAGTGGCTTTTTCTTTTGCATCCTTTACAGCACGTTCGAGTATTTTTAGCTGTGCAGGGCGGAGGTCGCGAAGGGTGTATCCCAACGAGATCTGAGCACCAAAAATATATTTACCAATCCCTTTAATTAGATTGTTGGCCAATTCCTTGTCCAATCCAATATCTACTTGCAAACATTGTTCAAGTTCATAGCCACCCAGTTCCGATCCCACATATTTTCCATACTTGTCGTAGACCGATTTATGGTGGTCTTCGATATCAATTTTGAGCGTTTTCCCTTTCTGGGTATCAATTTTGTTGTATGCGAGTATCTTTGTCAGCATGTTATTGTTACCCTTGGCCGCCTCGTAGGCAGCAGCATAGTCTTTAAACACTCGTCTTATGCTGACATCAATTCGCATAACATCGGGAGTAAGGTGAACAACACCACGACCCGTCACTGAAATTGTTGTATTTTCCATGATACGTTTTATCTTTTGGTTATAGAAGACTTACTACGTTGCTGTTTTTCACTTACTTGTTCACTATGACGAGTAATGCGGACGGTGAGGTGTATCTGCTCTTCTGGATGTGCTGCAGCATTGAGCTTTGAAATACGACAATCGAAGATGTGATTCCACCCCATCTGAAGAAAGGCCGCGATAGTTTCATTGTTGTTGCGGGGCAGATAGCCTAAAAGATAGTCCTCCCCTTCATAATTATAGATCACTTGCACCGCATTCGGATCAAAGCCGTTGTTGGGCTCATATTCCAAGCGGAGTTTGTCGCCTACCCGCAGGTATTCCCATACCATATCGGCATCATGGTATTTACGTCCTGCCAAATTACAATCGATTAAAAATTTACAATGTGCTTTCATATCGTTTTTATTTAATTTCAATTTGCAAAGATACACACCGAGTGCGCCACAACGTGGGCCATACCATAATTTATTAATATGCAATGACATAAAAAAATGATTTTTGAGTAAATATACCCATTCGTGTGCTATAAAAAAAGAAAATTTAGTCGCATCAAGAACCCTCTTATAGGTATAAGAAAGTATAAAAAAAGACCCACCTAATTGTATCTAGCATTAAAATCTCATTCTCGTGCATTTTCACGTTTCTTTTTGGCTCTATTTCGGTCATCAGCCCTTTTGTTAAACATTGCCCCACAAATGTCAATAAGCGTATGCCGCATTCTATCTACTTTTGCATCAAAATTTAATACATATAGATAATGAAAAATTTAAGTATCTTATTCATTTTGATGTCTATCGCCATTTGTGCAATAGCTCAGCCTCCTAGTGATAGTTCGCCTTATTATCCCCAAGGAGCCACTTACACACTTAGCAACGGATCAACGACAACACTAAGTAGTCAGAGCCTAAGTTGTAGCACACAATATTATAATGTGATTCAAGTTTCGAATGGAACCCTTAATCTTACTGGTTGTACCTTCACTAAGACGGGTGATGGTAGCAGCGGTGATAATAGCAGTTTCTATGGCAACAATTCTGTAGTGTATGCAGGTAGCGCTAGTAGTTCGGGCTACAGCAGCACTAGTAGTGCTACGGGTGCCATAATTAATATCACCAACTGTACAATCAGTAGTGCTTCTCAAGGTGCCAACGCTGTGTTCGCTACTAGTGGTGCCACGATTAATGTGAATGGTGTAGTGATCAACAATGCCAACAGTGTGTCGCGCGGACTTCACTGTACTTATGGAGGCACTATTATCGCTAGCAATGTGGATATTACCACCCAAAGTGAGACTAGTAGCACCATCGCTACCGACCGTGGAGGCGGCACTGTTACTGTTACAGGTGGTACTGCTACAGCTCAAGGTAACAACAGCGCTGTGCTCTATTCCACTGGAACAATCACAGCCAATAACTTGACTGGTGTGTCACAATTGGGAGAGATTGCTGTAGTGGAGGGTGACAACGGAGTTATCATTAATGGATGCACTATGACCAGTGGCAGCAGTAACCGAGGACTGATGATGTTGCAGAGCGGGTCGGGTGATGCCCAAGGTAGCAACGCTTACATCACCGTAACCAACTCTTCGCTGACTACCACTGATGATGATGTGCCTCTTTGCGAGGTTCCTACCCTCAATACAGGAACGCTCACCCTTACCGATGCCACGTTGAGTGTAGCCAGTGGAATGTTGATGTATGTCAACTACAACACCCAATGGAGTACCTATGGCGGCACAGGTAATCTGATCCTCCAAACCACAGAGGATAGTTGGAACTATACAGGCAACGTAGATGCCGATAGTTATAGCAACGTCACCGTAACCGTAGATAGTAACGTTACATGGAACGGCACCATCGACAACGATAACAATGCCAGTTCGACAAAAGTAACCATTAATGCCACAGGCGTATGGGTTCTCACCGCCAACGCCTATGTAGATACACTCATCAACAACGGCACCATCGTAACTAACGGATACACCTTAACCGCTAACATCACCTCTGGATCAGGAACCCTAACCGATACCCAGAGCGGCTCTTCTTATACCGTCTCTGAGTGCGACACTTATACCTGGAATGGAACCACTTACACCACTAGTGGCACCTATTACTACAATGGAGATACACTCATCCTAACCATCAATAGCGCCACCCCTACCACCACCACTGTCACTGAAACTAGTTCATATACATGGAATGGATCGACCTATACCACCTCTGGCACCTATACCTATAGCCACACCGATAATAATGGTTGTACACAAGTCGATACACTTTATCTTACCATCAACACCCAGTTGGGTACAGATACCACTTCTGTTGTTTACGATACCATTACCGTGTACGATACCAATAGCGTAACACTCTACGATACGATAATTATTACACTCTACGACACCTCAAATATTACAGTATATGATACTTCCAGCATTACAGTGTATGATACTTC
>JAUNHX010000035.1 GCA_030523765.1 Bacteroidales bacterium | reverse complement strand
TTAGAGTTACGTGAGAGGAAGTTTTGTTAATCAGACACCCTTCCATTTGTCCAAACTATTGCTGTTATTCATTTAATGATATCACTTAAATATTGTTAATCACTTTAATTACTATACCCCTCGAAATTTATATTATTCTGATAAACAATAAGGAGTAATTTGATATTTGGGTGAAAATATTTTGGGCAACTAACGTTTTTTTATTTTACAAATAAAAAATAATTGTAATTTTGCAACTTGGTTTGCCAACATATAAGTTGGCATAATTTTCTAATTAATAATAAATTATAAATTTTTTTACAAATAAATAATAATAATAAAAAATGAAATTAAAATTCAGAACACTTGTGATTGCCCTCGGCATGTTCTTCATGCTCCCAGGCATTGCACGTGCCGACGAAGGCATGTGGCTGCTCAACCTCATCGGGAAAAACTACGCCGATATGCAGAAGGCTGGTTTCAAACTTTCGCCCGAAGATATCTACAGCATCAACCAAAGTTGTATCAAAGACGCTATTGTGGGTCTTGGCAACGAGGGTCAGCCCTTCTGGCATTTCTGCACAGGTGAGATTATTTCCGACCAGGGTCTTCTCAGCACTAACCACCATTGTGGTTATGGTAAAATTCAAGAACACTCCACTGTGGCTCACGACTATCTGCGCGATGGTTTCTGGGCTTACAGCAAAGATCAAGAGCTTCCCAATCCTGGCCTTACCGCCTCGGTATTGGTTCGTATTGAAGATGTTACCGATCAGGTTAAGGCTGTCCTCAGCGACGAGATGAGCGAATCGGATCGTAGCAAAGCTATCGCCGAAATCAGTCAGAAAATTGCCGACAAAGCCAAAGCTGGTACTCAGTACGATGCTTCCGTTCGCGAAATGTTCAACGGCAACCAGTTTTTCCTCTTCGTACACCTCATCTATAAGGATGTCCGCCTCGTAGGTGCTCCTCCTTCAAGCATGGGTAAATTTGGTGGCGACACCGATAACTGGATGTGGCCTCGTCATACTTGCGACTTCTCCCTCTTCCGTATCTATACCGCTCCCGATGGCAGCCCCGCTCAATACAGCGAGAGCAACGTGCCCCTCCGTCCTAAGCATCACCTCCCCGTTAGCATCAAAGGCATCCAGGATGGCGACTATGCAATGGTTATGGGCTTCCCTGGTACTACCGAACGTTTCATCACCAGCTACGGCCTTGAAGAGACCATGAATATCACCAACAAGCTGGTCTACGAAATCCGTACCGTTAAAATCAACGTCCTCCGCGAGCAGATGGCCTCCAGCCAGGCTATCCGCATCAAATATGCCTCCAAATATGCCTCCTGCTCCAACTATTGGAAAAACGCTCACGAAGCCAATATCGCTCTGAAGAAACTCAACACCATGCAGGTGAAACGCGACATCGAGAAAGAGTATACCAACTGGGCTCGTGGCAAAGATGCCAAATATGGTCTTGCCCTCAATCGCATCCGTCAAGGTTATGCCGATCGTGCCGTCTATCAGCAGGCTAGTCAATATATCGTTGAAGGTCTCCTCACGGGTCCCGAATTGGCTTGGCGTTCCTTCCGCACGGGTCGCACCCTGATGGCTGCTACCGAGCGTTATGCCGACAATCCCGATCAGCTCGAACAGATCTACAGCTCTATCGTAGCTTCCCAGAATGCTTTCTACAAAGACTACGACGAGGCTACCGAGAAGAAACTCATCGCTGCTATGTATGAGTACACCTTCAACAACATCGATCCTCAGTTCTGTCCCCAGTTCCTCACTGTAGCCAACAAGAAATACAAAGGCAATTGGACCAAATATGCCGAGGATTTGGTGAACAAATCAATCTTCCGCAACCAGGAAACCTTCGCTAAATTCATGCAGAAACCCAACCTCAAGACCCTTGCTAAAGACCCCGTCTATCTGGCTGGCGAGGCTATCTACGAGTCCTATATTGCCATCAATAGCAATATCCCTCAGGAGAGTGCCGACAATCTGGAACGTGGTATCCGCGATTTCGTTGACGGTGTGCTGCAGATGAACGAAGGCAAGAAATTCCTCTGCCCCGATGCCAACTCCACCATCCGTCTCTCCTACGGCAATGTTAAAGCCTACGATCCTCGCGATGCTGTAGCCTATAGCTACTACACCACCCTCACCGGTGTGATGGAGAAAGAGAACCCCAACAGCACCGAGTTCGAGGTCCCCACTCGTTTGAAGGATCTCTATGCTGCTAAAGACTTCGGTCAGTATGCCAACGCCAAGGGCGAGCTCCCCACTTGCTTCATCACCACCAACGATATCACCGGTGGTAACAGCGGTAGCCCCGTTATGGATGCCCAGGGCAACCTGATCGGTCTTGCTTTCGATGGCAACAGTGAAGCTATGTCGGGCGACATCGATTTCGAAGAGAACCTTCAGCGTTGCATCTGTCTCGATGTCCGCTATATGCTCTTCGTTATCGACAAGTATGCTGGTGCTCACAACCTCATCGAGGAAATGACCATCGTCAAATAAATAACGATTGTGTTCTGAGGAGTCATCCTCATCCTATAGTCTAAAATATTGCGCGGTGGTGAAAGCACCGGCAATCGCCACCGCCAATATTTTTCACAAAGGGCAACCCCATTACAAGAGCACCACCTCGGTGCACAACACACGATCCTTCCGTGTATGGTTCGTAACAACTATTGGGTTCCCAAACCTCCTTGTGAAAAGGAATCGAACATCAAAGGAATACGTAAATAGTAACGAAGCAAAAGTGTATGTTATCATAGCTTCGTACAACTCAACAACAACTCGGGAATACTATTGATAAAGAATAGGAACATAATAGCTTTACACACCCTACTCCTACTGTTGGTCACCTTCTTCTTTTCCAAACCAGCAGTAGCTCAAGTCGATCAAGCCCCCGCGCCTCCGACCGAGAGGGTATATACTGCTCAAGATAGCGACGTGCAGCCAGCCTCCTATCCGGGAGGCGAGCGAGCCATGTATGGCTATCTTGCGCAGTCGGTACGCTATCCCCGTAAGGCAGTAAAGCATCACACCACCGGCAAAGTTGTTGTTACCGTCATAGTCGAAAAAGATGGCTCCATCACCAACGCCACCATTATCCAAGATATAGGCGATGGCTGTGGCGAATCGGTACTCCGTGCCGTCAAGCGGATGCAGCGTTGGCATTGTGCCACCAAGAATCGTATCCCTGTCCGCTATCAAGTCCGCATCCCCGTCACCTTCCGCCTATAGACTCTCCTCTCCCTCGTTTTCTTTGAGTCTAGCCACCCCTTGCTGCCTCCCTATCTCCTCAGCAGCAAATGCTCTAGGGGTGATTTTATATATAATACTTATTATATATAGCGATACCATAGGCGCCCCCCATCATTGTGCGGCGGTCTTTCCCTCCTTCCTATGGGAGGGGAACAGAAAAAATAGTTTCGACAAGTAAAAAAATTCGTACCTTTGCATTTCCAATCCAACCCCCTAGGCAATGCAGCTTTTCTACGCAGAAAATATAGAATCAGATTATTACACCCTCCCCGAAGAGGAATCGAAGCATTGTGTTCGTGTGTTACGCCTTGCCGAAGGCGACTCGCTCTATCTCACCGATGGTCGCGGCACCCTAGCCCAAGCCCGTATTGTCGATCCTCATCCTAAACGGTGCGAGGTCTTCATTGAACAGCGAACCCCTGCCTATGGTCATCGCCCTTATCAGCTGCACCTAGCGGTAGCTCCTACCAAGAACAACGCCCGTATGGAGTGGCTCATCGAGAAGGCGGTCGAGATAGGAATCGATCGTATCACCCTCCTCGTATGTCAGCATTCAGAGCGCACCACCGTCAATATCGATCGGTTGGAAAAAATCGCCATCAGCGCCATGAAACAGTCGCTCAAAGCCTACCTCCCCCTTATCGAGACGCTCTCCTTCAACGATTTTATGCAACAGGCGGCCACCTTCGAAGGTCTCCGTTTCATCGCCCATTGCGAAGGCAATCAGCGTACCCCTATCCAATCGCTCCTTACTCCGCAGCAGCATGTCATGATCCTCATCGGACCCGAAGGCGATTTCTCCGAGCAGGAGGTCCAGCAAGCCCTCAGTCAGGGCTTCGCTGCCGTCACCCTCGGCGATAGTCGTCTCCGTACCGAGACGGCAGCCCTCTACACCGTCGTTGCTGCCAACCTCCTTTCGTGTCACAACTAATTCCCCTTTACCCTCATGAAACACCATCCTCTCCTCCTTGCCCTCTTCCTGCTCCTCGCCTCATCGCTGATGGCCCAGCAAACGCAGATCGCCCTGGTGCGCTACAATGGTGGTGGCGACTGGTATGCCAACCCCACCTCCCTCACCAACCTCATCGCCTTCTGCAACCAAGATCAACATATGAACCTCAACCCCGAATATGCCACCGTCGATGTGGGAAGCAGTGAAATATTCAACTATCCCTTCCTTCATATCACTGGCCACGGCAATATCGTCTTCACCGCTCAAGAGGCTCAGAATCTGCGCAATTACCTGATAGGAGGAGGCTTCCTGCATATCGACGACAACTACGGCCTCCGCGAGTTTATTGTGCCACAAATGAAGAAAGTCTTCCCCGAACTCGATTTCGTCGAACTCCCCTTCAGTCACCCCATCTATCATCAGCGATACGATTTCCCCAACGGACTCCCCAAAATCCACGAACACGACAACCTCCCTCCCAAAGGCTATGGACTTATCTACGAGGGCCGTCTGGTTTGTTTCTTCAGCTGGGAGTGCGACCTCGGCGACGGTTGGGAGGATCAAGATGTCCACAACGATTCTCAACAAACCCGTATCAAAGCGCTACGCATGGGCTCCAACCTAGTGCGCTATGCCTTTATGGGAGGAGAAGAATAGCCTCTTTTTAGTCAAAAAAAGAGTCCCCATTTTCATCGTTTCACTCCCTTTCCCTGTTATAGGTAGCCCTATTTAGCCTCTCCTTTTCAAAAAATAAATACCAAGAAATCAGTACACAAGCAAAGAAAATGAAAATAAATTTTGTCAGTTTCAAGAATTGTTGTACTTTTGCATCCGCTTTCGACAGATAGAAAGTCATTCAAGATGGTGGGCGTAGCTCAGCTGGTTAGAGTGCCGGATTGTGGTTCCGAAGGTCGTGGGTTCGAATCCCACCTCCCACCCTCTAAAATAAGAGACCTCAATAGTTTTATCGAGGTCTTTCTTTTTCCCCTTCTCTTGTCGGTTGCCCCATATGCAGCTATCTAGTGCCAGTTATCGCCCTTCCTTTGGGCCCTTCAAGTTGCCCCTTCCCATTCTCCAAAAAAATATTAACTGTAAAATATTGATAACTTCTTTCCGTTATATCCTTATCAATAAAGCAAAAGTGGTAATTTTGCATTCTATAATTTAAAGATTTAGGACCATGAAGGTAAAGCAAATCATCATATTAGCACTCGCTATCGTTCTGGCTGTAGGAGCCTCGGCACAAAAGAATCGTATCACCGAATTCCGCAACCAAGGGTTTACCGAGCAGATGCTCGAATACCTCAACCAAGCCACCAGCGACAAAGAGAAGAAGGCTGCCAACGAAACCCTCATGAAGAGTTTCGGCAATGTCTATAACGAGTGGGATCTCGAAACGAAGGATCGTTATGTAGAGATCAGCAATGTGGTGCTCAAACTGAAGGTCCGTCAGCTGCCCGATGTTTACAATTTCATCGCCACCACAGTCCTTGTATACAACAGTACTACCACCGATCGCAACAATTTCAATGAGTGGCTCAAATGTATCGAATTCATCCAAAGTCGCAACAAGAAGATCAAAGACTTCACCGACTATATCGAGTTTACTGGCCTCTTCCTTACTGAGCGCACCCTCTTCAAGAGTCGCTCCTGCACATGGCAAACGCAGCAAGGCACTGCCTATCGGCTCCAGCTCGAGGGCAACGAAATCGTCTACACCTTCGACAAGCCTATGGAGCTCTACTATAGCAGCGGCAACGACAATGGCACCATCTATGGTACCAAAGGCAAGTACTACTATTTCGATTTCAAATGGTTGGGCGAAGGGGGTCGTCTCAACTGGGATCGTACCGGATTACCTGCCACCGTCTGCTGGGCCGAGCTGAATCGTTACGAGGCCATCACCAAATTCCCCAAATTCTCGGCCGACTCGGTCCGTTTCACCAACTCCAACTATTTCTCTACCCCTATCTATGGCCATGTCGAAGAGGCCTTGAGTGCCAAGGTGGAGCCCGAAAAATATAGCTTCCCTAAGTTCCGCAGCTACCAGCGCGACTTCCGTCTCACCAATATCCTCCCCGATGTCGATTATAGCGGCAGTTTCATGATGAATGGCGCCAAGTTCATCACCTCCGATGTCAAGAACCCCGCCACCCTCATCTTCCATCGTCAGGGTCATCCCTTCATCACCGTGCAGAGCACCAAGTTCACCATCACTGCCAGCAAGGTGGTCAGCGAGAATGCCAGTATCAAGGTCTATCTCGATGGCGACTCCATCACCAATAACGGTATCATGGTACGCTACAACAGTATCGACAAGCAGGTCATCCTCCTCAACAGTAGCAAGCGCAACTATTACAGTCCCTACCGCAACACCTACCACAACCTCGATATGTACTGCGAACAGATTGTTTGGAAGATGGCCGACGATGTGCTCGATATGTCGATGCTAGGTCAGAGTGGCGACCAAACCTTCGCCACCTTCGAAAGTCGCAACTACTATAGCGAAGCCAAATTCCGCAAAATCCAGGGTATCGACCAAGTCAACCCCATCATGCGGATGTATAAATATATCAAAGAAAGGGGCATGACCTACGATTTCTTTGTCGATGAGTTTGCTCAGTATATCCATATGGATATCATGCAGGCCAAATTGATGGTCCATAATCTGGCAGGCTCAGGTTTGGTCTCCTTCAACGAACAGGACGGCAAGGTCTATGTGCAGGACAAGCTGGTCGATTATGCTCAAGCCTATAGTAAATCGCTCGGCAAAGACTACGATGCTATCGCTTTCGAGAGCGACACCCGCGGACTCAATGCGCAGATCGATCTCAACAGCAATGCCCTCCGTATGCATGGCGTCGAAAAGTTTGTCCTTAGCGACAGTCAGAAGGTGGTCATCTATCCCCTCAAGGGCGATCTCGAGGTCCAGAAGAATCGCGACCTCACCTTCAGTGGTCGTGTCGATGCGGGTCGTTTCATTGTCCATGCCACCAATGTGCAGTTCAGCTATGATAAGTTCAACCTGAATATGCCCCAAATCGATTCCATGTTCTTCTATGTTACCAAGTTTAACAACCCCGAAGAAGAGCATATCGTCTATACCCCTCTCTACCATCTAGTGGGCGATATTCAGATCGACCGAGCCGACAACCACAACGGTCTCAAGCAAGCCAAAGAGTATCCTATCTTCAACAGCCATCAAGACTGCTTTGTCTATTACGATAGCAAGCAAATCCACGGTGGCACCTACGATCGCAACCGCTTCTACTATACCGTCCATCCTTTCCAAGTCAAGGATATGGATGGCTTCAAAACCGATAGCCTGAAGTTCAACGGCGAACTCAATTCGGCTGGCATCTTCCCCACCATCACTGAGCCTCTCAGTGTGCAGCGCGACTACTCGTTGGGTTTCATCATCAAAACGCCGCGTAGTGGCTTCCCCGCCTATGGTGGCAAGGGTCAGTACAAGAATCTTGTCAGCCTCAGCAATCAGGGCTTCCGTGGTCAGGGCACCCTCTCTTATCTCAGTGCCACCCTCCAGTCGAAGGAAATCCTCTTCACCCCCGATTCCATGCGCTCCACCTCCGATACCTTCTTCGTCCATCAGGATGCCACCTTCCCCGAAATCCTCAACGGTCGCTGCTCCCAGCACTGGTTCCCCTACCAAGACTCCATGCGGGTCGATCAGCTGGCAGGTGGCTCTCCCTTCAAGATGTATCAGCACGATGCACTCCTCAACGGTAGCGTAGTACTGCGACCTCAGTATTGTGCTGGCTATGGTGCTGTCACCATTGGCGAAGGCACGGTGGAGAGTCCCTACTTCACCTTCATGCCTCGTCAGCAGCGCTCCAACGTAACCCGTTTCACCTTACTTAGCGAGATCTACAACAATACCGCCTTCTATGCCGAAGATATGAAGAGCTTCGTCGATTACGACAAGCGCTATGCCGAATTCCAAGCCAACAAAGGTATCGATCGCACCAATCTGCCGCTGCTGCAGTATGCTGCCGAGGTCGACAAGTTTACTTGGCATATCGATAAGAAACTGCTCGATCTGCAGAACTCTCAAAGTCTTGCCAGCGGCGGACTCGAGGGGCTCAATATCCGCGAACGCTTCCGCCACGAGGTTATGCCTGGCGCCCGCTTCGTCTCTACCGATCCCTCCAAGGATAGTCTCCAGTTCCGTAGCATCCGTGCCTCCTATCTCTACAACGAGGGCCATCTGTCGTGCAAGCAGGTCTTCCTCGTCAACAGTGCCGATGCCGTCATCGCCCCCGGTGGCGACAGCCTTCATATCCGTCGTGGTGGCACCATCGATCTAATCAAGAACGGCTCCATCTTGGCAAGCCGCTCTACGAAATATCATGTCATCCGCAATGCCGACATCATGCTCCAAGGGGGCATGAACTATACAGCCAAGGGTTATATTGATTATATCGATGAGAACGAGAAGAGTCAGCCTATCTACCTCACCGACATCGCTCCGCAAAATGGCATCACCGTAGGTAACGGCTTCATCGCCGACAGCGCCAATTTCACCCTCAACCAGGCCTTTGGCTTTGCTGGCAAGGTCAGGGTGGAGGCCGACAAGCAGTTCTACTATTTCGATGGTGGCGTCCGTCTGCTTCACAACTGTGCCCCTGCCGATCAGCTGGGTCTCCTAGCCTATGCCTCCTATCTCGATCCCAAGAACATCCGTGTGCCAGTACCTGAGATTCCTACCGACTGGAAGGGTAACCGTATCACCGCCTCTATCCTCTTCGATCGTGCCACCTTCGAGCCTCGCATGGCCTTCCTCACCAACGAACGGGCTGCCGACAACGAGCTTATGGGAGCTCATGGCTTCCTCTTCTACGACAGCGACAGCTCTACCTATATCATCGCCTCCGACAACAAACTCAACGATCCCGATGGCGTAGTGGAACGCTATCTCACCCTCAATACGCAGAACTGCACCATGACTGGCGAAGGCCCCATCAATTTCAATGTCAAGAGCAACTACACTACGCTCAACCTCTACGGTAGTGCTGTCCTTGATAGTCGTTTGGAAGAAACCGAGCTCAACTCCGTGATGGCCTTCACCTTCCCCATCGACGAGAAGGTCCTTACCACCATGGCACAGCTCATCGCCGACGATCTGCGCCTCTCTCCCTCCAGTCCCGACAACGAGATGGTCCGCCGTGCCATGATCTACTATCAGGGTCCCGACAAGGGGGCTGCCAACTACAGCACCTATGTCAGCACCGGCTACTACGAGCGCATCCCCGAACAGATGGAGAGCACCATCCTCCTTGAAGGGGTGAAATGGAAATATGCACCAGGGTTAGGCTATTATTATAATGGAGTGGCAGGACTAGCGGCCATTGGCAAGAAACAGCTCCACCTCAACACCCGCGTCAAAGCGCAGCTTTACCGCCGTGGACAAGGCACCTATCTCACCCTCTATCTCCAGGTAGCAGGCGACCACTGGTATTATTTCAACTACGAGTTCAACTCCCAATCCATGACCATCTACAGCTCGGTAGGCGAATGGATCGATATGATCAAGACCCTCTCGGTCGACAAGCGCACCTATACGATGGGCAACGACATTGGCAAATACCGTTATCGTGTAGGCACCAGCCGTGTCGAAGTGCCCAACTTCCTACTCCGTATCGAGAGCGGTGGTAGCGATCAAGGCGAAGAAGCCGACGAGGAGGAAGAAGAGGAGAATCCCGATGATATGATCCCCGAGGACGAGGAATAGTATTTCCTCCCCTTCAGGGGGAGCAAGAGGCACTGATAATCAGTGCCTTTCTTTTTTTTGCAACCGAGATGCAACCGAATGACGTATAATAATAGGAATCAACAACTTAAGCTTGTTACCCAACCTACAATTTTATTTACCCCAAAGTAAAACCATCTACAAATCAAGCTTCTACAAAGTAAAAGGTTCAACTCTGAGTTGGGGTTGAACCTTTTCTTTTCATTTAATAATACATTAGAGTCTCTTTCTGCAATGGGGCTTTTGTTTTCAGTAAGTTTCCTTTAACCAAACCAAAATGTCCTCGTTATTTTACAAATATTAAATCAGATAACATTGTGTTGCTCGTCCTCTGCAAGTGGAAGCCAGCGAAACAAATTCAATCGACACAGGGGGCATACCTCTATTTTCAGACAACATAAAAAACACTATAATCTGCTATGCCATCGGGCTGTTTTGACAAAGAATGGCCCGATGGTTTTGTGTTAAAAAAGTGTTAAAGTGCGAAAAATAGTCACTCGTAGTTACTGTATTACTTACTCAAAGGTTAGTGGCTTACGCCCGGGTACCCTCTTGCGGGGTTTTGGAAACCATTGTATTTTTGCAACCGAATTAAAACAGAAAAGCAATGAAACGTACAATCATCATGATGGCAGCAGCCGCCATCCTCGCCACCGGCTGCAAAAACAATAGTAATAACCAAAACGATACCGCAATGAGCACACAGAAAGAATCGGTGGGCCAGTTCCAGGCCTACGAGCTTGACGGATTCAAGCTGCATGTCTACAATTCGAACGACGTCATGTACGACGCCAGCTACATCATCGAGGGCCGTGACGGTCTGGTGGTGATGGAGTACCCCCTGTTCAAGGTCAACGCCGCCGAGTTTGCCGAATACATTAAGGCTCTCGGAAAACCCGTGCTGACCGACATCACCGACTACCACTTGGGCGGCAGCGACACCCTGCCCCTGACGATGCCCGAAGGTATGCCCGCCTTCATCGAAGGCCCCATCTATGGCGGCATGATGAAAGGCTTTGCCGAGCAGTTCGGCGAGACGATGGTCGACTTGCCCACACAAAAAGCCGCCGAGGTGCCTTTCGGAAGCACCCAGCAGTATGCCGGCGTGGACTTCCGCTTCGACCGCGGTGCCTCGACCGACTTCCCCGGAGCCATGATCCTCATCGGCGGCCAGGTGTGCTACACCCACTGGGCTCCCTATCAGATGCACATGAGCCCCTTGCAGATGGGTAGTGCAGCCGCCATCGATGCCGAGTTGGAAACCACCAAGACCAGCCTCGCTACGGGTGCCCGCTATTTCATCGGTGGCCACGGTGGATTGGTGGAGAAAGCAGCTGTCGAAGCCCGCATCGCCTACCTCGAGAAGGTCAAACAGATCCGCGCCGAGTGCAAGAATGCCGCTGCCTTTGCTGATGCTCTCGCCAAAGCCTACCCCGATATGCCCGGCGACATCGCCCCGTTGGCAGAAGCACTCTATAAGTAAACTTTCTTCTACATCATAAAGCATTACGGGCGGGCTTAAGCGAAAAAGTCCGCCCGTTTGCGAAAAAAGTCGTACATTTGCATCCGGAAAAAAGAATTGCCTTATGACCAAAGACTTCATCCAAGACCCATTCTTCCCCGAGTGCCCCATCCGCACCGTGCTGGCGCGCATCGGCGGCAAGTGGACGCTGGCGGTGCTATACACGCTGGGCGGCAGCAATGCCCCTATGCGTTTCCGCGACATCGAGCAGAAGAATCCCGACTGCTCGCAGAAGATGCTCACGCAAACCCTTCGCGGCCTGGAAGCCGACGGCCTGGTACGCCGCACCGTCTATGCCGAGATGCCGCCCCGCGTCGAGTATGCCCTCACCGACCGCGGCCGCTCCTTCCTCCCCGTCCTGCGCCAGCTCCTCGACTGGGCCTACCACAACCTCCACGACATCATCTCCGACCGCGAGAAGTACCATGAACAGGATTGAGAACATAGACTTCTGCATCCGCTACCTGCTGGAGCAGAACAAAGTTGAGGCCGAGATTCCCGATACGCTGCATGACAAGCAGCAGTTGCTGCGGGCTCTGATGAATATTTGGGAGCCGCAGCCGCTTAGCGGGGTGTTCCTTGCGGCACAGGATGCGGAATTGCAGGCACAACTTGCCGACAAAGGCATTGTAGAACCCGAGGGTGCGCTTTGGCAAGGAGATATAACGCAACTGAAGGTCGACGCCATCGTCAATGCCGCCAACAGTCGTGGACTCGGGTGCTGGCATCCGCTGCACGGCTGCATCGACAACGCCATCCACTCGGCGGCGGGGTTGCAACTGCGACAGGAGTGCAACGACATCCTACGCGGTGACAAGATTGCCACGGGCGACGCCATCATAACAAAGGGCTACAACTTGCCAGCGAAGTATGTAATCCACACCGTCGGGCCTATCATCGCCACCGGAATCCCCACAAAGGAGCAAGAACGGCAACTGTCCGACTGCTACCGCTCGTGCATCCGTCTGGCACAAGAGAAAGGCTGCCGCAGCATCTCCTTCTGCTGTATCTCCACGGGCGAGTTCCGTTTCCCAAACCGCCGCGCTGCAGAGATTGCAGTAGAGACATGCAAAGATGCACCAATACAGGTTTTGTTTAACGTTTTCAAAGATACCGACAATGGAATCTACTGCGAGCTATTCGGAAAGAATTGACCTCCTGCGCAACGCCATCAATGAGGCCGACCATATCATCATCGGTGCGGGCAGCGGCCTCTCGACCGCCGCAGGGTTGGATTACGTCGGCGAGGACTTCCGCCGCGAGTTCGCCGCCGACATTGAAAAGTACGGCCACACTGACCTATACTCTGCTGGTTTTTACCGTTATTCGACAGCCGAGGAATACTGGGCGCACTGGGCCAAGCACATCTGGTTCTGCCGCTATCGTACGGGGGCGTTTACGCTCTATAAACAACTACAAAACCTCTTCCCTAATGCTTTCGTTGTGACAACAAACGTTGACGCTCAGTTCGAGCTGGCAGGTGTCGCCAAGGAGAACATCTTCGCTACGCAGGGCGACTATGGTCGCTTCCAGCCTGCCAATGGCAAACCCGAGATAACGTGGAGCAATCGCCGTTGGGTGGAGCAGGTGCTGCCGCTCATCGACGACTGCCGTATCCCCACCCACATGATTCCCCTGACCGAGGACGGCCGTCCCGCAGCCCTCAACCTGCGCGTTGATGACACCTTCGTCGAGGACGAACACTGGCATCGGCAGGCGAAACGCTACAGCGACTTCGTACGAGATTCCACCGAAAGGAACCTTCTGCTGCTTGAATTTGGCATCGGCTACAACACTCCCGGCATCATCCGCCTCCCCTTCGAGCAGATGGCGCAGCGCTTCCCCAACACCACCCTCGTCCGCTTCAACCGCGACAATCCAGAGCAGTACATCCAAGACCTCCCGCGTTTCCTCTCCTTCACCGAAGACATCACCGAAATACTCAACCGGCTATGATACAAAAAGCAATAGATTTCCTCCGCGAACACCCTGAGGGCGTGATAGCCACCGTCTCCGACAATCGTCCGCAGACCCGTGTGTTTCAGGTGATGAAGATTGAGGGCACCACCCTCTATTTCGCCACCGCGCCACAGAAGGCCATCTGGCAGCAGCTGCAGGCGAACCCCGCCGTCGAGTTCCTCGTCTTGCACAACCGCGTCTCCGTCCGCTGTTCCGGGACGGTTTCGTTCGTTGTCGACTACGACACGAAACGTTGGATCTACGACCACAACCCCGTTCTTCCGCGCCTTTACTCCTCCTACGACACCCTCGTCTACTTCCGTCTGCCCATTGCCCGCCTCGAGTACTTCGACCTCCGTCCCATGCCACCCATTAACAAGCACTTCGACCTCACCACCGGCACCACCGCCGACGGCTTCCGCGGGGAGCGGTTTTCAAACTGAGAATTCAAACCACGAAAAATGTTTAATCTTTTAGGCATTTAAACCCACTCTAATTCGTTTTGGATTTCAACTTATTCTTGATACTTACAATCCTCAGTAATTGCAACCCAAATGTAACCGAGATGTAACCGAAATAGTATTAAAAACAGAAACAAGCTGAAAAGAAACAACAGAAAACTTACCCAATAAGATGCTGATTCATAACAATATTATTATTAACTGAAACATAGTGCTCCCCACTGAAATGTTAGTTCCATAACCTTCAGGGGGAGCAAAAAATAGAGCGCTGAGATTCAGCGCTCTATTTTTTTTATATGCAAAATCCGTGCAAGTTTTACATAAAATTTTGGTGATGATACTCGGTAACGTGAGGCGGATAGAAACCAACACGGAGGAGTTGCACAACATCCGGTCGGCAATAGATGACATTCAGACTATAGGCATGGTGATAAGGACATGAGAAACGTACAGGGATGCAATATATGGAGAAGTATTACGTTATTTCATTATAAATGAGTCCTTTGTCGGGTTGTGGAATTTAACACTTAAATAAATAGATATTGGCTGGTACTTCAAATACCACCAAAAGATTCCATGTCCCAAATGTGACCCAAAATTACGCAATGAATTGGACAAAGGTTTTAATATATGAGAATTTAAGGTTGTGGGAATGAGAAAAAACGTAATGTTTTGCTTATACATGTAACATATTGAAAATAAACGAAATACCCCTTCAGGTGGAGCAAGAGGCACTGATAATCAGTGCCTTATCTTTTTTTTGTACCCAAAATGTAACCGAATACCATAAAGTATTAGGATTCAGGAATTTGGGGTTACAGCACGATACACTATTCAATTTATCCACAAAGACAATCATCTGTAAATCAATTATTTAAAAAGCGATAGATTCAATACCACTTGGGGGTTGTACCTTTTCTTTTCATTTTATAATACATTAGAGTCCCATTCTGCAATGGAGTTTATGTTTTCAGCAAGAAAAAAGATACATTATGTTCGTTAGCAGACTCTATTCCATCCGTCCCCACTTCATCTCTTCGCCCTGCTTGTCGTACTGCTTGCGCTTACCAACGGGGGGCTCGGTGAGGGTGATGCGCACCACGGCCGTCCGTTCAAGACTGCGGGCGATGGAGGCGTTGAAGGCGACCATGTGTTTGGGGAGGAACCGCTGGCAGATGACCCGCAGGGCCTCAATCTTCTCCTCGCGGCCGGTCAACAGTTCAGCCCTGCCGACGGCGGTGGCCGACTTGTATTGCAACGTGAAGCTGCCGTCTTTGGGGCCTACGGTGGGGGCACATTTGGTGACGGCCGAAAGGAAGACCGTCGGGCAATGCGCTATGCAATCAAGCTTCTCGCCCTCGAGGGCACAATGGAAATAGAAGGTGCGCTCGTCAGTGCGTGCCAGCGACAGCGGCAACCCGTAGGGCGTGCCGTCGGGACGTGTGAAGCTGACAGTCACGTAAGGCGCCTTGTCCAGCACCTCCAGCGCAAAGGCTGCATCCATCTCTCTGCTTGCTTTTCTCATCGGTCTGTTCATCTGTTTTCGTTTTTGTTATCCCTCGTTTTCGCAGACCTTGCTGGTGTCGACCGTGAAGCCGGCATCCATCGGCATAAACTTGCCGTGTTCCTTGAGGAAATCTATCAAACCTTGTGCCGTGAGATTCTCGGCGCTGCAAGTGTAGAAACGATCCTCTGCGCCGAACTTCTCGATGATGGCCTCCAGAAGGCTCTTTTCTGTGTAGCTGTGTCCTTGCATCATGGCAAGGACTTCGTGTCCGTGTGTCATATATTAAGGTTTAAAAGGTTTAAGGGTTTGAAGGGTTTAAATCTTGGCGAAGTGTTCGCGGGCGAATTCCATGTCTTGCACCAGCTCGACGGTACCAAGATAGTGCTTGTCGGCGTCACGGACGGCAAGGTAAGTGACGAGCATCGTGCGGCCTCCCTTGTCCATCCATACGGGCACACGGTCGGCTTTGCCGCTGCGGAAGCTGTCGATGATGCTGCGCACCATGGGCTCTACCTTGGGCGGATGGCAAGAGAAGACCTCGCGGTCGATGGCCATACCTGGGCGCTTGAAGACTTTCGGACCCTCGTTAAAGAAACGATTAATGTTGTCGGCATCGACAAAACTGATCTCCATCGGGATGGTGTTGAGCAGGGCGGTGAGCTGCGGGAGGGTAAGGTGGCCGCCGGGGAGGCGGATTTCGTCCAGTTGAGAGTTGAGAATTCGCTCATCAGGCTCGCGGGCCTCAGCAGAGAGTTGAGAGTTGGTTGGCGCAACGTCATTTTTCGCATCTTGCCATTCTTTGTTCTCCACTCCGAGGCAGGGGGCGTAGTCTTTGCTGTCGCGGTAGATACCTTTCCATTCCTCATCGGTGAAATGTTCGGCACAGATGGGGAAGAGGATGTTGGCTTCCTTGTAGATCATCTCCTCGGCGCGTTGCAAAACGGCTTCTGCCCGCACAAGAATTTCACTTTCCACTTTCCACTCTTCACTTTCCCCTTTCACCAGCGCACCCATTTCGTAGCGTATATCGTCGTCGACATTACACATCACGTTCTTCGGGGCGGTGATGTCGTACTTGGTCTTGAGCAACGGATAGAGCAGGTCGCCCTTCTTGGCATAGTGGATGCTGACATCGCGCAGGCGGACGAAGGTGTCGCGCGAATGGTCCTGCTTCCAGTTGTCGAGTTCCCGCTGGATGGCCTCGTTCTCCTTGGTGAAGGTGTGGAGCGGGTGTCCATCGATGCCTGCAAGCATCAGGGCGGTGAACTTGTTCCCGTCCCCGGGTGCGGCGTGGGTTTCGCAACTGGTGACGCCGTGGAAGAGTGCCGAATGCACATCGCACAGGCGCTGCACCTCCTCCAGCGGGGTGCCCTCGGCCATCAGCTGCTGCTCGGCGTCCATAATCTCGTGGGCGTCCACTTCACCGAACTGCTCGGCAAAATCCTTGCGCACACTCTCCAAGCCCTCGCCCTCGCCCAGACGGCGCAAGTAAGCCTTCAACTGCTCTGTACGGTCGGCGGGAGAGGCTGTTGGCTGCTGGCTATTGGCTGTTGGGGGGTGGGGGGTGGGGACTTTTTCGGTTATATCAAATCCTTTCTCGCGGAAAGCTGCCACGACCTGCTCCATCGGGATGCCTTTCATCTTGGCACCCTTGGGGATTGTCATCACGCGCCCTACGGAGAGCAGCATGGCTTTCTTGGTGATGTCGGTGAATCCGAGGGCGGCCATGATGTCGACCACCTCGGGGTATTCCTGCGTCAGTTCATAGACCGACTTGTTCAAATCAAGTGTCTTCATATCATTAGCTTTTTTGAACACGAATTGCACGAATAATAATACGTTAGATTAGAGAGATTCGTGTTCGTTAATTATTTGTGGTTGCCATTATGTATTTATTGTTCTCTTTCCGAATCACCCCTTCCTCCACCAGTTCGGAAAGGATGCGGCTGAGGGAGGGACGGGCGACACCCAGCACCTCGGCTGCTTTCGCCACATTGGAGATACCGCCGTGCAGCACCAGGTAGTCGAGGGCGCGGTTGCGCAGCCCCTTAATAGCAAAGGCGCGCACCTTGCCTGACAGGAACTGCGCCCGGTCGCTTATCAACTCCAGGAATGCCCGCAACACCTGCGGATTCCGCTGCATAAAGGCCAGAAACCCCTCGCGGTTGATTTGCCAGAGGGTGGCTTCGCTGAGGGCGGTGACTTCGACAGGGATAATTTCGTTGGTGCCGAAGAGGAACGCCGGCGCAAGGATGCAGGGGGCATTCAGCTTGTCTACCACCAGTTCGCGGCCCTCGACGCTGCCCATGCGGGTCTCTACGGTGCCTTCGGTGACGAGCAGCAGCGACCGGCAGGGGGTGCCGAAACGCACCATCGTCTCGCCCGGCTGGAAGGTGCTCACCTTGTGCGGACTTTCCAACTGCCACTCCAGCTCCGCCTCGCCGCACGAGGCAAAAATCGGTACATGTTGCAATTCCTTATAATCCATATCGATTAGTGATTGGTGATTAGTGACTTGTGGATAGTTTCCACTCTCAATAACATGATGCAAAGATACACATGTTTTTCCAATTATCATTCCCCAATGAGTAGCTTCAGGTCTTCCTCGACGGTGCTAATGCCGCCGATGCCGAAGTTCTCGACGAGCACCTTGGCCACATTGGGCGAAAGGAAAGCGGGCAAAGTCGGGCCGAGGTGGATGTTCTTCACACCGAGGCTCAGCAGGGCCAGCAGCACGATGACGGCCTTCTGCTCGTACCACGCGATGTTGTAAGCGATGGGCAGCTGGTTCACATCGTCCAAACCGAACACCTCTTTGAGCTTTAGGGCAATGAGTGCCAGCGAGTAACTGTCGTTACATTGGCCAGCGTCAAGCACGCGCGGGATGCCACCGATGTCGCCCAAGGCGAGCTTGTTGTACTTGTATTTGGCGCAACCCGCCGTCAGGATGACGCAATCCTTGGGCAGCGCTTTGGCAAACTCGGTGTAGTATTCGCGGCTCTTCATACGACCGTCGCAGCCCGCCATCACCACAAACTTGCGGATGGCACCGCTCTTCACGGCCTCCACCACCTTGTCGGCGAGGGCAAAGACCTGCTCATGTGCAAAACCGCCCACAATCTTGCCCGTCTCGATCTCCTTCGGGGCTGGGCAAGTCTTGGCCAAGGCGATGATTTCGCTGAAATCCTTCTTGCCGTTGGCATCGACGGGGATGTGCTTCCAACCCGGGAATCCTGTGCTGTTGGTGGTGAAGACGCGCTCTTTGTACGTGGCGTTGGCTATGGGCGGCACGATGCAGTTGGTGGTGAAGAGGATGGGGCCGTTGAACGCCTCAAACTCCTCGCGCTGTTTCCACCATGCGTTGCCGTAGTTGCCCTTCAGGTGGCTGTACTGCTTCAGGCGGGGATAGTAGTGTGCCGGCAGCATCTCGCTGTGGGTGTAGATGTCGATGCCCGCGTCCTTGCTCTGCTCCAGCAGTTGCTCAATGTCGTTGAGGTCGTGGCCGCTGATGAGGATGCCCAGACGGTTGCCCACGCCGATGTTCACCTCGGTGATTTCGGGGTTGCCGTAGGCAGTGGTGTTGGCCTTGTCGAGCAGGGCCATTGCCTTCACTCCCCATTCGCCGGTCTTCAGCGTGAGGGCGGTGAGTTCATCGGTATCGTTGCAGGTGACAAGCTGTCCGAGGGTTTGCAGGATAAACTCGTTCGCGTCATCATCTGCCTGACCGAGGCGGGCGGCGTGCTCCAGGTAGGCGGCCATACCTTTGAGGCCGTACATGGTGAGTTCTTTCAGCGAGCGGATATCCTCATTGCTTTCGGCGAGAATGCCCACGTTTTGGGCTTTCTCGTCGTATTGCTCGCGGGCGCAATGCCAATCTAGCACATCGAGTTTCGGTAGCTCGATTCCTTTCTTATTAGTAACACGGTATTTGAAAGTGTCGCGGATTTCCAAGCCCTTTTCGATGCGGGCATAGATGCTCTCGGGGTCGAAGTTGGCGTTGGTGATGGTGCAGAATAGCGCGTCGTTCACGAAGGCGTGAACGCTCTTGCGGAAATCGCAGTAGTCGTGACCGCAGCTGTGTTGATGGTGGTTGGCGATAACGCCGAGTCCTTTAAGGACATAGATGAGCAGATCTTGTGCGTGTGCCACCTGCGGGGTCTTGCCGCACACTCCTGAAACTTTGCAGCCGGTGCATCCGGCGGTTTCCTGGCATTGGAAACAAAACATCTTATTTTCCATGTTGTTATGTGTTTTTTGGTTGATATAATCTAGTTCGTTTTCGACTGCAAAAGTACAGAGAATACCAAAGGTGAAGCGTAACAGATGTTACGCGGTCTGTTTTTTTTCTGTCTCATTCGGGAAAAAATAATAATCCCGCCACCGACCCCGAGCTGAAAGCCGATTTGCTTCGGGCGAAGGAACTGTGCTTTGTAATGATTTTCTGCTAATCCAAAATTTCTTCGTACTTCTGCAAATTGAAAACAGTTGTTTAACCCTAAACACTTAAAACGATGAAAGAGCAAGTTTTGAAAGCCATGCGCGAAGCTGGCAAGCCTGTCTCCGCCGGAGATGTCACCAAGATGTTGAACGCCGACCGCAAGGAGGTGGACAAAGCCTTCGACGCCCTGAAGAAAGAGGGAGCCATCGTCTCGCCCGTCCGCTGCAAGTGGGAACCGGCGAAATGAAAATCGACCACATAGCACTCTTTTGTCGCGACCTCGAGGCGATGCGCCAATTCTTCCTCGACCACTTCGAGGCGGAAAGCAACGAGCAGTACCACAACCCGCGGACGGGTTTGCGGACGTATATCCTCACGTTTCCCGAAGGGGGAGCACGGCTGGAGCTGATGCAACGCCCCGACACCCTCGATGCCGACCCCTCGAAGCCCAATATCGGCTTCATCCATGTCTCTTTCGCCGTGGGCAGCAAGGAGGCTGTAGACGCAAAGACGGAAGGGCTTCTCAGCGCTGGCTATCAGGTTACGAGTGGTCCCCGCACCACCGGCGACGGCTACTACGAGAGCTGCATCCTCGGGCCAGAAGGGATACAGATAGAGATTACCAAATAGAAATACTTATGGAATTCTATGAAGTATTGAAACACCGACGCACTATACGCAACTCTAATATATAAGGGATTGGAAGGCTGTTTTTAGCCTCTCCTATGGTACAACTATTACTAACGGCACTCGGTTCTGCAATGCATCCATGTGCAACAACAATTATGCCTTAAGCTTCACTCCTGTCCTTCTGGAAATATAGCCATGCGTCATGGTTTAATGATGGGCGATGATAAGGACGTAAGAAACACACAAGAGTACAATACTTAGAGGTGCACAGCGTTATTATCTTCAAAAGAGTTCTTTGTCAATGTTACGGTGTTTGACTCCTAAACAAATAATTATTTGTCTGTTTTTCAAATATCACCAAAATATTACCGGTACGAAAACGGTACGAAAAACACGTAATGAGTTGAACAAGGGTTTTAATATATGGGAATTTAAGAGTGTGGAAATGAGAAAAAACGTAATGTTTTGTTTATACATGTAACATATTGAAAATAAACAAGTTTCACCCTCATGGGGAGTAAGATAACAACATGCTATCACACCGAGTAGAATGCGGGGCGATAGAATGTATCCATGAGGTAACTTCATACAAACATGGAGAAGGTAACAACGAATATACAATTCTGGATAAATAACGGACAACTCTATGGGTTCCACTCGTATTTCATTGAAATAATCAGGCCGACTCCATCTTAAGGTAACCTCTAAAAATTGCTTCAATGTGATTTTGGAGAAGATTTAAGGTGG
>JAUNHX010000034.1 GCA_030523765.1 Bacteroidales bacterium | reverse complement strand
TAACTTAAGTCTAACTTAACTCTAACTTTATTCGCATGAGTTTTTCGAGCAAGCATGTAGTGAGCGAAAGGGAACACTACGCTAAAGGCATTATATAGTAGAAACAAGCAAACAAAGGGCATAATTCATCAAAAAGTGGGGTTAAAATGAAGTTTTTGCTCACATGTTGGAATTTTTTTGTATTTTAGCAAAATGATTTTGTGCATTCCATACTTGTCTTTGGAGTATGTAATGTGCTGTAAATATAATAATTGTAGTATAGAAAATAAATAGATTGTTATATATGAAAACGTTCAAAAAAGGTTTTGCACTGCTCTTTTTAGCCATGATTTTCGCGGCTACGGGCTTTGCCCAAACAAAAAGTTTGGCACAAAAAGCCGATGATCTGTTCGCACAGAAACAGTTTATCGCCGCTCTTGAGAAGTATGAGGAGGCATACAACAAGATCAAATCGAACAAGGCCGAGAAGAACCGTTGCTATTTCCAGATGGGCGAATGCTACCGTCTGATGAACAACTTCCCTAAGGCCGAACGTGTTTATAAGCGTCTAATCAATACGAAGTACTATACTACCGAGCCTAAACTCTATTTCTATATGGCCGAGATGTACCGTTTTGAAAATCGTTTTGACGAGGCCGATGAGTACTACGAAAAGTATTTGGAACTCCAACCAGACGATACCTATGCTCAGCAGCGTAAATCGTCGTTGGTATATGTAAACCAACTTTTTATGGAACGCACCCGTCATCAGATTACGAGGCTCGATAACTGGTGTACAGAATACAACGACTGGGCTCCTCGTTTTATGGGTGCCGATACTTCTACATTAGTCTTCACCTCATCGCGTTTCATTGGCCCCGATAAAGATGAGCACGATGGATGGACGGGTCAGGCTTTCTCTGATTTCTATTATGTCTTCCAGGATCGTACGGGCAAATGGAGCGATGCTCCCGAACTGCTCGATGAGTCGGGCAAGATCAACTCGCCGGTAAATGAGGGTGAGGCTGTCTTCTCGGCCGATGGCAATACCATATATTATTCGCGTTGCGACCGCAAAGAACATGAATTCCAAGGCTGTTATATCTACTATGCTACCAAGAGTGGTGCTACACTCGATACCAAAGGTAAGAAGGGCCGCTCAAAGAATAACGATAATGCCGATATGGGTGGCGAATGGTCTGATCCTGTGCGTATTGAGATTGGCGATACAGCCTTTAACTACCTTTATCCCACACTCACTGAGGATGAACTGACTATGTATTTCTCGTCCGATATGCCTAACGGCTATGGCGATTATGATATTTGGAAAGTGAGCCGCGCCTCGAAGGAAGAACCATTCTCTAACCCAGTCAACCTCGGATCGGCAGTTAACTCTGCTGGACGCGAGGCATTCCCTCTGCTGCGCTACGACTCGGTTCTGTATTATTCCTCTAACGGTTTGCCTGGTGTAGGTGGTTACGATCTCTTTGTTACTGAGAGGGATGGCCACCGATGGAGCACCCCTCGCAATCTAGGTATCCCCATCAACTCTAGCTACGATGATATCAGTATCATCTTCTATCCGGGTGATCACTATATGATGGAACGTGGCTACTTCTCGAGCAACCGTCCTTTCAGCGATCCTCATAGCAAGAAAACCGATAAGAAAGGTGTGAAGACCCCTCCGGTAAACTATGATCTCTTCTACTTTGAACTTCCCCCGCTGCTTTATACTATCGAGGGTACTGTACGTGACGAGAAGTCGATGCAGTTGGTCGAAAACGCCAAAGTAAAGATTGTGGGTTCGAACGGCACTAGTTTCGAAACCTATACCGACAAACGTGGTTTCTATAGCTTTGACAATACGCAGATTATGCGTAATGTAGTTTATAAGATGTACGTGTCGAAGGTGGATTACTTCAGCATTGAGGGCTCGGAAAGCACTTGTGGATATAACACCGATAAAGATATTGTTCACGACTTCCGTATCGATCCTGTGCCTAAACAACCTGTGGTACTGCCCGAAATCCGTTACGACTTGGCTAAGTGGGATCTGAAAGAGGAGTTTATGGATTCCTTGATGGACCTCTATCTCGTTATGGTGAACAATCCCAATATTGTGGTGGAATTGCGTGCACATACCGATTGCCGCCCCTTCATTGGTCTTACCAACGATACCCTCTCGCAGCGCCGTGCTCAGTCGGTGGTAGATTATCTGATTTCGCGTGGTATCGAGCCTGAACGCCTTGTGGCTAAAGGCTATGCCGATCGTGTGCCTCGCACTCTCGATCGCAATATGACGGTACGAGTGAATGGAAATCGCTACACCTTCTCGGAGGGCATTACCCTCGAGTGCGACTATATCAATGAGCTGCCCAATAAAGAACGTCAAGAGGCAGCCCATCTGCTGAACCGTCGTTTGGAATTTCTAATCCTTCGTACCGACTATGTGTCTAAGACGCTCATCGACAACTTGGCAAGCGATACTAAGGAGAGTGTGAAACGGACCGAAGACGGCAAGGTGATCGACTTGGTTACCAAACCTATTACTGAGGTTGACTATACTCCTGAGATTATTCACGATGAGGGTACTATCCCTGCTACGATGATTTCTTCTGCTAAGGGCGAAATAGCTTGCATCATTAACGGTTCGCAGATGCCTATGCTTATCGATGAGCGCTATGCTGAACCTGTAGCCATCTCCTGGGAGGAAGCTATGAACTTCCTCTATCAGCGCCGCATCAACAAGGAGGATTTCCCCGATCGCGATAATGCTTTCGACCCCGAAGGTAATATCCTCGATAAGGCTACCATCATCTTCAAGGAGATGCAGATAGGACAGAAACGGGTACAGAATGTTGAGGTGGTTGTAGTAAAGGGTATCGACTATAAGTTCATCATCAACCGTGAAGGTCTTAGTGCCTTTGGCGAATATGATTTTGATAAACAGCGCGGCAAACTCACCTTCAAGGACTGATGAGTAACGCTAACAATCATACGAATATACAAGGGGACCTCCTATCAGAGGCTCCCCTTTTGCTTACCATTACCGGTCCTACTGCTTGTGGCAAAACCGCTTTGGCTACCGAACTAGCCTTCCGGATGGGGGGCGAAATTATTAGTGCCGATTCGCGTCAAGTGTTTCGAGGAATGGACATAGGAACTGGCAAAGATCTGGCCGACTATCATATCCACAATACCGATATCCCTTATCATCTGATTGATATCCACGATGCGGGTTATGAGTATAATGTATATCAGTTCCAAAACGATTTCATTAAGGCGTTCCATTCTATTGTTGATCGAGGGCATCAACCAATCCTCTGTGGCGGTACGGGACTCTATATCGAATCGGTAGTGCGTGGCTATCAATTGGCCGATGCTCCAATCAATCCCAACTATCGCCGCTCGTTGGAACCTTACTCTGATGAGGAACTGATTGCACGATTGGCCTCGCTGATTAAACTGCACAATCATACCGATACTGAGAATCGAGAGCGATTAGTGAGGGCACTCGAAATTCAGGAGTTTGCACGTCTCCATCCCGATCAGCATGTGGTGATGCCCGAGATGCGACATATAATAATAGGTGTATCATTTCCTCGTGAAGTGGTGGTAGAACGAATCGGTATCCGATTGCGTCAACGACTTGAAGAGGGTATGGTCGATGAGGTACAGCGTCTGCTCGATCAAGGGGTTCCTGCCGAACGACTGTTGCGCTACGGATTAGAATATAAGCATATAACACGCTATCTGATGCAGCAATGTTCCTACGATGAGATGTACGATAATTTGTATACCGACATTCGTCGTTTCTCGAAACGACAGATGACTTGGTTTCGCCGAATGGAACGAAATGGTATCAATATTCATTGGATTGATGGCCAAAAATCACTCCAAGAAAAAGCCGATGAAGTCCTTTTTTGGTGTCAGAAGCACTAGAAGTACTTTCGCTCATCAAAAATAATCGAAATGTTAAAAAGTTGTTTTTTAACATAATATTCTTTCTCGTTACACAATAAATAAAAATTTTTTTCGTAGAAGTGCCTCCAATTAAAAAAAAGTATGTATCTTTGCCGCGAAAATATAAATTCAAAGTCAAACTAAAAAGCACGCTTATCGAAACACTGCTATCAGTTATAACCCCAAAACATTGGACAACATGAATGCTACAACATGTACACTCAGCGACAATGAGTTGATATTAGGTTACAAGAGCGGTGACGCATCGTGTTTTGACGTACTCCTCGATCGGTACCAGAACAAAGTCTATGGTTACATCTTCTCCGTAGTGAAGGATAAGGATGTAACTGACGACATATTTCAGGACACCTTCTTCAAGGTTGTCTACACTATTAATTCGGGTCTTTATAAGGACGAAAACAAGTTTATCCATTGGGTGATGCGTATTGCCCACAATCTTATTGTTGACCATTATCGTCGTCTCAATAAGATGCCTATGGTCCCCAATCGCCCCGATGCCGACTTGGTCGACACAATCAAAATCTATGATGACAATGCTGAAAAGGATATCATCCGTAAGCAAACTAGCCAAAATGTGCGCAAGCTTATCAAGATGCTTCCTCCCGAACAGCGCCGTGTCGTCATTATGCGTCACTATGGTAAACTCGATTTCAAAGAGATTGCCGATAAAACTGGCGTAAGCATCAATACCGCTTTGGGTCGTATGCGCTACGCTATCATCAACCTTCGCCGTCTGGCTAAAGAGAACGAAATGTTCATCGAACTCTAATGTTCGAATAAGGACATAACTTATTGTAAGGCAAGTGGTGTGTATATATCCCACTTGCCTTTTCGTTTATCAGTGTTTTCTTATTAAAACTTGTTTTCCCTCTCTACTCAATAAAGGATGATTTTGAGGAGTACTATATAATGATTACTATACAATAATGATAAATAATTATAAAAAGATAGTTGCACGTAGATAAAAAGATTGCTAGATGAAATAAAAGTTGTAATTTTGCATCTTCAAATAATAAGTATTACAATGAAAAAAGTATTATTCTTTGCAGCCTTAATAGGCTTGACATTCAGTTTGAAAGCACAGTCGATCACTGCCTCCTACAACAACAATCAGTTGGCCGAGGGCGATACAATTACTTGTATTGAGACTGTTAATGATATCCATATCGCTCCTACGTTGCATAACAACACATCGAGTGCGATAACTTGTCGTTCCGTAGCCTACACCCTTTCCTCCAACAACCTCGATCTTTGGACGATGTGTGCTGGCGCTTGTGTGACAGGTACAATCTCTCCCGAGTTTACTATCAACGCTAATGGAGATTACTCTGGTATGTATGCTGGCATCATGGTTATTGATGCAACGCAGAATGGTGAGGCTTGGTATCGCATCAATACCTTTGTGGTTGGTGCTGATGGTGATTCAACCAGTTTCATTGCCCATGTGGTATACAATATGGCTGGTATCTTCACCACCGAGGTGATGCCTGCCGAGATGGTACTCTTCCCTAATCCATCCTCTTCGATAGTTAATGTTGAAGTGTCGCTTCCTCAAGGTGTTAACAATGCCATCATCGAAGTGCGCAACTTACTAGGTCAGGTGGTGAAGCGTGTAGCTTTCGATGGCCAAAACGCTAATGTTCAGATGGATGTGTCTGATCTGACATCGGGTATATATACCGCTGCTATTCAGTGTGAGAACAAACTTATGAGTGTAAAGAAGCTTGTGGTAAGATAATCTTCCTACCTTTTCACTCCTTAAAAACGGAGACTTGTCTATTATTTTTAGATAAGTTTCCGTTTTTTGTCTTTGCAACATCTTGATTACCAATAATTGTTAATTACTTGTTCAAAACTCATTTCGGCAGAGTGGTTACAGATGAAAAGATATTAGTAATTTAGCAATCGCTTTGACAAAGGGTCAAATGCGATTAATTGTTTGTCTTAGTGTAAAAAGATGTAGTTTTATGGCAGTTCAAACCGACTTGTTTTTAGATTTTGGCGACGAAAAGTCATCCACCAATGTGCAAAAAAGTAAAAAACGCACCACCACGAAAAAGAACGATATTCAACAAGGCAAGCAATCGCAACCTGCCCCCCTAAATAGCATAGAGGTAAAGACCGATGCTAATAATCCTTCTGCCTCTGTCAGTGAAATAAGTAATGTAAAACAATCAGTACCTAGTACGATGCCTACTCAAGAAAAAAGAAAAAGCTACACGCCCGACGAGATTATGAAATCGTCGATCGAGTATTTCCATGGCGACGAACTTGCCGCTAATGTTTGGATGAACAAATATGCTTTGCGCGATGGTAATGAAATCTTCGAGCTTAACCCCGATATGATGCACCACCGTTTGGCTGCTGAGTTTGCTCGAATTGAGAATAAATATCCCAATCCCCTGTCGGAGAAGGATATCTACCAGCTTTTCAAAGATTTTAAGTATATCGTCCCGCAAGGTAGCCCTATGTCGGGTATTGGCAACGATTTCCAAGTGGTGTCGTTATCGAATTGCTTCGTAATAGGTAATCCTGGTAATGCCGACTCGTATGGCGGTATCATGAAGATTGATCAGGAACAGGTGCAGTTGATGAAACGTCGTGGTGGAGTAGGTCACGATTTGTCTCACATCCGTCCGCTGGGTAGTCCTGTGAAAAACAGTGCACTTACCTCTACGGGTATCGTTCCTTTTATGGAGCGTTTCTCAAACACTACGCGCGAAGTGGCCCAGGGTGGTCGTCGTGGTGCGCTGATGCTTAGTATTTCTATTAAGCATCCCGATGCCGAAAACTTTATTGATGCTAAGATGGAGCAAGGTAAGGTGACAGGTGCCAATGTATCGGTGAAGATTACTGACGAGTTTATGCGTTGTGTGGTTAGCGGTAAACCTTTTGTTCAACAGTATCCTATCGATAGTGATGAACCTTTGGTACGCAAAGAGATCGATGCACGTGCGCTTTGGAACAAGATTATCCATAATGCTTGGGCCTCTGCCGAGCCAGGTGTACTCTTCTGGGATACCATTATCCGAGAATCGGTACCCGATTGCTATTCCGATTTTGGATATCGTACTGTTTCCACCAACCCTTGTGGCGAAATACCTTTGTGCCCCTACGATAGTTGTCGTCTGCAAGCTATCAATCTGTATAGTTATGTAGAGAATCCGTTTACTCCTGAGGCTAAGTTCAATTTCGATCTTTTCAAGGAGCATGTAATCAAGGGGCAACGTCTAATGGATGACCTGATTGATCTTGAAATAGAGAAGGTAGAGAAGATTCTAGCCAAGATTGAGGCCGATCCTGAAGATGAGGAGATAAAACGTGTAGAAAAGAATCTGTGGCTCAATATCAAGATGAAATGTCTTGAGGGTCGTCGTACCGGTTTTGGTATTACAGCTGAAGGTGATATGTTGGCTGCATTAGGTTTGCGTTATGGTAGCGATGAGGCAACAGAATTTGCTGTTAAAGTCCATCGTGCACTCGCTTGCAATGCCTACGCTTCGTCTGTAGTGATGGCCAAAGAGCGCGGACCTTTCCCCATCTATGATGCTAATCGTGAGAAACTCAATCCTTTCATCATGCGTCTAGCTTCTGACGATCCAGAAATGTATACCAATATGCTAACCTATGGTCGTCGAAATATTGCTATGCTCACCATTGCTCCTACGGGAACTGTGAGCATCTGTACTCAAACTACTTCAGGTATCGAACCTGTTTTCTTGGTCTCCTATCGCCGTCGTAAGAAGATCAATCCCAACGATAAAGATACCTCAAAACATAAAGTTATACAAGATCAGAGCGGTGATTATTTTGAAGAGTATAATGTGTTCCATCCAAAATTTATCGAGTGGCTCCGCATCAATAACTATAATGTCAATGAGGTGATGGCTATGAATGATGCTGATTTGCAGAAAGTGGTTGAGAAATCACCTTACTATAAGGCCACCTCGGCCGATATCGATTGGGTGAGCAAAGTGAAGATGCAAGGCGCCATTCAAAAATATGTCGATCACTCAATCAGTGTAACTGTCAATATTCCCAAAGAGACAACTCAAGAAATAGTAAGCACTATTTATCAAACAGCTTGGGAATCAGGATGTAAGGGATGCACCATCTATCGCGAGGGTTCTCGTAATGGTGTCCTTGTGTCAAATAGCGAGGCTAAAAGTTGTGAACAGCACTTTGGTGAGACGAAGGCTCCTAAGCGTCCCAAGAAACTAGAAGCAGAAATAGTCCGCTTCAAGAATGATCACGAAGACTGGATTGCTGTGGTGGGTATGTATGAAGGACGTCCGTATGAGATCTTTACTGGTAAAGCCGAGAGTTTCATTCTACCGAAGTGGGTTGACAAAGGATGGGTTATTCGTACTAAGGAGCAAGGCGATGAGCATGCTCGCTACGATTTCCAGTTCCTCGATCAGGATGGCTACAAAGTCACTATTGATGGTCTGAGTCGTATGTTCAACCAGGAATATTGGAACTATGCTAAACTTATTTCGGGCATTCTACGTCATGGTATGCCTATCCCCAATGTGGTTGAATTGATTAGCAAACTGACTTTTGATGTCGATAGCATCACCACTTGGAAGAACGGTGTGGCTCGTGCTTTGAAGCGCTATATTAAGGATGGTACCCATACCGAAGAGGAATGTCCTTCATGCCATCAGCACACCATCATCTACAGTAGTGGTTGCAAACAGTGCACCAACTGTGGATGGAGTAAATGCTCTTAATACCCCATTTATAACAGTCTCCTCGTGAGAGGAGACACTTCATCTTTCTGATTTTTTGGAAAAGGTTTTCCGTTGGGAAACCTTTTTTTATTGTATAGTTTATTGATTACTAGTGTTGTGTATTTGTTTTAACGAAAAAAGTGGTTCTTGTGTGTAATAATATGTGCTAAAATACGATAATAGGATGTTGGACAAGTCGCATAACTATGCTGTTAGCAATACGTAGCGCCTTATCCATAATAGTTATTCGATATGGAATTGATATGATGATAAAACAGACATATACAATGATAAGATATATACAGAGGCTTCTAATGCTCGGAGTATCTTTGATAGCCTTGGGATCGTGCAATTATGAGACTCCTACCGAGGAGGTAGAATCGATGGTAGGTGTAGAACTGCGACGTAAAATCAAGTTCATCGATAGGGAGGATCAGTGGATGGGTCCCGATGGGTATAAGATTGAGACTTTTGAGGTGGTTGATCCTCAAGTGATACCTGTTTCGGCTATGCAATCATATGATAGTTTGTTTGTTGAACAGCACTATCGTAGAAGTGAATTATATCCCTATGTTGAAAGTACTGCTGGCTATTATCTACACGTTGAAGAGGATAATACCTACAAGCATCTTTTCTATGATACAGTTAATCAGAGAATGACCTATATGCTTGAAATCCTTTAAGCGATATAATGTACGTGTATTCTATATTCTTAATTTGCCTTCTCCTACAATGTAGGCTTCGCCTCCTACATAGATCGTTCCATCGGTACTGATACGAGTGGTGATAACGGAAGGTCTGCCCATAGTTTCGCCTTGTAGGAAGGTGCATTCAGAGGGGATAGTAATGAGGTGTTGGGTAGCAAGATAGTGGGTGAGGGCTGCATTGGCAGTACCAGTAGCGCTCTCTTCTGGGATTCCATAGGCGGGGGCAAAGTCGCGTACATGGGCTATATGACCATCATTGCTAAGTGCAAAGGCATGGATGCTGACGGCTCGGAGTCGTTGAGTGAGCATAGCAACAGCCTCCATATTGGGCTTCAGTTGGTTCAATTCCTCTACCTGGTTGATAGGAAGCATAATGTCGGGCAGTCCGGTGCTGACTATCATTGCGGGGAGCGAACCGTAATCATCTAATCCTACGGATTGGTAAACTGCTTTTGATTCTTGATGGCTGAGGGTATGCACAATGCTAGGTGCGGCCATCTGCATCAGTACTTGATGGTCTACCACTATCGCTAGTTCTCCAGCAAGCGTATGCAAATCACATTGTCCACTTGCTTTACCCAAAGAATAGAGAAGGGCAAAGGCTGCAATGGTAGCGTGGCCACACAAATCTACTTCTCCTTGAGGGGTGAAGTAACGTGCGTGGTATTTTGTAGGGCCGGGTGTTCGTATAAAAGCTGTTTCGGAATATCGCAGTTCGGCTGCGATAAGTTGCATTATCTGCTCGTTAGGAAATGGCTGCTCATCGAGGATTACCACTCCCGCTGGGTTCCCTCCGAAGGGGTTATGAGTGAAGGCATCAACAATGTAATAGTCTAGCATGGTGACAAGGCATTGTTATAAGATGAGTTCTGCTGTTGAGGTATCAGTTTCGCAGAGGCGAAGTGAGTAGAGGCGAGTGTTGTTTGGGAACTTCCCCTCTAGTCGTCGTGCAAATTCGAGTAGAAGATTCTCGCTAGTGGGTTGAAATGGTAGGAGAATGGTCTTAGTGGGGAGACCTACGTTGTAGGTCGACCCTTCGGCCAGCACTAGTGCATGGTCGAAGGGTTCAACTACATATTGGGTTACGATACGTCGTAGATCACCAAAGTCGACCACCATTCCATTCTTGGGTGAATGGGGATCATTGATGGGTGCCCCTTCTACGGTGACGTATAATACAAAGTTGTGACCGTGGAGATTACGGCATTTACCATCGTAGGCATCAAGGGCGTGAGCCATCTGAAAACTGAATTGTTTGGTAAGACGTAGATGCATGGCTAGTAGATTCAGTTTCTTTTTATTCCTTGATATAACCAATGGGATGTGCTAAGATCACTTTGCCGTTCTTCACATGGAGGAGTTTGGCAAGATCGTTGCGGTTAATGGCTCCGCAAGCAACAGTGGCCAGATGGTAGTTGGCTGCCATTAGGTAAATCTGTTGACTTACATAACCAGCATCAACAGCAGAGTAGAATTCACGATCTTCATCACTGAATTTCTCCATTCGATCATAATTGGCCACAATGACAATCGACATGGGGGCTACGCCAAAGAAAGATTGAATGCTGATATCTTTACGATGATCCTCTTTTAATACCGTTTCGAGGGCATGCTTTTCGCCATTGTAAAGAAAAACACCTTTCTGGGTGAACACATATATGTCGAACTCTTGTGCGTTGCGAGCCGAAGGCACAGTACGACGACCTTCGGTAGGACGGTTAATGCCATAGGCTGCCCACAAGATATTAGAAATCATCTCGGGTGATAATTCCTTGTCTGAGAAATCGCGTATGGTTTGGCGCTCTTTGGTTAAGAGACCAAAAGGTTTTGTCATTTCGGGGCGAGGAGGGGCTAAGCGAACTTGAGCCTGTGAGGCAATACCGCTTATTAGAAGGATGCTGAGCATGAGAATGCTACGGACTTTGTTTTTCATAGATTTTTATTTTAAATGATTTATAATTCAAGTGGATTATCTAGGATGATTTAATTGCCGTTGATTGCTGCGTTGCGTTGGTTATTAATGCTAGCCGAACGTTCAATTTGTTGCAGAGCATAACTACGTGTGATTCGCACTTTTGTCTTCTTTTGATTGGGAAGATCAAACATGATATCGGTCATAATTGATTCCATGATACCTCGTAGTCCGCGGGCACCTAATTTGTATTCTACTGCTTTATCAACGATGGCATCGAGTGCATCGTCTTCAAATTCTAATTTTACGTGGTCCATCTTGAACAGTTCTTGGTACTGTTTTACCAAAGCATTCTTGGGTTCGGTAAGGATGGATCGGAGAGCCGTCCGGTCTAGTGGATCAAGGAAGGTAAGCATTGGGAAACGGCCTACGAGTTCAGGTATAAGACCGAATTTCTTAAGGTCTTGTGGAAGAATATACTGAAGTAGATGGTTTTTATTGATCTCTTCACGCGTCTTGGTGCCATTAAAACCGATAACATTGGAATTCATTCGTAAAGCAATATCGCGTTCAATACCATCGAAAGCACCACCCGAGATGAAGAGGATATTACGGGTATTAACTGCAATCATCTGTTGTTCAGGGTGTTTGCGACCTCCTTGGGGAGGAACATTAACAACAGCTCCTTCGAGCAGTTTAAGAAGTGCTTGCTGAACTCCTTCGCCTGAAACGTCACGAGTGATGGATGGATTATCGCTTTTGCGTGCAATTTTATCGATCTCATCAATGAAGACAATACCCCGTTCGGCGGCTGCCACATCGTAGTTAGCAGCTTGAAGTAGACGTACCAGTACGTTCTCCACATCATCACCCACATATCCTGCTTCGGTGAGGGTTGTAGCATCGGCAATGGCAAAGGGTACGTGTAGTATTTTGGCAATAGTGCGTGCCAAGAGGGTTTTGCCTGTACCTGTTTCGCCTACAATAACGATATTGGATTTTTCAATCTCTACATCGTTTTTGTCGTTGTGCTGTTCGAAATAGCGTAGTCGCTTGTAGTGATTGTATACTGCAACAGAGAGCACCTTCTTAGCATTATCTTGTCCAATCACATATTGGTCCAAGTGGGCTTTAATCTCAGCAGGGGTAGGAATCTTATCGTCGTTTGCCACATACTTGTGGGTAGAGGGCTTAGTCATTTGGTTGAGGGCATCGGGCGATATGAGTCCAGACGACTGTAGGATATTGAATGCCTGAATACAGCAGGCATCACATATAAATGCATCAGCTCCAGTAATCATTAGACGTGCTTCTGATTCGGGGCGTCCACAGAAGGAGCATTTGTGGTCACGATTAGTTTTATTTGCCATATATGATTTCTTTCTTTTTTTTTCTTAGTATGAGGTAGATTTATAATAATTGGTTGCGATCGGCATCCTGCCGTATAAAGACGAAGAGCATCAAGGTGAAGGAGAGTAGTGATGAGCCTCCATAACTGAAGAAGGGTAAGGGAATGCCAATAACAGGTATGAGGCCAAGAACCATGCCTATATTAATTAGGATATGCATAAATAGGATGCCGGCTATCGAATAACCATATACACGGGCAAAGGTGCCTCGTTGTCGTTCTGCTAGCCCCACAATCCTAACAATGAGAAGGATATAGGCTGCTACAAGTAGAGAACTGACTAAAAAGCCCCACTCCTCACCTACGGTGCAGAAAATAAAGTCTGTTTCCTGTTCTGGTACAAAGTCGGCCTTGGTGATAGTGCCTTTCAAGAACCCTTTGCCGGTAAAGCCGCCACTGCCTATGGCTATCTTTGATTGGTGAACGTTATAACCAGTACCTTTGATATCGTCCGATTTGCCTAACAGAACATAGATACGGTCTTTTTGGTGAGGCTCAAGTACTTTCTCGAAAGCAAAATCAACCGAGAGGATGAACACCGAGCAGAGGACGAAGAAGAGGGCTATATGCCAGTAGTCTTTGCTATTACGTTTATTGAGCCAAATGAAGAGATAGGCTAGGCAAAGGGCTGCCACAATGCCTATTAGCAGATATTGGTTCACTACTAGTGCCAACACGAAGAGGGCTATGGCCAGTACGCCTAAGAGAAGAATATAGCCAGAGAGCCCCTCTCGGAAAAGGGCAAATATAAAGCCTGCAAACACCAATGTTGATCCGGCATCATGCTGCAATAAAATGAGTAGCGCTGGTACGGCTAAGAGGATGATAGCTATCAGTTTAGTTTTGGGCTTTTTAAAGTCAAGATCTATCTGGCTAAGGTATTTGGCTAGCGCTAAAGCAGTGGCCCATTTAGCAAATTCGGAGGGCTGGAATTTGAAAGCTCCAAAGTTGATCCACGACTGTCCTCCATTGGTCACCTGTCCTATAAAGAGTGTCACCACCAACAAGGCCAGTAGAACGACATAGATAATATAGGCGGCGTTGGAGAACACTCGGGGCTCGATGAGTATTACCGACAGAGCCAAGAGAAAGGCAATGCCCATCCATATAAGTTGCTTTCCATGTTGGCGTGAGAAATCGAAGATGGCTGCATGAGCCTCGTCGTAACAGGCTGCATAGATGTTAAACCAGCCGAAAATCACTATCAGCAGGTAGAGGGCTATGGTCAGCCAATCATATTTCTTTTTCTCGTTGGTAAGCATTGCGCTTGGTTCGTTTACTTGTTTTTATTTCTTTTTCTTTTTCACCCTTCGTGTGAGGGGCAACTTTTGGCAAGGGTTGGTTTCTACGTAGAGACGCTCGAATTCGCTACGTTCCACTTCGCCTCGTATGTATTTCTCTACTATCAAGCTAGCTATAGGCGCTGCCCATGCTCCACCAGCACCTGCGTTCTCTACGTATACCGCTACAGCTATTTTGGGATTGTCCATCGGAGCGAAACAAACGAAAACGGAATGGTCTACGCCAATATTTTCGGCAGTACCAGTTTTTCCACATATGTCAATATCGGGGATATTGGCTCTATGGGCTGTTCCGCCTGCCGTATGCACTACGTCGTACATGCCTCGAGCTGCTATATCGAAGTATTTGCTGTCAATACCTGTGTGGTGTTTTTGGTAGAAAGCGTTGTTGCGGGTAGAGTCGGGACCATAGTAGCGTACCAAATGAGGAGTATAATAATAGCCACGGTTGGCTACAATACATGCTAGGTTCGCCATTTGGAGTGGTACCACTTGCACCTCCCCTTGTCCGATGCTATTGGAATAGATGGTGGCAAAAGCCCATCCGTCTTTCCCATACCATTTGTCGTAGAAGTTGGTGTCTGGAATGTTGCCCGACTGAACATTAGGCAAGTCAATTTCGAGTCGGGTACCGAAACCAAACCGGTTCATATAGGTATCCCATACCGACAGTCCGTAGTGGGCATCACGATGGATGTTCTTGTAGTGTCCCTGCTGGATTACGCGGCGGTAGGTGTAATAGAAATAGGGGTTGCACGACATCTTGATAGCCTCTTGTACACTGCGTGCACTGGGGTGATTGTGACATCCCAGCACTTTGTCGCATACAAAGCCAGTTCCTGGTGTAATGGCACCTAAATCAAGGGCAATCATAGCTTGTGCTACTTTAAAAATTGATCCAGGAGGATATTGTGCCTGAAGGGCTCGATTGAAAAGGGGTTTGCTGATATCGGCAGCCAAAGCAGAATAGTTCTTGCCTCGAACGCGGCCTACTAGTAGGTTGGGATCGTAGGAGGGGGCACTCACAAGAGTGAGGACCTCGCCCGTGGAGGGTTCGATAGCAACGATGCATCCACGTTTGTTGGCCATCACCTTTTCGGCATATTGTTGCAAGTCAGCATCGAGGGTGGTGTAGAGGTTGCCTCCTTCGATAGCGGTGCTGTCAAGGGCCCCGTTTTGGTAGGAACCAATCTCGCGGTTATGAACATCAACATGCATTACTTTATGGCCTTTCACCCCTCGCAATATCTCTTCGTACGATTTTTCTAGTCCGCTTTTGCCAATATAGTCGCCTTGCTTGTAGTAAGAATCGCGTTCTAAGTCGGCCTCGTTCACCTCACCCACATAGCCTAACACGTGAGCTGCGATCGGTTTGTCGTAAACGCGGAGCGTACGTTGTGTTACGTAGAATCCAGGAAATTTATATAGAACATTCTGCCATCGTCCATATTCTTCCTTCGATATCTGTTTCATGAAGATAGAGGCCGAATAGGTGGAATACTTACAGGCTTTCTCCATTCGTTGTGAGAATTCCTCAAGATCGATGCCTAAGGTTTTGCAGAAATAGGCGGTGTCAAGACCTTTGGTCATGCGAGGTATCACCATCAGATCATAAACAGCCTCGTTGTATACCAGTAGTTCTCCGTTGCGATCATATACCAAACCACGGGCCGGGTATTGTGTTATATCGCGAAGTGCTTGTCGATCGGCCAGATCGCGATATTGATGGTCGAAAATCTGTAGCATGGCTAATTTGATGATAAAAATCACCCCCACGGCAATAAAAATGCCTTGTACTATTATCTTTCTATCGCTCATCTGGTTAGCCATAACATTCAAACAAACCATCTCCTACGAGATGGTTATTTTACGAGTGCAAAAATACTATTATTTTTTAAATTACCATTATAATATAAAAAAGAGTCTCGGCTCTCGCATGCATAGAACAGCAGTCATATGTCTATTGGCGCGCTTGCCAGTACTGCTCTTCTTTGCCTTCATCCACTACCAATATGCGGGCCAAAGCGAAGAGATAGTCGCTCAGACGGTTGATGTAGGCTAGAACCCCTTCGGGCAGTTTGCTTTCTTGCTCTACCACTACCATGAGTCGTTCAGCACGACGACATACACATCGGGCCACATGGCATTGAGCACTAGCCAAGGTACCTCCAGGTATAACGAAGGCGTTCGGGTGAGGCAACTGGGCATAGTAAGTATCAATGTATTTCTCTAACACCGAGGCGGCATCAGAAGGCAGTTTGTCTAGCATAGTAGGGTCTTCAGTCGCCAAGATAGTCTGAACAACAAAAAGGTTGTGTTGCACCTCCTTCAATTGCTGGTAGTATTCACTTTTAAGGTTGCACACCAGTTCGGCAACAACGGCTACTTGCGAATTGAGTTCATCAAGGGTGCCATAGCATTCCACCCTGGGGTGATTTTTCGAAACACGGGAACCACCTACCAGCGAGGTGGTCCCCTTGTCTCCTTTCTTAGTATATATCATAATTCAGTATGATGATTTATGAATCATATAAACATGGTGCGAATCGCGTGCAAAGAAGCGTGTGTGGGTATTAGCCTATAGCTTCTACACATTTCACCTCTGGTATGGCCTCCTGCAATGTGCGCTGCACAAAATCTTTGATGGTAGCGTTGGCATGCGGGCAGCCATGACAGGCCCCTTTCAGACGTACCATTACTACGCCAGCATTGGTGAGATCCACATATTCAATGTCCCCACCATCCTGTTGCAGGTAAGTACGTATCTGCTGGAGTGCGTTCTTTACACGTTGTTCAATTTGAGGTTTGTTTTCCATTGTTATAATCGCTATTGGGTTATCGAGTAGCGTTGATCTTGCATATTTCGCGTATGGTGTTGTCGGCCAACTGGCGGAAAGCTTCGCTTTCGGGAGTGGCTTTGTCTACCACTAGGGCTACGGGACGGCCGCTGTCGCTTGCTTCGGCAATCGATTGTACCAAAGGAATTTGTCCCAACATCGGAATATTCATCTTCTTGGCTAGATCTACGCAACCTTCACGTCCAAAGATATAGTATTTGTTGTTGGGAAGTTCGGCAGGAGTGAAATAGGCCATATTCTCAACAAAGCCTAGTACAGGGATGTTGATACCATCGGTCTGGAACATCTCTACTCCTCTTACCACATCGGAAAGGGCCACCCGTTGAGGCGTACTAACGATAATGGCGCCAGTTACCGGCATGGTTTGAGCTACAGTGAGCTGCACATCGCCAGTTCCGGGAGGCATATCGACAACCAGATAGTCGATTTCACCCCACCAAGTTTCGGTGAGCAGTTGGCGGAGAGCATTGGATGCCATAGGTCCGCGCCAAACCAAAGCTTTATCGGCTTCAACAAGGAATCCGATACTCATCAGTTTGATACCATATTTTTCGATAGGCGACATATAGGTCTTTCCATCGTGTTGTTCACCATAGATATCGGCCTCCGAGAGGTCGAACATAATAGGCATCGAAGGTCCATAAATATCAGCATCGGCCAAACCTACGCTAGCGCCAGTTTGTGCCAAAGCCATAGCCAAGTTAGCTGCTACAGTGCTCTTGCCTACGCCTCCTTTGCCCGAAGCTACGAGGATGATATTCTTTACATTGGGGAAAAGTTCCTCTTTGGAGGGTTGAGGAGGTTGAGGTTTGGCTGTAAGATTAACCTCTACTACTGCTTCAGGGTCTACGTATTCATGGATAGCGTTGATGCAGTCGTCCTTCATTTTGTGCTTCATGGGGCATCCCATCGTTGTAAGCACCAGGTCGAAGGCTACCTGTTTCCCGTCGATTTTGATGTTCTCGATCATGCCGAGACTAGTAAGGCTCTGGCCGAGGTCAGGATCGTCAACATGCGAGAGCGCCATTTCGATTTGGGTTACAGTAATATCAGACATAGTTTTAGTACTTTATTTCTGTATTGATAGATTAATAATTTATTGTTGCTTTAAGTAAAAGTGACATACCTTCTGCATGATTTCTTCGTGGTCAAAAGCCATTGGTGGGAGGGCGTTGATAGGGAACCATGCTGCTTCGGCAGCATCGTCGCCTGCATGGGGTTTCACTTGTGAGGGGTCTACCTTAGCAGTGAATATCACGCTGATGGTACGTCCTCGAGGGTCGCGGTTGCGTCGGCTAGCAGTGCATACCTCGAAGAGGGGTATGTCGCTAAGACCTGTCTCTTCCTGGAGTTCACGACGGGCAGTGCATGCAATATCGTCGTCTTCCATATCGAAGAATCCTCCAGGGAGAGCCCACATCCCTTTGTAGGGATCGTTGCCACGACGTATAAGTAACACTTCATCGCCGTGCGAAGTCAGTATGGCTATATCGGCAGTTACCGAGGGACGAGGGTAGCGGTACGAGTACATAGATTAGAATCCGAATATTTCTTGAAGTTTATAGGCTAGTTCGCTGCCGCGAAGATTCTTGGCAATGATGCGACCTTGTGCATCGATCAGAACAGTGGCTGGGATGGAGGTGATACCATAGGCTGCTCCCCCCGAAGAGGTCCATCCTCTAAGGTCGCTCACGTGGTTGGGCCATATAAGTCCGTCTTTTTCTATAGCACCCACCCAGTCTTCCTTTTTGCGATCCATCGAAACGCTGTAAATCTCAAATCCTGCATCGTGGTATTTCTTATAGAGGGCCACAACGTTAGGATTTTCGCGACGACAAGGGCCACACCAAGAGGCCCAAAAATCAATCATCACCACTTTGCCTCGTAGCGATGAAAGTTTTATCTCTTTGCCTTCCACATTATTCATAGCAATCTCAGGAGCCATCATGCCAGGTGCCAAACTGGAGGCAATCTTTTGGTCGATATGTTGTACAAAACTCGATTCGGGGTACTGGGGCTTCAGTGCATCGCGAATCTCTTCGTAGAGCGATATATAGGTTACAAAGTCTTGATCAAAATAGGTTACCAAGAAAGCCGACATAAGGCAGTCTTTGTGTTTCGAAAGGGTATTGCGTATGCGTACACTCTGTTGTGTAATGATACTTACATAGTGGTCTTGCAGTGCTATTTTCTCCTCGTCGGTAGTGCTAGCCAATTGGAATTTATTGGTAATGTCAATGATCGTGGTTAGTGAGTCGGTGAGTGCTTGGTTGAATTCTTTGTAGGTCTCGAAATTCTTCGATCCTTTGGTGTTCTCCACTCTAAACATATTATTTTGGTTGAGCAACCGTACAGTCATCTGGGCTTTTTCCTTAGGGAGCAACAGTAGGTGGATATCGGTGCAAGGAAGGTTGAGGGGTTGGAGCACATAGAAAGAGGGCTCTTTGAGCATTACGTGAGCCTCAATTTCCCCTTTGTTGTTGGCCGTAAGGGTATCGAGAGAATGTAGTTTGTTGCCTACCACTTCGTTGAGCACAAATTGCTGCTTCGTAGGAAAGTCTTGCAACAATACTTTGAACGAGCTGTTTTGGGATATACATCCTGTGGCAGAAGCAAGAAGGAGCATCAGTATCAGGTATCGGAACGTATGTTTCATTGTATTTAGGTATTATGTTTCTGTTATAAAGGGTTTGTTTTATTTGGCAGGAACGTAGCGGGGCTGAGCTTTCAGATGGCGTTGGCATTCCTTGATCTCACTGTCGCCTTGGAAGATGACGCGATAGAAGGTATCGCCACTATACAATAGGCTGCCCGTAAATGCTTTAAGTCGTCGTACTATCTCTTCACGATGAGCCTTCATACCTGCCGCATCGTAGGCTACTCCTTTCCGTTTGGCCTCAGCTATCATCATGTCGATATACCCTTGGTTGGGACTATAGTTCTTAAGGAATAGATCGCGGTTGGGATATTGTTTCATCAGTTCATCGTAGTGTGTAGCCACATATGCGGCCGACACATCGTCGTATACATATCGGCTTTGTAGTTGGTAAGCGTAATAATTGGAGCTATCGTAGTGGGCACGTACTAGATAGTCGGGGAAGATGCCGCCACCACCGTATACTACTCGTCCTCGGGAAGTATAGTAAGGGGTAGAATCGTTTACGATGGCGTAGAGCGAATCGGCCTCGTAATCGGCCAACACCTGTCCAACGAAGGAGGCATAGTATTGGTCTGCTCCATCATCATACGACCGTTGTATACAGCGGCCCGAAGGGGTGAAGTAATGGGCTACCGTGAGGAGTATGGCTGCATTGTTAGGCATAGCATATTCGTGTTGTACCAGTCCTTTACCAAACGAACGGCGTCCTACAATGATGCCACGATCGTTGTCTTGAATAGCACCGCTCACCACCTCGCTGGCACTAGCCGAAAATTCATTAATCATCACTGCAAGGCGCCCCTCTACAAAGAGTCCTCCTCTATGCGAACGAACCTCTTGTCGCCGTTGATGAGCACCTTCAGTGTACATAATGGTTTCCGTACCTGGCAGCAACTCGTCTATGAGTTGGGTGGCTGGATAGAGGGCTCCTCCGCCATTGTCGCGAAGGTCAAGGATAAGGTCTTTCATGCCAGCCATTTTCAGAGATGCAACTGCTTTGCAGAATTCTTGGTAGGTGGTAGCCGAGAAGAGGTTAATGCGGATATATCCCACCTCGTTGTCGAGCATAGCGGAAAGCACAATGGAGGGATTGTCGATAATATCACGTTCTACTTTGAAGTGGCGTGGGTTTTTCTCTCCGTAGCGTTGTATCGTCAGGTCGATCATGGTATGGTGGGGTCCACGAATATGTTTAATCACATCGTTCTGTGACATCTCTACGCCCGACACTGCCACGCCGTCTACTGCAAGAATCTTGTCGCCCGATCGGATGCCTACATGACGAGCAGGGCCATCCTCAAACACGTTGACCACGAAGATCGTATCGTTGCGTTTGTGGAGCGATATGCCGATGCCTTCAAAATTGCCTCGTATCTGTTCCTCCTCTACTGCAGCAGCTTCCGCTGTAAGGTATCGGCTATGAGGGTCGAGGGCAGCGAGAGTGGATTCAATCATGATACGTGCCAACGAGTCGCTGTCAATATTGTCCACATAGTATCGTTCAATCGTTTTGATAGCTTGTTCCACATCGTTGTTCCTCCCAGTGTCAGTCCGTAGTGTCTTCAATCCTCGTATGCCTCCTATGAGCATACCAGCAAAAAGACCGATGGCAATGAGCATCACCACCGAGAGCACAGCATAACCCTTGCTCTGTTGTCCATTGTTTTTGTTATCGTTATTGTCCTCGGTCATATAGTTAATCTGAGTATATGTTCTTTATATATTATAACAGTAACGCCAAAGCATCAATTATCGTATATCGTCCCCAAATTTTTCCCCGAAAAAAAAATTAAGGTAACCTCTAAAAATTGCTTCAATGTGATTTTGGAGAAGATTTATAG
>JAUNHX010000033.1 GCA_030523765.1 Bacteroidales bacterium | reverse complement strand
GTCTCTTCTACAGGTGCAGGAGTCTCTTCTACAGGAGTAGTTTCAGGTTCAGGCATCTGTTCGAAACGAGCGAAGGGACTGACGGCAGCAGTGGGGGCATAATGCTTAACCCCTTTAACAGCTTTCATCAGCGGGTTGTCGTTGTTGAGTCCTTCGGCGGCCTTGAACTCCAGTCCGTTGTCGCCTTTGCAAACGGTACCCAGTCCTTTGAGGTCGAGGAGTCCGTCGTTTTCGAGTTGCTGCTTCATAGCTTCGACGTAGTTTTGCCACGTACGTTCACCGATAGCATCGCTCACACAGTCTTTCTCGGCAAGGAAATGGGCAAAGCCGTTACCACCTCTAAGTAGGGGCGAGAAATCGACCAACTGCTGCGAAGGGAAGAAGGTTGAGGTAGCTTCATCGTAATGGGCCGGTACCTGTTTGGAGCAGAAACTGCCAATGCCAGGGATGTCGACGGTTTTACCTTGTTTCAGAAATTCGGATAAGAGTTCAGGTATATTCATGTTTTCTCTTTTTTTCGATATTAAGATATTAATCTATATTATTGCTATTAGAAGGGAGACTAGCTAAGAGATGCTCTAAATCGGCGGGGGTATCGATGGCGATATTCTCCACATCGGTTTCGCAGACGGCAATGGTGAGACCGTTCTCTATCCAGCGCATCTGCTCGAGACTCTCGGCTTGCTCGATAGGGGTAGGGGGAAAGGTGACCACCTGCTGCAGCACTTCGCGGCGGAAGGCATAGATGCCGATATGCTTGAAATAGGCATAGTGGTCAAGCCACTGCAATTGCTCTATACCGCGCAGATAGGGGACGGGGTGGCGGCTAAAGGTGACCGCGTTTCCCTGGAGGGTAGTGGTCACTTTTACGCAGTTGGGCGAGAAAAGGGTGTTGCTGTCGGTGATCCTTTTTTTGAGGGTAGCAATCTGAACGCCGGGGTTATCGAAGCAGTGGGCCAGGGTAGCTATCTGGCTAGCAGCCACCTTAGGTTCATCGCCTTGGATATTGATCACCACATCGTACTGAAGAGCCTCGGTACCCATTTGCTGGAGTACTTCGCCACAACGGTCAGTACCGCTGCGATGGCTACTACTGGTCATAACGACATTGCCACCAAATTGTTTTACAGCGTTGAAGATACGATCGTCGTCGGTGGCCACCACTACGTGGTCAAGTTCGGGGATATTACCTACCCCCTCCCATACCCATTGTATCATCGGTTTAGAGCCAATCATAGCGAGAGGCTTGCCGGGGAAACGGGTGGAGGCGTAGCGAGCGGGGATGATGCCGAGGATTTTCATTGCTAGTTGTTGTTAGAGGGTTTGTCGTCGTTGTGGAGAGAGAAAAGGGTGTCGTCCTGTTTAAAGAGACTGTTGAATTCAGCATCGATCATATTGATGACACGACCAAGATCTTCAGGATTATCGGCGAAATTATATTCTTCGATATCGATAATGATCTTCTTACCCAGTTCGTAGTTGTCAACCCATTCTTCATAGCGGTTGTTAAGACTGGTAAGGTAGTCGAGGCGGATACCACTCTCGTAGTTGCGTCCACGACGTTGTATCTGACGGATGAGTGATGGCACATCGCCTCGCAGATAGATAAGCAGGTCGGGAGCAGGAAGGAAAGAGGAGAGAAGCTCGAAGATGGCAAGGTAGTTCTCCATATCGCGGGTATTCATCAGTCCCATCGCTTGCAAGTTGGGGGCAAAGATATAGGCATCCTCGTAGAGGGTGCGATCTTGCACAAAGTCGATGCCCGATTTCTTGATGTCGTAGAGTTGCTTGAAGCGGGTGTGGAGGAAATAGATTTGGAGGTTGAAGCTCCAACGGCGCATATCCTCGTAGAAGCTGTTGATATAGGGATTGTTGTCCGACGATTCGAACAGCGCCTGATAGCCGTAGTGTTTGGCCAACTGTTTGGTGAGGGTGGTCTTGCCCGACCCAATATTTCCTGCTATAGCAATATGCATAATGTTTTCTCTCTTTTCTGATTAGAAGGGGGGCAAAAGGATTATTTTTTGCGAGCCTTGATGATTTTCTTTAAGATACGGAGTCCGGTATTGATAGCGCTGCTAGTTTCAGTGCCCAGTTGTTTGCGCATCTCTTTCTTGAGCTGCCGTTCAATGGCTTTGGTGCCCTCTTCTTGCAGCGTCTCGCCGAGACTTTTGTTGGAGCTTTTGCGACGGGTGGTAGTGGAGCGGCGTTTGGTAGAATAGCGTTTGCGCGACGAGGAGGAGCGACGGCGGGTGGTGCCACCAGTGGCCTTACGCAGTTCGCGGGTAGCTTTCTTGGCCACCTCCTTCGACAATTCTTCAGTCAAAATTTCTTTTACCGTCTCGTCCATCGTATCTATATATTTATATTACGAAGCCTAAAATAGACATTTTTATTCATACCTAAACCAACACCAAACGAACCATGCGTTTGAATGTTAGGATAATAGGCATAAACCTTTTTCTTTTTAAGCATGGCAAATATACAAAAAATATTTTACATATCTTTTTTTTTGTTCGAAAAAACTGAAATGGGAGGGGCTACGAAGGGAACGAGGAAAGAGGCTTTTTGGAGGCGGTTTTCTTAGGGGAATGAACTAGAATTTGCCGCTTTTTTCGAAGTCTCCCAATGGTCACTTTTTGGGGGTCTTTTGGGGGGCTCTCGTAATGCAGTAAAAAAAAGATTTTTTTAATGGTTATAACAATATGTAAAACAATGTAATAAAAGAAATGTAAAAAAAATATTCAAAAAAAGACTTCCAGATTTGAAAATTGGTGTATCTTTGCAATTCAAAATTCATACAAAAATGAGTTCCAAAAGTAACGATAAAGTGTTCATTTTCTCGGGCCGTGCAACGTCCGACCTAGCTCAGCGTATTGCTGAAAAATATGGAATTCCCCTCGGAAAATCGGCTGTCTTCCAGTATGCCGATGGCGAGTTTCAACCCTCTTACGAGGAAACCATCCGCGGTGGCAAAGTGTTCATCGTGCAGTCGACCACTCCTCCTACCGACAACATATTCGAGTTGCTTATGATGGTTGACGCAGCCCGCCGTGCTTCGGCCGACAAGATCGTTGCTGTAATTCCTTATTATGGTTTTGCCCGTCAAGATCGTAAGGACAAACCCCATGTGCCTATCGCTTCTAAGCTGATAGCTAATATGTTGATGGCTGCTGGTGTGGATCGCATCATCACGATGGATCTCCATGCTGATCAGATTCAGGGCTTCTTCGACATCCCCGTTGATCACCTCTTCGGTTCGTCGCTCTTCATGCCCTATATCCGTTCTATGGAAATCCCTATCGACGATATCCTCTTCGCCTCGCCCGACTTGGGTGGTAGCCGCCGCGCTGGTATGTATGCTAAGACCTTGGGCAACAGCTTCGTGATGTGCTACAAGCACCGCAACAAACCCAACGAGATTGGCGAAATGCGTCTCATTGGCGATGTAGAAGGCAAGCATGTGATCCTCCTCGATGATATCATCGACACCGGTTCCACTATCTGCAAAGCTGCCAATCTGATCAAAGAGAATGGTGCCCTCACCGTACGTGCTATGATCACCCACCCCGTGCTGAGTGGCAACGCTATCGAGAAGATTGAGGATTCGGCTCTCGAAGAACTTGTGGTAGCCGATACCATTCCTCTGAAACGTGAATCGAAGAAAATCCACGTGCTGAGCACCGATTGGCTGATTGCTGAAGCCATTCGCCGCATTGTGAACAACGAATCGATCGACAATCTGTACGAAACTACCATTCATCGCAAAGGTATCATTGAGCGGATGTCGTCCGAGGAAAACTAATCTTTTAATAAGATTACAATAATTATTAACCGCCCTTAGGGGCATAAAAAAACATAAAATAAAATGAGAATAGTATCAATGAGCGGTTCTCTTCGCGAGAACGTAGGGAAAAAGGATGCTAAAGCACTGCGTAAACAGGATCGCGTTCCTTGTGTTATGTACGGCAAAGACGAACAGAAATGCTTCTCGGTGCCTCTGACTCAGTTCGATCGCATCATCTTCAACCCCGAACCTTGTTTCGTCGAAATCGACATGGACGGCACCAAGTTCCGCACCATGCTGAAAGACATTGAGTATCACCCCGTAACCGATATCGTTTATCATGCCGACTTCTATGAGCTGAGCGATAACAAACCCGTTACTATGTCTATCCCCGTCCACACCTGTGGTACTTCGGTAGGTGTTATGAAGGGTGGTAAACTGGCTTACAAGCAGAAACGCCTCATGGTGAAGGCTCTGCCCGCCAATATGCCTAGCGAGATTCTGATCGATATCACCAAACTCGATATAGCTCAGCGCGTAAAGGTTCAGGATATCGAACTGAAAAACTTCGAAATCCTCAATCCTAAGAGCAGTGAGGTCGTGGTAATCAACAGCACCCGTGCTGCTGCTACCACCGATGCTGGTGAAGAAGCTGAAGCAGCTCCTGCAGCAGAATAATATGCTTGCTTATAAATAATTATAAAGGTCGCGACAATTTTTATCGCGGCCTTTATTGTGATTTTTACCCTTTTGCTAATGTATCTCCTTTTCGATTTAGACCGCACCCTTTGGGATTTTGAAGGCAATGCCGATATCACGTTCCGCTCCATGTTCGATGAGTACCATTTGGGTGATCTGTGCCATACCGATCTCCATACGTTCCATGCTAAATATCGCGAAATCAATAATATGCTATGGGATATGTATCGCAATGGTACCCTAACGAAAGAGGTGCTCTATATTCAACGCTTTGTGCTCCCACTGCAACATTTCGGGATGCACGACTGTGGGAAATTGGCGCGCGAGTTGGGCGACTACTATGTGCTCGAGGGACCTAAACAACAGGGGTTGATGCCTCATGCTCGCGAGTTGCTCGAGGCGCTTACCCTACGGCCTCATCCTTTGGCTATCATCACCAACGGCTTCAGCGAAGCACAGCTACCGAAGATGCGTACGTCACATATCGACCACTATTTCAAGTATTTCTTCCTCAGCGAAGAGCTGGGGTATATGAAACCCGATCGCCGTTTCTTCGATGAGGCTCTGAAACGTTTAGGGGCTACGGCCAACGAATGTTTGGTGATTGGCGACGATATAGAGGTCGATATCTTGGGAGCCCACAATGCCAGTATCGGTCAGATCTATTATAACCCTACAGGGGTCGATATCAGCGATAGAGCGTTCCGCCCCACCTACGAGGTGAGCGATCTGCTGGAGGTGCTACCTATTGTTGACCAGTTGACTGCCGAAATGAAAAAGAACCTATAAACATCCAACCTATGCATAAAGCAGGATTTGTAAATATTATTGGTAACCCCAATGTGGGGAAATCAACGCTGATGAATGCCCTCGTGGGGGAGAACCTCAGCATTATCACCTCCAAGGCGCAGACCACCCGCCATAGGATTATGGGTATAGTGAATGGCGATGATTTCCAGATTGTCTATACCGATACCCCAGGTATTGTGAACCCTCATTATAAGTTGCACGAATCGATGATGGGCTTCGTGAACTCGGCCCTCCAAGATGCCGATTTGTTTTTATTGGTAACCGAGATGGGGGAGACCTTCAAGAACCAAGAGGTGCTGCAGCGTGTGGTACGTAGCAAGACTCCCATTATCCTTGTTATCAATAAGATTGACCTCTCGGACCAGAAGACCGTCGAGGATAAGATTGTCTACTGGAAGAACCAAATACCTCAAGCTATCGTGATCCCCGCTTCGGCTACCGAGCGATTTAATATCGATGCTATCTTCGATAATATCATGCAGCTGCTACCCGAAAATCCTCCCTATTTCCCGAAGGATGAGCTTACCGACCGCAGTATGCGTTTCTTCGTCTCGGAGATTATTCGCGAGAAGATCCTCCTCTTCTATCAGAAAGAGATCCCCTATGCTTGTCAGGTGGTGGTGGAGAGCTACGAGGAGCAGCCCGAGATAGATCGCATTCGGGCCATCATCTACGTGGAGCGCGACTCGCAGAAGGGTATCATCATCGGTCATCAGGGCAAATCGTTGAAACGGGTGGGCACTGAGGCCCGTAAGGATATCGAGGAGTTTAGTGGAAAACGCTGTTTCCTTGAACTTTATGTGAAGGTGATGAAGGATTGGCGCAACAACGACAGCGCCCTCAAACAGTTTGGCTACGAAAACGACTAAGTCGATATAATAAAAAGGTATATATCGCGTTATATTATATTCATTCATAAAAAGAAACACAGAAATAAGAGCATCAAACCATTATCCAATGGAACTAACCATTCTTATATGCTTCTTGGCTTATACCGCCCTCCTATTCCTCATTATGTGGCTTACTTCACGCAAAGCCAACAATGATACTTTCTTTCGCGGCAACCGTAAGTCGCCCTGGTTCGTGGTAGCCTACGGTATGCTCGGGGCCTCCCTTTCGGGGGTCACCTTTATGTCGGTTCCTGGGGGTGTTTATTATGGCGACTTCACCTATATGCCGATGGTGTTCGGTTATGTGATAGGCTATGCTGTGATAGCGCTGATATTGCTGCCGCTCTACTATCGTCTTAACCTTACCTCGATCTACAGTTATCTAGATCAGCGGTTTGGTGGCGCTTCCGAGAAAACGGGAGCCATCTTCTTTATCCTGAGTCGCTTGCTAGGGTCGGCATTGCGTATGTATCTAGTGGTGTTTGTGCTCTACGAGTTTGTGTTCAAGTATTGGGGCATCCCCTTCTGGGTGCCTGCTGTTATCTTTATTGCTATTATTCTGCTCTACACCTTCCGAGGGGGCATCAAAACGGTGGTGTGGACCGATACGTTGCAAACCACCTTCCTCCTCTTGGCAGCCATCATCACGGTGGTAGCCATCCTCAACAAACTCGATATCTCGATGGGCGAACTGCTCCGTCAGTCGGCCAACGAGGGATATACCCGTATCTTTGAGACCGATGCTCATCACCCTAAGTTTTATTGGAAACAGATACTAGCGGGTGCCTTCATCACCATCACTATGACGGGGTTGGATCAGGATATGATGCAGAAAAACCTTACCTGCAAGAGTCTCCGTGATGCGCAGAAGAATGTGATGACCTCGAGTCTCCTCTTTATCGTGGTGAATATCATCTTCCTCTGCCTCGGTGCTTCGCTGCTAACCTATGCTAGTGCTACTGGCTTCCCCTTGCCGGTAAACGATGCGGGGGCTGTGGTGGCCGATAAGATCTTCCCCTCGGTAGCGTTCTCGCTCAGTTCCTTTACTGCTGTGGTGTTCGTATTGGGTATGGTGGCTGCTGGCTATTCCAGTGCCGATGGTACCCTCACAGCACTCACCACCACCTTCTGCTACGATTTCCTCCACTTTGATCGCCGCGAAGGGATGAGCGAACAGCGGCAACTTCGTCTCCGCCGTTGGGTGCATGTGGGTTTTGCTGTTATCTATCTGCTCGTAATCATCGCTTTCCGTCCTTTCCATAACCAGTCGCTCATCGACACCCTCTTCGATATTGCAGGCTTCACATATGGCCCTCTCTTGGGTATGTATGCCTTTGGCCTTTTCACCAAACGGCAGGTGACCGATCGATGGGTGCCGCTGGTGGCGGTACTCTGTCCCATCCTCTGTTATATCCTCAAGGTCCATTCGGCAGAATGGCTGTGGGGTTACCGCTTTGGCTTCGAGCTACTGTTACTCAACGGTTTGCTCACCTTCTGCGGCTTGTTTCTTATTTCCCGAAAACCTCAATCTCTCGTACAATGAAACAGAAATATTCGCATACCCTTTTATTCGCGGCTATGGCTGTAAGCTTGCTCCTCTCCTCGTGTGGTGCAGGCTATAAGGTTTATTCTATCCGCTCGAAGCCTAAGAATCAGGTGCCGGGTGGTTTCCTTTATGCGCTCCCTCGCACCCAGGTACAGGTGGCAGTAACCTTCGATAAGGTCGACTACAGTAGTGCTCCCTATTGGGAGTATGCCCCCGATTTGTTGGGATTGAAGGGGGTGAATATCGATTCGGTCTATTCTATCCGCTCCATCGAGATAGCCACCTATAATATCGCCGACCCCGCCCTTTATTATTTCGTCGATCCCAGTCGTACGGCTGTCACCATCGACTCAAGGGGTCTGCTCCGTTCTATCGGTATTGGTCAATCACGTAGCGGTATCCAGAAAAATCCCGATGAGGTAGCTAACGAGACTTCGCCCTATATGACCCTCTTCGAGAAAGCCATACAGCCTCCAGTGTTCAACCTCTATGATCGTACCGACACTTTCTATGTGCGCAACGATCGTCCTGGTCGTCCCTCGCTGATTACCACCAAGAAAGATACACGTACCCTCCGTCAACGGGCTGTTGCTGCTGCCGAACAGATCGAGGAGATACGCAGCAAGCAGCAAGAGTTGCTTTACGGTGAATATGAGGGCGATTACAATACGGCTACTTTGCAGTACCTTTATCAGCAACTCGAAAAACAGGAGCAGCTGCTACTGGAACAGTTTGTGGGTCACGTAACTAGCGAGACGGTCTATTTCAATATCGATCCCCTCAGCGATAAGGAACATCTCTCTTCACAGACGTACAAACTCTTCTATTTCACCGCCAATCAGGGTATTGTCGACTCTACGTTCGATAAGGCTCTCCTAGTGCAGTGTAACATCAGCTGCGAACGAACCAACCAGAAAACCCACTCTTTTGTCCGTTTCCGCACGGGTCCTATCGTGGAGGGATCGTTCATGGATCAACATACATTCAAATATCGTATCCCCGAACAGGCTGAGGTGAGCGTCTTCTCCGATCGTTTCCGTTTCAGTCGTCAGGTTAAGATATCGCAGTTTGGCACCATCGCCTCACTCCCTTATGGCAACTATAAGGCGCTGTTCGATCCTAATACCAGCGATCTTATCTACTTCGATATCAACTAATAACTTTCTCTATGAACTTCTATGTAACCATCCTCGGTTCGGGAGCCGCCACACCCACCCTGGGCCGCCACTGTAGCGGACAGGTGGTCAACATTAACGGATATCGTATGATTGTCGACTGTGGCGAATCCACTCAGAACCAACTGCGTGCCACACGACAGAAGATGCAGTCGTTTGGCACCATCTTCATCTCTCATCTTCACGGTGATCATATGTTCGGTCTTCCCGGTCTCTTGGCTTCGATGCATTTGGGTGGGAGGATAGAACCGGTAGAGGTTTTTGCACCCCGCGGACTCAAACGGGCACTCGATGTGATCTTCGAGGTCAGCGACACCCATCTGGGTTATCCTCTTACCATCCATGAACTCGACTTCGATGAGCCTACCGAGATCTTCTCCAACAACAAATGTAAGGTCACCGCTATCCCGTTGCTACACAGTGTCCCCTGCTATGGCTACCGCTTTGAAGAGGTGGCGCTCGGACCGAGTCTCCAGCCAGGGGTACGCGATCGCTATCAGCTTACGCCCAACGAGATCGCTTTTATCAAGAAGGGCAACGACCTTACCCTCGCCGATGGGACGGTGATCCCCAACAGTCAGCTTACGCGTCCTCCGCGTCGCCCCCTCAGCTATGCTTATTGCTGCGATACCGCCTATACAGAGACTATCCTTCCTGCTATCCAAGGGGTGGACCTCCTCTGCTTGGAGAGCACTTTCGACCACTCTCGCGCCGATCTCGCTGAACAACGGCGACACTGTACCGCTTATCAGGCTGCCCAGATGGCGCGCAAAGCAGAAGCGAAGAAACTACTCTTAACCCATTTCTCGGCTCGCTATAAGATCATCGAGGAACTGATGGATGAAGCCCGTAAGGTTTTCCCCAATGTCGTTGCTGCCCAGGATGGGGAGGTGATTAATGTGGTGTGAGACAAAAAGGCTGAATAATGGGGCTAATGGATTTTTGGTTAATGGTTACTTCCATTCGGTCAGTGACATTTCTGCACTACGGTCTCGAAAGTGAACTTTCGGACGCTCCGTTTGGAAACGTTACTTCCATTCGGTCAGTGACATTTCTGCACTACGGTCTCGAAAGTGAACTTTCGGACGCTCCGTTTGGAAACGTTCGCAACAGCCGAGAGGGATGCCGAGTTTACTCGAGCATGTCCGAGGCGCGCAGAACGTCAAGCACGAAAAGTGCTTAACGTTAAGGGTTAAGGATTAATGGTTTGGCTGACGCCTATTGGGACCAATGGATTTTGAAAAAAAATATTATGCCTAAAGCACTAATCACAATATTGATGCTCATAGTAAGCAATGTCTTTATGACGTTTGCTTGGTATGGAAATTTGAAGTTACAACAGATGAAGCTGATCAATGATTGGCCTCTCATTGCTATCATCCTCCTTTCGTGGGGGATGGCGTTGTTCGAGTACAGCTTTATGATTCCGGCCAACCGTATCGGATCGCAGATCAATGGTGGTCCTTTTAACTTGATGCAACTCAAGGTGATACAGGAGGCAGTGTCGCTTATCGTCTTCACCGTCATCGTGGCATTGGTGTTCAAAACGGAGCAGCTGCGTTGGAATCATCTGGTGGCTTTCGTGCTGATCGTGGCTGCCGTCTTTTTTGCTTTCCTCAACCCGAAACAATAATCGCCGTTATGAAGAAGAAACTTTTTCTGCCCCTAATAGCATCGCTGATGCTCCTCACCGCCTGCTCTACCAAAGCACCACAACAGTGGGCTCTCGAGCAGTGGCAGTTCAACTATCAGCAGCAGTCTTATCCCGCTAAGGTTCCTGGTTGTATCCATACCGACCTGATGGCAAACGGATTGATTGATGATCCCTATTGGGGTACCAACGAAGATAGTGTTCAGTGGGTGAGCGACTCCACGTGGGTCTATTCTACCCGTGTGGCTAACCGTCAGTTGCGCAAGATGATGCGTCGCTATAAACACCTCGATCTGGTCTTCGATGGACTGCAAACTCATGCCACGGTGTCGGTGAACGATAGTGTGGTGCTTCGGGCCGATAATATGTTCCTCCAATGGCGTATACCGCTCTCTGAGTCGTTGCTTTCGGGCGACGATAGTACCACCATCGCTGTCCGTTTTTCTCCTACCAAAGAATACAATAGGCAGCGGGTAGAGGCGTTGGGCTATGGTCATCCCGATGCTCGTGCTTTTAGTCGCAGCGCCCCCTATCAAGAGGGATGGGATTGGGGTCCTAAGCTCACCACCTGTGGCATCGTGCAGCCAGTATGCATAGAGGGATGGAACACCCTACGGATGAGCGAGAGCTGGGTTCGTTGTGGCGATGACCAGGCTCAGGCTTATGCCATTGTTGAGAGCGATGAGGCTGCTAGTGCTACCCTCGAGATACGTACCTATCATCAGGGCTCAAGCAAGCAGCATCACCAGTCGCAGCAGATCGATCTTACCCCTGGCGAGAACCTCATTGTGGTGCCACTGTTGGGTACTTTTGCCGATACGGGCGAATATAGGGCGTTGATACGACTGAAGAGGGCGCATCAGGATGCTCAGTACCAAGAGTCGTCGTTCTATGATATCGATATCAATCCTCATCTGTTCGATCACGACAGTACTCAGTTAACGTTCTATCATACCATCCCCTTTGCCCAAGGGGCTAACTGGATTCCGCTCCACACCTTCCCTTATGGCGATGGCTATAAGGAGCGCTATAGGGAGCTGCTCACAGCGGCCAAAGAGCAAGGATGTAATATGCTGCGTGTGTGGGGTGGTGGTATCTATGAGCCCGATTGTTTCTTCGAGATATGCGATGAACTGGGTATCCGTGTGTGGGTCGATTTCGTCTTTGCGGGTGCTTTCTATCCTGCCGATAGTGCTTTCCTCCACAATATCAGTATGGAGGCCGAACAGCAGGTGCGCCGTTTGGCTCGTTTTAGCTGTGTTACCCTTTGGTGTGGCAACAACGAGGTCAGCAACGGTTGGAACGACTGGGGTTGGCAGCAGCAGTATGGCTATAGTGGTCCCCAACAGAAGGCTATCGAAACGTCGATTGCTACCATCTTCGATTACAACGGGGTGCTTCATCAGGCTGTGAAGAAATATATGCCAGAGGGCTTCCCCTATTGGCCCTCTTCACCCTCCTACGGATGGGGTCATTCGGAATGTGATTCGGTGGGCGACAGTCACTATTGGGGGGTCTGGTGGGGTGAGCTCCCCTTCGAGATGTATAGGGAGCATGTGGGTCCCATCATGTCGGAATATGGGTTCCAGAGCTATCCTCAGATGTCTACTATAGAAGCTTTCTGTCCTGACACCCAGCGTTATCTTGGTTCGCCCGTAATGCGAAATCATCAGAAACACGGACGGGGCACAGAGATTATCAGTCAGGCTATACGTAAATATTATGGTGTCAATCCCGATACCCTCTCGTTGCCGCTGTTTGTTTACTATTCGCAGGTGGTACAGGCCTATGGTATGGGTATGGGGTTGGAGGCTCATCTGATGCGTCAGCCTCACTGCAAAGGGAGTCTCTACTGGCAACTCAACGACAGTTGGCCGGTGGCTTCGTGGAGCTGTATCGATTACTATCGCAATCGCAAACCGTTCTATTATGCTGCCCAGCGACTCATGGCCGATGGGGCTATCTTTGTCGAGCCAGCTGTGGAGGCTCATCGCCTGGTTCCGAGTGCACAACCCTATGGCAACGCTTTCCATCAGTATAGCAGTCGTACGGTACGTATCCGTTCGGAATACAAAGGAATCGATGTGGTGCTAAAAGATTTTGAGGGCCGTGTGCTCGATCAGCGCCAGTTCGCCAGTAGCGATTTCACCTATACCCCTCCTGCCGAAGCCGACTTGCATCGCTGCTATCTAGTGCTTTCCAACAAGCACCAGCAGCGTCTCTACTTCTTTGTCTCTCCACTACAACTACAACTGCCCAAGGCCCCCTATAGTATGTGGTGGACTCGCCAAGGAAACAACTATACGGTATCGGTTACCAGTGGGGTGCTGATGAAGGATGTGGTTCTTTCGGCTCGTCGCTATGCTACTGATAGCGAACGCCCCCATGTTCACGGCAATTTCAGTCAGAACTATGTAGATCTCCAGCCGGGCGATACCCTACGGGTCTCTTTCCAGCCGGGTGAGTCGCTCTCCCGCAATGGGACTACCGATAGTTTGGTCTTCGAGCTCCTCTATTATACCAATATGCGTTAAGGCAACCTCTAAAAAGCAATGTATAACACTGGCTCTATATAATCACCGATAATTTTTTTATTCTTCTTCCCGATGAATCTGATCGATAAATATTTCCCCAATCTGAGTCCCCTGCAAAAGGAGCAGATGGCTGCTATGCCTGCTCTTTATAGCGAATGGAACGCCAAAATCAATGTCATCTCGCGCAAAGATATGGAGCATTTTGTGGAACATCATCTGCTCCATAGTCTTGCCATTGCCAAGGTGATAACATTCCTCCCCGAGGCTCGTATCCTCGATGTGGGTACTGGCGGCGGGTTCCCAGGCATCCCTCTGGCAGTCCTCTTCCCCGACACCCAGTTCCATCTAGTCGATTCTATCGGAAAGAAAATCAAGGTAGTTACCGATGTAGCCACCCAGTTGGGTTTGAAGAATGTACGAGCCGAACAGATCCGAGCCGAAGAGTTGAAAGGGCAGTACGACTTTGTGGTGAGCCGTGCTGTTACCGACCTCAGTCAGTTCGTTCCCTGGGTACGGGGTCGTTTTGCCGCCCAGCAGCGTCATTCCCTAGCCAACGGCATCCTCTACCTAAAGGGAGGCGATCTCACGTCCGAACTAGCCCCCTTTGGCGATAAGCCGCATCTCTATCCCATCAGCACCTTCTACGAAGAACCCTTCTTTGAATCAAAGATGGTGATCCATCTCCCCCTTTGAAAGCCCAAGTAGGGCAATGGTTTATTGTTTACTGTTTACATTTTACAGTTTACAGTTTAGCTGCCGCAGGTGTCTTCCAGGTCCTCTGGAATATCTTGAATATCCGGCCCATTAGCCCCATTGGCCCTATTAGCCCTCCGGAAAATCCGGAACATCCGCAAAAAGCACGAAAAGTATTATTGAAAATTCTAATACAAAATACAACTACCTTATTTTGTGTTATTATTGAAATTACTAATATATCAAAAACAGCAGCAATGGGGCGCTTATAGTGGCCCCAAAAAACCAATCGAAAAGTGGTAAAAAGTTACCTCTAGTGGCCCCCAAATCCCATTTTAGGGTGAAGAAAAGACACGTAAAGCGGACACAAAACCTCGATTGTGTTCTAATCGGAAGAAAATCGCCTCCTTTGCCATTCTTGATATCCTTGTTCTCGTCCCTTATTGTGTTTTGGGGCTACGGGTGTTTGAGGGCTGGAATTATTTCTTCACAATTGTCTTCACTCCGTATTTGTCTTTGGTGCACACCACGAGGAGGTATTGTCCTGCGGGAAGTGTGCTGAGGTCGACTTCGGTCACCTGATTCTCGCATTTCCTACTCCAAACGGACTTGCCGTTTACGTCGTAGATTGTCATTTCATACGGTTCTAGTTGGTTCAGCTGCACTGTTAGCCGTCCAGTTGTTGGATTGGGTGAGACGGAGAACTCCAGCGTGGCAGCCTGATTGATTCCTATGCTTGACGAGTCGAATGAGAAGATGGCTGTAAAGAGAGTGTCCTGCGTGACGGTGATGGTGCGGGGCGAATCTTCATTGCCGTCCGACCAGCCGTCGAAGATGCAGTACATCGCAGGGGTGGCGGTCAGTATGGCCTCGTCGCCTTCCATATAGGTGCCGCTGCCTTCTACTGTACCCCACTCAGCGTTATTGACGGCTGTCTGCACATGATATAGTGGCAGTTCAATGAAGTGGGCGACAAAGGCAGTATCGCAGGTTAGGTATATCGTGAGGGGGTTGTCGGTAAGGCTGTCGCCAGTGGCGTTACTCCAGTGCGTGAAACGGAATCTCTCTGTAAAGGGATTGGCGGCAATGGTCTGGTTGGTGCCTCCAGGGTAGCTTCCGCCACCGGTGACGTTGCCCATCGTCTCATTTGCCGAAGAGACTTGGAGATTAAACGTCTGGCTGCTGATGTCCTGGAAATAGGCAACAAAGGTGGTGTCGCTGACGAGGTGAATGATGCGCGTGGTCTCGGTGCTGCCATCGTTCCAGTGTAAGAACCTATGACCGAGGGTTGGTGCTGCAGATATTGTAACATCGGAGGCGTAGTAGGTGCCGCTGCCAGTGACCGCACCCATCGTCGCGTCAGACGCTGTGACCTGCAAGTTGAACTGCTGAGTGCACTGGAAGGTCGCGACGATTGTCGTGTCGCTCATCAGGTGCACTACACGGGGGTTGTCCGTCACGCCGTCGCTCCACGAAACGAAGGCAAAGCCCGGCGCGGCAATGGCTGTGATGGTGTCGTCGCTCTCGTCGGGGAAGCGTCCGCCGCCAAACACCTCGCCCCAGCCGGTCTCATTAGGCTCGGCGTTGAGGTCCCATTTGTCCACAATGACAAGATAATATCCTACAGGGCTCAGGGGCCAGTCGCTTATCCAATAGTTAAACATAGGGCCAATTTGAGAATCCCAAAAGGCGTATGGCCTGCCTGGAAGATGACAGCTATATTGCTGCTGATATGTTGGTCCAGCGGTACCATACAAAAAATAATAATCACTAGCGTTGCAGCCTAATTTGTCTTGTATCATATAATCACCGTTGTCCATAACGTCGACGTAAAATGTGGATACCATCCCATTGCTGTTGGGGGTATTCATTGAACCGACGATGTAGAAATCGGTGTCGACCCATACGGGCTGGTCGAAATAGGCCTCGTACAGATAGCAGTACTGGACATACTCGTCGTTCCATCCCTGACGGAACTCCATAACGCGTGCCGTGGCCGTATCCCATCTGACTGAGTCGAGCAGTTGAAGTCGGACTTCGACATCAATTCCCTGAATATTCTGGCCGGTCTCCGTCATCTGGTATAGATAAAGATATTCGGGTAGTTTCTGAACATTGGCAGCAGTATCAACCGTCGGCGGAGTGTAATCTCTCACCATAGCTACCAGTCCTTTTACCTTCATACGTCTGTTATGTGCATATTCCCATTTGGCAAGCTCGCCTGAAAAAAATCTGTCAAATTTATACTTGAAACAAAAACAGCTATCCCAAACCCCGTTGGGTCGCCAATTCGGACAATCGTCAAACCACTTGGTGTAATAATATTTGTCGCAACGCGGGGTTGCAGGTATTGTGTCGTCCACATCCGACGGACTTATCGTTGATGCCAAGGCTATTCCTGGCATTACGAACAGTGCAAGGATTAGTATACTATAAAACTTTTTCATAATTATATTCTTTATCGTGAAGGGTCTAGATGCGTGTAGTCTCGTCCCTTATTGTGTTTTGGGGCTACGGGTGTTTGAGGGCTGGAATTATTTCTTCACAATTGTCTTCACTCCGTATTTGTCTTTGGTGCACACCACGAGGAGGTATTGTCCTGCGGGAAGTGTGCTGAGGTCGACTTCGGTCACCTGATTCTCGCATTTCCTACTCCAAACGGACTTGCCGTTTACGTCGTAGATTGTCATTTCATACGGTTCTTGTTGGTTCATCTGCACCGTCAGTCGGCCCGTTTTCGGGTTGGGCGATACGGTGAAGTCTATAGTGCCGACATTGTCGATGCCGATTGTCGGGTCGACTGCGAAAATGGCTTCGAACACCGTGTCCTGTGTGACGGTGACAATGCGGGGTGACTGCTGTTCACCATCCGACCAACCTTGGAATACGTAGTATTCGGCTGGGACGGCGGTCAGCGTAGCCTGCTCACCCGCATAGTACATGCCCTCGCCTTCAACCGTGCCCCACGCATTGTTGTTGCTTGCCGCTATCAGGTGATATTGAGGCAGCTCAACAAAGTGAGCCATAAAGGTAGTATCGCATGTCAGGTATACCACAAGGGGGTTGTCGGTAATGCTGTCGCCAGTGGCCGTACTCCAATGGGTGAATCCGTACCTGTTCTCGGAGGGTACCGCGGTGATGGTCTGGTTGGTTCCACCAGAGTAGCTGCCGCCGCCGGTGACGCTGCCCATCGTGGCATTAGCCGACGAGACTTGTAGGTTGAACGTCTGGTCACTGACATCTTCAAAATTGGCGACAAAGGCGGTGTCGCTGATGAGATGCACAACCAGAGGATTGGTGGTGATTGCGGGTGATCCGCCCGCGCTCCAGTAGTTAAACCTGTGGCCCGGAACCGGCGTGGCGGCAATGGTGACATCCGTGGCATAGTAGCTGCCGCCGCCAGTGACCGCACCCATCGTCGCGTCAGACGCTGTGACCTGCAGGTTGAACTGCTGGGTACACTGGAAGGTCGCAACAAACGTTGTGTCACTGGTCAGGTGGATGACCCTCGGGTTCTCGGTGCTTCCGTCACTCCACGAAACAAAGGCAAAGCCAGGCGCAGGTATCGCCATAATGGTGTCGTCGCTCTCGTCGGGAAAGCGTCCGCCGCCAAGGACTTCGCCCCATCCAGCCTCGTTAGGTTCGGCATTGAGGTCCCATTTGTCCACAATGACAAGATAATATCCTACAGGGCTATAAGGCCAGTCGCTCATCCAGTAGTTGGTCACAGCACTGAAGGTGGACGCCCAAAAGGCATACGGTCTGCCAGGGAGTTGACAATTGTAGCCATCTTGAAATAACGGTCCATCAGATCCAATCAGAAACTGATAGTTGTTGATGTCGCAGCCAGGTTTGTTGTTTAATAAATAGTCCTGTTGATCCATAATGTCAACATAGACAGTAGGAATTCTTCCGTTACTGTTTACACTGTTATATCCACTGTTTGTAGAACCGACAATGAAGAAATCGGTGTCCACCCACACCGGTTGCTCAAAATAAGCCTCGTACAGATAGCAGTACTGGATATACTCGTCGTTCCATCCCTGACGGAACTCCATAACCCGTGCAGTAGCCGTGTCCCACCTCACCGAATCGAGCAGTTGAAGTCGGACTTCAATATCAATTCCTTGAATATTCCGGCCGGTCTCCGTCATCTGGTATAGATAAAGATATTCGGGTAGTTTCTGAACATTGGCAGCAGTATCAACGGTCGGAGGATTGTAATTCTGTACCATTGCCACCAATCCTTTCACTTTCATACGTCTATTATGTGCATATTCCCATTTGGCAATTTTCGCAGTTTCCACATATCTGGTTATTTGATATTTGAAACAGAAGCAACTGTCCCACACGCCGTTGGGCCGCCAGTTCGGACAATCGTCAAACCACTTGGTGTAATAATACTTGTCGCAACGAGGAGTTGCAGGTATCGTGTCGTCCAAATCGGACGGTCTTGTTGTTGACGCAAAAGCTATTCCCTGCATAAAGAACAGTGCAAGGATTAGTATACTATAAAACTTTTTCATAATTTTTTTTACTTTACTTGAAAATTGCTATTCAATTTGCCCACATACTATTCTTTAACACAAGGAAATTCCTTTTCTATTTCATTGTCTATTAAAGGAATATATGTTACAGGGTATGTAACAACTTTGCCATTTTCCGCGACAATGGATGTCTCGTCAATGATGTTTTCTTTCTGGCAACTGACCGCCAGCGTTCCGAGCACTGCAAAGAGTGCGATGGTAATGAAAATTTTACGCATAATATCTGTTTTATTGATTAGTCGATTTGTCGTAATTGTAGTGTCTTACTGCGTTTAGTTCTTCCTTATTCTTGATGTGGAAAATTGTTAATGTGCGTTTCAAGTGGGAGATGGCCAGAACATCATTAGGGTATGGGGTGAGGATGGTATCTGTGGTGGTGGACTTGGGGATGAGTTTTACTCCTATCAAATCTTCTCCATTGTCTATGAATTGCTGGACGTCAGGAGGTGGGTTGGGTACTTCAAAATCTTTTTTGAGAGTGACCCAACCAACGGAATCTGTTGCCTCCAACAGTGTGACATCGACAATGACGGTGTCATTTACTTTATAATCCTTGACAAAAGAAACATCGATACCTTCAACTTTCTCATAACGAGCATATATTTCGCTGACCTCGTTGGAAGGGAAGATGTATTTCCACTGTATGGCTATGTAGCAGACGAGAGCCTCCACGAGAGCCAGGATGGCTATGATCAGCCAAAAGCGTTTTTTATTAAAAGGACGTTTCATAGCTGCTCGATTGTATTGTTAATAGTATCGCAAATCGCATCGTCGGTTTTCTCAGAGGTGGTGGTGACCTTAACAAAGTCGCGAGTGGCGGCAAACGCTTTGTCTGCGTTCAGGACAATCAACAGAAAAATGCAAGCAGCAATGGAATATGAAGGAAGACGGAGAGAGAAGAACTCCCGTCGACTGGTACAAGCTCCTGTGGAGCGCGTAGAGGGGTCGACGTGCGTGGAAACCGAATTGTAGCTGGAGCGGAGGACAAAACCAATCCAACGGCGGCGGTGACAGGAGAGCCGATTCAGCCTATCGGCATAGTGGGACATACGATAAGGATAAGGGCGGAGGCGGAGAGTCTGCCTCATGAGCCACAGGCTACGGGCGGCACGTAGAGCCACCCATAAGTCGGCGACGGACAGAATGGTGACGGCGACATTAAACGGTGTGACGCCCCCTGAGGCGGTATGCCACAAGATGCTTGCCGCAAGAGCGAGGAGCAACAGGCAGAAGATTAGCAGATAGCGATCGCAACGTCGGCGAAGTTGAAACTGAGGAATCTTGTCGCCTTCAACCAACGCATGAATTTGCTCTGGGGAAAACGGCGGTATCCGCGAGGCGACGTCATCCATTAACCTCTGAGCAGAACGCAGCCGGCTGATGTCGCCGTCCGTGACGGGACGGTCGTGTCCTCTTTCCTCTTGCTGGACAAAATTCAGCTGTTTTTTTTCTTTCTTCATTTATAATCAGTATTTTACCCACACCCCCCTTGCAAATAATATGGTAAAGAGGATAGAAAGAGGCTGGTTGATAATTATTTGTGGATTAACATTTTCAATTTGTTTAATAGTCGTGACATTCGTTTACGTGCGTTGCTTTCGGAGATGCCCTCAGTGCGTGCGATGGTGCTGTAGGAGTCGTCGTTGAGATAGTGGTCCAGCGGGTTGCGTTCGTTGAGGTTGAGTTGTACCGTTATTTCGTCGAACAGGTTCCAGTCGTTGAGGGATGGGTTGTCGGTGAGATACTCCAGACTGTAAAGGTCACAGACGGTTTGAAACTCTTGGTGATTGGGGTTGCGGAGGTAGTCTATGACGGCATGGTAAGAGATTTGGTATATCCAAGTTGACTCGGCGCTGTCGCCACGAAAACGGTCGAGGCCGTAACGGCTGAACTCCGCCCATATCGCCACGGCGCACTCTTGCCGTAGTTCATCGAAATAGAATGCATTACCACCACAGTACCTGAGGCAGATACTGTTTATGGTCTGGCTGTTGCGGTTCAGCAGGTCGCCGAATTCTATTTCTTGTTGCTGCGTGGGCATCAGAGGTGGTTTCAATCTATTTCATATTCATATATTTATAACGTTTTTATGGCAAATATTATTGTATTTTATATCCATATTATGTGCGATTATTTGGGATTTGTATTCGTATTGTTCTTTTGCTATATTAGACGTAAAAATTTTTGAATTGTGTGACAAAGGGGTGAAATTTTTTTGAAGATTTTTTGGATAGGGTTGGTTTTCTGATTAATACGGATGAATTTTTTTCAAAAATCGATTGGGGAGATGGGACTACAAGAGTGGAAGGAGAGGATTGGGTTTTTCGCTAGAATTGATTTATTTCAGCGGTGCTGACTCGCTGTTTTAACATTTGATTCATAGGTGCTCGCGACCTTCGGTTCAAGGCCACTCCCGCAGGCGCTGTCGCCAAGTTGTCGGCCAAGCCGACGGCACACCACGCCACCAGCGGCAAGAAGATCCGCAAGACCGTTGCGCAAAGCGAGAGCAGAGGGAGCTTGCTCACTATGCCGAGCCAAAGCAACGTGACTGAAAGTAAAGACCTCGGTATGATTGCCAAGAGCTACGGCTACGTCTATGTGGCGCAGGTGGCTATGGGCGCCAGCCAGGCCCAGTACTTCTGCCGAAGGCTGCGAACACCGCTGAAATCAAAATCAAACGAAGTGAGCTGCCAAAGGCCATGAGCACCTTTGAAATAAAATATAATACAGCGAATAACGTCATCAAGGAGGCTTTTGTTCTCCGTTCCCTAAGGTCACTATCGAAAGTCCACTGGCTCTTCTTCACATCTGGCACTACAACCCTGCTGAGGAAGAGGAGGGTGTCGGCTCGGCCGACAACCCCGCACCTGTGCGCAAGAACGGCTTCCACCTCGACTCGAAAGAGCCCGACTGGAGCAAGTTGCTCACTGTATTTAATTTGGGAATAAGGTGTTCGCGGCCACAGCTCCGCGACTTCATCATGGGCGAAGTCCGCTACAACTCGCTGATGAAGACCTTCCCCCAAGAGGCTGAAGAACTCTTCGTTGCCACCGAGCGTAATGCCAAACTGTGTTATGAAGGTGAGGAAAGTCCGGTGGACTTTCGATAGCGACCGCCGAAGCGAAGAATAAGAAAGAAATTGAGCGAGATGTAATCCTGCATCGACACACTAAAACGACGAAAGCCGAGGCCAGCAATGGTCTCGGCTTTCAGTCATATAGTGGCTATTAGGCCGAATGTACAATGTCGAGGTCTCAGCTCGACAAACGGCCGGTTTCGGCTCTGCTATTTTGCCTTCTCTAACGTGATT
>JAUNHX010000053.1 GCA_030523765.1 Bacteroidales bacterium | reverse complement strand
ACTGAACAAGATGCATAAATCAATCCAAAAGCACTGAAAGTATGGTTATTATTATCCCTTTTCATACGTTTCATAAGTGAGAGCAGAACCAAGCTTGCTTGAGTTATGCCGAACGACCGAAACGTCAGCGAAGCTAACGTGGAATTTTTAGAGGTTACCTTATATTGGCTCTACCCAGTCACAAGCATCGTCCGTTTGATTATGCCACACTCCCTTGTCGTCAGCATATACGTCTTCGCTGCAAATATCAATGGGGTTGCAGGTGAATTTTATGTAATTGCTGCCGTCATCTGCTGTTTCGACAAATATGAAAATATCGCCCACCTCCGTAAGGAATATTACCTGTTGTTCTCCGTTGTAGAATACGGTGCCATAGTCCACCACGTCATACTTCACGCCTTTCGATTCCAATGTTTCCACGGCTCCACTAAAATAATACGCACGGTCATCGTACACAACGAACCTGTCATCGCCCATATCGATGCTGTCTTTCTCCAGATTTGGATGGTATTTGATGTAAACGACTTGCAAGGAGTTAGGAGTCTTCAAATCCTTGAAGTGGTATTCATTCGTGACGAAAACGGACGATGGCTCGCACGGTTGCATGGTGTCTGCGGCTGTGTTGTCGGCCGCCCCGCTCTTGCAGGCGGTCATCATTCCGATGGTGCACACCATAGCGCCGAACAAAAAGAGCTTCTTCATTTTAGTGGTTAGTGGTTTATGGCTAAATATGGGTATGTTCAATCTATACACTGAGTATAACGTATTGTGTCCAATGTCCCACTATCGAGGTATCGGACCACAATGGCATCGCAATCGACACCGCTACGGTGGAGGGTGACTCCATGACTGGCCATTTGATAAGGTTCGGCTTGTGGACTGATGAGGGCCGTCTCGTACCACAAGAACCTCTCTCTCTTGGGGCCCATCATCTGCCAATATTGCCCAGTTACATCCTCAGTGTATATGATACAGAGCCATGGTTCATCGTTGAAAATGATTTCTTTTGCTTGGCAAATGTAGTGTATGCTATCTGATAGAATAAATGCCATTCCGTCGGTGGCAAGTGTAGCCGAGCCATCGACGCCCAATTCAATATGCATGGGCAAACCCGCGGCTTTCAATGCCGAATCTATGATTTCAGGAGTATCTTCCGGCCCGAAAGTGGCACTTTTTATCACCTCCGCCTCTTCGAATTCTATGTTGCCACCCGTATTCGTGACGAGAGCGGACGATGGCTCGCACGGTTGCATGGTGTCTGCGGCTATGTTGTCACCCGTCCCGCCCTTGCAGGCGGTCATCATTCCGATGGCGCACACCATAGCGCCGAACATAAATACTTTCTTCATTGTCTGTCTGTGTTTATTGTTTCTGTTTCTTCGGCAGCGATGTGAAGAAAGTCCAGTGGACTTTCGATAGCGAAGCGGAGAACGAAAGGCAGAAGACTGCTATGTGCATGATGTTAATACTGTGATAGCGTTTCCCCAAACATTGAATTAGACGGATTATCCTTCTCGTAGGTTATCTTGATAGTGTGGCCGACTTTCATATTGTTGACTTTTATTTCATATATCATACCATGGTACAAAGAGTCTCCAACATAGTAGTCGTAATATACCGGTGTTGAGCGTGGACCCCAGTATTCCTTCTTCCCTATCCGAGTAATGACGGCCTCTGTTTCTACTGGGTTGTCCTTAATCTGATTCCGCCGTATGTGATTGTCGTGGATTGTAACAATAGAATAAATGATTAAAAACACAAAGAAAATCACTATGAGAGCAAAAGCGAGCCAATCCTTCAACAGTTTGACGAAAGACTTGCCTTTACCTTTCTTGTTCTCCGCCGGATACGTTGGGCGCCTGTCCTTGTTATGTCCCATTGTTTTGTGATAATTGTTTTTGTTTCATTTCTGCATTTTCACTGCACGCTGGAGCGACGAGCCGCAGAAGACTGCTATGTGCATAGGATTATTGGTGCTTGTCGTTTTTTATATGTCTATCGTTGTCCCCACCACGTCACAATAGAATCCCTCGTTATCTCACTACTGCTATAAAGTTTAATAGCAGAATCAAGAGTAATACTATCGTAGTCTCTGTCATAACGGACAGCCCCTTTGACAACCTCTATCCATTCCTCTCGGCTTATAAAATCGAATGACAATGGTAGCTCGCCGTAGATAAGGTCTTTTCCTATTTGGTCGACAGAATCCTTGATTGCCTCTTCCATCGGTACGTTTGCGACAGGGGTATCTGTATCGATTGTACTATCCATATCGTTTGCGACCTTGCTGTTATTGCAGGCTACGAGGGCAATCATCGCCACGCATAGGAACATTATCTTCTTCATTGTCTGTCTGTGTGTATTGTTTTACTTCATTTTATTGTTTTATCCGGTCAGTTTCACCGCGCACGGGAGCGACACCCCCAGAAGACTGAGATGTGCATATTTACTTGTTTCAATCCTTGTGATAGCCTGCCCAGCTGCTGTTGGACGGGTTGCCTTTCTCGTAGGCAATCTCTATTGGGTCGTGAGGGGCGAACTTCTCCCAGACCGACTTCTTCAATTGTGTTTTGCCGTGATACAAGCTGTCGTCAATGTAGAAATAATACGACACATAGTAATCACACTTGCGGCCACCGCTAACAGTATATGTTTTCTCAACGCGTGCAGTAGTCTTGACTGAGTCCTGCTCAATCCTATGGAATTGTATTCGTGCCTGAACGATAGCCACCAACACAAACAGCCCTGAAATCCATACAGGGGACCAGCACAGGATGCCGCGTCCAATCTTCTTACGTTTGGCTTTGGCCTGCAGATTTTTATTACTGCCCTTTGTCGGGTAGTTGGGACGGCGGTTGATGTTATGTCCCATTGTTTTGTGATAATTGTTCTTGTTTCATTCGTGCAATTTCATTGTGCAACGTGAAGTGAATTAGAAATCGATATGAAATTTAAGTATTTTGTCTTGCTCAAGCAACAGCTCCGTTTTGTTGTAATCGTTATTGTTTACCAAGACCGATACGGTGTCGCCAATGTTCAGTCTCTTGTAGGTGTCATAGCAAATCTGGTCCGAACTATTGTAGGTGCCTCCGTTCACAGAGTATTCATAGACAGCTTTGTATTTAGACCCGTATCCTCCGCCGTAGAATGGCCTCACGTCGGTGATGACGGCCTTGACAGTCATAGCATTGTCGTGGTCGAAATTCCCCCTCTCGCATTTGGCTATCGAAACGACGATGCCACACAGCACGGCGAGTATCAAGATAACTTTCTTTATATTGCTTTTCTTCTTGGTCGATTTCTTCTTCGGAGGTGCTTTCTTCATATACCTTTTATAATATATGTTATGCATCAATCTTTCGGCGGGGGATGTTTCGGTGCGGCGGTTTTCCGCCGCGCCGCAACATCCGCCACGGGTTATTCCTTGCGCTTGCGCTC
>JAUNHX010000032.1 GCA_030523765.1 Bacteroidales bacterium | reverse complement strand
GCTGCCAATCTTTTATAGAGAGCATCTCATAACGAGATGCTCTTCTTTTTTTATCTCCATCTTCATATTTCTTCTATTTTGGTAATCCATTTCGATCGAGAACTATAGGCTTTAAGTATTGCTTTTATTAATCAAACACTTTTATATAATAATTATAGAAATAATCCTTTACTCATTGTTTCTTGAATACTCATTGTTTTTCTAATCAAGGAATCGGCTTTTCGTTTCGGAATAAATACTATTTGATGTTGTTGTTCTTCATGTGTTTTTCCCTTAAATAATAGGAGTATGTTAAAGAAGATAAGTGCAGATCGATTTTTTTGTACCTATTATGCAATAATATTTCCTCATTAGCGTTAACATCAAGATTGTTTAATCAATAATAACAATATGAAGAAGGTTTATTATTTCTTTGCTATTTTGCTCATTGTTGCTTTATCTGCTTGTAGTAGAACGTCGACTATTGCCGATTTGCCTTCGCATTATGCTACAATGGAAGATGGAACGAAAATACATTATAAATCTGTTGGCGATGGCAATATTGTGTTGCTCTTTGTTCACGGATTTGGATGTGATATGCAGGTGTGGGAGAAACAGTATGAGGGTTTTGAGGGTGATCCTATACAGATGATATTTGTTGATCTGCCTGGATACGGTGAGAGCGATAAGCCTGAAACGGAATATACTCTCAGTTATTTCTCGCAAGCGTTGAAGACTGTACTCGATTCGCTTCAGGTGAGCAAAGCAGTATTGGTGGGTCATAGTCTCGGAACTGCGGTCTGTAGGCAGTTTATTTTTGACTATCCAGCACAAGCTGTTGCATTGTGCGATATTGATGGAACTTACTGCTTTTATCCTTCGAATCCAACTGCTTTGTTGAAATATAAGACCAATATTAGTGCGTTTGTTGATGGCTTCAGAGGTGAGGGCTGTGAGCAGTATATTAAAGATTTTGTTGAATCGCTGCAAGGTCCGTTCACTCCTCAGGAGATTGTGGATTATGCAATGTCTACTATGCCGAACACTCCAGAGTATGTGGCTTCGAGCACGATGACTAATCTAGTTGATCCCGACTACTGGACAGGGGAAAAGATCAATATCCCTTCTCTGATTATTTGTACTCGCGCCTCCAATATTCCTGCCGATAATAAGCAGATTATGGACCATCTATATAACGACTTCACCTACGTGGAGTTTGATAATACCGGTCATTTCATCATGATGGAGGATTCTGGAGTGGTAAACAACTTGATAGAACGCAGCTATGAGCGTTGGCGTCAAACAGAGTTGTAATTTGTTGTTATTCTGAATTTAAATTAAAAACTCAATATGTATCGAACTAATACTTGTGGAGAATTAAACATTTCTAACGTGGGTCAGAAAGTAACGCTGGCCGGATGGGTACAGCGCAGCCGCGACCTAGGTGGTATGACTTTTGTTGATCTCCGCGACCGTTATGGTATAACACAGCTGGCTTTCAATATGGAAGTCAATGCTTCACTTTGTGAGAAGGCCCGTAAACTTGGGCGCGAATATGTGGTGCAAGCCACCGGTACTGTTACCGAACGTGCTAGCAAGAATAATAAGATCCCTACTGGTGAGATTGAGATCATCGTTGATGAACTCAATGTGCTAAATGCTGCTAAGGTCCCTCCTTTCACCATTGAGGATCAGAGTGATGGTGGTGATGATCTCCGTATGAAGTATCGCTATCTCGATATTCGTCGTAACCCAGTACGTAGGAATCTAGAATTGCGTCACCGAATGGCTATGTTGGTACGCAATTATCTGAGCAGTCTCGAATTCCTTGAAATAGAGACTCCTTTCCTTATCAAATCAACGCCCGAAGGCGCTCGTGACTTTGTGGTTCCATCGCGTATGAATCCTGGCGAGTTTTATGCTCTCCCCCAAAGTCCTCAGCAGTACAAGCAGTTGCTTATGGTGGCAGGTATGGATCGCTATTTCCAGATTGTACGCTGTTTCCGTGATGAAGACCTCCGTGCTGACCGTCAGCCTGAGTTCACACAAATCGACTGCGAGATGTCGTTTGTCGAGCAAGAGGATGTACTACAAACCTTCGAGGGTTTGGCAAAACATCTTTTCAAAGAAGAGAAACATCTTGAATTTGGTGATTTTCCCCGTATCACTTGGCATGATGCTATGCGTTTGTATGGTAGCGATAAACCTGATATCCGTTTCGGTATGCAGTTTGTAGAACTTAACGATGTGGTTAAAGGTTGTGGCTTCAGTCTTTTCGACAATGCTGAGTTGGTTGTTGGTATCTGTGCTGAAGGTTGTGCTGAGTATACGCGTAAACAATTGGATGCCCTCACCGATTTCGTGAAACGTCCGCAGGTAGGGGCTGGTGGAATGGTTTATGTAAAATATAACTCCGATGGAAGTTTCAAATCGTCGGTCGACAAATTCTATACTCAAGAACAGCTGAAACAGGTTGCTGAGAAGTTTGGCGCTAAGCCTGGCGATCTGATGCTGATACTCTGCGGTCCTGCTATGAAGACTCGCAAACAACTCAATGAACTCCGTCTCGAGATGGGCAACCAACTGGGTCTTCGCAATCCTAATGTCTATGCTCCTCTGTGGGTAATTGATTTTCCGTTGCTTGAATGGGATGAAGAGACGCAGCGTTTCTATGCTATGCATCACCCCTTCACTGCTCCCAAGCCTGAAGATGAGGCTTTGCTTGACGATCCTAGCCGTTGGGGTGATATTCGCGCTAATGCTTACGACATTGTGATGAATGGTGTCGAGGTGGGTGGTGGCTCTATTCGTATCCACGATCGTGAGTTGCAAAATAAGATGTTCCATACACTTGGCTTTACCGATGAGAAGGCAGCCGAACAGTTCGGTTTCTTGATGGATGCTTTCACTTATGGTGCTCCTCCTCACGCAGGCTTAGCTTTCGGTTTTGACCGTTTATGCTCCCTTTTTGGTGGTGCTGACAGCATTCGTGATTTCATCGCATTCCCCAAAAACAATTCGGGTCGCGATGTGATGAGCGGTTCGCCTTCACCTATAGCACAGGATCAGCTTGATGAACTGATGATCGACGTTCGTCCTATTGCTAATAAATAAATAATGATATCATATCAAAGGGTGCCGAGACTATAGCTTTATAGTTCTCGGCACTCATTGATAACAATTGTGTTTAACCTAAACAAGACTTTATTATGGCCGACAACTATTTAGAAAAAAGATACGAGGAGGTTTTTGGACAGAAGACAAAAGTAAAGAGAATAGGGCATACGCTCGATGAGTTGTTGCTCCGTAATAGGAGTCATCGTGGTTATCTGAAAGACTTTGTCGTTTCTCGCGATATGTTGGAACGTATTGTCAGTGTTAATACGAAAATACCTTCCTGGTGTAACCAACAGGCACTGCGTTTTAAACTGATAACGAAAGGTATAGAGGCTGAAAAGGTGTTGAGTATGGTGAAGATGGGCGCTGCACTTCCTGAGTTGCATTTACCTATTGCCGGAACAGAACCAGAGGCCTTCATTATCTGCTGTACTACTATCCCCGAATTTCGAGGTGTAGATATTGATTTGGGCATATCTTTGCAGAGTATGTGCTTGAAAGCTGTAGAGATGGGACTCAACGGTCTGATAATTGGAAACTATAACCGCCAGCACCTTCAAGAGGAGTTACATCTGCCTTACGATCCCGTTGCTGTCTTGGCTATAGGTAAAGGAACTGAAAAGATAGAACTTGTTCCTATCGACCCATCCGATACTCGTTCTGTAAAGGCATCTCATGCATATTACCGTAGTGATGGAGTGCATTATGTGCCGAAGGTTCAGTTGAAAGACCTGATTATAGACTGAAAACTACATTATTGTATATAGAGCCTTGCGTATGGAAATCTGTATGTTGCAATGTGGTTTTTGAGTGGTTGAGAATGTGGTTGGGATTATCAAAACGATAGTGTTGAATCATTAGTGACCCCACTCTCGTATGTTTACATTACTATAGTGTAGTATATTGAGTGGGATAAGAAAAAAAAAGAAAAATAGGTTATTATAAAAAAAACGTATCTTTGCATGTTCAAAGTTACGTCTCAGTATGCGTCAGAATATGACGTATATTGTTGTATGTAAGTGGAATATAATAATAAATAGTAAACAGAAATATAGTGTAAACTATGATAAATATTACCTTTCCCGACGGTTCTGTACGTCAATACGAGGCTGGCGTAACCTCTCTTGATATCGCCAAAAGCATCAGCGAAGGTCTGGCACGCAACGTGCTTGCTTCTAAAGTGAACGACAAAGTAACCGAACTCTATCGTCCCATCAATGAAGATGCCACAGTGCAGCTGCTCACTTGGAACGATGAGGAGGGTAAGCATGCTTTTTGGCACACTAGTGCCCACCTTTTGGCTGCCGCCATCGAAGAACTCTATCCTGGTGTAAAATTTGGTATCGGTCCTTCGATTGAGACTGGATTCTATTATGATATCGATTTCATGGACTATCAAGTTTCCTCTGAGGATTTCCCCAAGATTGAGAAAAAGATGCAGGAATTGGTGAAGGCCAAAACACCTATCACTCGTCGCGAGGTGACCAAAGCTGAAGCGCTCGATTTCTTCACTAAGAAAGGTGACGAGTACAAACTAGAACTTATCAGCGCCCTTGAGGATGGAACCATTTCGTTCTACGAGAGCGGTAAGTTCACCGATCTTTGTCGCGGACCTCACTTGGTTGACTTCAGTCCCATCAAAGCTGTAAAACTTATTAATCTAGCTGGCGCTTACTGGCGCGGCGACGAACATCGAAAACAGCTAACCCGTGTATATGCTGTCTCCTTCCCCAAGAAGAGTGAGCTCGATGAATACCTCGTTCTGCTTGAAGAGGCTAAGAAACGTGACCACCGCAAGATCGGAAAGGAACTAGGACTCTTTATGTTCAGCGAGACTGTTGGTAAGGGTCTTCCCATTTGGCTGCCTAAGGGTACCGACCTCCGTTTACGTTTGCAGAACTTCCTGACGAAGATTCAGAAACAATACGGTTACCAACAAGTAATTACTCCCCATATCGGTTCGAAGCAACTTTATGAGACTTCAGGTCACTGGGATCACTATGGTGCTGATAGCTTCCAACCTATCACCACACCCGAAGAGGGCGAGGTCTATTTGCTGAAGCCCATGAACTGTCCTCACCACTGTATGATATACAAGAACGAGCCTCATTCTTACAAGGATCTTCCTCTGCGCTATGCTGAGTTTGGCACCGTTTATCGTTACGAGCAGAGCGGTGAGTTGCACGGACTGACCCGCGTACGTTCCTTTACGCAGGATGATGCTCATATCTTCTGCCGTCCTGATCAGGTGAAAGAGGAATTTATCAAAGTTATGGAGATCATCCAAACTATCTTCAAGGCACTGAGTTTTGAGAACTTTGAGGCACAGATTTCACTCCGCGATCCCGAAAATAAGACCAAGTATGTGGGTAGTGATGAGGTATGGGAGAAAGCCGAACGTGCTATCATCGAAGCTTGCCAGGAGAAAGGTCTTCCTGCTAAGGTTGAGTATGGAGAGGCTGCCTTCTATGGTCCTAAGCTTGACTTTATGGTTAAAGATGCTATTGGTCGTCGTTGGCAGTTGGGTACGATCCAGGTTGACTACAATCTGCCTGAACGTTTCCAACTCGAATATATCAACAAGGACAACCAGAAGGAACGTCCGGTAATGATTCACCGTGCTCCCTTCGGCTCGATGGAGCGTTTCGTTGCTGTTCTCATTGAGCATACTGGTGGCAAGTTCCCCTTGTGGCTAACTCCCGATCAGTTTATCATCCTTCCTGTTAGCGAGAAATACATTGATCAAGCTAAGGAGATGCATCGCAAACTCGAATCGATGGATCTTCGCGGTGTCATCGATGAGCGTAGCGAGAAGATTGGTCGTAAGATCCGTGATGCCGAACTGAAACGTATACCTTATATGATCATTATGGGTGAGAAAGAGATCAACGAAGGCACACTCTCTATCCGTCGTCAGGGCGAAGGTGATTTGGGTGCAATGACTCCCGAACAGTTTGCTGAGCGCATCAATCAAGAGATCGAGAACGTAATGTAACTCAAAAAAAACTCTCTAGCAACGGCTTCTGTCAACTTATACTCATAGGGCCGTCATATAGAAACTATCTGAAACGAAATAATCGGATTATAAAGAAACAGTTCAATTAACGGTAAGCTAAGAGCCGACCCTGCACAAAAGGCAATACGCCGACACAATGCTTACTAAGTATAAAGTTAATAATAGGAGATAAAAATTATCGCTAACATTAAACCTTTGCCCCAACCCAGAGGGCGTGGACGTGGCCCCATCAAGAAGGAGCCGGAACATCGTATCAACGATAAGATAACCGCACCAATGGTGCGTGTGGTAGGCGACAATGCCGACAACAATATCTATTCCCTTAAAGATGCCCTCAATTTGGCTTACGATCAGGGTTTAGATCTTGTTGAGATTAGCCCCAATGCCAATCCTCCTGTCTGTAAGATCATTGAGTATCAGAAGTATCTCTATGAACAGAAAAAACGCCAGAAGGAGCAGAAAGCAAATGCTACCAAGATCGTCATCAAGGAGATACGTCTGAGTCCTCAGACTGATGATCACGATTTTGAATTCAAACTGAACCATGCTATCCGTTTCCTCAAGGAGGGCAATAAAGTAAAGGTAGAGGTCTTCTTCCGTGGACGTTCTATCCTCTACAAGGAGCAGGGAGAAACGCAGTTGCTTAAATTTGCTGAGGCGCTGTTCGAATATGGTAAACCCGAACAGATGCCCAAACTTGAAGGCAAGCGTATGCAGATGATCATTGCCCCAAAAAAATAGGGATCGTGATAAATGAAGAATACAAGTGTATCTGTCACAATATCGTCTAACTTATTAAAACAGTAAAGTAATGCCAAGACTGAAAACCAAAGCCAGCGCCAAGAAGCGTTTTACCTTCACCGGTACTGGTAAAATCAAGAGAAAGCACGCTTATCACAGCCACATCCTTACCAAAAAGGAGACCACTCAGAAGCGCAACCTCGACCATACTGCATTGGTCAGCCGCGATGATGAGAAGCGCGTGAAGAAGATGCTTCTTAAGTAACTAATCAAAAAACAATCGGTGTTGAGGGTAACTACCGCACGGGAACCGAATATTCGCTATTCAAACCCTCGCTCATTACTTCAATATACACCGCATCGTTCTAACGACAAACGCTCCATTCCCCGCCGATGTGCGTGTCACATCACCAGCGACGGAGCCTCTGGTCAAGAACAAAACAAAAAAAGAGAGGCACGAGTGGTAGGATTCCCCAAGAATTGCTCACTCAATGCCAATCACAGGAGTTAATAACCATTGTTTATAGCACCAAAGAACAGTCGCGAAAGGGCTGTCGCTTAAACGAAAAAAAATTAAAGTATTATGCCAAGATCAGTAAATGCTGTAGCTTCTAGAGCTCGCAGAAAAAAAATCCTCAACCGCACCAAGGGTTATTGGGGCAGAGGTAAAAACGTTTGGACAGTAGCCAAAAACAAATGGGAAAAAGGTCAAACATACGCTTACCGCGACAGAAAATGCAAGAAGCGTGAGTTCCGTTCATTGTGGATCAACCGTATCAATGCTGGTTGCCGCATGAATGGCATCTCCTATTCTGTCTTCATGGGCGAACTGCACAAAAACAACATCGAACTGAACCGCAAGGTTCTGGCCGACCTGGCTATGAATCACCCTGAGGCTTTCACCGCTGTTGTAAAGATGGTAAAAAAATAACTAGAGTCGTTAATGAATAAACATTTAATGTCATGGGAAAAAACGAGTTAATGCAATATGTTGAAAATTTGACGGAACGTAAATCGTTCCCCGAATTTAAGGCTGGAGATACCATCACTGTCCACTATAAGATCCGTGAAGGAAACAAGGAACGTATTCAGAACTTCCAAGGCGTTGTTATCCAGCGCAGCGGATGTGGTTCCACTGAGACCTTTACTGTACGTAAGATCACCAACGGCGTAGGTGTAGAACGTATCTTCCCCTTCGCTTCTCCTTTCATCGAGCAGATCGATGTGAACAAGCGTGGTGCCGTTCGTAGAGCTAGAATCTTCTATCTCCGTAATCTTACCGGTAAGAAAGCCCGTATCAAAGAGAAGAGACGCTAATCAATCAATTCTCTGTAACAGATATACTTGTTTGGCGACTCCTTTCCTTTTTTGGAAAGGGGTCGTTTACTTTTAGCTATTATTGTTGCAAAGAAGTTTTAAAAAATACATTTTGCAATATTTACCGTTAGAAAAAACAATTATTCATAAAGGATGATTCTGTGTCTTAAGATAAGATTAAATATCTTCTGTTTATTTTGTAAGTGTATTCAGAAACAATTGTTTATATCTTATTACTTCTTTAAAGATGGGATGATGAAAAAAAAATATTTGGCAGATTAAAAAAATGTATGTATTTTTGCAAGGTCATTGAGACAGTAATAAAGCATAAAGGTGAGTAAACATAGAAGTGTAACTGCATGTTCTCCCTTTTGCCGATACTTTATAGAGAAAGTAATTTTTGGTTTTTTCATAATTGAGCAACGGGCCGACTGTGTAAGTCCGCCCATTTGCCTTTTATATGGGGGTAGGTAAATGGAACTGAATAAGTATAATATTCTTTTTTCAGTCAATTGAAGTCAAAGTGTTTGAAAACTGAGGGTGTTAGATGTAGGAAACGAATCGGATACTCTGCTCTATGCGATTGAATAATATAATTGGAGTTTTTTTTGTTCTACGGCAGTGTATCGAATGGTCCGATGCTGTGTACTACGAATTTTATTGTACTCTTATGGTTTTCGAAGTTAGCTGCTATGATTGTGTTTTGAGCGGAAGAGCAAAAGTATTGATGTTGCCGAAATCATAGCCATCTATAAGGATTCGGCCACTTGTGGTACGCCCCAAGAAACAGCAGTTGATTTGTGCTTCATCCATTTTCATAAGAAAGAAGTCGTCGTCGCGTTCAGCAAGCGAAACGACGAATCGTCCTGATTCTTCGCCAAAAAGAAATGCATCGAGTCTTATCTCTCGTGCACAGAGGATGTCGAATCCGTAGCCATTGGGAAGTCCACTGGCCAATAGCGTTAGGAATAGTCCCCCTTCCACTATTTCATCGCAGGTATGGAGAATATTATTGTCGAGCAAAGACTCTAGAATCATTCTGATATAGTTGGTATTTTCCTCTTCGCTTCCCATATCAATAGGGTTGGAGGCCATATGAAGATAGCGGCGAGCATAGTCAGAGTTGAGGAATTGGCTCGAAACCTTGCCTACCATAAATATACTTTCGCCTGTAGTTTCAAAAGGAGTGTTGCTAGATATTATTTCGCCGCCACTTGCTGATTGTCGGGCGTAGAGACTATGAGCAATATTATAGCATTCTTTAATGCGTGGCTCCTCGATGTTCTCTACAGCTTCTCGCTGTCCATCGTAGATATATTCATTAAATTCTGCTGCATGAGGAATGCCTCGTAGCCAAGTGAAAAGGCCCTGTTGACGTCCGTTGCTATCCCACATGGCCAAAAGAGTGCTGAGATCCTCCACAGAAGGAAGATGTCCTAGAATAGCACTTATTTCATCGTAGCAAGCGTTGCTAACGCCCATAGATTCGGCCAGTTCTTTGCTTATGGGATCGGACATAGTTCGGTGAGTCTGTTCTAGTAATAAGTATTATTTGTTATTAGATAGTATGGATATATCAAAGGTTGCCTAGGCGGTCGTCGCCCCAAATCTCCTTCAGTCGTTGGTTTCCTTCTTGAATGGTCATTTCGCCCCGTTCCTCGCGATAGCGTTGAACAAAGATGCAGTCGCTTACTTGGCAGCCCTCACACACTACATCGCTAGCATGAGCATAGCAAGAGGGGGCGCCACAGAGCCCACAGTCTACCTGAGGCAGTTTGTCGCTGAGCATATTGATCCGTTCCAATTTCTCCAAAGCTGTTGTGATATCGGGGTCAAGGATCATCATGCTGCGACTTTGGATGGGTTCAGTCTCGGCAATCGAAAGGATATAATCGCGTTCCTGTTCCATCTCCCTATCGTGAGCAATATTGCCCTCTTTTTCGCGTGCTATAGCTTTATTGGCGCGGGCATACATTCGTTCGCCACAAAGAAAACGGTTGTCGCAAGCTAGAATGGCTCCAGCACACGATTGGTCGCATGAGCGTAACTCAAGGAAATCAATCCCCTCAACTGAACCATTTTCGAGTCGATCCAAGAAATTCTGCACATTCTTGATACCATCGATTGCATAGCTTCGCCAAGAAGAGCACAAGCGACGTTCTCCGTTGGTAAGGGTAGAAAGAATGGCATCGCTAGAAAGTCGCTGTGTTTTGAGTGGAGGATACTGATAATCGCGTCCTTGCTCCTTGATTAGGCGAAACACACGATTGAAGAGCGAATCCATATTCAGCACTCCATCGATGATTGATTTTGTTTCTCCCTCAGGATTTTTGATGGCTGCAATCTTTGCTGCACAAGGGGTCACGTAAAAAAGCCCAATCTCTGAGGGATCAACTCCCTGACGGGTAAGTACCTTTCGAATATAGTGGGCTGATAGATCGAGGGGGCCGCGAATGGGAATGATATTATCCACTAGCGATGGATACTTCACCTGAATCAGTCGGACAATAGCGGGGCAGAAAGCACTTATTAGTGGACGGATATCTTTTTCGGGGTGATTCTCAGCATATAGACGTTTGGCTTCGGTATAGAGCGATGTGGCCGAGTCTACCTCATATACATGATGGAATCCCAGTTCGTGAAGGGCAGCATAGATACGCGACACACGGATATCGTCAGGAAATTGACCTAAAAAGATGCTTGGAATCAGTACTACAGAATGGGAATAGTTGCGAATATTTAGGAAGTCGTCCTGCTTGATATAGATGGCTTTGGTAGGGCATACTGAGTAACACTTGCCACAGTCAACACATCTGTTCTCAAGGATAATAGCGCGACTATTGCGTATACGGATAGCCTCAGTAGGGCAGGTGTGGAGACAATGAGAGCAGCCAATACAACGACGAGGATCAACGTCGAGGGCATGATAAAACTGCGTGTTATTGTTCATGGTAGATAATCATTATTAAGTAAAACTGACCGACATCTCAACTCGTGTACCAACACCCACTTTCGATGTCACGTTCAGATGATCCACATTCTTTTTGATATTGGGCAAGCCCATACCAGCGCCAAACCCCATAGCGCGTACTTCAGCACTAGCAGTTGAGTAGCCCTCTTGCATAGCTAGATCGATATCAGGAATACCAGGACCCTTGTCGTCAACCACCATTTGGATACCCATGCTGTCAATATCCACTAACACCTTACCGCCATAGGCATGGGCAATAGCGTTCACTTCAGCTTCATAGAGTGCTACCACTACCCGCTTCACTATCTGAGGGTTGATGTTAAGTTGCTTCAAAGTCTTCTTTACAGCGCTCGATGCTGAGCCTGCGTTAGCGAAATCGCCTTCAATCACTGTATATTCTAGATGCATGGTGTTTTGTTGTTTAGTAGGATTAATAAAGGGGCAATAAGCCGTGAGAATAAAGAATGCCGCAGGCCCGGAACATAGAGTATCGACAACGAATAATGACCATATCGTTCTCCTGCGCTAGCGCTATCATGTCTTCGCTAGGTTGCTTGTCTCTCACAATGATTACCGCCTCAAGGCCAGCCATCTCGCAGGTGCGGATTGTTTGGATATTACATAGCCCAGTAATCAGCACAGGAGTGTCGCCCAGTGTGAGCACTTCGCTCATCAAGTCGGAGGCGAAAGCATGCTCCACCCTTTCGTCGAGACGATTCTCGCCTGTACAAACTTCGGCATCTAACAAGGATGCCATTTCGCGTAAAGTCATCGTTCTATTAATGTTAACTTGTTTCGAGTATTTGCTTATTAAGATGCAAATATACTACTTTTTTCTTAAATGCCACCATTCCCTTTTCTGAATGCCCCCTTTTTTAATAAAAAAAAGTCCTCGATCATTCTCTTTCCCGTTACCCCTCATCACATTCAGGGTAAATAGGAAGGGGAAGCAGCTTCAGCCCCTTCCCCTTCATTAATGCGATTAGTATATGTAATTAGTCACCTAATTACATCATTTTTTCTTCTTGGGGGTCTTAGTCGTTTTAGACTTAGGTTCGGTTACTTTGCTCTTAGTTGCTTTTGGGGAAACCTCTTTCTTGGCCACTTTCGGAGCCGCCACTTTTTTAGTCTTAGGTTCGGTTTTTGCTTTGGTAACTTTTGCTACCTTAGCAGATTCCGCTTTAGGGGTGCTCTTTTTGGTCGGCTTCTCCTCTTTGTTCTTAGGAGTAGCGGTTTTCTTAGATTCGGTTTTGCTTGTTGATTTCTTCGAAGTCTTTTTAGGCGTAAGGTCAGTTAGATCATCGTTCAAAAGATCCATCAGTTCGTTGTCGTCGATATTCATTAGATCTTCATCAGAAGGTTCAAAATCCTCCTCTTCTTCTTGTTCTTCCTCCTCATCGCCTTCTTCGCCGTAATGTTCGTAATCGGAATCATCTATGTTGTCGCCAAATTCGGCAGCAATATCGGCGCTAGCAATCTCAAACTCTTTAGCCGAAGCCTCGATATCCTCATAGGCACCATGTTTGAGTGCACCCACTTTGAGGTTGCCCTCTTCCTTGTCGATAGCTTCGCTGAGGGGTGCGAATTCGCCTTCATCCCCTTTGTCGTCATAAAGATCCTTATCCAGATCTTCTTCTACCATACCCGAGTCTATCTGAACGTTGAACTTTACCATATACATTGTATCCTCCGTTTCGAGGGGAACAACGAAAATTGGTTCGCCGTTAGGCTTAATCGTCTTCTGTAAATGGTCAGCATGGCCTTCGGGATAAGTTTCTTTGAATAATTCGCGGAGGTCTTCTGATAAGTTTTTGTAGCTGATAATGAGGTTCTTCTTATGCTTTCTGTGGTCCATATTCTATTTAAAATTTGGTGCAAGTATAATAAGAGTTATTGAAATAGCAGAAAAAAAATTCAATTAGTTTTCAACAACACATGTTTGTTATTCTTTTTCCTCATTTTTTCGACGACCCCACATACGTGTCATATCCTCCAACGACTTCCCTTTTGTCTCAGGTACTAACCGCCAAACGAAGATTGCAGCCACCACACATAGTAGTCCATACAGCCCGTAGGTGAACCAATGTCCGAAATTGTCACCAGGGGTAATATGCATGTTGAACATCGGAACGAAAGTACTGCTCACAATGAAGTTGAACACCCATTGGAAAGCTACCGCAATAGCTACTGCAGTACTTCTGATAGTGTTGGGGAATATTTCTGCAATCAGTACCCAACAAATGGGACCCCACGAAAACATAAAGCAAGCCGAGTAGAGCATAATGCTCACCATCGTAACTAGGCTCAGTGCACTATTGCCAAACGTCAGCGCAACACCGATTGCCCCAATAGCCATACCTAAGCTGCCTGTAATCAGGAGTGGTTTTCGGCCAATTTTTTCAACAGTGAAGATAGCCACAAGGGTGAAAAGAATATTCACTACCCCCATTACGACGGTATTCACCATCGGGTTGGTCATTCCCATATCACCGAAAATACGAGGTGCATAGTACAGTACTGCGTTGATGCCCACCACTTGTTGGAACACACTCAGCATCACGCCGATAAACACACACAGATAACCGTAAGCGAACAAACGTTCACGGCGAACGATTATCGTATCTTTGATATCGGCCAAGATTACTTGTGCCTCCTCTGGCCCATTGATGCGCGTTAACACTCTCAGCGCCTCATTATCTTTCCCTATAGCTACCAAGTGGCGCGGTGTTTCGGGCACAAGACAAATCAAAATAGTAAACAGAGCTGCTGGCACTGCTTCGGAGCCAAACATATAGCGCCATCCTGTCTGTATGGTCCAGAGGTCACTACCAGGAGCTACCCTATTCATCCCCTGTCCAATGCTTTCAATTACAGGGTTAGTATGTTGACCAAGAATAAGGAAATTGACAAAATAGACCACCAGTTGTCCAAAAATAATGGCGAATTGGTTCCACGATACCATCATACCGCGAATCTTCGAGGGAGAGACCTCGCCGATATACATTGGGCATATAGCTGAAGCCAATCCCACACCAATACCCCCAATAATACGGTAAATGTTGAACATTACTAGCAGTCCCATCGTAGGCACACCGTAATCGAACCCAATCGTCTCCGGACGCATGCTACCTATAGCCGAAAGGAAAAAGAGTCCACCAGCTAAGATCAGCGAGCGTTTGCGTCCCCATCGTCCAGCCAGCATACCACTTAAAGCCGAACCGATGATGCAACCTATCAGAGCACTGCTGCAGGTAAATCCGTGCATCATGTCGCTGTATTGGAAATCGGATGCTCCTAGAAAGAAGGCTTGCAAACCCTTTTCAGCACCGCTGATCACTGCAGTATCGTAGCCGAAGAGAAGTCCACCTAACACAGCCACCGATACAATCGATATAAGGTATGATTTACTTTTCATAGGGGGATAAAATAGTTTTAATAACCATGAATTAATACATATTTACAATAGCTTCATACAACTCTTGCTTGCCACTTTGCTGCTTTGGCTCGCCAATCTTTTTACCATAGTTGTATGCTTCTTCGAGCGACATCAGTCCCTCTTCAAAGCGTTTACCCTCGCCTTTGTCGAAACTAGCGTAGCGATCGTGAACCATCTGAGGAATAGGAGATTTTTCCATAATTTCGGCTGCCGAAAGCAGTGCATGTGCCATCGCATCCATAGCAGCAATATGGGCAATAAAGATATCCTCTAAGTCGGTACTGTTTCGGCGTGTTTTAGCATCGAAATTGCTACCACCATCCGTAAAGCCTCCGTTGCGAATAATTTGCAGCATAGCTTGTGTTAGTTCAAAATGATCGATTGGAAACTGGTCGGTATCCCAGCCGTTCTGCATATCGCCTCGATTGGCATCAATACTTCCCAGCATACCAGCATCCACAGCACAAGCCAACTCGTGTTCAAACGTATGTCCTGCTAGAGTAGCGTGGTTTACCTCGATGTTCACCTTGAAATCCTTCTCAAGTCCGTGAGCACGCAAGAATCCTATCACCGTTTCTGTATCAAAATCGTACTGGTGTTTGGTAGGTTCCATAGGTTTAGGCTCTATGAGGAATGTACCTTTAAAACCATGAGCACGACCATAATCGCGAGCCATTCGAAGCATAGTAGCCAGATGCTCCTTTTCGCGGCGCATATCGGTGTTCAGCAAACTCATATAGCCCTCGCGGCCACCCCAAAACACATATCCCGTGCCTCCCAGTTCGATAGTTGCATCGATGGCATTCTTTATTTGCACTATTGCCCTTGCCACCACATCGAAGTCAGGATTGGTAGCGGCACCGTTCATATAGCGCTTGTGGCCAAACACATTCGCCGTACCCCATAGCAAACGGATACCCGTCTCCTGTTGCTTCTGCTTCAAGTAGGCTACCACCTCGTGCAGATTCTTCTCATAAGTGGCCACATCATCGCTTGGTGCCACCAAGTCTACATCATGGAAGCAGTAGTAGCCGATGCCCAGTTTTTGCATTATCTCAAAGCCTGCATCTACTTTATCTTTTGCCGCTTGTATTGGATCGGGATTGCTGTTCCAAGGAAATGTTTTGGTACCAGGACCAAACTGGTCGCCTCCTTCTGCACAGAGTGTATGCCACCAAGCCATTGCGAATTTGAACCAGTCGCGCATCGTTTTGCCCATAACCACACGGTTGGCATCATAATAACGGTAAGCAAGAGGATTCTTGCTCTCAATCCCTTCAAACTTTATCGTAGGAATAGTAGGAAAATACTGCATAATATATTTATTTAATGGTTTTCTATTGATTAGTTATTGCATGTTCTAATAAGGTCGACCATCGAGCATACAACTCCTCGTAAACCCCTCGTTTGTCCTCTTCAGCGGTATAAGAAATCGAACGCTGTAGCGAAGCAAAGGCCTCTTTGTGGTCAGCATAAAGGCCACAACCTATACTGGCTCCTTTGGCAGCACCGATGGCACCATCAGTCTCACAAAGTTCAATCGTAGCCCCCATAATATTGGCCAACGTCTCCACTAGGATAGCACTACGGAACATATTAGCATTGGCCGCCCGAATGTATTCAAAATGCATCCCCATCCCCTCCATTATCTTCATGCCGTAAGCAAAAGCACAAGCAATACCCTCGTGGGCTGCCCTTATCATATGCGAACGGTTGTGGCGAACCAAATCCAAACCCACCATCGAAGCACCTAGATTGCGATTCAGCAACACCCGTTCAGCACCGTTGCCAAAGGGCAGCATGGTCAGTCCCTCGCTGCCTGGTGTCACCCTTGCGGCCATCCTATTCATATCGTTATAGGTTGTATCTGGACATACCTCGTGGTGAAGCCATGCATTAAGAATCCCCGTACCGTTAATACAGAGTAGCACTCCCAATCGGGGAAGGGTAGGGGCGTGATTCACATGGGCAAAAGTGTTCACCCTACTCAGAGGATCGTAGTTCACTTGTCCTAGCACACCATATACCACACCGCTAGTACCTGCGGTGGCGGCTACCTCACCAGGTTCAAACACATCAAGCGACAAAGCATTGTTCGGTTGGTCGCCTGCTCGATAGCATACTGGGATACCCGCTTTCAGTCCTAGATCGCGAGCCGCCACAGTCGTCAGTCGCCCTTGTTCGCCAAAGGTAGGTGTTATGGGGCAAATCATACTAGTGGGAATCTGATAATAATCTAGTAGAAAATGGGCCAGATTACCCTCTTGGAAATCCCATAGCATTCCCTCGCTCAACCCTTCTATTGTCGTTGTAGCGTGTCCCGTCATCCGTAGTGCAATATAGTCACCCGGAAGCATTATCTTGTCAATCTTTTCAAATAGTTCAGGTTCATGCTCTCTTACCCAAGCCAACTTCGAAGCGGTAAAGTTTCCCGGTGTATTGAGCAAGTGAGAAAGGCAGCGCTCGTGTCCCAAGTCGTTGAAAGCCAGTTCTCCGATGCCTACCGCACGGCTGTCGCACCATATGATGCTATCGCGCAGTGGTTGTCCCTCCTTGTCCACACATACCAATCCATGCATTTGGTAACTGATGCCAATAGCAGCAATAGCATCAACATCAGGATGTGCCATTTCGAGTAGTTCGGCAGTAGCTTGTTTCAAGTATTCCCACCAATGGTTAGGCTTTTGTTCGGCCCATCCCGGATGTAGTGAGGCAATAGGGGCTTCGTTTTTCGGATAGGAAGCGGCTGCCACACATTGTCCGCTATCGGCGTTTACCAATGCCGCTTTAACGCTCGAGCTGCCAATATCGTAACCTAAAAGATACATAGTATTCTTGAAAAGAACTATTGTTTCACAATCTTCATAGTGGCACCATTGTCGCATTGACCCATATAAATACCACTAGGCAGATGGCCAATGTTTACCTTATTGGAGCCCCCCTCCATTCTATACATCCCCACCTTTCGGCCCGCCATATTGTAAATGGTTAGGTTGGTAGGAGTGCTGCATACTATGGTGAGTTGTTCATTAGCAGGGTTGGGATAGCAAACCACCCTCGTTTCCGAAGGCTTCTCAATAGCGTTATAGGTGGTGTGGTTGCCCACAAAGAAATCGTGTATCTCGGTTAGGTAGTTCACATCATATTGCTCTTCATCAGCGTACCATTCATGCTGTCCGTTTATTACTTGGAGGAACTCCACCTCGGCGTTGCTCTCGCTGTTGCTATAAGTGTGTCGAACAAAACGCATACCATCGTCCCTTCTATCGTCCAGCGTATCGATGGTAGGGTTGGGGGTACATCCGTTGTGCTCCACCCAGTAGTTTACCGTTTGCTCAGCACTCATGCCTACCTGAATGTTTCCCAAAGCGGTAAGAATATTGAAATATCCTTGATCCGACACAATCGCATCGTTGGTGCCGTGAATATGCATCATTCTAACGTCGCATAGCGGCTCCGAATTGGCATAGGGAAGCGTTATCAATCCGCTCACAGCAGCGCAAGCAGTAAATTGGTCACCGTGCTCTATTGCCATTCGGTGGGTCATAAATCCACCCATACTCATGCCACTCAAAAAGATACTGTCCTCCTCAATACTATAGCTTCCTTTCAGCGTATCCATCAGCGCCATCAAAAAGCCAGTATCGTCAACCTCGCCGTTCAGCGTCATCGTGGTGTTCATCACCGTAATAGTCATATTGGCATTCCATGTGTTGCCCATATCAAGTGTTAAGCCACCTAGCGAAGCCACATAAGGCATTGCCTCGGGCATCACCACCAACCAACCGTACCGGTCGGCCATATGTTGCACCATAGGTTCGTCAATGTAATGGTCCAAACTATCGTGCAATCCGTGCAAGAATAGCATCATCGGCATTGCCTCGTTGGTGTTCATGTTAGTGGGTTCGATGCATAGGTAGCGTCTTGTTTGTCCATCCCAATTCATCGTACGGATTGTGTTCTGTCCTTGAGCTGAAGGGATAGCTAAGTATCCCACTGTTAAAATAGCGCATAGCGAAAATGCAAATAAACGGTGTAAGTATTTCATATATCTTGTTTTAAAAAAATCAATCAGTTTCTCTTTTTCTTTAGACCGACTGCAAAAGTAGGAAAAAAAAACCACCTGTGGCAAAAATAATAGTCCTCTTTTCATCGGTTGTTTATTAGTTTTGTGTATTTTTGCAGCGTCTTTTATAGGCAATATAAGCCTGCTGGGTTTACTTCTTTTTTTTCCTTAGACAATAAAACCACAACCTTTTCGTTTTTACGGCACATTATGACAAATATAAAAGTATTAAGCATTCCTTCGAGGGAATTATATAGGAAAACAATGAAGGTATTCTATCATAGCATGCTACTTGTACTGCTGTTGCTACTGCCCTCCCTTTGGCATACAGCTATGGCTCAACAACACCCCACAGTAGTGCGAGGCAAAGTGATAGATTATAAAACGGGCGATGAGTTGCCCTTTGTTCAGATTCTTTTCGCTGGCTCCGATATCGGGACACTAAGCGATATGGATGGCCTTTTTCAACTGCAAAATATGTTGAACTACGATACCGTCGTGTTCCGCATGATGGGTTATGAAACCCGTCGCGTTGTGGTACCCAAAGGGGAGTTGACCAATAGGCTCAAAGTAGAGATGCATCCCACTGCCACCACACTCAAGTCGGTAAAAGTAACTCCCAAAGGGCGAAAAGAACGTTATCGTCGCAAGGACAATCCAGCAGTCGAGTTGGCGCGCGCCGCCATAGCTCACAAAGATACCAATAGGCTTACTTATCAAGACCACTATCTCCGTCATCGTTACGATAAGACCATCATGGCCCTCGACGATTTCCACCCCAACTACGATCGTCATGTTATCTGGAAACGGTTCCCCTTTGTGAAGAAATATGTAGGACTCACCCCTTACGATAACACCGCTATCCTCAACATCATGGTGGGCGAAGCCCAAGTACAAGAATCCTATCGCAAGGATCCTCAGCGCAAACAAACCCTCATCATTGCCGATCGTAATGGGGGCCTCAGCGATGCTATGTCGGAGCAGGATGTAAGTGGAACGGTCGAAAATATCTTTATGCCGGTCGATATCTACGACAACGAGATTTCCATGCTCGATATGAATTTCGTTAGCCCTCTCTCCTCCACCATCGGTATCACCTTTTATCACTATTATATCACCGACACCGTCGAGGTAGACGGTCAGCAGTGCGCCGTTCTCTCCTTCGCCCCTGCCGACAAGAAGGGGTTCGGTTTCACAGGTCAGATGTGTATTGCCCTCGATGGCACCTATGCGGTACGCCGCTATACGATGGTGGTATCGCCCAAAGTGAACATCAATTTTGCGCAGGGACTGACGGTGGTTCAGAGCTATCAGGCCGACTCGTTGGGTAGGGTACTCCCTATTCGCAACGATGTGTATGGACGACTGGGCTTCAAAAACCGAACCATCAAGAAACTCTTCAAAGGAGCCTATATGCAGCATACGGTGTTGTACCACGACTATGATTTTGTATCTTCGCCCGATCTGCAACCCGATAGCCTCTTCTCTCCCTTAGTGAATACTGCTAAGCTGCCTCGCAAACGGATGCTGCGCCACGAATGGGATACCACACGTCCCATGCCGCTATCTTTACCCGAAACGATGATCGATAGTTTCCGCTACGAGTTCGCCAAAATCCCTTGGGTCAAGCGGGCCTATCATGTGGGTCAGGTACTTCTTACGGGTTATATCCCCACTAGCAAAGAACGCGACTCGAGCAATATCGACTTCGGATCCATTTATAATATGCTAAGCTATAACGGTATTGAAGGACGCCGTCTGCGATTGGGATGGATGACCAAGGCCCACCTCAACCCGCGCAATTTCTGGGATGGATATGTCGCCTATGGCTTGCAAGATCAACGACCCAAGTTCGGATTAGGATACTATCATACCTTCGACGATAAGAAGCGATACTATATGGAACCGCCCTACAACTATCTGGCCTTCAATATCAGTTATGATATCGAGTCGCCCGGACAGTCGTCGCAACTCAGTCGCGACAACGTCCTAATGTCGACCGAATCTATCCACCCCGCCCTTTATGTGGGTCAGGTGCAAGCTCGCTGGGTGCAGTCGTTCCCCTCCAATCTCCATCTCGACACCCGATTGGCGTTTCAACACTACGAACCTGCAGGCCCTCTCACCTATCAGCGTATCACTAGCGATGGGGGATTGGAGCTAGTAAAAGATTTTACCAATGCCGAATGGGTTGCCAAACTGCGTTATTCGCCTCAGATGAAGACCCGTAGCAACCGCAAAGAGGACGACGGTACCAACCGTATCTTCAACCGGGGTCCTGTTGTCTCCCTAGAGCATAAAATGGGACTGATGGAGGGCTTTTATTACAACCGCACCCTGTTGACTGCCGACTACCGTATCAAGATGGCTGTATTGGGCAACCTAGATATCAATCTGCAAGCGGGTAAGGTGTGGAACACCGCACCGCTACCCAAACTCTTCATCCCCGACGGCAGCATGTCGGCCCTCCTTTTCTCCAATACCTTCAACACCATGAAGCCGATGGAGTATATCGTCGATCAGTATGCTTCGCTCTTCGCCACCTATCATATGAAGGGACTCATCCTCGATCATATTCCCATCATCCGCCTCTTTCAATTCCGTGAGGTATTCGGTTTCAATATGCTCTACGGAAGTCTTACCGACAAAAACAACCCCGCGCTGATGCATCCGGGACTTTACACGTTCCCCACCGACATCAAAACCCTCGGCAGTCAGCCCTATGCCGAGTTCAGCATCGGTATTGAGAACATCCTCGGTATATTCCGCGTCGACTATGTACGTCGACTCACCTACCTCGATCCAAGTGCTCCCCCCTATACCATCAAATTCGGTCTTGGATTCTCCTTCTAAAACGGAAGCAGTTTAGCTATCCTTTCTGATTGATAGTTTGCCCGAAAAGATTCGCTTTTTCGAGTGAAAAACGTTTGTTACTTCGTAACAGCCGTTTTCTATACGGCCGTTTAGAGATAAAAACGCTTGGAATTGAAAAAATGAGAAATGACATTTTGAGGAAAAATAAAAGAATGGTCGTCTTCACAGAGGGCCATTCCCAATTAAAACTATTAACTTAGTTATTTTGAAAATCGTCGCAATCTATAATCTTTATCGGTAGAGTGAAAAAGCAACGTGACGGTTGTCTCTTCGTGTAGTGA
>JAUNHX010000031.1 GCA_030523765.1 Bacteroidales bacterium | reverse complement strand
TGGTGGGGTTGTTGTTAGTAGTGGTGGTGGCGTTGCCAGCGGTGGCTTTGACACCAACATTCTTTTGGATGGTGATATAGTTGGCAGCAGGAACAGTGATGCCGCCTACACTGAGGCTGGGTTTGATTTTGAGTGCCACTTTGCTAGAGGTGCCATCATTGGAGAAGCTGCTAACGAAGTTTTTCAGCGACTCGATACCCCCTTGCGAGAAGAGGCTGTAGATGTCGGCATTGACAGTAAGGGGAATAGCTGAGGTGGAGTTGGGGGTGATGGTGTAGGTTTGGTTGGTGTTGCCGTTGGCGAACTGGGTGCCATCAATCTCACAAATCCAGTCGAGTGCTGTAAGGGCAGCATTGGTGGTGGTGGGGTTCTTGACGTTGACATTGACATCCATAGAGATGGGCACCTTCTTGGCAACGAGGGCAGTAGAGAGTTTTACAATATCGGCAGTGCTGATATTGCCATTGGCAATTTTCTGTACGCTGACGCCAGCAATATAGAGGTTGTTGACATCTTTGAGCGAATACTCGCAGTTGTAGAGGTTGGCAACGCTAGCTGCCTGATTGATGAGGTTATTGACGACGTCGCATGAACTAACGGTCATGGACATTGCGATAGCCACAAAACATACACTAAGGAACGATTTTTTCTTCATATTCTGTTTATTTTTAGTATTTTATTCTCGATCGGAGTCGTTGAACGACTAGGGAATTCCAGATGCAAAAATACAATTTTTTTTGAAATAGAGAAGAAAATGCTTTTTTGTTGGAAGAGTATTGGTGAAGGGGATAAACATATTGATGTTTAAAAAAAATGGGTTGTTTTACTTCTGTTTCATTCTTTTTTGTTATTTTTGCAGATTATTTCGATCATATAATAATAGTAAATATAATAATATTCAAAAGTTTATGTCGGACACTCCACATATAGAAAACGCATCATCGGCTGCTGCTGCCAACGAAAAGCAGCTTAATTTTTTGGAAGAAATCATTGAACAGGGCCTCAACGAGGGTACCTATAAATCAATCCTTACCCGTTTCCCTCCCGAACCCAATGGCTATCTGCATATTGGTCATGCTAAGTCGATTTGTCTCAACTTCGGGTTGGCAAAGAAATATGGTGGCAAGACGAATCTGCGATTCGATGATACCAACCCCGTGAAGGAGGATACTGAATATGTTGATGCCATACAAGATGATATCCGTTGGCTAGGATTCCAATGGGCTGGCATTCATTATGCTTCCGATTATTTCGACCAGTTATATGAATGGGCAGTGGTGCTGATAAAGAAGGGTTTGGCTTATGTTGATGACCAAACGCTGGAGGAGATCCGTGCCAATCGTGGTACTGTTACTGTGCCTGGAAAGAATAGTCCTTACCGTGATCGTTCGGTTGAGGAGAATCTTGATCTCTTTGCTCGCATGAAAGCAGGTGAATTTGAGGATGGTAGCAAGGTGCTGCGTGCCAAGATTGATATGGCTCATCCCAATATGCAGTTCCGCGATCCTATCATGTATCGTATACTTCATGCTCACCATCACCGTACGGGCGACAAATGGTGCATCTACCCAATGTACGATTATGCTCACGGACAGAGCGATTCGATAGAGAATATTACCCACAGTATCTGTACGCTAGAGTTCGATATTCACCGTCCGCTATACGATTGGTTTATTGAGCAGCTGGGTATCTTCCCCTCTCATCAGTATGAGTTTGCTCGTTTGAATATCAACTATACTGTGATGTCGAAACGCAAACTGCTGCAGTTGGTGAAGGAAAACTATGTAAGTGGTTGGGATGATCCTCGTATGCCTACTATCTGTGGTTTTCGTCGTCGTGGATATACCCCCGAGTCGATCCGTTCGTTCTGTGAACGTATTGGTGTTGCCAAACGTGATAACATCATCGACTATTCGCTGCTGGAATTTTCACTGCGTGAACATCTCAACAAGGTGGCTCAGCGTAGAATGGCAGTGCTAGATCCGGTGAAGGTGGTGATAGATAATTATCCTGAAGGCGAGACGGAGATGCTAACGGCTATCAACAATCCTGAGAATGCAGAGGATGGCACTCGCGAGGTCCCCTTTAGCAGGGAACTTTATATTGAACGCGACGACTTTATGGAGAATCCTCCGAAGAAATACTTCCGTATGGCTCCTGGTCAGGAGGTGCGTCTGCGTTATGCTTACTTCGTTACTTGTCAGAGTGTGGAGAAGGATGCTGAGGGCAATATTACTTGTATTCACTGTACCTACGATCCTGCTACCCGTGGCGGTGACTCGCCCGATGGTCGTAAGGTGAAGGGTACAATCCATTGGGTTTCGGCACAGCATGCTATCGATGCTGAGGTAAGGATGTTTGATCGTTTGTTTGCTACAGAGGCTCCCGATGAGGCTCCTGAAGGCAAGACCTTCCTCGATAACCTGAATCCCAATTCGCTTCAGACGTTGCAACATTGCAAGTTGGAGCCTTCGTTGGCTTCGGCATCGATGCAGAAGAATGCTGAGACGGGTATCATGGAACCAGAACGATTCCAGTTTGAACGTTTGGGTTATTTCTGTGTGGATCGCGATTCGACTGCCGAGCATTTGGTGTTTAATCGTAGTTGCACGCTGAAAGACAGTTGGGCTAAGATGAGTAAATCGAAGAAGAGTGGAGGTGCAACAAACGGCTGATATTAAGTTTGCTATTGTTGGTTTGTTGAATCGATACTTGAATATTAATCATTAAATATAAAACGCTATGAAATCGCACATACATCTTTACCTTATCGTGGTAGGATTGTTCCTACTATTGATTAGCGGTTCGTTTCTTACCGAGGGCATTGCCAATATTGGTTTGGAGAACGGAGTGGTGGTCAAGAGTATTGTGCGACCCAATAATTTTGCCGACTTTTGGCTTCCAAAGGTTAGCGATGGTGCTACAATCGATGCTCATGGCCATCTGCCGATGGGGTTTTGGATTGAACGAACTCTGATGTACCTCTTTGGTGACTCTTACTTATTTGATAAAATCTATTCGGTAATCATTTTCTTGCTGATAGCGGTGCTGATTGTGAGGATATGGGTGCTGATAGGGAATACTGTCAAAACGGGATGGCTGCCACTGGCTTTCTGGTTGGTGACCCCTATCGTTTCGTGGAGTGCTACGAGCAATTTGGTGGAGGGCCCTCAAACGATCTTTGTGTTGTTGGCGGTAGTGTCGCTGCTGCATGCTATGCGAGTGCGAAGGGGTACTGATATCTATCTGACGACTCACGAGGATAATGGCTATCATCGGACCCACTATATGATATCATATCTGTGGGTGGTGCTGGCAGCTATATTTGCTGTTTTGGCGTTCCTTACTAAGGGATTCTCAAGTTTGTTTGTATTGGCTATGCCTATCATCTTTTGGGGTATAGGCAAGGAATACAAGATACGCTATCCGATCATCGATACTGCGATTATTATAGGGGTATGGATTGTGATGGCATTAGCGATGGCGTTCTTTACTGATGGTGCTTACTATGTGATGAACAACTATATAGGTCACATCTTTGAGTCTGGACGTCATGAACAGACGGTGGCATCGCATTTCTATATCCTCTATGCATTGATCAAACAGATGTTGATTCCGGTGCTGGCATTGGTGATTGTATGTTTGGTGCGTTTGAAGAATAACCATTTTGCTAAGTACTTGGTATACTGGAAATATTTGGATAAACTATCGGAGGATGACTTACGTAATACGCGCTACTTTTATCGTTTTATCTTCTTGGCTCTGTCGGGTGTGCTGCCTATCATGTTGGTGCTCAAGCAGCAAGATTACTATTTGATTACTACTATCCCGCTCTTTGCTATTGCTTTTGGCTGTATTATGAACAATATCGCTATGTCGCGTCTCAATAACCTCAAGCCGTTGGCTAATCATATATTGATGGTATTGGCTATAGTGATGCTGACTGCGGGGGTATTGTCCAATCTGAGTAGCATATCGAAATATTCGAACGACCAACAGTTGTTGGATAGTATGCATGTGATTTTGCCCCATTTACAGGAGGGTGAGGTAGTTTCGGTATCGCCTGAGTTGATGCACAATAGGGTGGCGGCCGACTATTTTTACCGTTACAAGAAGATTCAATTCGACTCGGTGCTGGATCATCAACATCTGATTACGATGTATATGAAGGTGGAACAACTGGAAACGGAACATTATTATGCCCCAGTGAATACGTCAACGCCTCTTTTCAAACTCTATGAGGTGGGGGAGGCTCCGTTGGTGGAAGAGATGATAGTGGAGGATACGATGGCGACGGAGCGCGACTCGATTGAGCATGATCCTATTCTTCATGCTGCTCGCATTGAGGCTGCTGCCTATGATTTTTGATACAATAATAATGGAAAGCTGTGCAGAAGGCATGAGGGTTGGAGGAACAACGAAATGACAAATACATATTTTTTAGTCACAGAATAAATAAAGAAAACTATAATATAAAATGAAAATCTCCTACAAATGGCTCAAGGAGTATGTGGATACCACTAAGACTCCTGAGGAATTGGACGACCTGTTAACCTTCTCGGGTTTGGAAATTGAAGGGGTTGAGAAAGTGGAAACCATCAAAGGCGGATTGGAACATGTGGTTATTGCTAAGGTGGTTACTTGCGAACCGCATCCCGATTCGGATCACTTGCATATTACTACTGTAGATGTGGGTGGCGACCGTTTGCTCGATATCGTTTGCGGTGCTCCTAATGTAGCTGCTGGCCAGAAGGTGGTATGCGCTATGATTGGTACCCAAATATGGACCTCTGAGACGGAACATTTTGAAATCAAGAAATCGAAGATTCGTGGTGCTGTGAGCGAGGGTATGCTCTGTGCTGCCGATGAATTACAGTTGGGCAACAATCATGATGGCATCATGGTTCTTCCTGATGATGCTCCTGTGGGTATGCCGGCTAAAGAATATTTCCATGTGGAAGAGGATTATACCCTCGAGGTGGCTATTACGGCCAATCGTAGCGACGCTACATCGCATATCGGTGTGGCTCGTGATGTGGTGGCTGTGTTGAATACTCGTGAGCATGCGGGAGTGAAGATCAAATGGCCTGAAACATTAGCTGAAATTAAGCCTATACGTAACGATAATCCTATCAGTGTGACGGTGGAACGTGCCGATTTGGCTCCTCGTTATAGTGGATTGACCATTCGTGGCATCGAGGTGAGGGAGAGTCCCGATTGGCTGCAGAACAAACTGCGTACCATCGGTTTACGTCCTATCAATAATATTGTTGATATTACGAACTATATACTGATGGAGGTGGGTCAGCCTCTCCACTGCTTTGATGCCGATAAGATTAAGGGCAACAAGGTGGTGGTTCGCACTTGTGCTGAAGGAACGAAGTTCACTACGCTCGATGGAGTGGAACGTACACTCTCGGAGAAAGATCTGATGATTTGCAATGAGGAAGAACCGATGTGTATTGCGGGTGTGTTTGGAGGTCTTGATTCGGGTGTGACGATGGCTACGAAGAATGTCTTTATTGAGAGTGCCTATTTCAATCCGGTGAGCATCCGCAAAACGAGTAAGCGTCATACGCTGAAAACCGATGCTTCGTTCCGTTATGAGCGTGGCTGTGATCCTAATATCACACTGTGGGCTATTCGTCGTGCTGCCTATCTGATTCAGCAACTGGCTGGTGGTGAGATCTGTGGCGAGTTGGTGGACGTTTATCCTACTCCTATCGAGAAGGCTGAGGTGGAGATTAATTTCCAGCGTATCTATGACCTGATTGGCAAGGAGATCCCGCTTGAGGCTATACGTACGGCCCTAACATCGCTCGATATCGAGATTGTGAAGGAGGATAGTGAAGGAATGCTACTGCGTATTCCTACTTGCAAGGTGGATGTGTATCGCGAATGCGATGTGGTAGAGGAGATTATGCGTATTTACGGCTATAACAATATTACGTTCGATGAGCGTTTGAATAGCTGTTTGTCTTATGGTGAGAAGATGAATCCTCGCAAGGTGCAGAACATCATTGCTAACTATTTGACCGATAATGGATATAGCGAGATTATGAACAACTCGCTGACGAAATCGGCTTATTTTGAGAATAACCCCGATTTTGATGCCAATCGCAATGTGGTAATCCTTAATCCGTTGAGTAAGGAACTCAATGTGATGCGCCAAACGCTGCTTTACTGCGGATTGGAGTGTATTGTTTACAATCTGAATCATCAGATCCATGATCAGAAACTCTATGAGTTTGGTCGTGCCTATTTCTGCAATAAGGATCAGGAGGAGAATGTGACGAAGCGTTATACTGAAGTACAGCATCTTAGCATCTTTGCTACGGGTGCTGAAACGGGCGAGAGCTGGATGATGAAGAGCGCTGCTACCGATGTGTTCCACCTGAAGTCGCATGTGATGAATATACTGCGTCGTCTGCGTATTCCTATGGGTCGTTTGCAGGTGGTTCCCGCTTCGGAGCACTATTATCTGGAGGGCTTGGCTCTCGTCTTCAAGGATAGCAAGAAGCAATTGGTTAGTTTCGGTCAGCTGAATCGTGAGACTTTGAAGAAGATGGACTGCAAGCAGGCTGTTTTCTATGCCGATTTTGATTGGGATTTGGTGCTGAAGAGTATGCCTGAGAAAGAGGTGACCTATGCCGAGGTGGTGAAGTTCCCCGAGGTGCGTCGCGATTTGGCTATGATCCTTGATAAGAAGACTACCTTTGCTGAGATTGAGAATGTGGCTCGCAATACGGAGAAGAAACTGCTGAAACGGATTGGTCTCTTCGATGTTTACGAGGGCAAGGGTATTGAACCTGGCAAGAAATCGTATGCTGTTAGCTTCATTTTGCAGGATAAAGACAAGACGCTCAACGATAAGCAGATTGAGAATGTGATGGCTAAACTGCAAAAGAATTTTGAAACCCAGTTGGGAGCTAAGATTCGCGAAGCATAATCGCTGTGTAGCCAACTTCCTTCCTATGGGGATTGATCCCTTTGACATTTTTTCCAATAAGAGGGAAGTTGGCCTTTCTACATTGCCGATGAGTAAGCAATGGAAATATAAAGTGTGATTTATATAATATAATGTATCATCTATTATAATAATCTAAAACAACTCTGTAATCACTATGGCTCAGTTTCCAGGTTTGGAACACTACGATATTCGCATTCTATTGGCTCTCAACGAATCGATTAAGGGTGAGAAGAAGTTCTTTGAGTGGTTGCTCAACAATGGGTATCCTGAGTTGGCGGCTTTCTCGAATGCTATCCGTGGTGATAAGAATGCTATGCAGTGGTTGTTTCAGCATCGCTATCCTCAGTTCGCTATTCTCAGTAATGCTATCGATGGTGAAGATAAGGCGAGGGTTTGGATTGGGAAAGCATGCCATATTGTCAATCTGATGTTCGCTATGGCTTGTCGTGAGGATGAACGTGCATTGAAGTGGTTGGCTCAGAATAAACTGGCTGTTTTCCTTACGATGGCTCACGAGGTGAATATTGTTTTGGATACCCAAGCGGCTGAGAATGCGGGTCCTTATGTGATGCATTTTTGACAGAGAATTTTTTTTTCGTGTCACACACAATATAATAATAGCTTTTGTGTTTCCCATAAAACCAATTATTAATAAAGAATAAAGTAACCAAAATTAAACCAATATCGTTTACATAAGTAAGAACTTTTTTCACTATTACTTATAATAAAACAAAAATTTTATAATCTCAAGATGGACAATAACAATTACAATCGCCGAGATGGCGAGAATGGTAGTGCTAACAATGAGCGCCGCTACTCTAACAGTCAAAGAAATTATCAGCGTCGTGATGACAGCAGTCGTTATGGCGTAAACAATTCCGCTAATGGCGGTACCCCAGAACGTAAACATCGTCCTAAAATTCAACGCCCTGTGCGTACTAGTAGCGATGATGGTAACAGCAACTATCGTCGTGATGATGGTAACAACAATTACCGTCGCGAGGAAAACAGGAGCTATCGTAGCGATAATGGTAACAACCGTCGCTATAATAACAACAATAACAACAATCGCGGCAATCAACGACAGGCTAGCAACGATCCCAACCGTTTTGAGTATGCTTATGCAGATAATGATGATCGTGGCAATCAGCGTGGCAATGGTAACCAACGTGGTGGCAGCCGTCCGCGCAACAACGGACAAGGCAGAGGTGGTTACAAACCTCAGGGTCGTCCGTTAGCTAAGAAGAGAAAGAAGACTAACTATTCGAAGGTGCCTAGCGATGCTGCTAAGTATTTGCGTGATGGCTATCGCCGTGCTACTACTGAAGGTCAGGAACGTCCGCAGATTGATGCACTGCCTAATCGTAAGACCTATGCTTCGCAGGGCTTGGTTCGTCTGAATCGTTATATTGCTAATGCAGGTATCTGCTCTCGTCGCGAGGCTGATAAGCTCATCCAATCGGGTGCTGTCACCGTTAATGGTGAGGTGGTTACTCAGATGGGTTATCTAGTAAAAGAGGGCGATGTGGTGAACTATGGCGGTGAGTCGCTCCGCAGTGAATCCAAGCGCTACTTCCTTCTCAACAAGCCTAAGGGCTACATCACTACCAACGATGATCCTAAGGATCGCAAGACGGTGATGGAGTTGATTGATAATGCTTGCAATGAGCGCATCTATCCTGTGGGTCGTTTAGACCGCAATACTACTGGTTTGTTACTCTTTACCAACGATGGTGAACTGTCGCGCAAACTGACTCACCCCTCCACTGGTGTGTATAAGGTGTATCAGGTAGAACTTGATAAGCCTGTTAGTTTCGATGATATGATCCGTATGTCGAAAGGCATCGAGTTGGAGGATGGTGTTATTGTGGTTGATGATGTTGCCTACGCTAACGGTGGTATTGACCGTAGGGTTGTAGGTTTGCAGATCCATAGTGGTAAGAATCGTATTGTAAGACGTATTTTCGAAAGCATGGGCTACAGTGTCCGTAAACTTGATCGTACAGTCTTTGCTGGCCTTACGAAGAAAGACCTACCTCGTGGTCGTTATCGCGAACTTACTGAGACTGAGGTTGGCTATCTAAAGATGATTTAATAATTTAATATGTGAAAAGGAAACAGCCGAGTTGTAATAACTTGGCTGTTTTTGTATATTGTTTGTTGTTTGGCACACTATTTGATAGTGCCCGAAAATGTATGCATTACGATACACATACAGAGCGTTCTCCACTTCCATAAACATTGTCTTGTTGATAAAGAATGGAATAAAACAACTGGTGAGCCAAGAGGAAAGTGTATTTTTGCAAACAGATGTAATAGGGTATGAAATACCATAACAATACTGATACTCAAATTATAATATGGAAGCTAAGCTCAGTAAAAACGCTAAACAGGTGATTGCCAACAGTCGTGATGAGGCTATTCGTCTCAAAAATGGCTTTATTGGTATCGAGCATATGTTCTTGGGTATTCTGCGCCAAGAGGACTGCTCGGCTGTGAAAATGCTACAGTCGTTTGGTCTTGATCTTGCTAACCTCAAGGCACGTGTGGAATCGCTAGTGGGACAGCAGTCGGAACCGTTTAAATATACGGACGATAGTGATATCCCAATGTTGCAGCAGACTACGAAGATGTATCGTCTTTCGTTTCTTGAAAGCACTAAGCTTCATGCCAAGGAAATCAACACTTCGCATATGATCTTGGCCATGATTGTGGAAAGCGATAATATCGTGGCTACCCTCCTTGAACGTGAAGGCATCACCTATCGTAAAGTATTTGATTATTTAAAACAGTCTGACGAAGAGACATCGTCACCATCCGATCCTAACGTGTCGGATCCTACTTTCGATACTCCTATCGATCCCGAGGATGTGGAAGATGAGGACGATTATCCCTATGCCAATCCTCATAGCAATAGTGGTAGCGCCACTCAACGTTCGTCTGATAATAAGACTCCTGCTTTGGAGAATTTTGGTCGCGATCTTACCTTGGCTGCTCAGGAAGGAAGACTTGATCCTATTGTGGGACGTGGTCCTGAATTGGAGCGTATCGCCCAAATCCTCAGTCGCCGTAAAAAGAACAATCCGGTGCTGATAGGTGAACCTGGTGTGGGTAAATCGGCTATCGCTGAAGGTTTGGCTCAACGCATTGTTGAAGGTAAGGTTCCTAGAACCTTGTGGCATAAACGGATTATTTCGCTTGATTTGGGATCGCTCGTAGCAGGTACCAAATATCGTGGTCAGTTCGAGGAACGTATGAAGGCGATCATCAACGAACTGGAAAAGAATAAGGATATCATCATTTTTATTGATGAAATTCATACCATTGTGGGTGCTGGAAGTGCTAGCGGTTCGCTCGATGCTTCGAATATGTTCAAGCCAGCTTTGGCTCGAGGTGAAATTCAATGCATTGGCGCTACTACTCTTGATGAATACCGTCAGTATATTGAGAAGGATGGTGCCCTCGAGCGCCGTTTCCAGAAGGTACTTGTAGAGCCTTCTACTGTTGAGGAGTCGCTCGAGATTCTTAACAATATCAAGCCTAAATATGAAGATCACCATTTGGTGAAATATACTCCTGAGGCTATCAAGGCGTGTATTACTATGTCGGAACGTTATATCTCTGATAGATTACTACCCGACAAGGCTATCGATGTGCTTGATGAGGCAGGTGCCCGTGTTCGTATTGCTAATGTGCGTGTGCCTGAAGAGATAACTGCTATCGAACAGCAGTTGGCTGAGACGCAGGAGAAGAAAAGGGAGGCGCTAGCTGTTAAGAATTATCAGGATGCGGCCGCTTTCCGCGATAAGGAACGTGAACTCAGCGATCAGTTGCAACAAACACAAGATCGTTGGGAGACAGAGGAACGCGATCGTATGGTTCCTGTTACAGAGAATGATGTGGCTGAGGTGATTGCTATGATGACAGGTGTTCCTGTACAGCGTATTGCTCAGAATGAGGGCTCGCGTTTGTTACAGATGGAACAAGAACTGCAAGGCAGCGTGATTGGTCAGGATGAGGCTATCCGTAAGATCTCTAAGGCTATTCGTCGCAACCGTGCAGGTCTTAAAGATCCTAATAAACCGATTGGTACTTTTATTTTCTTGGGACCGACAGGTGTAGGTAAGACCTATCTTACGAAAGTGTTGTCGAAGTACCTCTTTGATAGCGAGAATGCTATGATTCGTATCGATATGAGCGAATATATGGAGAAATTTTCGGTGAGTCGTTTGATAGGTGCTCCTCCGGGATATGTGGGATATGAAGAGGGTGGTCAGCTGACGGAACGTGTTCGTCGCAAACCTTATTCTATTGTGTTGCTTGACGAGATTGAGAAGGCTCATCCCGATGTATTTAATGTGCTGCTCCAAGTGCTTGATGATGGTCAGCTTACCGATGGATTGGGTCGCAAGGTTGATTTCCGCAATACTATCATCATTATGACTTCGAATATTGGTAGTCGTCAGTTGAAAGATTTTGGTACTGGTGTTGGTTTCTCTACCCAGGCTCGTATTGAGGAGCAGGAGGCTTTGCAACGTAGCGTCATTGATAAGGAATTGAGCAAAAAGTTTGCTCCTGAGTTCCTTAATCGTGTTGATGATATTGTATACTTCAACTCGCTCCAACGTGATGATATCCATAAGATCATAGATATAGAATTGCGTGGTCTCTTCAAACGTATCCGTAATATGGGCTTCGAGGTGACTATCGATGAGAAGGCGAAAGATTATCTTGTGACCAAAGGCTGGGATCAGCAGTATGGTGCTCGTCCGCTAAAACGTGCTATACAACGCTATATTGAGGATGATCTTGCTGAACAGATTATCAAGTCGGATTTCATTCCAGGCGACACGATTGTTATCACCACGGGTCCTAATGATGGTGATGACAAGGTTCTTGGCGATTCCAAGATTGTTTTCAATGTAGAGAAAGGTGACACTTCCAAAATGCTCGATGAGGCTATTAAAGATAGTGAACCTGTAAATGTAGAATAAGAACGAAGGTCCGATTTCCTTCTACATTATTATAAATAGAAAAAGCGCAGGGTAGTACCTTGCGCTTTTCCATTTGTGTATTTAAAACACTCAGACCTTCAGAAGGAAGTCGAGGTTGTCTTTTAGACTATATTCTTTGGTGTTTTCCATGGTGGTATAGAATACCTTCATCTTATTATCGCGGCCTTGGAGTGTAAGATGACCCTCTTCGAGCACCAATGCTGTTGCTTCGCGAATAGCTGCCACAGTTGCTTTGGGGTTCACCATGATATATTCTTTTAGACGATCGTCGCGGGTCTCACCACCGTGTTTGGGATCAAAGAAGTCAGTGTAGTGAGGGTTGATTTGGAAGGGTACTAATCCCATGCAATCGAACGAAGCGGGCATAACGATGGGCATGTCGTTGGTGGTACAGAGCGTAGGACCAGCTACATTGCTTCCTGCACTCCATCCCATATAGGGCATACCATCGTAAGCACGTTGACGGATGGCTTGCATCAGTCCAGTGCGTTGAAGTTCGCGTACTAGATGGAAGGTGTTGCCACCACCAACAGCTACACAGTCGGTATCGTATACGGCATTGATAGGTAATGCTTTGTGGTGGACGCTAGTTAGTTTTACACCAAATTCAGCAAATACTTTGGCCACTTTCTCTTCGTATGCGTTATACGATTTGTTTAATCCGCCAGGAGCAAGACTCACACCGGCATAAGGGATGAAAAGGACTCGTTTTACATTGTGACGATGGCAGAAGTCGGCAATCATCTCTTTGCACCAGCCAAGATAGGCGTCGCCCCGCATGGTGCTGTTACTGATAAGGAGGAGGTTTCTTTTGTCCATGATATTACGATTTTCGATTTACATTGATAAGTTGATATGTTTATTATTAAACGTACAACAGGGTTATGCATCTATGTTTGCATAGGTGGCATTTTTCTCGATGAATTCGCGACGAGGAGGCACATCATCGCCCATCAACATGCTGAATACGAGGTCGGCGCTAGCTGCATTCTCGATGGTTACCTGACGCAACTGGCGATTCTCGGGATCCATGGTTGTCTCCCAAAGCTGTTCGGGGTTCATCTCACCAAGACCTTTGTAGCGTTGAACGTGGAGTTTCTTTTCGTCACCACCACTGAGTTCGTTGATGGCGTTGATGCGATCCTCTTCTGTCCAGCAGTATACATTCTTTTTGCCTTTGCGTACAAGATAGAGGGGAGGGGTAGCAAGATAGACATATCCGTTCTCGATCAGTTCAGGCATATAGCGGAAGAAGAATGTGAGCATCAGTGTGTCGATGTGTGAGCCATCGACATCGGCATCGGTCATGATGATTACTTTATGGTAACGCAGTTTCTCCATATTGAGAGCCTGACTGTCTTCGGGGGTTCCCACAGAAACGCCTAAAGCGGTATAGATATTCTTGATCTCTTCGCTCTCGAAGGCGCGATGGCGTTGAGCTTTTTCAACATTCAGAATCTTACCACGTAGAGGAAGGATGGCTTGATAACGACGATCGCGTCCCTGTTTAGCACTTCCACCTGCCGAGTCGCCCTCTACAAAATAGATTTCGCAGATGCTGGGGTCTCCATCTTGACAGTCGGCTAGTTTTCCAGGCAGTCCACCACTGCTGAATACAGTACCTCTTTGCACCATTTCGCGTGCTTTACGAGCAGCATGACGAGCTGTAGCGGCGAGGATTACTTTGTCTACAATCAGTTTGGCTTCCTTGGGATGTTCCTCAAGATAGTTCTCTAACATCTCGCTAACGGCACTATCTACGGCACCTTTTACCTCGGTGTTGCCCAGTTTGGTTTTGGTTTGTCCTTCAAACTGTGGCTCTGCCACTTTAACAGAGATGATAGCTGTAAGACCCTCACGGAAGTCGTCGCCTGTAATATCGAACTTGAGTTTCGAGAGCATGCCCTGTTTGTCGGCATAGGCCTTTAGTGTGCGGGTGAGTCCACTACGGAAACCAGTAAGATGGGTGCCACCTTCATGGGTATTGATATTGTTGACATAGGAATGGAGATTCTCGCTGAAGGAGGTGTTGTATTGCATTGCAATCTCGATGGGGATACCATTCCGTTCGCCTTCGATACAGATGGGATCGGGCATCAGTTTTTCGCGATTCTGATCAAGATAGTTGATAAAGTCGTGCAATCCCTTCTCCGAATAGAAGTGGGCATTTTGTTCGGCACCTTCCTCTTGAGGACGCAGATCGTGGATATTCAGTTCGATGCCCTTGTTAAGATAGGCTAGTTCGCGCAGACGGTTCTTGAGTGTCTCATAGTCGTATTCGCTGACGGTGAAGATGGTAGGATCGGGGTGGAATTGGACGTGAGTACCTCGTTTATCGGTAGTACCTACTTCTTTCACAGGATAGAGGGGGAGTCCTCGACTATATTCTTGACGATAGATTTTACCGTTGCGATACACCTCTACTGTCATTGCGTCGCTCAGTGCATTGACGCAGCTGACACCTACACCGTGAAGACCACCAGATACTTTATAACTGCCTTTATCGAATTTACCACCAGCGTGAAGTACTGTCATAACTACTTCGAGGGCTGAGCGATGCTCTTTCTCATGCATGTCGACAGGGATACCGCGGCCATTATCTTCAACCACGATGGAGTTGTCAAGATTAATGCTGACATCTATCTTGGTACAATAACCAGCCAAAGCTTCATCGATAGAGTTGTCGACTACTTCGTATACAAGATGATGGAGTCCTCTGAAATTAACATCGCCAATATACATGGCGGGACGCATACGTACTGCTTCAAGTCCTTCGAGGACTGTGATATTGCTGGCACTATATTGGCCAGCTTGTGCATTTTTCTCTTCTTCGCTCATTTTACGTTTATATGTTGATACGTTGATATGATAATCTGTTTTTTTTCGGATTGCAAAGATACGAAAAAAATGGGTACTACACCTTATATATTATATAAAGTTATCAACAAAAAAGGGGAAAAAGCCACAGCGGTCAAATTTGGGGGCTTGACGCCCTTTTTGACCGCTGTGGTATGAAATGTTAAAAAATAAGATCGTTGCTTAGCGTCGAAATTATGCCTCTTCGCCTGCGGCTATGCGAGCGCGTTTGCGTTCAATTTCGTCAAGAATGATTTTACGGATGCGGAGGTTGTGGGGAGTAATTTCTAGATATTCATCTTCGCGAATGTACTCCATGGCCTCTTCCAGAGAGAATTTGATGGCAGGAGTGCAGGTTGATTTCTCGTCGGCCGATTTGGTGCGCATGTTGGTAAGATTCTTGGCTGTTACCACATTAATTACAATATCATTGCCAGGACGAAGACTTTCACCTATTACCTGACCTGCATATACTTTTTCGCCTGGATCGATAAAGAAGGGACCGCGGTCTTGTAACTTGCTGATGCTATAAGCAGTAGCTTCGCCCGTTTCCTTTGCAATGAGAGCTCCCATCTTATGATCTCCAATTTCTCCTTTCCAAGGCTCGAAATCGCTGAAACGGTGTGCAATGACTGCCTCACCATTAGTAGCCGTAAGGAGCGTGTTACGTAATCCTATCAGACCACGCGAGGGGATGGTGAAATCAAGTTGTACTCGGTCACCTTTGGTTTCGACTGTTCCCAACTCACCCTTGCGACGGGTTACGACATCGATTACTTTACTACTAAACTCCTCGGGAACCAGCACTGTAAGTTGCTCTACAGGTTCGCATTTTTGTCCGTCAATCTCTTTGATGATTACTTTAGGCTGACCTACTTGCAGTTCGTAGCCTTCACGACGCATTGTTTCAATCAACACCGAGAGGTGCATGATGCCGCGTCCATAAACTAATAGGGCATCGGGACTTCCCGTTTCTTCAACACGTAAAGCTAAGTTTTTCTCCAGTTCCTTCATCAGTCGTTCGCGGATATGACGAGATGTGACGTATTTTCCTTCCTGACCGAAGAAAGGACTGTTGTTGATGGTGAAGAGCATGCTCATGGTAGGTTCGTCAACCTTGATAGGAGGTAGGGGATCGGGGTTCTCGTTGTCGCATACAGAATCGCCAATCTCGAAGGCCACATTCTTGTCGAGATCCAATAGCATAGCGCATATCTCACCTGCCTCAACCACATTCTTGGTGCGTTCTTTACCTAATCCCTCGAAGGTATATAGTTCTTTGATATGACTGCGTATCTGAGTCCCATCGCGTTTTACCAAACAGATAGCTTGTCCAGCTTGCAGCGTACCGCGATTCAAACGGCCTACAGCAATACGGCCAAGATAAGAGCTATAGTCGAGCGATGAGATCATCATCTGTGTATTTCCTTCTTCCACTTTGGGAGCAGGTATGTTATCAATAATCAGATCCATCAAGTAGGAAATATCGTCGGTGGGATTGCGCCAATCGTCGCCCATCCATCCGTTTTTAGCGCTGCCATAAGCGGTGGGGAAATCCAACTGATCGTTAGTGGCACCCAAGTTGAACATTAGATCGAATACTGCCTCTTGCGTCAGTTCGGGGTCGCAGTTGGGTTTGTCTACTTTGTTTACTACCACTATGGGTTTCAATCCTAGTTCGATAGCTTTCTGCAGTACAAAACGGGTTTGAGGCATGGGGCCTTCAAAGGCATCCACTACCAACAGCACTCCATCGGCCATATTCAACACACGTTCCACCTCACCACCAAAGTCGCTGTGGCCTGGTGTATCGATGATGTTGATCTTGTAACCTTTATAGCGTACCGATACATTCTTGGAGAGAATGGTGATACCACGTTCGCGTTCCAAATCGTTGTTGTCTAATATCAAGTCGCCCGTTTCTTGATTGTCGCGAAACAGTTTGGCTTGATGTAGCATGCGGTCTACAAGTGTTGTTTTGCCGTGGTCCACGTGGGCAATAATGGCAATATTTCGAATATTCTCCATAGTCTATCTTTCTATTATTATAGTATTTATATATTATATGGTGACTAAAAAAAACGTGCAAATTTACATAATTTGAACGAAACGGCAAATTTTTTTTGCCATTTGTAATAGTTATATATGAAAATAACAATAAATGATATAGTGAGATGACCGCAGAGAAGAAAAAAATAGCGTTCAGCAAAATGTCTTTTGTTGAACGCTATAAATTAGATATTTAAATGGTGGTTACTTGCGGATGATGAAGGTGTTGCGATAAACTTGATCATCGAGTATCAACTCAAGGACGTATGCCCCAGAAGGAAGGCTGCTAAGGTTGATGGCATGGGTGACTGTGCTGACGATGGTACTTCCTTGAAGGATAGTGTTGCCATGAAGGTCGCGTACTGTATAAGAGGCTTCGCCTAATGTAGGAAGACTCAGTTTTACGATGCCGTTGCTGGGATTGGGATAGAGGAAAAGACCTTTATCCGAGTAGTCTCCCTGTCCGCTAACACCGTCTGGAGTGGGTGCTGTAGCAGTATAATCGAGTCCGCTGCATGTCATCGCATCAGTATAGAGGGGATCGAGCCAAGGGGCTAGGCAACTGCCTGGATCACCATTGCCAATCCATGAGGATGCAATGCGTCCATACATGCTATAGCCCGATTCGTCCTCGCATGATACACTTCCGAAAGCAGCCCATAGTTGACCGATGATCAATTTATTGCCGTTGAAAAGGGGAGATCCAGACGATCCTTGCTCTACTACCCCCCGTGTGCTGATCCAATCTACACGATAGAATCGACGATGGGTGGGAGAGAGTTGAACGCGATAAGGGAAACTGATTTTCTTGATATCGCCACCTGGATGGTGGATGCCACAGCCAAGGGCTGGACGGTCTATTACTTCGCGGCTCCATCCTGCATAGTAGGGCTGATATGCATCGGGCACTTGTTCGTTGAGACGTACAAGCCAAAAATCGGACTGTCCATCGAGTGCCATATACTCGCATCCAGCCACTGTTTGGTTGATAGGTGCATCGTCAGCTCCACAGGCAGATGCTTGATAGTTGAAATAAAAGACCTGTCCTACTAGTGGAGAGGGTAGTTCTTGGCAGTGATATGCTGAGAGCACATAGGGCGTTTTGTCGTTGGCTGTGTTGTTGATAAGAGCGCCCGAGCAAAGATATCCTCCATTTGTGGTAACGGTATAGATTTCCACTACCGAACGTATTTGGTCGCGCCAATCATCGCCATCGGGACATGCTACATCGATATGGCAATCGCCTTGAGCATATCCAATATGGGCTTTGGCTCCAAAATTATCACCATACATGTCTTTATATCCTTGTACTACATAAGCTAGTTGGAATGTTCCAGCACTAGAGTCGATAGGATAGCGGTATTCCATATAGCATACTTCGCCAGGTATAGCTTGAGTAAAGAATGTTCCATTGGGTTGGATGCTAGCTTTGGTGAAAGCTCCAATCACTGTATGACGCTGCTCATCATAGAAGAACATTTGAGCTCCCTCGGGCAGTTGGAACTGCGAGAAACAGAACGATTGGAAGGTCGCTCCAGGAGAAGCTAGGCGTAGGGTGGCCACCACCTGTCCATTCACAGTATCAAGTAGTGGAGAGGAGAAGATCTGATTGCTAGAGAGACTCACCGAACGGGTAATACCCATACGGAGGGGCGATGCGCCAGGCATCTCGTCGATATCCTCTTGCAGATGTTTTGAGGGAACGATGGGGGCGAACTCCACCTGTTGGATATTGGATCGAAACAGGGGATGTCCTCCGTGCGATACCTGAGCCATCAGAATAAAGGCCGAGGCGAGAAAAGTGCATAACGATAAGATCTTCTTCATGATTTATTAATGCTAGTTGGAACGTTATTTGGTTATAACGATGGTTTGCGAATAGCTGTTGGCAGCTGTATAGAGCAGCAAGCGGTATGTGCCAGCAGGCAGCGAGTTGAGGTTGAGCGACTGTACGGTGGTGGTAAGTACTGTACGTCCTTCGTAAAGACAGCGGCCATTGAGGTCGAATACCTTATAGTTGGCATTGCCCAAATCGGATACATTGATATGTATAGTGCCGTTGGAGGGGTTGGGGTAAACCTGAAGAGAGGGTAGTTCCGCTGTGGCAATAGATACATTATCGGTATAGTCGATACCCTCGAGGGTAGTTACACCAGTGCCTGTAGGATCAAGCCAGTCGCTGAGTCGCGTAGTGGAAGAGCCTCCACCTGTCCACGAGGCATAGATACGTCCATACATATCGTTGAGTTGGCTGGTATTAGAATTGATATAGTCGCAGCTGCTAGTACCACCAAACAGTTGTCCTACAACAAGTCCATCGGCATTGAAAAGTCCCGATCCCGAAGACCCTTGTTCAGTCACTCCCTTATTATCAGCTCCACTATACCAAGTGGCCTGATAGAAATTTGCATAACTGCCTGATAGACGGGTTACCGATTTTGCAAGGCTAATCTTTTTGATATCTCCACCGGGGTGATGGATGCATACGGCCCCTGTAAGGCTGTTTACATTGTTGCGATCCCATCCAGCATAATAGGCGCGATAGCCCAAGGGAATAGTACTGCCCATTTGCACAAGGCAGAAGTCTGAACCATTACTATAGGCTCGTTTGGCGAGGATGGTGTAGCCTGTTATAGAACGGTTGGTGGCACCAGTAGTGCCATTGCAAGATGAGGCTTGATAATTGAAATAGAACGTCATTCCATTCAGTCCGCCATATTGGTTGAGATCTTGGCAGTGATAGGCTGTAAGCACATAGGGTTTACGATCGCGGTTGGTGTTATTAATCACAGTACCAGTACACATAAAGGAATAATAACCAGCTGTTAGTTGGATGGCTACAGTGGCGCGGATTTGCTTGCGCCAATCGTCACCTTCTGAGCATGCTACGTTGATATGACAATCGCCTTCGGCATCGCCAAGTTCACCTTTGGTGTTATTGTTGACTGTTTCGAAGAGATCCTTGTACCCGTGAACCACTTGACTTAGGGTTAGTCTTCCTTGCCCTGCAACAGCTTGGGGTTCACGATATTCTATGATAGCAGTACTACCAGGGATGGCCTGTGTATAGAAGTTGCCTTCGGGTAGACGGTTAGAGGCGTTGAAACTGCCTAGTACAAACGTACCTGGTTCGTTGTAAAAATAGAGCTCAGCTCCTTCGGGCAGTTCGAAGGTGGAGAAATGGAGGTTGAGGAAGGTGGCATTGGGCGAACTGACAGCCATACGCCATACACGGGTGCCGTCGGCTTCGGTGGTGATGGTACCATGAGTGGTGTTAGTGATGTTGGTGGATTGAACCACTCCAACACGCATGGGCGTGCCCATTTTGTTGCCTAGGATATCCTCCTGAAGATAGGTGTCGTTGTTGATGGATGCTAGTACTTCGGTCTTTACGGGGGCCTTAGTCATGTGGTAGTGAGGTGTGCCTCCGTGGCTTACTTGTGCACGAACTGTGCTACCTGCCATCAGAAGTATGGCTGAACATAGGGCCGTTGTTAGAAAATGTTTTTTCATTAGTTTTTTATCTTTATATTAAAGGACTAAATAAATGTATTGATTTAATTATAAATCAAACAATTCAACGCAATCTGTATATCGTATTGCGAAATGCAAAGATAGGATTTTTTTTTTCATCCTTCATTGCTTTGGGTTGCAATCTTATAGTTTTTTTGTATCTTTGCATCGCCAAAGCGAAACCTAATGAGGATGCTTTGCAACTGTATGTCAGATAAATAATATGTATAAATAATTATGGCTAATAACGAAGACGCATTCAAAAAAGTAGTATCGCATGCCAAAGAGTATGGATTCATCTTCCCTTCGAGCGAAATTTATGATGGTTTGGGGGCTGTATACGATTACGGTCAGCTGGGCACAGAGTTGAAAAACAATATTAAGAATTATTGGTGGAAATCGATGGTTCAGTACCATGAGAATATTGTAGGCATCGATTCTGCTATCTTCATGCATCCCAAAATATGGAAAGCTTCGGGTCATGTGGATGCTTTCAACGATCCTCTTATCGATAACAAGGATTCGAAGAAACGCTATCGTGCCGATGTGCTGATAGAAGATCATATTGCTAAGATTGAAGATAAGATTAAGAAAGAGGTAGAGAAGGCACACAAACGCTTTGGTGATGCTTTCGATCGCGACCAATTTGTTCATACCAATGCCCGTGTGTTGGAGCATCAGGCTAAGATCGATGAGATTACTAAGCGCTACAGCCAGTGTATGAATGATAATGATTTGGTAGGACTGCGCCAATTAATCCTTGATTTGGAAATTGTTTGCCCTATCTCGGGTACTCGCAACTGGACAGAAGTGCGTCAGTTCAACCTAATGTTTGCCACTCAGATGGGTTCTGTTTCTGAAGGTAGCGACACTATCTATCTGCGTCCCGAAACGGCTCAAGGTATCTTTGTGAATTTCCTCAACGTACAGAAGAGTGGCCGCATGAAGATTCCCTTTGGTATTGCCCAAATCGGTAAGGCTTTCCGTAACGAAATTGTGGCTCGCCAATTTATATTCCGTATGCGCGAGTTTGAACAGATGGAGATGCAGTTCTTTGTTCGTCCTGGTGAAGAGCTTAAATGGTTTGAATACTGGAAGGCTGAGCGTCTGAAATGGCATCTAGCTTTGGGAATTCCTGCAGACAAATATCGCTATCATGATCACGAGAAGTTAGCCCATTATGCTAATGCTGCTACCGATATTGAGTTCGAATTCCCCTTCGGCTTCAAAGAATTGGAAGGTATTCATAGCCGTACCGATTTCGATTTGAGTCGCCATAGTGAGTTCTCGGGCAAGAAGTTACAATATTTCGATAGCGAATTGGGCGAGAACTATACTCCTTATGTTATCGAGACCTCTATTGGTGTTGATCGTACCTTCCTCGCTGTATTCAGTCATGCTTTGAAGGATGAAACCCTCGAGGATGGAAGCACTCGCACTTTGCTTTCTCTTCCTCCCGTATTGGCACCCTACAAGGCTGCTATCTTGCCGTTGGTAAAGAAAGATGGTCTGCCTGAAAAGGCTCGTGAGATCTTTGATCAGTTGAAGCACGACTTCATGCTGCAATACGATGAGAAAGATGCTATTGGTCGTCGCTATCGTCGTCAAGATGCAATTGGAACTCCCTTCTGTATCACTGTTGATAATGATACCCTCGAAACCAATACCGTTACAGTACGCGAACGTGATACTATGCAACAAGAACGTGTTGCTATCGACGAATTGGATGTTTATCTCCATAAACGGATTAAACCAATCGCTATCAATTAATTAAAGATAGTAACACTTTGTATTGAAGAATTACAGCAGTCTTTTAAAAGGCTGCTGTTTCTTTATTGTTTCATTGAGTAAGAATCTCTATTACGTGAAATGAAAAGACAACCGAATGAGTTGTATTGGTGTTATTAAATATTATACTACATTTTTAGTATAATATTGCTACATCCTACCTTTATAGTTTCCTTGTATTAGTCATGCGTCGACTTAGTACTAACTATCTAATTATGTTAGTAGGTACTTGGGTAGGACTTAAGTAGGACTT
>JAUNHX010000009.1 GCA_030523765.1 Bacteroidales bacterium | reverse complement strand
TGAATGTAGGAGGCCTTGCGGTGGATGAGAATAATGCTTACGCTTTATATTGTCTTGGTAATGGGTATGACACTAGATTCTATATTGACAGTTCACACAATACTTTGATTCCTCAAGGTCCAACTGAATATTGCCTAATTGTTTCCTATAATCGCAATACAGGAACTCCTGTCGACTATTACGTGGTAGACACTATAAACTATCACAGTTCTGACAATTCATTGGCAACAATCGGAGACGAATTGGTGCTAAATGTTGCGTATGAACGGTTGAATCACGCGTTAAAAGAAACGGAAATATGCAAAATCAACAAGTACACCAAAGAGGTAACCCTATTGTCACCGATAAAATATAACTTTATTCTTAGTTGCAAGAGTATGTCGGTCAATGACCATGGGTGGGTGTTCCGAGGAGAAACGGGCGATCAACCAAGAGTGTACGACAGCATCTTTTTGGGAAACTATCAAGAGGCTTCCGTTATGACATTTTTCTACGACTCTACATTGGATCTGCACCGTCAGAGGCCCTGCCCCGGTGTGGATTCTCTGTGGTGTGATAGGACAGCAGGCTATACAGTCACCCTTTCGTGGCGTAGTCAGTTCGATCATTCGGGCTATGAACTGGCCTATGTTCCTGAATCAGGCAACTGGGACGATGCCACAGTCATCGAGACAGCGGATACCACTTTGGCCGTTACCCTACTCGACAACCAATGCCATCTGTTCCGTGTCCGTGGCATATGCGATGGGAACCGCGCGGCTCACAGTCCCTGGAGCGATGTCATCACCGTCTGCCCTCAGGTAGGAATCAGCGAGGTTGATGGCTATTGCGCCATCTCGTTGTACCCCAACCCAGCAACCAACATGGTTAGAGTTGAGAGTAAGAAGCATAAGCTGATAAACGATGAAATCCTGTTGATAGAGGTCTTCTCTATGAATGGACAGAAAGTATTGACACAAGAGACTTCAAGCCAGTTCGATGTATCGCGTCTTTCAAACGGGACCTACATCGTCAAGGTGGTGACAACAAGCAACGACTATGAGTATCTGAAATTGATAAAGCAATAATAATAATTAGTCTATCTATAGACCTCGTGTAGTGCGGGGTGTGGAGGGAATGACGGCACTGCGCGGACGGGCGTTGGTGCTGTTGCTCTTGGTGGTTGAGACCTGTGAGGTTTTGGAAGTGGTGGTTTTATTGTTCTTGTTGGTGGGATGTTTTTGGGAGGGAGTGCTGCTTTTGGAGGGAATAGTATTGCTTTTGGAAGGATTGGAAGGGGTAGTGGCGCTCTTGGGTTGGCTTGTAGATGCAGGTTTGGTAGTGGGGTGAGGAGAGGAGGGCTTTTCGTAATCTTTTGGGGTGTAGCTGCTACGTTGCTGTTTGTAGTGGGTCATGGAATTGACGCGGCTGATACGTGATGAGAGATTATGTCCGCCTGTGGTAAGCAGATCGTTGAAGGTGATGATAAGGGAGGAGGTCTTGGTATAGCGGCCTGCATTGCTAGCAAGATGGCTGGTAAAGAAGTTCTTAGTATCGTTCAGATCCATTCCTAGCAAGTCGAGGTTGTTTTTGCCTAGGGTACGCATCAGTTGGTTGACTTTCCTAGCTTGTAGCATGGTGTTGTAGGTTGCTTGATCGTGGATGCGGACGCCACGAGGATAGGAGAGGTGGCGGGCTAGTTGGTTGAACTGCTCGTTGGTGAGGCTGTTGAGCATTTGCTGTACTTCGTAGATATGGTTGCTGATGCTGGCTTGGGTGTTGAGGTGTACGTTGTGATAAATTTGGTCGATATGCTCTTCGGTATAGGTCATATGGTGGGATTCCTCGTTTTGTCGCAGCTGCTTGTCGATATCCCCTTTCTGATAACTTTGGAAACTGCGTTTGGAGAGGCTATCGGAGAGATGGGCAATTTCGTTGCTACTCAGTTGGCGGAGGGTGTTGAGCAGTTCGATGGTGGGTTTGTAGAGCAAGAAGGGTTTGTTTTTTGGGAAAGAGGGGTAGGTGTTGCCTGAATAGCTGATGTTGTTGTCAATAAATAGTTGGTAAAGAGCGGCGTATTGTACCACACGGGCCAGATCGGTGTTGCCAAGAGTGCTGAAATAATGGTATGCTTGATTCTCGTAGCGATAGCCTATCGACTGGCTGCGCTCGGGTGAATTGAAGTAGCTTACGGGCAGCGATCCTGTGCGTCCGAGGGTATAGATGGTGTATCCTTCGCAATCGATGGCGTACATGGCACCAGCGGTGTTCCAGTTGTAGACGAGTTCGTTCAGTCCTAGCTTACGGAAAAGGGGTTTATCGAAGGGATAGTAGCTAGGTTTGGGATAACGATAATAGCCCTCTTGGATGGTGCCATGTTCTGACCAGTCTTTGAGTAGTACATCGGTGATGGTCATCAGATCGCCAAATTCGGTGTTCTCCAATTCGCGGCTTAGATAGGTAGGGCACCAGTCTTTGCCATTATTCATTTTGCCTGCCATAAGATCGTTGACATCGAGACTCTGTGATAGCTCTTTCTCTGTGGTGGCTGCTAGTAGCAAGATGCTCTCTATCTGCAATGGGGGAAGCTCGTAGAGAGGCGATTGACGTTCGCGACCAATAACCACTAGCGTACTGCTATCGGCCAAAGCACCTAGAATGAGGTCGGCATCGAGTGTGAATTGGCGTATGTTGCCTATCTGCGGGGCGATATCCTCGTTTTTGGCGATAGCCCAAGCCACAAATCCAGGAGCTTGACTGAAATAGATGCCTAGCGATTGGGAGGCGAAGAGATCGCGGATGGTCATGATCTTGTTGGTATCGTTGAGACGGATAAATCCCTCGTTGTTTTCCATAAACCAAGTGTTGAATTCATCGAGAGTAATCTGGTAGTCGATATTCTCGTTGGCGAAATACTGACGTTTATGATTTACAGGAAGTTGAGTAACGGTGGGTTTGTATTGGCTGAAGAAGAGCTCTTGGTTAAGTTTTTGGATGAGATTGTCGCAGTTTTCTTGAGTGGCATTGCCTAAAAGGATAATCATATCGGTGACATAGCCATCATAGCCTATGCGATGGTGTCGCTGATCGGTGCGATGGGTGAACTGGGCGAAGATAGAGGCAATAGAGTCGGTTTCGAAATGGGGCGGGAGTTCGCTGAGGAGGAGCATACGACTACTGTCAGCGAACGAAGCCATTCCGATGGTTTGATAATGGAAGCGATATTTGGAACGATAGTCTTTATAGATTGAGTCGCACGCTGCGGTTGCCTCACAGCTATCGATGTTTATATGTTGGTTGGGGATATATTCATATTCGAAGAGACGTGCGCTTTCCCGTTTGACGCTTTCGCCTACTGCTGTGCGTGATAGTCCAAAGACAATAAGGGTGGCAATGGCAGCAATACCAATGAGCCATAGTGGGAGATGCTTGGCTTTCCTGCTAGTAGGATTGTCTGGGTTGTTCTTCATGGGGCAGCAGCAAGGTGAGTATTTCTCTTTTTAACGTATTCTTTTCAATAATATTGCGTTAAAGATAAACAGAAGGGATGTAGCTGCTATATACATTTTTGGCAAAACTAGAAAAAGGTTGGCATAGTTATGATGACCTACCCATACCCTTTTCCCCCTATTGTCATACGTTAGGCAAGTTCTAAGCAGGCTCAAATAGTTTGCTTAAGCTTGCTTAGTACTTGCCTAGGGCTTACCTAGAGCTTACGTAGGTTTTCTTTTTCCCTAGAATAAATCGTCAGTTTCTTTGAGGTTATTTTTTATTACTGCATACAAAAACAGGGGGATTTTCGTTATTGTAGGGTGTTTGGCTGTTTGTTGGCTGAAAAGCACTAAGGACCCGAAACTATAGGTGGTTTTCTATAAATTCACCTATTTCATATCAACGAATAAACGAGAACGAACTGTTTTATGTCCAAAATACATATACTGTCAGGAGAGTTTGATAAGCGACTGAAGCTGCCTTTGGCTTATGCCATCAAGGCTGGTTTTCCTTCGCCTGCGGAGGATTATCGGCATGATAGTATTGATTTTAACCGTGATCTGATAAAGCATCCAGAGGCTACGTTTTATGGTCGTGTGGATGGCGATAGCATGGTTGATGCAGGAATCAACGATGGGGATATAGCTATTATTGACCGTAGTGTTGAACCAAGTGATGGCGATGTTATTGTGGCGTTTGTAAACAATGAGTTTACAATCAAATATCTGGATTTGACGCATAAGGCGGAGGGTTATATTGAACTGCGGCCCGCAAACAAGAAGTATCACCCTATAAAGATTGATGATGCGGACAGTTTCGAGGTGTGGGGTGTGGTAGTATGGACCATTCGGTGCTGGAAGAGATGAGTAGTGAAAAGGAGGAGTACCCAATATGTATGCTATCGTTGACTGTGATAACTGCTATGTTTCCTGCGAGCGGGTGTTCCGTCCCGATTTGAACGGAAAGCCTGTTGTGGTGCTATCGAACAACGATGGCTGCATTGTGGCACGCTCGAACGAGGCAAAGAAAATGGGGATCAAGGAGGGTTTACCTTTCTTTAAACTAGAGCAGGAGTTCCCTAACCAAAAGATAGCAGTGTTTTCATCCAATTATGAGTTGTACGATGAGTTGACGGGACGTGTGGTGGAGATTATCCGCCAAGAGGCTCCAAAGTATTTTCGCTACTCGATCGATGAATGTTTTGTATACCTAGATGGTATGGAGGGAATGGACTATAAGGACTGGGGCGAACGGTTGCATCAAAGAATCAAGAAATCGGTGGGATTGCCCGTAAGCATCGGGGTAGCGCCAAACAAGACGCTAGCGAAGATGGCTAGCCATTTTGCGAAACGCTATTCGGGCTATAAGCATTGCTGCTTGATTGATGATGAGGAAAAGCGGAACAAAGCATTGAAACTTTATCCGATTGAAAAAGTATGGGGTATTGGTCACAGATATAGTAAGCGACTGCAAGGATTGGGAGTGATGACAGCCTACGATTTTGCTTCGCGATCGAAGGAGTGGGTGAATGCTACATTTAAGAATGTTGTGGTTTATCGTACTTGGGCCGAATTGAATGGGATGGATATGGTGCCCAACGAGGTGTTGGCAAAGAAAAAGAGCATTTGTACGAGTCGTAGCTTCGATGGAATGATATCGGATTTGGAGAGGCTGAAGGTGCATGTGAGCAACTATGCGGCACGCTGTGCTGAGAAACTGAGGAAGCAGGAGACGGTGGCCTCGATTATAGGTGTGTTCCTTAACACAAACTTTTTCCGCGAGGATTTGCCACAAGACTGGCAGTTTAGGGAATTGAGACTGCCTACGGCTACGAACGCTACGATGACGATTGTGAAGGCTGCTACAGAGTTGCTAGCACAGATGTACAAGCAGGGCTATCAGTACAAAAAGGCTGGGGTAGTGGTGATGGGTATTGGCCCTACGTCGCCAATCCAACTGAATCTTTTTGATATTGATGCGGAACGGTTCGAGAAACTCAAATCGCTCGATAAGGTGATGGATCGCATCAATAAGACCAATGGGGAGGAGACGGTGATTCTAGGTGCGCAGCAATATGCGATGCGAAACGGTGAGGGGAAAACAGTAGGCTTTGCGAGTGCTATAAGGCGCGACTATAAGAGTAAGAATCCTACTACACGATGGAAGGATATCATTGTATTGAAATAGGGTGGTGCTAGATTTTAATAGGTGTTACAAATGGGGAGACTATTGTAATGCTTTGTTTTCTTGGAGCTCTTCTTTAACATTTCTACAGACAAAGTTATCTGATATCAATGCTATTGTGTGGAATATCAGCACCATATCTGGTTCCACTTTGGATGATTCATTGTTGGGTTGCTGAGAAAAACAGGTATGAGTTTCGTTTTTTAAGAATTTTTTGCATACTGCAATCCAACAAAAATGATAATGTTGCGTTATCCTTGCGTGCTTACTATTTCACATGATGTATTTGAGGCGCCTCTCACATGGGAGGCACCTTTTTTTCTTCCCTTTGGAATAAAAGGTGTATCTTTGCAACATCTGAATTGTTTAACCAACAAGATGTAACTCATTATGAATAAAGTAGCTATACGCAATTCTATACTCCATCCGCAACTATACATTGCTCGAGGCAATGCTTTCAAGCCTGAAGAGTTCGGGGCTGATGGACTGTTGGCTCTGGTGTGTCGTGGTTTTAATGTAATATCTCCTTCCTATGATCTCTTCCTTCGAAGCCACCATCAGTTTCCTTGTAGTACCTATGAATACTACGATGGTGTAAACCCGCTGCCACCAATGGTCGAGTTTGAGAGTATCATCCATCCACTCCTTGATGATTTGGTTGAGAAGGGGGCTCGCATCATCGTGGTTCCTCCGATGCGCAGCAAGGATGCTATGAGCCGCGAGCAGAATGATATGGCTACTGCATCGGCACTGGCCTCTTGGTTGGGACTTCATGCCGACAAGGTAGAGAAAATAATACTTGCCGATACGGCTCGCGAACTGAATTGCTATGATTTTACTTCGATGTAAGCATAGCGGGTTGTAAGTAATTGAAAAAAACAAATCCATCTTCCGATGCAACGAAAAGGCTCTCATTGGTTTTCTAGATACTCAGTTGTGTTGATATTTCTGCTAATAGCGACTCTTTATGGCTGTGCTAAACAAGGCTATCCTTCAGGTGGCCCCAAGGATGTGGCTCCCCCAGTGGTGGTGAACACTCTCCCCAACAACCAGTCGACCTTTTTTTCTGATCGCCAGTTTGCTATTGCTTTTGATGAATATGTGGTACTGAAGGATGCTGACAACAATATGCTAGTATCGCCCCCTATTTCTCCAAAACCAACAGTGACTACGAAAGGCAAGAGTGTGGTAGTAAAGTTAGGCGATTCGTTGCAGCCCAATACTACCTATCTTTTCCAGTTTAGGGAAGCTGTGGCCGATTTCAATGAGGGTAATCTTCTATCAGATTTTTCATATGTTTTCTCTACAGGATCGAGTCTTGATAGTATGGAACTGCGAGGCGAGGTGGTGGATGCGTTGACGCTGAACCCAAGAGAGGCTACTGTGACGGTGGCAGCCTATGAGGTACGCGATGATGAGGCAATGCCCGATAGTATGGCGTTCAAAGAAAAACCTGCCTATATTACGCGCTGCAACAAACGTGGGCAATTCCATCTCGACTATATGAAACCTCACAACTATTGGCTTGTGGCCGTCGAGGATGAGAACAAGAATATGCGCCTTGATGCGGGTGAGGCTGTGGCTTTCCTGGAGCGTGCGGTTACCCCTACTCTTCGTCCTCAGCCCATAGATACGGCTAGTGTTGATTCAACCAAAGCAAGGGTGAAGCAAGTGGAGACGCCAATTCATAAGATGCTGATGTTTGCCACCGAGGCGGAGCAGCAAAGGGTATTGAACTATATGATGACTGAAAAGGGGCAGGCAACAATTGCTACAACAATGCCGATGCAACAGCCTAAACTTGATGCGATGGGACAGCCAATTGAATTTCGTTTGAATACCACACGCGATACGCTACTGATATGGATGCTGCATCCAGCCGACAGTATGCGGTTGGTACTTTCTGATGCTTCGGGTTTGAACGATACGCTGAAAATGAAGCGCTCCTCTAAGATGACCAAGATGCGTGTGGGCAATGCCTCCGTTACGCTGAAGGCCAAGCCTCTTTTTAGTTCCAAGTTGCATTATTTCGATACTGCTGCATTCCTCTTCTCGGCCCCCTTGCAAGAGGCGGGAGAGCGAGTGATGGGGGCAGTGATTTGCAGGGATGTCGATTCGGTGTTCCATCCGATGGATTTGCTGATAGATAGTGCGGGATTGAAGGCGATACTGATGGGCGATAGTTTGTTTGCTTTGGCACAAGGCCAAAGCTACGAGTTGAAACTGTTGCCCAACAAGGTGAAAGATATTTGGGATAGGGGCAACGACAGCTTATTATTCCAGACTACCCTTAGTGAGGAGAAAGATTATGGCAATATTCGGCTGCAGCTACGGTCGAATATGCCTTCGTCACTCATCTGCGAATTGTTGGATGACAAAGGTATGGTTACTTTGAAAAGAGAGGCTGTGGGTGACAAACTGTTACTGTTTCCCCATCTGAAGCCTGCCACCTATAGGTTACGCATTATTGTCGATGAGAATGACAATCATCGTTGGGATAGAGGCGATTACCTACAAAGACGCCAGTCGGAACGGGTGCTTTATTATGAAAAGAGCATCGAGGTAAGAGCTAACTGGGACTTCGAAGAGACTTGGGTGGTGGAATAATATTTTTGTGTGGCTACATAATAGGATTTTCGAAACTACGTTATCTATTTATTATTGTATCAGTTTAACAAAAGAATAAAACATGAAGAAAAGTTACTTCGTACTGCTGCTTGCAGCTGCTATGATGATGGTGGGCTGTGCCAAAAATCATGCCGAACAATTTCAAGGTACTTATAATATGACGGTGATTGCTACGTCGACTGTTGAAATGCCTACAGGTCAACAATTCCCTATGACTGATACCATTTCGGGTAATCTGACAATTGCCCTTGATGGTGATGAGGGCAATGTGAAATTAAGTGGTATCATCAATGCTACAGGAAGCGTTGACAAGGAGGATGTGATGCATCTTGATCCTAGTTCCTTTGATGTTACGTACGATTTGCCCTTTGGTTTTGGTGTAGATGCACATCTGACGCTCCAACATGGTGACGCTACCTTGAATGCTGGCAATCTGCAGTGGACAGCAACGGCTGGCGAATCTTATACTGACGATTTTACCTTCTCGGATACGAAGATTTCGTTCAAAGGCGAAGCTTTGCTAGCAGAATAAACAATACATTGTTTTTATGCTAAGGCTTTGAGTTGAGCCTTTATTTGTGCCAAACCTATTGTGTTTTGGCAAATATATATTGTATTATCAGTCAGTATTTTATTGCTGATATTGGTGGTTTTTCCCGAAAAGGGGTGAAAAATATTTCCCCTTTTCGGTTTTTCCTTTCATCTTTTTTACTATCTTTGCATTCGGAAATCATCTAAAGGTGATAACCAAATAAGAAGATAAACAATACAATAGAACAACAAAAGGAAATAATGATGAAACAACTGTTTTTTACTCGTCGACCACTCCTGTGGTTCTTGCTGCCAATGCTATTTCTAATGTCGGGTTGTACTGACGATACATTGGCTGAATCGTATGTGGGTTATTACAATGTGACGGCCGATCTGAATGCGGTGCTTCGCGATGCTAATGGTGTAGATCATGCTGTTTGGGCCTCACAAAGTGGCGGGATGTATCTGTGCCAGGAAGGCGATGAAGGTGAGGTATATACGGAAGGCTTGATCAATACTACGGGCTATGTAGATAAGGAGGGCTATCTACACCTTGATCCCTCTTCTTGCTATGTTGAATTGGAATCGGCTACGCTCCCCGATATGGAGGCTAATTTGGTGCTGATACATAGCGTTGCTAGACATCAGGGGAGTTTCAGTAGGATCGATTGGACCGCCTCGGTGGAATCATCACTTCGTAATTATGATATCGTCTCAGCTACAGTATCCTTTAGGGCTACCTACGTAAGTAGTGACGATGACGACTATTATTACGATGATTATTATACCGATTAGTTTCTGTTATTAATACACCAATCCGATGAAAGCACCTTGTTTGATACTCCTTATGGTTGCTGCCCTGCTTATCTCCTCATGTCATAGAAATTATGCTGAGGACTATGAGGGTAACTATCGACTACATTACGAGATAGCTGTTGAGGAGCTGGGCGCTGTGGTTTATACTTCCGATGATACCCTTACCGTAACGGCACAGGGTAAAGAGGGTGAGTTGATAGCCGAGTGCTCTGCTTTTAAGCTGACTGGATGGGCTGATAGTGAAGGACTTCATTTCTATCCTTACAATGTCCATACAGAACAGACCGATGCGGTTATCGAGACCGCATATGAGGGGGCTGATGTTGATATTCAAGGTGTAGACTATACGTGGACCACTCCTGTCTCCTTCGAACTGACCTTTAATATGGGGCTGGTGCTGAATTATACGGGCACACAAACTCATACGGCAGTGCGGTTCTGAAGGCTTTGACCTATGTTTGACGACTAGTTTTTATTGTTTTAAAACATTATCATATGAAAAAGATTCTTATAACTTTAGTTGCTTGCTGCCTGCTAACCCTTACAGGCTGCAAAAAAAATCCTGCCGAGGATTATGTGGGAACATATAACCTCACGGCTTCGTTCGATGTTACGGCTACAGCCTTGGGCATGTCGTTCAACAAGCAGAAAGTGGAGGAAGGAACACTCGTTATCACCACTGTAGGTGAAGAGGGCGAAGTGCTGATTAGTGGCTTGTACAATACGACGGGCTATGTGAACGACGATGGCGAATTGGTAATCAACGATTGCACCGTTACGGTTGCTGTTGATGGATTGCCAGAGATTGTTACTCAGATGACTGGCCTTACAGAACTGAATGTCCCTGTGAAGATTCCTACTTGCACTACCCAACTGGATAATGGTAAGATGAGCTGGAATGGCGCAATCGATTATGAGACAACAGTTACCGATCTCAATGTGACTGTCCATATGAAGGGCACTGTTAATAATGTGGCTGTTGCTCAGTAAGGGCATCCTCTGTTATTATTCTTAAACGGGAGGAGGGTTGTGTTGAAGTGGAACAACCCTCCTTTCTATTATAATGGGATGGTGATATTAATTGTTCTTGTCCTACTCACTATTATTTTTTTTAATTGACATCATAAGAAATGATGTGTGGTGTCACTAGCGATAGGGTGGGGGAGAGGTTGATTCCAAATTTGCTGTTTGAGGTACTAGCATATGGTGTAAAATACATATAATTAGTACGATACAGATATTTTAAGAAATGTTATCAACAACTAAGGTTCAAATTGTTGAAAACTCCTCTCGAGAAGGCAAAAAACAGGGCAAATTTCCTTTTGTTTTAGGGTCCTGATTTTAGATTTTAACATAGATGTAAAATGCACTAAATCATATTGTCCAAAAGATTTTAAGAAATTTTAAGAACAGTTTTTTGTGGAACGTTTTGTCAGTATGGAAAATGTGTGTACTTTTGCATTCCGATTTGTGGGTGAAATATGCCCATAATAATAGACGGAAGTTATTAATAATAAAGAATATATAAGCTATTTAAAAGATGCCAACAATTCAACAATTAGTTCGCAAAGGACGTCAGAAGATGGAGTACAAGAGCAAGTCTCCCGCATTAGACTCCTGCCCGCAGCGCCGCGGCGTTTGCACCCGTGTGTATACTACCACCCCTAAAAAGCCTAACTCGGCTATGCGTAAGGTGGCACGTGTTCGCCTGACCAACCAAAAAGAGGTCAATGCTTACATCCCCGGTGAGGGCCACAACTTGCAGGAGCACTCCATCGTGATGATCCGTGGAGGCCGTGTAAAGGACCTTCCTGGTGTTCGTTATCATATCATCCGTGGTGCTCTCGATACTTCGGGTGTTGACGGTCGTCGCCAGCGTCGTTCCAAATATGGTGCTAAACGCCCCAAAGCCGCTGCTAAATAATAAATTATTTGTAGAACATTAGCTTGATTAGTTAGAAATGAGAAAAGCAAAACCTAAGAAGAGAATCATCCTTCCCGATCCTAAATACAATGACGTACTCGTTACCAAGTTCGTCAACAATCTTATGATGGGTGGCAAGAAAACCATCGCTTATAAGATTTTCTACGAGGCTATCGACGTAGTGGCCGACCGTACCAAGGAAGACGGTCTTGAAGTTTGGAAAAAGGCTCTGGCCAACGTTACTCCTTCTGTAGAGGTTCGCAGCCGCCGTATTGGTGGTGCTACCTTCCAGATTCCTACCGATATTCCTCCTGCACGTAAGCAGAGCATCGGTATGAAGAACCTCATCGGCTTCAGCCGCAAACGTAGCGAGAAAACCATGGCTCTCAAGCTCGCAGCTGAGATCCAGGCTGCCTACAAGGAAGAAGGTGCTGCATTCAAACGTAAAGAGGATATCCACCGTATGGCTGATGCTAACAAGGCATTTGCTCACTTCCGTTCGTAACGTATTATATATAGAATACATTTAATTAAAGCATATCATTAAACTACACAACACTTCAACGCTCAATGTCTGATCTCCACTACACGCGTAACATCGGCATCATGGCCCACATCGACGCAGGCAAAACTACGACGACGGAACGCATACTCTTCTATACCGGCAAGAACTACAAGCTCGGTGAAACTCACGAAGGGTCGGCTACTATGGACTGGATGGTGCAGGAACAGGAACGAGGTATCACCATTACCTCGGCTGCTACCACTGTGTTCTGGGATTGGAAAGACAACCGTTATAAACTCAATATCATCGATACTCCGGGTCACGTCGATTTTACTGTCGAAGTGGAACGTTCGTTGCGCGTACTGGATGGCGCTATTGCTATCTTCTGCGCTGTAGGTGGTGTCGAACCTCAGAGTGAAACGGTATGGCGTCAGGCTGATAAATATCGTGTGCCTCGTATTGCTTTCGTCAACAAGATGGATCGTGCGGGTGCCGATTTCTTCAACGTGGTAGGCCAAATCAAGGATCGTTTGGGTGCTAACCCCATCCCTATCGAAATCCCCATTGGGCAAGAAGATCTTTACAAGGGTGTGGTGAATCTGATTAGCAATAAGGCACTTATTTGGGACGAAGCCTCGAACGGAATGGATTTCTACGAGGTTCCTATGCCTGAAGATCTAAAGGAGACGGTGGCTGAATATCGTCAGCGTCTTATCGAGGGTGTGGCCGAGGAAAACGAGGAACTGATGATGAAGTTCTTCGATAATCCCGACTCCATCACTGAAGAGGAGATTGTGGCTGAAATCCGTAAGGCTACCCTAGCTATGAAGATTGTCCCTGTAATGTGTGGTTCGGCATTCAAGAACAAAGGTGTACAGTCGCTGCTCGATGCAGTGGCTGCCTTCCTTCCCAGTCCGCTTGATGTCAACGAGGTTGATGGCATCAATCCCAAGACCGAAAAGCCTGAAAGCCGTCCTATCGATGCTAAGGCCCCCTTCTCGGCATTGGCATTCAAGATTGCTACCGATCCTTATGTGGGACGTCTCTGCTTCTTCCGCGTATATAGTGGTCGATTGGAGAGCGGCAGTTACGTTTATAATGCAAACACTGGCAAGAAGGAACGTATCAGCCGTATCATGCAGATGCATTCCAACAAGCAGAACCCCCTCGATTTTATCGAGGCGGGCGATATTGGAGCTGCTGTAGGATTCAAAGATATCAAGACGGGTCAAACGCTCTGCGATGAGCGTCATCCCATCGTACTTGAATCGATGAAATTTCCCGATCCTGTGATCAGTATCGCTGTTGAACCTCAGAGCACTGCCGATATCGATAAATTGGACAATGCATTGGCTAAGTTGGCCGAGGAGGATCCTACCTTCCAGGTGAAGACCGATGAGGTTTCAGGTCAGACCCTCATCAGTGGTATGGGCGAGTTGCATCTTGATATCATCCTCGATCGTCTGCGTCGTGAGTTTGGTGTGGCTGTCAACCAAGGTCGTCCTGAGGTGGCTTACAAAGAGGCTATCAAAACGACGGTACAGCATCACGAGATTTACAAGAAACAGACGGGTGGTAAAGGCAAGTTTGCCGATATCCTCTTCGAGATCGGTCCTGCCGATGAAGGCGTTTCGGGTTTACAGTTCATCAACGAAGTGCGCGGTGGTAATATTCCTAAGGAGTATATGCCTGCTATTGAGAAAGGTTTCAAAGAGGCAATGGTCAATGGTGTATTGGCAGGCTATCCTCTCGATAGTATGAAGGTTCGCGTTATCGATGGATCGTTCCACCCAGTGGATAGCGACCAACTTTCGTTTGAGGTTTGTGCCAAGATTGGTTTCAAGACGGCTTGCCGTAAGGCCAATCCTGTTTTACTCGAACCCATTATGAAGTTGGAGGTGCTTACCCCAGATGCCTATGTAGGCGATGTGACGGGCGATTTGAACCGTCGTCGTGGAGTGCTTGAGAACATTACCGCCAAAGTAGGAGTGCAGGCAGTTCATGCTAAGGTGCCCTTGGAACGTATGTTCGGTTATGTTACTGCCTTACGTACCATTACCTCGGGTCGTGCCAACTCCACTATGGAGTTTAGTCACTATGCCGAAGTGTCACACGATATGCAAGAATCTATATTGAAGAACAAATATAATTATTAATATCAATTCAATTAACCGTGAGTCAAAGAATTAGAATCAAACTGAAATCTTATGATCACAACTTGGTCGACAAATCGGCCGAGAAGATCGTAAAGACCGTCAAAATGACGGGCGCAGTTGTCAATGGGCCTATCCCACTGCCGACGAACAAAAAGATTTTCACTGTGAACCGCTCGACTTTCGTCAACAAGAAGAGCCGCGAACAGTTCGAACTCAGCTCGTACAAACGTCTGCTCGACATTGAACTCAATGATCGTGCTAAGACCATCGATGCGCTGATGAAACTGGAACTTCCCAGCGGTGTGGAAGTGGAAATCAAAGTGTGAAACTCTTCAGCCAATGTATGTTAGTATAAGCTGAATTAACTCAAATCAATCCAAAAAAAAGAAATGTCAGGATTATTAGGTAAAAAAATCGGAATGACCAGTCTTTTTGATGCCGACGGAAAACAGATTCCGTGCACTGTTGTTGAAGCTGGTCCTTGTGTTGTAACACAAGTTAAGACCGTTGAAAAAGACGGTTATAGTGCCATCCAGTTGGGCTTTGGCGAGCAGAAAGAATCGCGCACCAGTAAGCCTATGCGTGGCCACTTTGCAAAAGCAAACACCACCCCCAAGCGTTATCTCGCTGAGTTTACTCGCTTCGAGGATGGTCACAAAAAGAAATTTGGTGAAGTTTTGACAGTTGATGTTTTCACCGAGGGTGAGTATGTCGACGTTGTCGGTACCTCTAAGGGTAAAGGCTTCCAGGGTGTTGTTACCCGCCACGGCTTCGGCGGTGTTGGTGATGTGACTCACGGCCAGCACGACCGTCTCCGCGCTCCTGGTTCGGTAGGTGCTTCGTCCTATCCTTCGCGCGTGTTCAAGGGCATGCGTATGGCCGGCCAAAAGGGTAACCATCGTTGCAAGGTGCAGAACCTGCAGGTGGTTAAGATTATCCCTGAGAAAAATTTGATTATTGTTAAAGGTTCTGTACCGGGACCCAAAGGTTCAATCTTAAAACTTGAAAGATGGAGTTAAAAATCTATAACATCAACGGAAGCGAAACCGGTAGAACCATCACTCTCGACGATTCTATCTTCGCCATCGAGCCCAACCAGCATGCGTTGTACCTCGATGTCAAACAGTACCTCGCTGACCAGCGTCAGGGTACCCATAAGAGCAAAGAACGCTCTGAAATCTCGGGCTCGACCCGCAAACTTAAACGCCAGAAAGGCACCGGCGGCGCTCGCTCGGGCGATATCAACAGCCCCGTATTCGTTGGTGGTGCTCGCGTGTTCGGTCCTAAACCCCGCGACTATCGTTTCAAACTCAATATCAAAGTGAAACGCCTTGCTCGCCGCAGTGCCCTCAGCACCAAAGTTGCTGAGAACAACATGACCGTGGTTGAGAACTTCACCATGCAAGAACCCAAGACCAAAGAGATGATTAAGATCCTCAACAATCTTAAGGTGAATGATAAAAAATCACTTTTTGTGCTGGAGAATCAAAATAAATTCGTATCTTTGTCTGCTCGTAATCTGAAGAACGTAAAGGTTGTAAATGTATCGCAGTTAAATACTTACGATATAATGAACGCAACCAATATCGTCGTTTCTGAGGGTTCAATTGCTGAAATTAGCCGCGTATTGGCAACAAAATAAACGTTAGTGTAACTTAGATTAAGAATTTTTAACACGATGAACATTATAGTAAAACCGCTGATCAGCGAAAAGATGACGAGACTTACCGAGGCTGCTGCAGCTCCCAAGCTCACCCGCATCCAGCGTAAGAAGGGCAAATCCGAACAGGAGGCCCATAATCGCTATGGTTTCGTGGTTGACAAACGCGCTAACAAAATCGAAATCAAAAACGCTGTAGAGAAATTCTACAACGTAAAAGTGGTCGATGTCAACACGATGAACTACGCAGGCAAGAACAAGAGCCGCTACACCAAATCGGGCTTCCTCCAGGGCCGTACCAACGCCTTCAAGAAAGCTATCGTGACTCTTGCTGCTGGCGATACCATCGATTTCTACAGCAACATCTAATAGATTAAGATCATAAATAGTTAATCACAATAGTAGTCAGATAAACTGATAAACTGATAAAAAGAAGTAAACAAAGAAATGGCTTTAAAGAAAATTAAACCGACTACCCCAGGTCAGCGTCACAAAGTGCTTGTAAGCAATGACGATATCACGACCAACAAGCCTGAAAAGAGTCTTGTATACGGTTATCGCAAATCGGGCGGCCGTAACAATCAGGGTAAGATGACCATGCGCTATATTGGCGGTGGCCACAAGAAACTCTATCGTTTCATCGATTTCAAACGCGAAAAGGACGGTATCCCCGCTGTCGTGAAGACTATCGAGTACGATCCTAACCGCACCAGCCGTATCGCTTTGGTACAGTATGCTGACGGTGAAAAACGTTACATCCTCTGCCCTCAAGGCCTCAAAGTCGGTCAATCCATTATGTCGGGTAAAGGCGTCGCTCCCGAAGTGGGCAACACCCTCACCCTCGCCGAAATTCCTTTCGGTACCCTTATCCACAACATCGAGCTCCGTCCTGGCCAGGGTGCCAAGATGGTTCGTTCGGCTGGTGCCTACGCTCAGCTAATGTCGCGCGACGAGAAGTATGCCATCATCAAAATGCCTTCGGGTGAGATGCGCATGATCCTTCAAAGCTGCCGTGCTACCATCGGTATCGTTTCCAACCCCGAGCACAACCTCGAGGTAGGTGGTAAAGCTGGTCGCAACCGTTGGCTTGGTCGTCGTCCTCGCAACCGCGGTGTCGTCATGAATCCTGTCGATCACCCCATGGGTGGTGGTGAAGGCCGTCAGACTGGTGGTCATCCTCGCAGCCGCAAGGGTATTCCCGCTAAGGGCTACAAGACTCGCGCTCCTAAGAAACAGTCGAGCAAGTACATTGTAGAAAGAAGAAAGAAATAATAACGATTAAAGTAAAAGAGAAAAGATGAGTCGTTCATTAAAGAAAGGTCCGTATATTTTCCACAAACTGGAAAAACGAGTAATCGAGGCACAACAGTCGAATAAGAAGGTTACTATCAAAACATGGTCCAGAGCCTCTATGATCTCGCCCGACTTCGTCGGTCAGACCATCGCTGTCCACAACGGCAACAAGTTCATCCCCGTCTATGTTACCGAAAATATGGTTGGACACAAGCTCGGTGAGTTCGCTCCCACCCGTATCTTCCGCGGCCATGCCGGATCAAAAGACAAAGGTAAAAAATAATTAGAACATTAGAAGAAAATGGGACGTAGAAAAAAGAATAGTGCAGATGCACGCAAAGAAGCTAACAAGACTTATTACGTAGCCAAGTTGAACAACAATCCAACCTCGCCTCGTAAAACCCGCCTTGTGGCCGATATGATCCGTGGTGTCGATGTCGACAAAGCCCTCGGTATCCTCCAATACAGCCCTCGTGAGTCGGCCCCCAAAATGCGTAAACTCCTCCTCTCGGCTGTTGCCAACTGGCAGGCTAAGAACGAAGGCGTTCGCCTCGAAGACAGCCACCTCTATGTGAAAAACATCATGGTTGACGAAGGTCGTACTATCCGCCGTATGCGCACCGCTCCTCAGGGTAGAGGTTATCGCGTCCGCAAACGCTCCAACCACATCACCATGGTTCTTGGAAGCCGTAATGAAGAGGTTCAGAGTGCTGACACTACGAAAGAAGAATAAAAATAGTTAATCAATAAGAAGAATTTTAGAATGGGACAAAAAACTAACCCAATTGGCAACAGATTAGGTATCATCCGCGGATGGGACTCTAATTGGTATGGCGGAAGAAAATTCGAACAAAAGCTCGTTGAGGACGACAAGATCCGTAAATATCTCAACGTGCGTCTCGCCAAAGCCGGTATTTCGAAAATCTACATCGAAAGAACTCTCAAACTGTTAACCGTTACCATCAACACCGCTCGTTCGGGTCTCATCATCGGTAAGAACGGTTCTGAGGTTGACAAACTGAAAGAAGAGCTCAAGAAGATCACGGGCAAGGATGTCCAGATCAACATTTCTGAGGTAAAACGTCCGGAACTTGATGCAGTCCTCGTTGCTCAGAATATCGCTAAACAAATTGAAGGCCGCGTTCAATATCGTCGCGCTATCAAAACCGCCATCGCCTCCACCATGCGCGTGGGTGCCGAAGGTATCAAGGTTTCCATCTCTGGCCGTATTGGCGGTGCTGAGATGAGCCGTACCGAGCACTACAAAGAGGGTCGTACTCCTCTGCACACCCTTCGTGCTGACATTGATTACGCTCTTGCTGAGGCTCACACCACTTACGGTCGTATGGGCGTTAAGGTGTGGATCTGCCGTGGTGTTATCTATGGCAAACGCGAACTGGTTCCCTCCACTGTTGGTGGTGCCCAGAACCGCGCCGACGGTGGCCGTCGTATGGGTGGTAATGGTGAACGTCGTGGCAACGGTGGTAATCGCCGTGGCAACGGTGGCCGTCGCAACGAAGGCCGTCGCGAACCTCGTAATAACGAATAAGAACCGGTCGAGTAGATTTTTGAGGCGCACGCAGGTTCTTCACACCCCCACGCCTGCACGCCAAGTTTAAAACATTAAAAAGAAGTAGTAACAATGTTACAACCGAAAAGAACTAAATATAGAAAGCAGCAAAAGGGCAAGATTAAAGGTAATGCTTTCCGTGGTCACGAGTTGGCCTTCGGTACCTTTGGTATCAAATCCCTCGAAACCAGTTTTATCACTGGTCGCCAAATAGAGGCTGCACGTCAAGCGGTAACACGTCATATGAAACGTGAAGGTCAGATTTGGATCCGCATCTTCCCCGACAAGCCCATCACCAAGAAACCTAATGAGGTCCGTATGGGTAAAGGTAAAGGTGCTCCCGAGTACTTCGTGGCTCGCGTTATGCCCGGCACTATCCTCTTCGAATGCGAAGGTGTGCCTATGGACATCGCAAAGGAGGCTCTCCGTCTGGCCGCTCAGAAACTGCCCATTTCAACCAAATTCGTCGTTAAACGCGACTATATTGAAGAAGCTTAATAAGAAGAAAGATGAAGAACCAGTTAGTTTTAAAAGAGCTTTCGACTGCTGAAGTTAAGGAACGTCTCGACGCCGAGAGAGATCGTTATCAGAAGATGCTGCTGAATCACGCCATCTCCCCCATCGACAATCCTAACACAATTAAAGAAAGTAGAAAAACCATTGCTCGTTGTCTCACCGAACTTCGTGCTCGCGAGATCGCTGAACAAAACAAATAGTTCAACGTAAAAGCAATCAGTTAAAATCCAAATCTAAAAGATGGAAAGAAATTTAAGAAAAGAAAGAATCGGTGTTGTGGTGAGCAACAAGATGGAAAAATCCATTGTCGTGAAAGTGGAGCGCAAAGTTAAGCACCCCAAATACGGCAAGTTCGTGAAAAAGTCCACCAAATTCATGGCTCACGACGAGAAAAATGAATGCAACATTGGTGACACCGTTCGCATTATGGAGACTCGTCCATTAAGCAAGAACAAATGTTGGAGATTAGTTGAAATAATTGAAAGAGCTAAGTAATTATGATACAGCAAGAAACTAGAATGACCGTTGCCGACAACAGCGGCGCAAAGAGCGCTCTGTGTATCCGCGTACTGGGTGGCACCAAAAAGCGTTATGCCTCCATCGGCGATACCATAGTTGTTGCTATTAAGGATGCCATTCCTGCTGGCAATGTTAAGAAAGGTACTGTTTCGAAGGCAGTTGTGGTTCGTACCAAAAAGGAAATCCGTCGTCCCGATGGTTCCTATATCCGCTTTGACGACAACGCTTGCGTTCTCCTCACTGCACAGGACGAACTCCGCGGTACCCGTATCTTCGGACCTGTCGGACGTGAACTTCGCGACAAACAATTCATGAAAATTGTGTCTCTGGCACCCGAGGTACTGTGATTTTATCAGCCCAAGAAGCTGAAAAGAAAACATTAAAAAAGAAAAGAAAACAATGAAACTGCACGTAAAAAAAGGGGATACCGTTAAGGTTATTGCTGGCGAAGATAAAGGCAGAACCGGCAAGGTGCTGAAGGTTTATCCCGAAAAGAATCGCGCCATCGTGGAAGGTATGAACATCAAAAAGAAACATACCAAACCGAATGCTCGCAATACCCAAGGCGGTATCGTAGAACAAGAGGCTTCTATCCACATTTCGAATCTGATGGTCATGGACGGCAAACAAGCTACTCGCATTGGCCGCCGCGTTGACGAAAAAACAGGTAAAATCGTTCGGTATTCTAAAAAAACTGGGGAGGAAATTAAATAATGACATACATTCCTAGCTTAAAAACCAAGTATAATGATGAAATAGCTCCTGCTCTGATCAAAGAGTTCGGCTATAAGACTCCTATGCAGTGCCCCCGACTCCTGAAGATCTCCATCAACCAGGGTCTTGGCAAAGCTGCCTTAGTTGACAAGAAAGTCATCGACAAGGGAATCGAAGAAATGTCTATGATCACGGGCCAGAAGGCTGTTCAGACCATATCTAAGAAAGACATCTCGAACTTCAAACTCCGTCGCGGCATGCCCGTCGGTGTTCGCGTTACCCTCCGTGGCGAGCGCATGTATGAGTTCCTCGAGCGTCTTATCACCGCTTCTATCCCCCGTATCCGCGACTTCCGCGGTATCAACGACAAAGGTTTCGACGGTATGGGCAACTATACTTTCGGTATCTCGGAGCAGATTATCTTCCCCGAAATCGACATCGACAAGATCGACCGTCTTCAGGGTATGGATATCACCTTCGTTACCAGTGCCAAGACCGACAAGGAAGCTATGTCGCTGCTGAAACAGTTCGGATTACCATTTAAGAATCAACAAAAATAAGAAGATAAATGGCTAAAGAATCAATGAAAGCTAGAGAGCGCAAGCGCCAAAAAATGGTTGCTCAGTACGCTGCTAAGCGCGCCGCTCTGAAAGAAATCGTTCGTACCGGTGAACCCGAAGAGGTGGAGAAAGCAGTTATCGCTCTCCAGAAGCTTCCCAAGAATGCTTCCCCCGTTCGTTTGCACAACCGTTGCCAGCTTACGGGCCGTCCTAAAGGTTATATGCGCCAGTTCGGCATTTCGCGTATCAACTTCCGCGAAATGGCTTTGGCTGGTCTCATCCCTGGCGTTAAGAAATCGAGCTGGTAAGACAAGAAAAGAAATAAACGACGTTAAATCAATTAAACTTAACGAAAATGGTAACAGATCCTATTGCAGATTATTTGACTCGCATGAGAAACGCTATTGCTGCTAAACATCGCGTTGTCGAAATCCCTGCATCCAATTTGAAAAAAGAGATCACGAAGATTCTGTTTGAAAAAGGCTATATCCTCAACTATAAGTTTGAGAACGAGGGACAGACTAACCAGTCTATCAAAATCGCTTTGAAGTACCATCCTGTAACCAAAATCTCGGCCATCTCTGATTTGAAGCGCGTCTCCAGCCCCGGTTTGCGCCGCTACGTCTCGGTCGACGAGATGCCCCGCGTAATGAACGGACTCGGTATCGCTATCATTTCTACTTCCAAAGGCCTTATGACCGACAAAGAGGCTAAGAACCTCAACGTCGGCGGCGAAGTTTTGTGTTACATCAGCTAATTAAAGAGAGGAGATTTATACAATGTCAAGAATAGGAAAACTTCCCATCAATCTGCCTAAAGGCGTAGAGGTCAAAATCTCTGACGACAATGTCCTCTCCGTAAAAGGCCCCAAAGGTGAACTCACTCGCCAAATCGACCCCATCATCTCTATGAAGGTTGAGGACGGTGTGCTGCATTTCGAACGTCCCGATGACACCAAAGAGCACAAAGCTCTCCACGGTCTGTATCGCGCCCTGGCCCACAACATGGTTGTTGGTGTCAGCGAGGGCTTCACTACAGTCCAAGAGGTGATCGGCGTTGGATACAAAGTGCAGGCCAATGGTCAGGTGCTGGAGATGGACCTCGGTTACTCTCACAAGATCTATTTCGAGCTTGCTCCCGAAATCAAGGTCGAGACCGTTACCGAGAAAGGTAAGAACCCCATCATTACCATGACCTCGTGCGACAAAGAGACCCTGGGTATGGCCGCTGCCAAGATACGTTCGCTCCGCAAACCCGAGCCTTACAAAGGTAAAGGTATCCGCTTCAAGGGCGAAGAAATCCGTAAGAAAGCTGGTAAGGCCGCTGCTAAATAAAATTAGTATGGTTATTTGCCTGGCACGAAGATGGGCGCGACGGGTTGTCCGCTTACCGGAATCCAGGCTTGTATAAAAGACCAAAGAAAATGGCAACAAAAAAAGATATCAGAAGAACTAAAATTAAGTTCCGTATTCGTCATAAGATCAGTGGCACCCCCGAGATGCCTCGCCTGTCCGTGTTTAGAAGCAACAAAGAGATTTACGCTCAGGTGATTGACGATGTAAAAGGTGTTACACTCACGGCTGCTTCCTCATTAGAGAAGGGTTTCGATAAGAGTGGCACGAAAAGTGAAGTGGCAGCAAAAGTGGGCAAAGTAGTTGCAGAACGTGCCCTCGCTGCTGGTATTAATACCGTTGTATTCGACCGTAATGGTTACCTGTACCACGGACGTGTTAAATCGCTAGCTGATGCAGCTCGCGAAGGTGGATTAAAATTCTAATAAGTCATGGCAGAAGTAAACGTAAAAAGAGTTAAGTCAAGCGACATCGAGTTCAAAGAGCGTCTCGTTCATGTCAATCGTGTAACTAAAGTCACCAAGGGTGGTAGAACTTTTAGTTTTGCTGCTATCGTCGTTATTGGAAACGAGAATGGTGTAGTTGGTTACGGTCTCGGCAAAGCCAAGGAAGTCCAGGCTGCTGTTCAGAAAGGTGTCGACGATGCCAAGAAGAACCTTATCCGCGTTCCCGTGCTGAAGGGTACGATTCCCCACGAGCAGTCGGGTAAATATAGCGGTGCCAAAGTATTCCTCAAACCTGCAGCTCCTGGTACCGGTGTTATCGCCGGTGGTGCAATGCGTGCCGTATTGGAGAGTGTCGGTGTGAAGGACGTGCTGGCAAAGAGCAAAGGTTCGTCCAATCCTCACAGTGTTGTGAAGGCTACCATCAATGCCCTTCTTCAGATGAAGGATCCTTATATGGTTGCCCAGTTGAGAGGTATCTCGCTCGATAAAGTGTTTAATGGTTAATCAATAGGAGGCTAAGAAATATGGCAGAAAAGACATTACGTATCAAGCAGGTGAGAAGTATTATTGGCCGTCCTGCTGACCAGAAACGCACCATGGAGGCTCTCGGTCTCCGTAGAATAAACCATACCCGCGAAGTGGTGGCAACGCCCCAGGTGCTTGGTATGATCAATAAGGTGAAACACTTAATTAGTGTAGAAGAAATTTAATCGACGAACCGTGTAAGAGATCGCCATGATCTCTCTCACATAAAAAGAACTAAGACAATGAATCTAAGTAATCTTAAACCCGCAGAAGGTTCCATAAAGCATTCCAAACGCATCGGTCGTGGTCAGGGCTCCGGTAAAGGCGGCACTTCTACACGCGGTCACAAGGGTGCAAAGGCACGTTCGGGTTATCATCAGAAGATAGGCTTCGAGGGTGGTCAGATGCCCATCTATCGTCGCTTGCCCAAGTTCGGTTTCAAGAATATCAACCGTATTGAGTACGTAGGTATCAACCTTGATATGCTCAACAAGCTGGCCGAGGACAAAAACATCACCACTTTCGATGTTGAGGTCTTCAAGCAGAACGGTCTGATTTCTGGCAAGGATCGCATCAAGATCCTGGGCCGTGGCGAAATCAGCAAGGCAGTTACAGTATCCGCTCATGCATTCTCGAAGACAGCCAAGGCTGCCATCGAGGCCAAGGGAGGTGCTGCTAACATTATCGAAGCAAAAAAGACTGAAGAATAAAATCCTTTAGTGCTCTGCCTACTACAAGGTGAGCAGAGCACTTTAAAACTCAATTAAAAGAATGAAGAGATTTATCACGACTCTCAAAAACATCTGGTCAATCGAAGACCTGCGCAAGAGAATCCTTTACACTCTAGGTTTGATTCTCGTATACCGCATCGGTTCCTACGTAGTACTTCCAGGTGTTGACCCTTCCCAGTTGGGCGCTCTGCAGAAACAAGGTTCTGAAGGTCTGATGGGACTGCTGAATATGTTCTCGGGCGGTGCATTCTCGAATGCATCTGTCTTTGCATTGGGTATCATGCCCTACATCACTGCATCCATCGTGATACAGTTGTTCGCCATGGTGATTCCGCGGTTCCAGAAGATGCAGCGTGAAGGTGAATCCGGCCGTCGTAAGATGAATCAGATTACCCGTTGGCTTACCGTGATTATCACGGCAGCCCAGGCTCCTGCCTACATTAAGAATATGATGGTTCAGTTAGGTGCCAACCAGTATGCCCTCTACCCCTTCGATGGGTCGAATCCTGGTGTCTTCTTCTGGATTTCCAGCATTGTTATTCTTGTAGCAGGCACCCTATTCGTGATGTGGCTTGGTGAGCGTATCACCGACAATGGTATCGGCAACGGTATCTCGCTGCTCATCATGGTGGGTATCATCGCCCGTCTGCCCTTCGCAATCTCTGCCGAGTTTGCATCTCGTCTGAATGAAGGTGGTGGTCTCGTAATGTTCCTCTTCGAACTCGTTGTATGGCTTGCTGTCGTGCTGTTGGTCATCTTGCTTGTTCAGGGTACTCGTCGTATCCCCGTCCAATATGCTAAGCGCATTGTGGGCAACAAGCAGTATGGTGGAGTACGCCAGTATATCCCCATCAAGGTCAATGCTGCCGGTGTGATGCCTATTATCTTCGCACAGGCCATTATGTTCCTCCCCATTACCATCATGAGTTACTCGGGCAATACCGACTCTAAGTTCGCTATGGCCTTCTCCGATTTCAATAGCTTCTGGTACAACTTGGTATTCTTCATCCTCGTTGTAGTGTTCACCTTCTTCTACACCGCCATCGCCATCAATCCTAAGCAGATGGCTGACGATCTGAAGAAAAATGGTGGCTTCGTTCCTGGAGTGAAACCTGGTAAGAAGACTGAAGAGTATCTCGAGGGTATCCTCTCGAAGATCACCCTTCCCGGATCGATCTTCCTGGGTATCGTGGCTATCCTTCCTGCTGTTATCCGTCTGTTTGGTGTCAACACCCAGTTTGCCCAGTTCTTCGGTGGCACGTCGCTGTTGATTATGGTAGGTGTTATCCTCGACACGTTGCAGCAGATTGAAAGCCATCTGTTGATGCGTCACTACGATGGTCTTACTAAGACCGGTCGTATCAAGGGACGCTCCTCGATGTCGATTCAAGCATAACACGTAAGTTTGTAAAAGAAAAAAATGATTCTACTTAAGACAAAGGAAGAAATAGAACTGATTCGTAAGAGCGCAGCCCTCCTCGGCAACACCATTGCCGAGGTGGGTCGCCATATACGTCCGGGTGTTACCACTGCTTTCCTTGATCAGATAGGCGAGCAGTATATCCGCGACAATGGTGGTATTCCTCTTTGTAAAGGAGTAGCTGGCGAAATCAAACCCTTCCCCGCGGCCTGTTGCATATCGGTCAACGACGAAGTGGTTCACGGTATTCCCAGCGAGCGTTTCGTAGAGGAAGGCGACATCGTGTCGGTTGACATCGTCGTTGATCTCAACGGCTATGTGAGCGATTCCTGCTACACCTTCATGGTGGGTCAGGTTTCGTCCGAGATGCAGCGCCTTTGTCGTGTGACCAAGGAATCTCTCTACATCGGCCTCGATAAGTGTAAAGCTGGCAACCGTGTAGGCGACATCGGTCATGCAGTGCAGCTCCATTGCGAGAAAAACGGCTACAATGTGGTACGCGAGCTTTGCGGCCACGGCGTAGGGTTGAAGATGCACGAATCGCCCAATGTCCCCAACTTCGGAGTGCCTGGCACGGGCCCGTTGCTCAAAGAGGGTATGGTGATTGCAGTAGAACCGATGGTGTGTATGGGTTCGAAGAATGTAAAATTCTCGAGCGACGACGGATGGACAGTCCGTACCAAAGATGGCAAGCCTGCCGCCCACTACGAGCATACGGTAGCCATTACGGCTAACGGTCCCGACATCCTCACCTCGTTCGATGCTATCGAAAAGGTAGCCGAATCGCTGCACTAAATCGCAACAGTAATTAAAAAAGAAGAACAGTTAACCAATTAAGAATGGCAAAGCAAGTATCCATACAACTCGACGGTACCGTCATCGAATCGCTCGGCAACGCAATGTTCCGTGTAGAACTTGAGAATGGTCATCAAATCATTGCCCACATCTCGGGCAAGATGCGTATGCACTATATCAAGATCCTCCCAGGCGACAAAGTTCAAATAGAGATGTCACCCTACGACCTTTCCAAAGGCCGTATCACCTACCGTCACAAGTAGACATACGCTGCACCACTCCGCATCCTCTCTACTAACTTTCATACCGATAGGCTCTGCGGGAAAAGTCCTTCATAAGAGAACGAAAACAATAAAATAAAAAAAGAAATGAAAGTCAGAGTTTCTGTAAAGAAAAGATCCCCCGAATGCAAGGTGGTTCGCCGCAAAGGGGTTGTGTATGTAATCAACAAGAAAAATCCTAAGTTTAAACAACGTCAGGGTTAATTATCTAATTAAAAAGAATAAAATCAGTTTATGGCAAGAATTGCAGGTATTGACTTACCCAAAAACAAGCATGGCGAGATAGGTTTGACCTATATCTACGGCATTGGAAGAAGCACCGCAAGAGAAATCCTCGACAAAGCTGGTATCAGCTATGACAAGAAGGTGCAGGACTGGACTGATGACGAGCAGAACGCTCTTCGTACCATCATCAACGATGAGTACAAAGTAGAGGGTCAGCTCCGTAGCGAGGTTCAGATGAACATCAAACGACTCATGGACATCGGTTGCTACCGTGGTATCCGTCACCGTTTGGGTCTTCCTCTCCGTGGCCAGAGCACCAAGAACAATGCTCGCACGCGTAAGGGTAAGAAGAAAACAATCGCTAACAAGAAGAAAGCTACCAAGTAATTAAATAGTACAGTGTAGCGACCAGTTGCGGACTACCTCCCTTCAATAAAGAATAACGGAGCAACTGGTGAAACAAATGTAAAATCAAGCAAGATTAAAAAAAGTATGGCAAAAACTTCAAAACCGACCAAAAAGAGAGTCGTAAAAGTTGAACCTCAGGGAAGAGCATGCATCTTTGCATCCTTCAACAACGTTATTATTTCGTTGACAAATAATGCCGGACAAGTGATTTCTTGGTCGTCTGCTGGAAAAATGGGCTTCCGCGGATCGAAGAAAAACACTCCGTACGCCGCTCAGATGGCTGCGGAAGATTGCGGCAAAGTTGCTTATGATTTGGGCCTAAGAAAAGTAAAGGTCTTCGTAAAAGGACCTGGTCAGGGACGTGAATCTGCAATCCGCGCAATCAACACCTGTGGCATCGAAGTAACCGAGATCGTCGACATCACCCCGATTCCCCACAATGGTTGCCGTCCTCCTAAACGCCGTCGCGTTTAATTTAGTTGCGTAAAATCAAGAGAAATTAATCACAGAAAAGAATTTTTATTATGGCAAGATATACTGGTCCTAAAACCAAGATTGCAAGAAAGTTCCACGAACCCATTTATGGTCCCGATAAGACCTACGAGCGTAAACCTTATGCTCCTGGTATGCACGGTCAGAGCCGTCGTCGCGGCAAAACCTCTGAGTATGGTACTCAGCTCCAGGAGAAGCAGAAAGCCAAATATACCTATGGCATTCTCGAACGTCAATTCCGCAAATTGTATGCCGAAGCTTCCCGTCGCGGTGGCATCACCGGTGAGGTGTTGTTGCAGCTTATCGAAGCTCGTCTCGACAATGTAGTTTACCGTCTGGGTATCGCCCGTTCGCGTGCTCAGGCTCGTCAGCTTGTGTCGCACCGTCATATCGTAGTGAACGGCGACGTAGTAAATATTCCCTCCTATTCTTTGAAAGAGGGCGACGTCGTTTCGGTTCGCGAGCGTTCCAAATCTTTAGAGATTATTACCGATTCGTTAGCTTCCCGTGCCAACAATTATCCTTGGCTCGAATGGGACGGCGCCAATATGAGTGGTAAGTTTGTGAACTACCCCCAGCGTGCCGACATCCCCGAGAACATCAACGAGCAGCTTATCGTTGAACTCTACTCCAAGTAATAGTAGGGTGTGGCCCAGTTGGATTTGTTGGTTTGTTGATATTCTTAAGTCAAGATACAACACCAGTAAATCAACAAATCGACGAATATTAATCAACTCAACCAATCAATACAACGAGAAAGGAATTATATGGCAATATTGACTCTTCAAAAACCTGACAAGGTCGTCATGCTGGAAGCTGATGACTATCGTGGCACCTTTGAGTTCCGTCCTTTGGAACCAGGCTATGGTATCACCATAGGCAATGCCCTTCGTCGTGTCCTTCTCTCCTCGCTCGAGGGTTTCGCCATCACATCGGTTAAGATTGATGGTATCGACCACGAGTTTGCTAGTCTTCCTGGCGTAGTAGAGGATATGACCGACATTATCCTTAGCCTGAAGCAGATTCGTTTCCGTCGCCAGATTGAGGACGTCGATTCGGAGAAGATCACCTTCAACGTAACCGGTACCAACGTCTTCAAGGCCGAGGAGCTGAACAAATACCTGAACAGCTTCCAGGTCCTCAATCCCGAGGTGGAAATCTGCCACATGGAGTCCTCTACCAATCTTCGTGTCGAACTCAATATCGAGAAGGGCCGTGGTTACGTCCCCTCCGAGGAGAACAAGAAATTCAATGATCCTATTGGTGTCATCGCAATCGACTCCATTCATACCCCCATCAAGAACGTGCAGTACGAAGTATCCGACTATCGTGTCGAGCAGAAAACCGACTACGAGAAGCTTACGTTCGATATCACCACCGATGGTTCCATCCATCCCAAGGAGGCGTTGAAGGAGGCAGCCACCATTCTCATTCAGCATTTCATGCTCTTCTCCGACGAGCGCATCTCGCTCGAACTCGAGCCCGCTCCCGTTGTCGAGCAGTTCGATGAAGACACGCTCCACAAGCGTCAGCTGCTGAAGACCAAGCTCATCGATATGGACCTCTCGGTACGTGCCCTCAACTGCTTGAAGGCAGCCGAAGTAGAGACCCTCGGTGAACTGGTGGCTTTCAACAAAGCCGACCTGCTGAAGTTCCGCAACTTTGGTAAAAAATCTCTTACCGAGCTTGAAAACCTGGTCGAATCCAAGGGTCTCGAGTTTGGTATGAATACCGCTAAATACAAATTAGATAAAGAATAAAGAAAGAATATAGATATTATGAGACACGGTTGCAAAGTAAATCATCTGTCAAGAACTCACGCTCACCGCGTTGCCATGCTGTCCAATATGGCTACCTCCCTCATTATGGAGAAACGCATCACAACCACCGTGGCTAAAGCCAAAGAGCTTCGAGTTTACGTCGAGCCTCTGATCAATCGTTCCAAAGAGGACTCCACCCATAATCGCCGCGTCGTTTTCAGCTATCTGCATAGCAAAGAAGCCGTCAACGAACTCTTCCGCGAAGTATCCCAGAAGGTGGCCAGCCGTCCTGGTGGCTACACCCGCATTCTGAAAACCGGAATCCGTCGTGGTGACAACTCCGAAATGTGCATCATCGAACTCGTTGACTACAACGAGAACATGCTCAAAGAGGCCAAAACCAAGAAAGCCAAGACTACCCGTCGTAGTCGTGGTGGTGCCAAGAAAGTTGAAGCCGAAGCTGCAGCTCCTGTTGCCGAAGCTCCCGCTACCGAGGAACCCAAGGCCGAATAAAACGGAATATAAAGTTTTTCGAAACGAAGGATGCGGGGGCAGCTTCAATGCCTCGCGCATCCTTTTTTACTTGCCTTCACGGCAAAACTCACAAGCAGCTTAGGGGTCATCATCCTAAAGGTCAGCCCCCTTGGCCAAACAACAAAGAGAATAATCGCCGCATTCCTGCGGCATCTATAATCAACCATTATCATTAATCAAAACGCCAAGCACAGTGCTTGGCAGCAAAAAAATCTTCAAGACCAATGTCACAAATAATAGGTATCAAGGGCCGCCAGATTCTCGACTCTCGCGGCAATCCTACAGTCGAAGTCGAAGTTTACACCGAGCAGGGTGCCATGGGACGTGCTGCTGTTCCCTCCGGAGCCTCTACGGGTGTTCATGAAGCCTGTGAGCTTCGCGATGGCGACAAGAGCCAGTTCCTCGGCAAGAGTGTCAACCAAGCCGTCAACAACGTTAACACCGTTATCAACGACGAGCTGCGCGGCATGTATGTCGACGAGCAGAAAGCCATCGATACGAAAATGATCGAACTCGACGGAACCCCCAACAAAGGTCGTCTGGGTGCCAACGCCATCCTGGGCGTATCTCTTGCCTGTGCCAAAGCCGCTGCTATGGAAACCAACCAGCAGTTGTATCGCTATCTGGGAGGCGTCGGAGCCAAAACGCTGCCCATTCCTATGATGAATATCCTCAACGGTGGAGCTCATGCCGACAACTCGATCGACTTCCAAGAGTTCATGATCATGCCCGTCGGAGCCCCAACCTTCACCGAAGCCCTGCGCATGGGTGCCGAAGTGTTCCACAACCTTCGTAGCGTACTTAAAAGCAAAGGCATGTCTACCAACGTAGGCGATGAAGGCGGTTTTGCACCCAACCTCGCCTCCAACGACGAAGCCATCCAGGTAGTCCTTCAGGCCATCGAAAAAGCCGGCTATCGTCCAGGCGAAGATGTCTTCATCGGTCTCGATCCCGCTAGCTCCGAGTACTATCTCCCCGAAGAGAACGTCTACCAGCTCAAGTGGTCTACCGGCGATAAGCTCACCCCCTCTGAGATGGTCGATTTCTGGAAAACATGGGTCGACAAATATCCCGTTATCTCGATCGAAGACGGTATGGCCGAGGACGATTGGGATGGTTGGAAACTCCTCACCGACACCATCGGCGACCGTTGCCAACTCGTAGGCGACGACCTCTTCGTTACCAACGTTGAGCGTCTGCAAATGGGTATCGATCGCCAAGTAGCTAACTCCATCCTTATCAAAGTAAACCAGATTGGTACCCTCACCGAAACCATCGATGCCATCAACCTGGCTTACCGCAACAAGTATACCGCCATCGCCTCCCACCGTTCGGGCGAAACCGAGGACACCACCATTGCCGACCTCGCTGTTGCCATGAACACCGGTCTTATCAAAACCGGTAGCGCTAGCCGTACCGACCGTATCTGCAAATACAATCAGCTTATGCGCATCGAAGAAGGCTTGGGCGATCAGGCCGAATACCTAGGCAAGAACTTCCGCTTCATCAAGAACCGCTAGTCCTTTCTGCCTACAGGCAGATACAATAACCTCAACGGGTGCTGCCAATAGGGTGGCACCCGTTATTTTTATATAAACTTATTAGAAAAAAAACGTACCTTTGCACAACCTTTCTAGTAAAACAAACTAGCTATGAAAAAATATAAACCGCTCAAAATGATCAACAAAGGTCGCTATCGCCAATGCTATGCCACCCTCAATAAAACCCAGCAGCAGCAAGTCTTAGGCCGTATGGAACAGCTTATCAGCGAGAATCGTCAATGGTGTGATCGTGGCAACTACGGTCACCTCTGCAATATCCTCCCCACCTTGGCCATCGATGCCGTATTGCAAGCCTCCGGCCATAGTCCCGACCAATCGCTCTCCATCCTCTCCCACCATATGTGGGCAGCCCTCAAGCCCGAAGGCATGCAGCGTCTAGCACAGCGCAGTTTCTTTATGCCCCTTATGAAAGTGGTGGTACCCCTAGGATTCAACCTCAAAAGTGGCCGTGGATGGAACTACGTCTGGCATAAAGATACCGACCCCTCCAACCAGTTCCATTTCGAGTGTACCGAATGCCTCTACAAGCATATCTTCGACCATTACGGCGTTACCCATCGCTTCGGACCCATGTTCTGTCATTCCGACATCATCAACTATGGAGCCCTGCCCCATACCGATTTCATCCGCACCCAAACCCTCTGCCAAGGAGGGCAACTGTGCGACTTCTGTTTCGTCCGTCATCAGCCTGGCGAAGAGTGGAATCGAACCCCAAGCATCTAACCTATCGTTTAAAGACCCTTTATTAGACTAGCCATCGGAGCACCGCCTTCGACGACTCGGCCTCCGATTGTTCGTAGGCTCGTTTCAGTATTTCAATGAAAGCGGGTGGTAGCAATGGCAATGACTTTTGTATGATATCGTCGGGAATGCCGTAGTAAGCCTCTGCAATTCCGCCAGCCATAGCCGCAAGGGTGTCGCTGTCGCCACCTATGGAGACAGCCAATCGCAACGTCTCCTCGAACGAATGGGCATCGAGAAAAGCCACAATAGCCTGCGGCACCGTCACCATGCAAGTCTCATTGAAACAATTCGTGTTGCGTATGCTCTCGCAGGTAAAATCCAAAGAGTAGCCGTACAACCTCGACAGCGAATAGCGCATCTCCTCCTTCCCTACATGATCAAACGCCATCATAATGGCATCCGCTATCGCCATAGCTCCCTTCACACCCTCAGGATGGTTGTGGGTAGGCATCGCCGAAATGGCCGCCTGCGACAGCGCCTTCTCGCGGCTCCCATGGGCCAGCAACGCACAAGGCGACACCCTCATACCCGACCCATTACCAAACGAGTTGTAAGGCTCCGCATCGCTCCTATGCAGCCATATAGCGAAACGGCCTCCATAACCACCCATCGGGTTGGGGTAGCGTCGGCCATACTCCTGCATGGTAGTCCCCATCGGCTTATGGTTGAGCAGAGCATCAGCCACCGCCACCGTCATCACCGTATCGTCGGTATACGAACACTGATCCGTTAGCAGTTCAAACTGAGTACTCCGGTGGTTATTGAATTCGAAACGCGAGCCCACCATATCGCCTATGATTGATCCTAACATAATCCTCTTTCATTTTAACGGTAAAAACTGTTGCAAAGATACGAAGAATGGCTGAAACGGCAGATACGATAATCAAAATGCCTTTTTATAATGACAAAAAAGGTGGGAGATAAGCTAGTCTACGAGGAGGTATTTTTGATCGATAATTACATCATTTTCCGCAGTACGGAGGCTACTCAGAGAGAGGCGATTACCACCTAAAAGACCAGGTATACGAAATTTAGGTATTTTTATATAAAATTATAGGTGAAATAGCATGTAATAGGTCTATATAACTAACTGATTATAAGTCGATGTTAATTACTTGTTAATATCTTATTTCAGATACCGATTATTAGTTAGATTAAATGTTGTAATTTTGCGAATATAAATATTTTATTATGGCACTATCATTTTATAATAGGTATGTAGATCTTCGAAAAAAACAAGTCTTATGTGAGATGGGGAATGGGCTTATGGATCTTTACTCTGATTCCATTGGTTCTCCACTACTATCAACAAAGGAATTAGAACCCAAATATTACATTCAAATCGCAGAATATTTAAGGGATCAAGTGAGGATGAATCCCATTCCTGGGATGGAAGTGATTCAATTCATGGAAAATATACGGAGTATAGATGTCTCAATGGTTAAGGCGGAAGTGATAGGTAATATAATTGAGTATATCTTCCCGATGGATAGCAAAGAAACGGCCGTAATGCTTTATTTTGCATATTGTTATATTGTAAAAGTAGCACCTCATAGGGAGAACGATGTGAAAGCGCTGCTATGGGAGGCAAAAAAATGTAAAGCAGAGGGCGCACAGAAAGCGATTGCAATTCTGAAGGAGAAGTTTTTCCCACAAACCCAAGAGGCAACACCTACCCATCAGCAATCTGGGAATGATGAGCTTATACAACAGCTGCAATCTCAGATTGACGAACTCAAACAACAGCTGCAAGAGATGACGGACGACCGCGACAAGTATAAGAACTTGTATGAGCAGCAAGAACAGCCAAAGCGGATTCGTAAAGCGGATAGAGGTCCATTCGGTGAAACAGATAAAGGGAAAGTACTCAACCTTGAATGGTTTTGTGAAATGGTCGAAAAGGAGTATGGTACGATAAAGAGTATAGGGGAGTGGGCTGCCGTTTATCATTACTGTAGAGAAAATGGCTATATTCATGATAAATGTACGTCTAAAAAGTTTTTCGATTTTCTGTTCAATTTCCACAAGTTTAAAGATTCAGAAGGGAACTCCATGGCAATACCAAGAGATCCTATAAGTCGATATTGTAATGCACTAGCACAATATGGTATTGACCACACCTATCGAGATTGGCGTACAGCAAATACGACTGATACACGACTAACCAAAGGCTGTTTTGATGCTATCAAAAACCATTTTATCAATATAAAGGCTGCTTTTAAGAAGAACGAGGAATCATGAAAAGGTACAAAGTGAGCAAAAAGAAATGATCTTTTAGAAGAGAAACGCATCAAATTTTTAGTAATTTAGCATCCATCGAATAGAAAAATTATCCAGAAAACGACATCGTCAACACAAATCGTAGTCAATAGTAAAAAAAAATTATCCAGGAAATTCCTGGATATTTTTTTTATGTATTGTCTCAAGGGCAAAACTATCCAGAAAACGGCCCTTTTTATCCAGAAAAACGACAAAACTATCCAGAAAACGGTTATGATGATCTGGATAGATTTGTCCATTCTTTTTTCTGGATAAAAAAGTGATTTTTGGTTATTGCACAGTTGATAACTTCTATGTTCTTTTGCAACATAAATCTCAATGGGATGAAAGGCTTGAATAGTTCAAACCTATCCTTAAGGGGAAAAAACAACGATGAAGCAAAGTATTCACCACTTTACCACAGGCACCTACCACATAGCTCAGCTAGTGGACCTCTGCATGGAGGCAATCATAGGAATATCGCGCCACACACCTACGTGCGAGAAAGGAAGTTCCCTACGAGCTACCCGCCCCACTCTTATGAGTGAGGAGGGTTGTTCCCTACGAGAGTCAGATGGTGATCATACTTGCGATGGTACACCCAAAGGGGTGGGGGGGGAGGGGCCCAAATAAAAACGTATACGCGATAAAATAAATAAAAATGAATTTTATTTTTTTCTCATATAAGTTATAAAGACCCACTCCCCCCCTCCCTAGTAAGAAATAAAAAGAAATTACTAGTAATAAAAAAAAATTAAAAAGATGAAGATTCAAGAGATTAAAGTGCAATTATTCGACAACAATATGCACACCGAACCGCTGGCCGAAATCACCCTCGCCGAACTCAAAAGGATGATACAGAACGATAAGGTGGTGGAACACAACACCCTTACCACTCGACAACAGCTGGCGCAAGGCGACAAGCAGGCCTCCATCGACACCAAGCGCAACGGCAAAGCCATCATGGTGGGCGGCCTTGTAAGAGGCGGACGTACCCTCGAGCATGTGGTAGCCTACAACAACCTCTCTATGGTCGACATCGATGGCATCAAAGATGCCGCCACCCATAATCGCGTCTGGGCCCAGGTGAAATCCGATCCCCATACCGCTATGGCCTGGACCACCCACAAAGGGTTAGGTCTCCGCATCCTCTTCATAGGGCAGTATCCCGATGGACGACAAGTGCCAGCCGACAACGAGGAGTACAACCGCCTCTGGCTAGCTGGCAACGTGTACTACGAGCAGCTTACCGGCATGCCCTACGATCGGCAGTGCCGCAACGCCAACCATCTCTCTCAGATAGCCCACGATCCTCAGGTACACCTTCTCGACGAAGTGATGCCCATCGTGGTACCTCCAGCACTTCCTGCCCCCCAGCGACGTCCCTCCGTCGTCACCACTCAGTGGGAAGCCTACGACAAAGATCCTCTTGCCATGGCCCAACAGTTCGTTGAACAAAGCGGCACCTACTACGAGGAGCATCAACACAATGCCTTTGTGTCGCGAATGGCCTACCAGCTGAATCGCTACGGCATCTCTGAGCAAGAGGCCATCCAAGGATTGGTCGTAGCCGGCTGGATTGATGGCAACGAAAATGGCACCGCCTCTGTGGTCCGCAACTGCTATCACAACAACCCATCCGAACATGGCTCCCTTGCCCACCTCCTGCAGCCGCCTCGCCGCCGAGGACGTCCCCGAAAACAGTCATTTCAATCATCAGAAAATCATCAAAATAAAAAACAAATGAATCATTCCGACGAAAATAAATCCGACAAAGGACGTGTCAACGCCACCGAAGCAGTGGTTGAATATTTGAGCGAACGCTACGCCTGCCGCCACAACGTGGTTACCGACAAAATTGAGGTGTGCAGCCTCCAACAGCTCGACACCCCCGACGAGCAGTACATCGAAATCGACGAGCATCTGCTAAACAGCATCGCCGTCGACGTGAGTTGCCAACGTGGCATCACCGTCAACGAAAAACTAGTATATCGGGTACTCTACAGCGATCGCACCCTCCAATACAATCCCTTCACCAACTACTTTGATCGGCTCCGCGACTTGCCCAGCGATTCCACCGACTACATCGGAGCCCTAGCAGCGATGGTCCACACCACCGCCAGTTCCGACCTGTGGCGCTACTATCTGGAGCGCTTCCTAGTGAAGATGGTACGCGGCATGCAAACCATCGAAGTGAACCAGTCGATGCTCATCCTTTCCGGTCCCCAAAGCATCGGTAAAACCACCCTCGTGTCGCAGCTCCTACCCCCCGAATTGCGAAGCTATTTCGACACCGTCAGCGCCACCGTCAATGGCGATAAAGACTTCTGGTCCAAGATGTCGCGCTATGCCTTGATCAGCATCGAAGAATATTCAGGCAGCAACACCAAGCTGGGCAGCCTGATGAAAGAGGCGGTACGCCGCCTGCAGGTAAACCAGCGGCGCCCCTACGGTGTCATCGAAGAGTGCCGTCATCGTTACGCCTCTTTCGTAGCCACCACCAACGAGATGCAGTTCCTCACCGACCTTACTGGCAGCAGCCGCATGTACCCCTTCCGCATCGACGCCATCGATTATATCAACAACAACATCAACCACGATCAACTCTATCGCCAAGTAATCGAACTTTGCGATCAGGGTGCCCACCAAGGCGACGAAATGGAGCCCTTCAAGGAGGAATACGAAGAGTATCGCCGACAATTCGAGGTGGTGAACGTCGAAGAGGAGCTGATACTGAAACATTTCCGCATCCCCACCCAAGAGGATCGCCTGGCTGGCATTGTCAAGATGATGTTTGCCTCCGAAATGGCAGCCACCATCTCCACCGAAGGCCATCTTACCATCCAGCCCTTCAAGGTGGGACAAGTGCTTACACAGTTGGGATTCCCCTTCCGCAAGCGGCATAAAAAGAGCTGCTACGAAGTGGTGGTGCTCACCAATCAACTCGAAGAACTGAAGCAGGCCGACTCCACCATGCTGCAGCACGAAGCCTATGAAAGTCTCCGCCAAGCCGAAGCCCAGCGCCAAGCTGAAGCCCAGCGCACCTCACAGTCCGTGCAACCCATTGTACAGATGCCTCCCCAAACCGACAACGAAAATATGTTTAACCAACAATAAACCAAGGAGGTAGCAATGCAAACCATCAGTCATCCCGAATGGATGGAACTGGCCCGTTCCTTCAGCACCCTCACCGAACTGGCCTCCGCCTACAACCCCGAGGTGTCGCCTCGCAGCGCCCGTCGTCGGCTTGTCGAAACCCTCCGACAGTCGCCACAACTACTCGACGAACTCTCCAATGTAGGATTCAAAATGGGTCAACGGCTGCTCTATCCAGGCCAAATTTTGGTCATCTTCAATCGGCTAGGACTACCTAAATGTACGGTATCGGGCAGTAAGTGAAACCTAAAGTATAACTAAGTGCAAATAAGTGATAATCTGCAAAATAAGTACCGAGAAATGAAAAATTATGCGTACTTTTGTAACGTTAAAACAGAGGGAAAAAACTCCCAATGTGGCAACACGTTTAAATCACTTTTTTATTCACCCTGCCGCCGCGGTCGCGACAACAAAAAAACAGACCGGTCAATGTCAAGCCATGACGGCAAAAAAACAATTAAAGCAATGATCGATTACTCGATTTCCATGTTCAAGAACAACTTGAACAGCAATGCAGAACCCAAGGCCTATGCCCGCGCTCAGATGCGCAGCGTGGTAGGACTAGAAGAGTTGGCCGAGCACATCACGGCCCACAACAGCAAGTACAACGAAGGCGACGTCTATGCCGTCATGGTTGAGATGGTGCACTGCATGCGCGAGTTCCTGCTCGACGGCCACAAGGTGCAGTTGGGCAAACTGGGCGCCTTCTCGCCCGCCATCCACTCGCGCGGAGCCGAAAGCCTTGCCGACTTCACGGCCAACAACATTAAGTCGCTCACCGTCAATTGGTCGAAAGGCTCCCAGTTCATCAATCTGAAGGACGATGCCGAATTCAATTTCGTGCCTACCCGTGCCGCTCAAGAGCTGCTTAAGAAGGCCGTCAAGGCAGGCGAAACCACCGTCGACCTTTCGGTGCTCGACGCCGTTGATGTGCCTGCAGCCCCTGTACAGGAGGGCAACGTGACCATCACCGCCGTTGCTAACACTCCCGCTATGGGTACTGTAACCGGAGGTGGCAGCTATGTGAGTGGTGCCACCGTCACCCTCAAGGCTACCCCCAATGCAGGCTACACCTTCGTCAGCTGGAGCAATGGCAAAACCACTCCCACCATCACCGTCACTGCTACGGCTAATGCTACCTACACTGCCACCTTTGCTGCCGAACAGTCGTCTGGTAGTGGTGATGGCGGAAACGGAGGTGCACTTGGCGACGACTAATAACAGTCTGTAGTCCAGTAGGGTATTCTTCAAGTGAGGTCGGCCCCGCCAGGGGCTGGCCTCTTCCTTTACCCCTCCTTTTGTTTCGTTCCTCTCTCATCATCCATTTTCCCGTATAGTAAGAATTATATATTTTTTTATACCCCAAAAAATATTTATCAACAGGTTATCAACACCCCTTTTGGTGGGGAAAAACAGCCCTCCTAAGGGTTCTTCTGAAAACGTTATAAATCATTATAAAACAAATAAATATCATGTTCATAAAAGTTTTTTTTTACCCCCTAATGGAACAAAAAAACGAATGTTGCGTAATAGTAATTGAAAGTCAGTCAATGGATTTTTTTGGAAAAAAAAGGAAAATTTTGGCAGTAACTGGAAAAAAGTTTGTAATTTAGCAAATTGAAAAATAGTAGCGAAGAATGACGTTAATACTTGGTACTGAGAACTGTAGGCTTGACAGCAACGGCCGTTTCAAGCTCCCAATTGCACTGAAAAATCAGTTGCAACAGGGAGATTGCCGTTTTGTTATACGCCCTAGTATCTATGCCGAGTGTTTAGAATTGTGGACTTATTCCAGTTTTGAGCAAGAAATCGAGAAGCTGCAGGGACAACTCAATCCCTACTCCATCGAAGATCGCAAGCTGCTGCGCAAAATGACCGCTGGCAACATCATCGAACTCGACAACAGCGACCGCTTGGTTATCCCCATGGAGCAGAAACGCCTGCTAGGCGACACCAAAGACATTGTGCTTCAAGCCATGGGCAGCTGTATCGAGGTGTGGAGCAGCAGCAAGTATCAGGCTCTCGACTCTGAAGCTATCGACTATGCCGAGAAGGCCAACCAGCGCCTCGGATCGCTCCCTGCCGACCTTAAAAACCGCTCCGACGAATAGTCCCACAATCCTTTCCTAACCTCATTTTTCTTTGCTTTTTTTCGGACAAATAAATGATACGAAAATAAGGACAAAGAAATCATGGAATACCATCTGCCCGTAATGCTCAACGAATGTCTCGAAGGACTCAATCTGCGTCCCGACGGCATCTATGTCGACGTCACTTTTGGTGGCGGCGGCCATTCGCGTGGCATCATGGAACATCTGGGCGAGGAAGGACGACTGCTGGCCTTCGATCAGGATGCCGATGCCCTTCAAAATGCCATCGACGATCCCCGTTTCACCCTGATCCATGAAAACTTCAAGTTCCTCAAAAGCTACCTCCGTTTAAATGGCGTCCGCCGCGTAGATGGCATTTTGGCCGACCTCGGTGTGTCGTCACATCAGTTCGACGAGGCCAGCCGTGGTTTCTCTACCCGCTTCGATGGGGCTCTCGATCTGCGCATGGATCAACGGCAACCCACCAGCGCCAGCAATCTGGTCAACGAACTCGACGAAGAGGAGTTGTGTCGCATTCTCCGCTTGTATGGCGAACTGCCCAATGCCAAGCAAATGGCCTGTGCCATCGTCGCAGCCCGCAAAGAGCAGCCCATCGTAACTACTCAGAATCTGCGTCAGGCCGTGCAACACCATCTGCCTCGCGGTATGGAAAACAAATATCTGGCCATGCTTTTCCAAGCGCTGCGTATCGAAGTGAATGGCGAACTAGAAGCCCTACAGATGATGCTTACCCAAGCCGTCGAGGTGCTTAACCCTGGTGGCCGACTGGTAGTGATGTCGTACCATTCGCTCGAAGATCGCATCGTGAAAAACCTTATGAAGACTGGCAATGTGGAAGGCAAACTCGAAAAAGACTTCTATGGCAACATCATGGCCAATATCCGTCCCGTTTCGCGCAAAGCCATCACCCCTTCGGCTAGCGAGCTGGAACGCAACAACCGTAGCCGCAGCGCCAAGTTGCGCATAGGCGAAAAAATTGAATCCAAACAAGACAAATAAAAACCGATACAGCACATGGCAAACTCGTTTAGAGATAAAGTGGTCGAAGAGGGGTTAGAAGAACCCCAAACCATAGGCGCCGAACAGCAGGAAGCTCCTGCCGACGATGTCTCTTCCTCGGCTACCACCCAAGAGGCCCTCAAGGCCAAGTCGGCCCGCCGGCCGCTGTTCCGCATGCCCAAGGTGAGTGGCAAGTGGGCCATGAAGCAACTGCCCTTGGTAGGCTTAATTGTGCTATTCTGTATCATCTTGGTGTCGAATCGCTACAAGGTGGAACAGCTCTCGAAAGAGAAGATCCAGCTGGAGCGCGACATCGATTATCTGCGCGAACAGCGTATTCAGATGCAGCGCGAATATCAAGAAAGCATCAAAATATCGCGCATAGCAGAGAAACTCGACACCATAGGCGTAGGTCTCATTTCGGGTCCCCCCTACGAGATAGTACGCACCGAAGAGGTGATCGATACCAAACGCAACAAGAATAAATAAGATATACATTAATATATAGCAATAGATAGAAATACAACAATGAGCGAAGGTAAAAACAATGGCTTGAAACTGACGGGCATCCTCTTCGTGCTACTCATCGCATTGGCAGGAGGTTCTATTCTCTTTGCTATGATTAAAACACAGTGGATTGAAGGCAAGGAGTGGCGTGAAAGGGCTGCCAAGCGCGAACGCGACCTCCAAACCATCCCTGCCCAACGTGGCAACATCTATAGTAGCGATGGCAAAATCCTCGCCTCTACCATCCCCGTGTGCGATTTCTACCTCGACCTTGGGCGTGTCAATAAGCAGTACGACAAGCATGGCAACCTCATTGTCGATGCCAACCGCAACCCTGTATTGGGCTCACTCATTGTCGATTCCAACTATGTGAAATACCTCGATAGCATCTGTTTCCTCCTCGAAGAGGCTACTGGCAAACCAGCCTACACCTTCCGCGAAAAAATCAATACCGAGAAAGCCAAAGACAAGCCTAGCCGATGTTTCCTCGTACAACGTGGACTGCCTTATTCCACCTGGATGCAGATATGCCATTTCAAAGGTTGGCGTGCCGCCATTGTGAAGAGCGTGAGTGGCAAGAGTGTTATCCGCAAGGTACGTGCCCATACCTACGGCAATCTAGCCGAAAACACCATTGGTTTCCGCAATGGACGAGAAAGCGACACCTACACCGGACTCGAAGGCTACTACGACGAGCAGCTGCGCGGTCAGGACGGACAGTATATGTGCCGGCGACTTACCATGGGTGTGTGGCTTCCTGTTGAAGAAGGGGGTGTGCGCACCCTTACCCTCGATCAGAATGATACCAACACTCTTACCCTCGACTCCACCCAGGTGCGTCCCGTTGTCGATGGCAGCCATATCGTCTCCACCATCGACACCCGTTTCCAAGATATTGCCGAAACATCGCTGCGACGTGTCCTTACTCGCCACGGCGGTCAGTCGGGTTGTGCCATCTTGATGGAGATTGAAACGGGCTATGTGTTGGCCTGCAGCAGTCTCACCTTCGACACCACCACCAAAACCTACCTCGAGCTGCCCAATGCCAATGTGGCCGTTAGCTCGGTTTACGAACCTGGTTCTACCTTCAAAACGGTGATCCTCACCGCCATGATGAACGATACCACCATCCATATCGATACCGCTATGCGGGTGCAGGTAGGACAGAAAACATTCCCCTGTAGTATGGGCTACATCACCGACGATCGCACCCACAACCGCATCGACAGTGCCAATGTGGCCAAAGTGATTTCTATGTCGAGCAACGTAGGTATGTGCGAACTGGGATGGAAATATTATCGCAACCGCCGTGCCGCCTTACCGGCCTTGGTACGCAACATCTTCCCCTACGATGTGCTCAATGTCGATGTGAGGGCCAACGAAAGCAAAGCCACCATCGTCGATGTGGAGCGTTCCTATCGCGACTTCCTCAACTTCTGCTTTGGCTATGCCACCATGGTGTCGCCCTTGCAGGTACTCACCTTCTACAATGCCATGGGTGGCAACGGTCGTATGGTGAAGCCCCTCTTCTGTCGCGAAATTGTTACGGGTACCAAACACCAAACCATCAAGCCGGTGGTGCTCAAAGAAAAGATTGCCTCCGACCATACGCTGGCCATCATGAAAGATCTACTGGTGGGTGTGGTAGAACATGGTACGGGCGACAACATCAAGAACAATACCTATGGCATTGCTGGTAAAACCGGAACAGCCTACCACAACTATCAGAATATTACCCGCTACAACGCCTCCTTTGCTGGTTTCTTCCCTGCTGAGAATCCTAAGTACTCTTGCCTAGTGGTGGTCAACGATATTCCGGCCTATGGCCGCAACACCGCTGTGGTGTTCAAGGATATTGCCGACTGTGTGGTGGCCATCGATAAGCGATTGGGCAACATCAGCATGGACAAGAAGAATGCCAGTTTGAAGTCTAATTATGAGGATATGGAGCCCCATGTGGTCAAGGCTCCACAGCTACCCCTCATGAAGGCTTACGAAACGTTACGTATTCCTTATTACACCGCCGACTCCAGCTCGCTGTGGACCATCTACCAAGAGGCTATCGATAGTACCCATGGACGCAACGCTTATTATCCCTACACTCTCCCCAAGGGTCAGGTGCCCAATTGTAAGGGGATGACGGTACGCGATGCCATTGCCCTGCTCCATCAGTTGGGTTATAAGGTGCACTTTACTGGCGTAGGCAAGGTGGTGCGTCAATATCCTACCCCCCGTACACAGCTTAGCAAAGGCAACACCGTACGGCTGGAACTCGACAACTAATCATCACAACCCCAAGTATCAACGAATCTATGAAACTGAAAGATATCATAAAAGGTGTGCAATACAAGGCCACGCAAATGCGCGACATGGAGGTGGCCGGTATTACCTTTGCCTCCAACAAGGCACAGGAGGATTACCTCTTTGTGGCTCAAGTGGGGGTGCACACTGACGGACATAAATATATAGGCGATGCCATCAAGCGGGGTGCCCGTGTGGTGGTGTGCCAACAGCTGCCTGCCAAACTTGACGACAAGGTGGTATACCTACAAGTAGACAACTCCGATGTAGCTCTAGGGCAGATAGCATCCAACTACTACGGCAATCCCTCTGCGAAGCTGAAGCTGATAGGTATTACGGGTACCAATGGTAAAACCACTACGGTGACACTGCTTCACCGCCTATTCCAAATGGCAGGCCATAAGTCGGGTCTCCTCTCCACCATCGTGAACCGTATTGATGAGCAGGAGGTTCCTGCCACCCATACCACCCCCGATGCTCTCGAACTCAACCATCTGCTAGCTCAGATGGTAGAGGCGGGCTGCCAATACTGCTTCATGGAAGTGAGTTCCCATGCGGTGGTGCAGCAACGCATTGCCGGACTAACCTTTGCTGGTGCTATTTTCAGCAATATCACCCACGATCATCTCGATTTCCACAAAACCATGGCCAACTATATCGCTGCCAAGAAGAAATTCTTCGACGATTTGCCTGCCGAGGCTTTCGCGCTAGTCAATATCGATGATCGCAACGGCATGACCATGGTGCAGAACACCCGTGCTATGGTGAAGACCTACAGTGTGCAGCGCATGGCCGATTACCATTGCAAAATCATCGAGAACACTTTCCATGGTCTCAACCTCGCCATCAATGGCACTGAGATGTGGGCCCAGTTGGTGGGCCGTTTCAACGCCTACAACCTCACCGCTATCTATGCCACCGCCACCCTATGTGGGATGGCCAATGACGAGGCCTTGCGATTGCTAAGCGAACTGAAGCCAGTGGCTGGTCGTTTCGAGTATGTGCATGGCGACGAGGTGGTAGCTATTGTTGATTATGCCCATACCCCCGATGCGCTGGAGAATGTGCTTTCCACCATCCATGACATCAAGAAACCACACCACGAGGTGATTACGGTGGTGGGCTGCGGTGGTGATCGCGACCCGCTGAAACGTCCTATCATGGCACAAATTGCTGCCAAGATGAGCAACCGCGTTATCCTCACCTCCGATAACCCTCGCACCGAAGATCCCAACGTCATCCTCGACCAGATGGAGGCTGGATTAGACAGCGAGGCATTGTCGCGTACCATCCGCATAACCGATCGGCGCAGCGCCATTAAGTCGGCCGTCATGATGGCCCGTCTGGGCGATATCATCTTGGTGGCTGGCAAAGGGCACGAAACCTATCAGGAGGTGAACGGTGTGCGCCACCATTTCGATGACAAAGAGGAGGTGGCTACCGCTTTGGCCAACAAGAAAGAAAAGAAACAAAAATAAAGATAAAAAAGGAACATAAATATGTTGTATTACCTGTTTGACTGGCTTGATCGCGTCTACGACGTTCCGGGTGCTGGTGTATTCCACTACCTCTCGTTTCGTGCCGCCATGTCGGTTGTTACATCGATTCTGATTTTGGTGATTTTCGGTAAGCCGTTTATCAATTTCTTGCGTCGCAAGCAAATTGGTGAAACGGTACGCGATTTGAATCTCGATGGTCAGAAAGCCAAGGAGGGTACCCCTACCATGGGCGGTTTGCTTATTCTGGCAGCCATTGTTATACCGGTGTTGCTTTTTGCCCGATTAGACAACATCTATATTCTTATCATGCTGGGCACCACTTTGTGGCTAGGCTTGGTAGGATTCGTTGATGATTATATCAAGGTGTTCAAGAAAAACAAAAAGGGATTGCCGGGCAAATATAAGGTGTTCGGACAGGTAAGTTTGGGTATTGTGGTTGGTTTGCTTATGATGTTCCATCCCGATATTACGGTGCGTGAAATGAGTGGGGTGCAGGGTGGCAACGCTACCATTATCAGCGAATCGGCACAGAACGAAACAGAACATCTCAGTCAGTCGGTAGCTGTTGTGACGGGCCATAATATGAAATCGACTCGCACCACCATCCCCTTTGTGAAGAACAACGAGCTTGATTATGCCAAACTCATCACCTGGATGGGTCCGTGGGCCGAGCGTTGGGTGTGGCTGCTTTATGTTATCATTGTGGTGTTGGTGGTGACAGCCGTAAGCAATGCGGCCAACCTCACCGATGGCATCGATGGGTTGGCTACAGGTGTGGCCTCGGTGAATGGTGGTGCTTTAGCTATCTTGGCTTGGGTGTCGGGTAATATCATCACGGCCAACTATTTGAATATTATGTATCTACCTAATATCGGTGAATTGGTAGTCTTCATTGCTGCCTTCATGGGTGCTACCATCGGTTTCCTATGGTTCAACACCCATCCGGCCGAAATCTTCATGGGCGATACTGGATCGCTGGCCATAGGCGGTATCATTGCCGTTTATGCGCTGCTTATCCGCAAAGAGCTGTTGCTGCCGCTGCTGTGTGGTATCTATGTGATTGAGGATCTCAGCGTAATCATCCAAACGGCAGGCTGCAAGCTTTATCGACGAAAGCATAAGCTACCGCCCAACCAGTTGGTGCCAGTTGAGAAACGACCCTTCTTGATGACTCCTATCCACCATCACTACCAAAAGAAGGGCTTGGCCGAGGAAAAGATTGTGATGCGCTTCCTGATTGTGGCGTTGATGTTGGCGCTGATGAGTATCATCACTCTCAAACTGCGATAATCTGATTTGTAAAATACATCGAAACAATATATATGAGCATAGAAACTTTAGCAAAACAAGGACGCGAGAGCATTCATACCGGACTGGCAGGTATCGACTCGCTGAAACTACGTCGACTACGCAACGAACAAATGCGCCAGTGCTTCAACCGCTTCGATGAGATGCCGTACCGTATGGAGTTTGTGGCTCGCATCCGTGGAACAGAATTTGTGAACGATGCTGCCTCTCGTTCGGTGAACGCTACTTGGTATGCCCTCGATAGTAATGAGGGTAAGTTGGTATGGATTGCCAATGGCGATGATAATCAGGCCGACTACTCCAAGTTGGTGCCGCTGGCCAAGGAGAAGGTTACGATGCTGGTGGCGGTAGGCAACGATACCAGCCGTCTACATCAGGCTTTTGATGGCGAGGTGCCTTCGGTGGTCGATGCCCATAATATTGCCGAAGCGGTCCATTTGGCTTTCTACCGCAATATTGAAACCCCTAAGGTGCTTTTTTCACCTGCTGGCGACAATGGTAGCGATGCCTATACCGAAGGGGCCCAGTTTACGGTCGAAGTGAACGAAGTATAATGTTGATTATCTAATTAGGACAACAAACCCAAAAGAGAGAAAAAGAAACACCATGAAAGCAAGAAAGTTTAAACTATCGCATGTGCTGAAGGGCGACCTGTGGTTGTGGCTGGTGGTGATACTGCTGATGCTGATATCGCTGGTGGCTGTATATAGCACCATCGAGCTGCAGGCTGTTACCAAGGCCTATACCACTCCGTGGCGAGCTTTCGTGCGTCATGCTGCCTTTGTGGTGGTGGCCTTTGTGGAGGTGGTGGCGTTGGCCAATATGAATTATAGGGCTTTCTCGAAGGTGTCGAGGCTGCTATACCTTATCAGTTTAGGACTGTTGGTGGCTATGATGGTGCTGGGTGGCCGTTGGATGGCTATCCCTATCATTGGTCGGTTCCAACCGTCGGAGATTGGTAAGGTGGTGTTGGTGGTTTATCTGTCGCGCCAGATTGCTGTGAATCAGGATATGCTCGACGAGAAGCCTTTCTTCTACCAACTGCTCATCTTGGTGGGACTTACGGCAGGTTTGATTCTGCGCGAAAACTTCTCTACCTCGGCATTGGTGATTGTTATTTCGCTAGTGGTGATGCTTATTGGCGGTGTCAATACGCGTTATGTGCTTACCACCATGGCTATTGTAGGGGCGCTGGGTGTGGCCTTCTTGGCCTATTCGAGTCATGCATACCATCAGCAGCAGCGTGAGCAGGCTATGGGTATCTACAATAGTAACAACTCGCAAGGTATGCTGAAGCGTGCCACTACGTGGGGCCACCGTGTCGACTCGTGGCTCCATCCCAATCCCGACGAACTTACGCAGGAGAATATGGCCCGCATGGCTGTGGCTACGGGCGGTTTCTTCGGTGTGGGTGTGGGTAATACGGTCCATGCTCGCTTGATGAGTGAGGCCGACAACGATTTTATCTATGCCATCATCATCGAGGAATCGGGTATGATGGGGGGCATCATTGTGTTGTTCCTCTATGGCTTCCTCTATATGCGTTGTCTCCGTATTTCGCGGCGCTGCAAGGGTTTCTTCGGATCGTTGGTATCGGCGGGTCTGGGTTCCCTTATCTTCATACAGGCGTTGGTGAATATGGCGGTGGCGGTAGGGGCGCTGCCTGTAACGGGACAGACGTTGCCACTCATTAGTCGTGGAGGTACGGCCTATATCATGATGGGCTTTGCTATCGGCGTTATCCAGGCGGTGGCCTACGATACCAACAAGGTGGAGCAGGCCGACGACGAGAGGAAGCAACGAAGCAAAGAGTTTAAAGAGACGGTGGCTGTGGCCAACGAAAGTAACAACGGGGCTTCGGCTACCGTATAACTTGAAAACAAATCAAATACATCTGTGTACATTATAGAGCGTTAATGCTCATCGTTTAATCAAAAAAGAAAGGAGAATAGAAATGAGAGCTATCATTAGTGGAGGAGGAAGCGGCGGACATATCTTTCCCGCCATCGCCATCGCCAACGCCATCAAGGCTCGTTGGAACGATGCTCAGATTCTCTTTGTTGGTGCCGAAGGACGCATGGAAATGGAGAAGGTGCCGGCTGCTGGCTACGATATCAAGGCTTTGCCTATTGCTGGTTTGCAACGTCGCCTCACCCTCAAAAACCTCGCTGTTCCTTTCAAGATGATGAAAAGCCAACGGATGGTGAAATCGATTGTGAGGGATTTCAATCCCGACATCGTGGTGGGTGTGGGTGGCTATGCTAGTGCCCCTACCCTTAAAACGGCTGCTAAGTTGGGTTTCACTACGCTGCTGCAGGAGCAAAACTCCTATCCTGGTCTTACCAACAAGATGCTCTCCAAAACGGCTGCTACAATCTGTGTGGCCTATGAGGGGCTTGACAAATATTTTCCTGCCGAAAAGATTGTCCTCACAGGTAACCCGGTACGCAAGGATATCGAGGAGATGCAGGCTTCGCGCGACGAGGGCTGCCGCTTCTTTGAGTTGAATCCCGAACGGCCGGTGGTGCTATCGGTGGGGGGCAGCTTGGGTGCTCGCAGTATCAACGAGATGATGATCAATCATCTTAACTATTATAAAGACAACAAGGTGCAGTTGGTTTGGCAAACGGGCAAATGGATGTTCGAGGAGACCAAACAGAAGGTGGCTGCCGCTGGCGTTGGTGAATGGGTGAAGGTGCATCAGTTTATAGGTAGAATGGATATGGCCTATGCTGCTGCCGATGTGGTGGTGAGCCGTGCTGGTGCTATCGCTATCAGTGAGCTCTGTTTGGTGGGTAAGCCTATCATCTTGATTCCTTCCCCAAATGTGGCAGAGGATCATCAAACCAAGAATGCAATGGCGTTGGTGGAGAAGGGTGCCGCTTTGATGGTGCGCGATGCCGAATGCAATACGGTGGGCATCAGTGTGCTGAACCGTTTGCTCGACAATCCCGAACAGCGAGAGGCTATGGCCAAAGCTTGTAGCCAGATGGGGGTACGCCATGCGGCTGAACGTATTGTTGACGAGATTGAAAAACTGACTAATAAACAGGGATGATGGAGCAGCGTAGATCATATTATTTCTTGGGTATTGGCGGTATAGGCATGAGTGCCTTGGCCCGTTTCTTCCACCAACGGGGCGACCTGGTGGCGGGCTACGACCGTACCCCTAGTCCGCTAACCGATCAGCTGCAAGCCGAGGGTATCAGTATTCATTTCGAGGACGATCCCCAACAGATTCCTTCTCATATCGATCAGATTGTTTATACCCCTGCAGTGCCTACCGATACGGCCGAATACCAGTATTTGGCGGCTAGCGGCATCCCTATGATGAAGCGCTCGCAGATGCTGGGTGAACTGACACGGGGCAAGAAATGTATAGCTGTGGCTGGTTCGCATGGCAAAACTACTACCAGTAGCATGATTGCCTATCTGCTACATGCTTCGCCGTTAGGATGTAGTGCCTTTTTGGGTGGTATTGCCAAGAATTTCGACAGCAATATGGTGGTCGACAACAAGAGTGAATGGGTGGTGGTGGAGGCCGACGAGTATGATCGCTCGTTCCTTCAGTTGCATCCTTACTATAGTGTGATCACTGCCACCGATCCTGATCATCTCGATATCTATGGCTCGCACGAAAAACTGCTGCAGGCTTTCGAGCAGTATGCCTCACAAACCCATCCAGAGGGGGCGCTTTTTGTGAAGGAGGGGCTCTTTGAGGATATGCACCATCACCACGAGGAGCATCAGCATCACCACGAGGAGACACCTGCTGCTGCCTCCCATTCGGTTGATACCCCTCGTCCTATCCATTTACCCGAAGGGGTGAAGCACCACAGCTATACGGCCCATGGTATTGAGGCCGATTATTATGCTATCAATGTGCGTCACTATCGTGGCAATATCTATTTCGATTTGCGTACCCCTAGTAGGGTGCTCTACGATTTGCAGCTCACCAATTCGAGTCTCTACAATGTGGAGAATGCGGTGGCTGCCTCGGCTGTGGCCCTTTCGTGTGGACTCGATGAGTATCAGTTGCGGCATGGGTTGAAGACTTTTGCTGGTATTCGTCGTCGTTTCGATTATCATATCAACGAAAAGAATATTGTCTATATCGACGATTATGCCCACCATCCGCAGGAAATCAAGGCTACACTCGACAGTGTGCGCTATCTCTATCCTGACCATCGGATTGTGGGGGTGTTTCAACCCCATCTATATACCCGCACGCGCGACTTGGCACCGCAGTTTGCTGAAGTCCTCTCATCGCTCGATGAGTTGGTGATGCTTGATATCTATCCGGCTCGCGAGAAGCCTATCTTTGGCGTTAGCTCGAAGATGATCCTGCAAAGGGTAAAGTCGATGAACAAATACTTGGTGGAGCGTGAGCAGCTGGCCAATGTGGTAGTGGCGCTCTGTCCGCAGGTGGTGGTAACTATGGGTGCTGGCGATATTGATCGACTGGTGCCGGAAGTGGAGCAGAAGTTGCGTGAGGCCTATGTTAACAACGAATAATAAAAGGTAAGATGATGAAGAAAAGCACTAAGATATGGCTCTACGTACTCTTTGTAGTATTGTTGCTGGCGATCATCGTTGTCTCCAACGTGGTGCGCAACCATAGCCATGTGCGTGGTGTCAAAGCCCAAATAGACTATGGGGTGAACGATACTCTCATCTCTGCTGCTAAGATCGAAGAGCAGGTGCTCTTGTTGTTTCCTACCTTGACTGGTCAGCAGGTGCAGGAGGTTAATCAGAGGGCTATCCGTGATTCAATCATGGCTATCCCTTATATTGAACACTGCAATGTGTCGATCAGTATCGACTGCCATCTAGTGGTCGAGGCGGTGCAAAGCAGCCCTGTGATGCGTCTCTTCCTAGATGGTAACGAGTGCTATATCGACCGTAGGGGTCGCTATATGCCAATTGGCGATGAGGGCGATGCCGATGTGTTGGTGGCCAACGAGGCTATTGCCGAACGGTTGGTGAATCCGCAGCAACTCGATTTGGCTACTTTGGCTCAAGATACCTCTCGTAGACAGTCGGGGGTGGTGGCTATGTGGCTGGTGGCATGCTATCTCTACGATCATCCCGAGGTGGGTGTTCTCTTCGATCAGGTGTATGTAAACAGCGATCGCGATGTGGTGCTAGTGCCTAAGGTGGGCAACCATATTGTGGTGGTGGGCAGTCCCGACCACTTGGAGCAGAAGCTCTCCGATTTGGTTACCTTCTATCGGCAAGGCTTAAGTCGTGTGGGTTGGGAGACTTATAGTCAGATCAACCTCAAATATGAGGGCCAGGTGATTTGTCGTAACAGATAATAACAAACCAGCAAGTGTTAAACAAAAAAGAAAGTAATTACTTATTAAACATATAGCATTATGAATAACACGAACGAAATTATTGTAGGATTGGACATTGGTACTACCAAGATTGCTTGCTTTATTGGACAACGTAGTGAGTCGGGCAAGGTGAAAATTTTGGGCTATGGCAAGACGGAGTCGGCAGGTGTCGATAAAGGTATTGTTATCAATGTGCTTGATACATCCAATTCTATCAAACAGGCGGTGAAAGAGGCCTCTGATCGTGCCGATGTCGAGGTGGAGAGCGTCTATGTGGGTGTGGCTGGTCAGCATATCCGTAGCTCGCGCAACCAGGGCACGGTGATGATACCGCCCGACCACAAACTGATTCAGGAGGATGACCTCTTGAAGCTGATTGATACGCAGTACCAAACGCTCCTCAAACCAGGTGAGGAGATTATCCATGTGTTGCCTCAGAATTACATCATTGATGGTCAGGAACTCTCTACCGATATTTCCCCTGTAGGAGTTCCAGGCCACGAACTGCGTGCCAATTTCCACGTGGTAACGGGCAATACCACCAATCTGGAAGCTATCCGCGAGGCTATTCGCTATGCCAACCTGAAGGTGGAGGGTGTGATCCTTGAACCGGTAGCCTCCTCCTATGCGGTGCTCGACGATAGCGACCGCAATGTGGGTATTGCTTTGGTTGATATTGGTGGTGGTACTACCGATATCGCTATCTTTACCGACAATATTATCCGCCATACCTCGGTGTTGCCTTTGGCTGGCGGTGTGATTACCAACGATATCAAGGAGTCGTGCCAGGTGATGAAGAACCAAGCAGAGGCGCTGAAGACTCGCTTTGGCAACTGTTTGCCGCAGATGGTGAGCGAGAACGATTTCATCTCAATTCCCGTCTTCAAGAGTCATACGCCAAAGGAAATCAACATGAAGACGTTGGCTAGCATTATCAGTTCGCGTGCTAAGATGATTCTTGAACAGGTGGACTATGAGATCAAGATTTCGGAGTATGGCAAGCAACTGATTGGTGGCGTGGTACTTACTGGTGGTGGCTCGCAACTTACCAATATCAAGGATCTTGCCTCTTATACCCTCGGCATCGAGAGTCGCATTGGCGATCCTACAATTCATCTGGAACTGGAAAACCGTGAAGAACTGGCTAACGGTATGTATTCTACTGGTATCGGATTGGTGCTCTATGGCATCGAGAAGGCTGAGTATGAGCGTGCCCGAAAGCCAGAACCTGATCCAGAGCCTATGCCTGATCCTATCGAGCCGACCCCTGTTCGTCCTGAACCGGAAGAGGAGGTGAAGCAGCGTCGCGGTGGTCTCTTCGGTGGTCGTAAGAACAAAGAGGAGAAGAAGGAGAAAGCTCCCAAGGGCAGTGGTTTCATTTCGTCGGTAAACGATTATTTGACGAAAATGTTCCTCGAAAATGGCAACGAGAAAGATGAATAAATAACTGGTTTACAACATATGATAACCTTATTGTTAGTAACTTGTTGATAACTTGTTTGCTCAACCGTTGCATAATTAAGAACATCATTGTAATTTTACACTTTGATAATTTTCGCTTGAAATAAGTTTAAAGCTCTGTATGTAAATGATATATATTCTTTTTGAGGGCGATTATCCTAGTTAAAAAAAGAAAATTTACTCCAAAACGAGATAATAATAGATAAGAAGATGGACGAATTAATTGATACCCCTATGTTAACCTTTGATGCTCCGATTGAGCAATCTTCCTACATCAAAGTCATCGGCGTCGGTGGCGGTGGTGGTAATGCTGTCAACCACATGTATGAGGAAGGCATCAATGGTGTCGACTTCATTATCTGCAATACCGATATGAAGGCTCTCTCTACCAGTCCTGTGAGCCATCGTATTGTATTGGGCAACTTGGGTGCTGGCAACGTCCCTGAACGTGCTCGCCGTGCTGCCCTCGAACACAAAGACGAAATCCGCGAAGCTATCTCACACAATACGCAGATGCTCTTCATCACCGCTGGTATGGGTGGTGGTACCGGTACGGGTGCTGCCCCTGTGATTGCCGAGATTGCTAAGAGCATCGAACTCGACGACGAGGATGTGAAACACATCCTTGTGGTGGGTGTGGTTACGATGCCTTTCAGCTGGGAAGGCCGCCGTCGTATGAAACAGGCTGAGGCTGGTGTGGCACAACTGCGCGAACATGTTGATTCGTTGATTATCATCAACAACGATAAGCTGGCTACCTTCCGCAACATGAAGATCGAAGAGGCTTTCCGCAAAGCCAATGATGTGCTCTTTACCGCTGTGAAGGGTATTGCCGAAATCATTACCGTTAACGCTTATGTGAACATCGACTTCCGCGATGTGAACACTGTGATGGAAAATTCGGGTACCGCTTTGATGGGTACTGGTGTGGGTCACGGCGAATCGCGTGCCCTCGACGCTATCCGTTCGGCTACCGAGAGTACCTTGCTCAATGATCAGAACATCAAGGGTTCCAAGAATGTACTTCTATACTTCTCCTTCGCTCCTTCCGAGAGCATTACCATGGAGGAGATTTGCGAGGTTACCGACTTCCTGCTCGACATTACGGGTGGCGAGGCCGATGTTATTTGGGGCGAAGGCTCGGATGAAAGCATCACTGAGGATGAACTGAAGATTACCCTTATCGCTACCGGTTTCCAGAAAAACGATACGACGAAGGAGGGTAAAATAATTACTGTTGATAAGGACGGTGTTCCACAAGAAACCAGTGTCAATAAGATTGACAGTACTCCTGCTCCCGTTGCACCCATAGACGCTATGAAGGATACTGCTCCCGCTTCTGCTCCTGAAAGTCAGGAGGCTCCTAAGAGTGAGGTAGATGCTAGACGGGTGTTTTCGCTTGAAGACAATCCGGTGGAAAAGTCGGTAGAGGCCGCGGCTGCTCCACAGCTGGTACAAGAAGCTCCTGTTGATGATGATATCCGTGTGGTAACCCGTACTCCAGAGGCTGTGTCCCAGCAGGTGCGTCAGGTGGCTCACCAACAGGTGGCTACCATGGAGGATACCCCTGTAGAGATCCGCGTAGAATCGTCCCGCCAGTCGACACTACAGCAGTCCACGGCTGCTTCCCAGCCTATCTATAGCGAGGCCGAGGTTGAGACCCAGGTGGTCGATGCTATGCCTACGCCCGCTCCTCAGGCTGCTGCAACACCGACTCCTACCCCTACTTTCTCGCCCATTCCTGAGATGCCGCAGGGTAATGCTGCCTTTGGTGATGGTTCGGGTTGCATGTCGAAAAACGATCGTATCAAAGCAATCAACGAGCTGCTCCATTCCCATAAGGATGGTCCCGATATGGTGGCTGCTATTCCCGTGTCGCAACTTGATGGCGACATCGATATTGATGTGACTCCCCATTCGGACAAGACTGCCATTGTGGGCAAGATGATCAGCAAGGATGGCGATATGCGCAATCTGAATAGTTTCCTCTTCCCTTCGGTTGATTAATATCGAAATACCTCAGCCTTAACGCTGAAATAAGTAAAGCAAATCATAAAGCTATATGCACGTCGGCCATGCTCTAACGAGCGTGGCCGACTCTTTTATTATCGTTGTTTTATGGTACAGTTAGGGCAATGCTGGTAAAAGCATAAAAAAACTCTCTCCCCATGCTGGGAAGAGAGCCTAACATAATGAAATTAAGATTTGCTGTCTCACGACGGTAATCGTACACAATTACAGATTGAGTAACATACAGATTCGATATTTATGTGTGTTTTGATTCTTTAATTTTGTGCATTACAGTTGGTTAGTGGTTAGGGGTAAGAGGTTTGCTGGCCTAAGGTTGACAAACCTCTTACTTACTAACGCAATTATCGTTTTTTTATTTTACGATAAGTTTCTTTACTGTATTAACATTGTCGCCATAGACGCGAACGAAGTAGGCGCCGGCTACTAAGTTGTCGACCGAGATATGCTTCTCGCAATCGCCATTGCACTCCATGGTGTAGCTACGAACGGTGCGTCCGCTCATATCGATAATGGAGAGGGTAACGTTGCCGTTCACACCGCTGAGGGTGACGGTGGTGTTGCCAGTGGCAGGATTGGGGAAGAGGGTGAGGTTCAATCCCTCCTCTACGCGGGCAATGCCAACCTGCTGGGTGGTGAAGGTGGTGGTAGCGAGATCGCTAGTGTAGCCTTCGCCGCAAATGGCTTTGACAAATACCTCGTAGGGGGTGTTGGGAGTTAGGTCGCTGATAGTATAGGTGTTGTCGCTCACCGTGGCGCTGCCTAGCAGGTTGCTCATACCAGCACCTTGGTAGTTCCAGCTGATTTCCCATGAACCAGTGTTGTTGTTGCCAGCGGTCCAGTTGATATCAGCGCTGGTGCCGGTAACGTTGGTAGCATTGACAGCGGTAACAGGATCGCATATAACGGTGGTGAAGCTGATGGTGTCGCTCCAGTCGCTATAGGTGGTACCATTGCCACAGTTGGCCCGAACAAGGGCGTAGTAGGTTACGCCTGCCGTGAGGCCACTAATGGTAACTTGGGTGTCGGCTACCGTGAGGGTGTCGGCATAGGTGCTGTTGAATACCATTAGTTCGCTGCTTGTAGCGGTGGGTCCTACTGTCCATGATAGGGTGGCATCAAGGCCACGAACGTCGATGGCTTGGAAGTTGGAGGGTACGAAGCAAGGCAGACTGTCGGTGATGAAGTCGACATAGAGGTAATCGGAGTATTGCTCTTCGTCGCAGATTTGACGGACACGATACTGATAAGCAGTGGCAGGCAGTAGGTTGCTGAAGGTGAGGTATTCGGCCGAGTCAACGGTATTATCACCATATTCAGCTTCGGAAGCCTGACGGAGACTCCATTCGTAGATGGGGGCGTCGATGCTTACGGTAGCACTGTCGTAGCTGTGGGATACCACGTACGATACAGGAGCCATACAGTCGGGTTCGCATGCTACGAACTGCATCTCAGGACGCCAAGTGTAGTAGGTTTTCGAACCGGAGAAGTTACTGGTGTTGAGAGGATCGGGATCGTAGGTGTCGGAGTACCAAGTAATGGTTTTGTAGCCCGTGCAGGAACGGGTGCTGAATTTGTAGAGCGATCCGTCGTATTCATTCGAGTTGTCGTCGATGATAAGCATCAGGTTGCCTTGTCCGTTGTAGTTGTAGGGCTCGGCTAGTGCGAAGTAGTTCCAGCCCTGGCTGCAGTTGAGGCTGCCAGTGAAGACGAGCACTGCGGTAGCGGTGTCGAGCTGTACCATATCGGTGGTGCCAGTGAAGGTGCTCTTGTCGGTAGGTTGGATGTAGATGGTTACATCGGTCTTGTCGACCATTGCCGTTGCATACTCATACTTGAAGCCCAGGGTGTTGAAGGTGAGGGCTCCGCCTAGTTCAGCACTGTCTATGATAATTTCACAGAGGGTGTTGCGGTAGAAGTTGTTGACGGGAGCGTTGTAGGAGGAGTTGGCAGTACCAGCGGTATCCCACTGATAGATGGTATTCTGTGCGCAGAGGGTTGTAGTGAACATCGATTCGGTCGAGGCACGGCTAGTATCACCAGGGGTGCATACGGCCTGTACATACCATGTGTAGGTGGTACTGCTTGAGAGACCAGTAAGAGTAAAGGTGGTATCGCTTACCTCTACTTGGGTGTACTCTTCATCGAGTGCGGTCTTATAGGAGAGGATATAGTTGGTAGCATCATGGTTCCACGATAGGACGGCGCCATTGCTGAAGGTGCTGTCGACGGTTAGGTCGGTAACCTTCACGCAAGAGGGGATATAGTCGAGTCCGATATCGTCGACGTAAGCATACCAGTAGCCGTCGCCATAGTAGCTCTTCATCACGATGTAGCGGCCAGTGTCGCTATAGCTTGCCAGAGGCACTTCGTATTGGGTCCAAGTGATGCCACTGTGGAAGATGGTATCGATAGGAACAAAGGTGCTGTCGTTGTTCAAATCGCTCATAGCTCCGATGACTATACGGCTGGTATAGGTGGCCGACGAGGTTCTAATCCAGAAGCTCAGCTGGAGGGTGTCGATAGGAATAGTGGGATCGACATCGGGAAGGACAATACCTTGGTAGGTTCCATAAAGAGAGGTAGAGGTGGAACCACCATACCAATAGAGTCCACGTGCTCCAGTGTGGGCATAGGTGGTGCTTGAGCTGACGTAGGGATAGTAGTAATTGGTGGCGTTGGTGTAACGCTGCCAGCAGTAGGCGAAGGAGGTTGAGTTAGAACTTGTGGTAGGAGTGCTTTCGAAGCTTTCTTCCCACGGCAGGTCGTTGTGGGTGATGTAGCTGCATCCGGTGTGGAACGAGCATACGATGCTGGCATCGCTGGTGTCGGTGGTGGAGCAGAGGCTGCGAACACTAACCGTATAGGTGGTGTTGGATTGCAGGTTGCTAAGGGTGGTAGAGGTAGAGGTGGTGGTAATCGTATTGGTCGTGGTACCATCGCTATACTCTACAATGAAGTTACCTGCTCCACAGAGGCTGATCCAACTCAGATCGGCACTGTTGCTGGTAACATTGTTGGCATGTAGGCTGAAGGGATGTAAGCAGGAGGGCAGTGCGTCGAGCGAGAAGTCGTCGACATAGGCATACCAGTAGGTGCTAGTTTGTACCGATTTCAGGGCTACATAGCGGCCAGTGTCGCTATATCCTGCAAATACCATCTCGAATTTCTGCCAGTTGATATTTTGTGCTACATAGAAGGTGTCGATGGGCACGAAGGTGCTGTCGTTGGTAGGATCGGTCATCACGCCGCCGATAAACCAGGGGGCATAGGTGGCCGATGAGGGACGAGTCCAGAAGCTCATTACCAAACTGTCGAGCGGATGGTTGGTGGTATTCAGTTCAGGGAATATTACAATTTGGTAGGCGGGATAGGTGCCTACGGTACTCGACTGGTACCAGTAGAGTCCACGGTTGCCAGTATGAGCATAGGTGGTGCTGCCTCCTACGTAAGGATAATAGTAGGTGGCGGTACCGGTGAGGCGTGACCAGCAGTAAGCGAAGTCTGTGCTAGTGCTACTGCCTGCAGGAGCATCTTCGAAGCTATAAGAATAAGGTATCTGGTCGATGACGCCGCAGGCTGTACGGAAGCTAGTGGAGGACCACTCGGTGGTGTCGCTGCCACAGATAGCACGCAGATATATGGTATAGGCGGTACCTGATGTCAATCCGCCCACTTCGGCACTGTTGGTGGTTACATAGGTACCCACACCAGTGGCGGTGCTGTCGGAGGCTACAACCTCGTATTCGAAACCAGAGGCACTGCCTTCCCAGCTAAGGTAGGCGCTATCGGTGGTGGCTGTGACGGTGGGTACTGGGGTAGGACAAGCGGTCCATTCAACCGTTACATCATCGAGATTACCATACCAATAAGTATAGTTGCCGTCGGGATTACTGACGCCACGGATGGCGATGAAGTTGCCAGTGCCAGTGTAGTTGCTCAGACTTGCCGACAGTTCGGTCCAAGTGGTGGTGTTGTCGGTAAGGCCGATTGTTTGGCAAGATACAAAGGTGGAGGGATCGTTGGGATTGGTCATCACACCTACTTCCCATGCGGGCTGGTAGCTAGTAGAGGTGGCGCGAGCCCAAAACTTCACAGTGAGATTCTGCATATTGTAGTTCTCGGTGTTGATGCCAGGAAGTACCAGTGCCTGGAAGGTGCCATAGAGGGCGCTGGTGCTGTGATACCAATACCATCCACGGTTGCCGCTATGACAATAGGAGGCGGTAGCGGAGAGGTAGGGGTAGAAGTAGTTACCATCGTTGAGGTATACCCAACAAGGCACAACGGGCGGTATCGAGGTAGAACTGGTGTTGCAAGAATCAAAGTCTTGGGTATAGGGTAAGGAGTCGATGAAATCACAAGGGGTGGTGAAGCTATAGAATGCCGGTTCGGGAACACCGTCGCAGGCGGGCACTACATAAACATCGTAGGTGGTGTTGGCCGTCAGTCCGGTCAACGTTACGATGGTGTCGTAGGCGGTAATATACGCGCTATCGGTATAGTTGAAACCTTCGAGACCGTAGTATACGCTCCATTCGCTAGCATCGGTGGTGTCGCTCCAGAAGAGATCGGTAGACACCTGTGTGAGGTTCTGTACACCGAGGTCGAGAGGACGAGGACAGTCGGGTGTCAGAATCAGCGATACATCGTCGACATAGGCATAAAAGTAGCCGCTGGCACGACGGGCAAAGCGGATGGCTATGTGGTTGTAGCCCTCGTATTCGGGACAGTTGGCCAGGTCGAACTCATAAAGGGTAGAGGTGTTGGTAACATAGAAGGAGTCGAGACAGAGGAAGGTGCTATCGTCGTAGTTGTTCTTCATCACGCCTATCTTACCCCAGTCGTTGTAGGTGGCGCTGGAGTTACGGCAGTAGAAGGAGAGGCGCAACTCGTTGATGGCATGGGCTATGGTATCAATTTCGGGAAGGATGAGCGACTCGAAATAGGGCATCGTTGTATTGGTTGAGGTCATTGGCTGCAGATACACATAGGCATATTTCGATGGGCTATGGGCATAGGTGCCTGAACTGACATAGGGATACATATTCTGATAGGTGCCTGTACCATCGCTGAGGAAGGTCCAGCAGAAGGGTGCGTTGCCAGTTCCAGTGGCGGAGGACTCGAAGTCTTCGGTCCAAGGATAAGTATTGATGGCGGCACAGCTGGTGCGGAAGGTAACCGACTGCCAGTTGCCGTAGGTACCGTCGCATACCGAACGAACCCAAATGGTGTATTCGGTGTTCGAGGTGAGGTTGGTCATCACATAGGTGGTGTCGGTTTGTTGGGTGGCATTGCTCTGATCCGATTCGGAGAGGGCTACCTCGTAGGCCGATGCGCTAGTGCTGACCCAAGAGATGTAGGCTTCGGTGGCGGTAAGCGAATCGACGGTAGGCATGGGACGAGGACACGATTCGTCGGTGAGCGAAATATCGCTAACATATAAATAGGAATAGGTGCCCGACGAGGGTGAGGTTTCTCGGATCGAAATATAGTTACCTATACCAGTATAGCTTGTGAAGGGAACATGGTATTCGGTAAGGGTGGTGTTGAAGTTGGCTATGGTATCGATGGGCTCGAAGGTGGAGCGGTTGTAGGGATCGCTCATTACACCCACAACTAGACGCGGCGTATAGGTGGAGGAGGATTTCACTGCCCAGAAGTTGAGTACCACATGGGTGATATCTATAGTGTCGCGATTGATAGCAGGTAGTGCAACACCGGCTGCTTTGTCGTAGTTGTTGGTGGTGGTATAATAGAAGTAGAGGGCGTGGTTCATGTTGTGGGAGTAGTTGCTATTAGAAGAGAGGTAAGGATAGCCCTTCGCTGTCGATGAAGCGGCCATATTCTGATGTATCCAGCAAGGAATAACAGGAGGAATACTCGATGAACCGTAGGTGCTGGCGTTATCGAAGTCGTAGCTATAGGGCAAAGTGTCGATAGGATTGCAGACGGGTATCGTTACACGGTAGAAAGCGGGAACACCTACTTCGCCAGCGGCACAGTTGGCTTGTACCATCACGTCGTAGACACCACCTGAGGTGACATTGCTGATGCTGATGTCGTTGGTGGTGACGGTCTGGGTGTTGCCAAAGTTGACAGTACCACAGGTGTCGTACAGCACGGTCCAAGAATTGGGAATATTATCGTCGTCCCAAGTAAGGGAGAACGATGAGGTGGTGAGGTTGTAGGCTCTCAGATTCTCGGGGATACCACAGGAGTGGGGGTGAATCTGCAGATCGTCGATCATCACTGGGGGTTGACTACCAGTATTACCGTCGTTGTTCCAAAGAAAGACCAAACGGTAGAGTCCAGCTGAGTCGATATGGAAGGTTTTAGATAGATATTGCGGTGCTGTGACACCCGACAACGGATGGCCGTTGTCGAGGCAGATAAAGGAGGAGGGTACTGAGGTCGATCCCCAATACTGGCCTGTTACAGAGGTGGTGGAGTCCCATGCAGTGGTACTGGCACTGAAGCTCCAGCTGATGGGGGCTAGTGCTAGGCGGCCATAGTCGTAGATGGTTTCGCCGTAGCAGTTCCACCAATAGCCGATATCATAATAACCGCTATCGGGGAAATAGATGTCGCGATAGGCATATACGCGCGATTGCACTTCGGTTTGATCGCCGGCAGTACCCGATCCCGTTTTGTAGGAATAGGGGGTGTAGGGGGACGATTCGGCTTCGGTGACGTGCATAGAACGGCTACCGTTGACCGTGATGTTGGCTCCCGTGTCGGCAACGAAGATGTTGCTGCACGATCCACTTACGAAGGTCCATTGCCCATTGTGGGTGGTGTCTTCAAAATTATACATTAAGGGTACTGTGTCGTATACTGTTTGCGCCTTTAGGGCCCAAGGTAGCAGTAGTGCTACTGCAAGCATACATAGTACTCTTGTCGAGCGCCTCAGTGTTGAGGTGCCTCCATGCCAGAGGGTGTTTCTCCTACTAGGCATGCTGTCCTTCAGAGGGACAATAGAGTAAGATGTTGTAACCATACGATTTTATTTAAAGTGACTATTTATGAATGATAGTCTTTGTTAATACCTTTGTTTGGCAGTCTTTGTTAATAGAATAGTTTATAGTATAGTCGATACCCGTTATAGGGTATATTTGTACTTAAAAGTGATGCAAATATATAGATAATTATTGAAAGTACCAAATTAAATTTTTATTTTATTGAAAACTAGTGTTTTTATTTATGAATTTTGCTCTTTATTTTCTAGAATTATACCTTTAATTAAGATAAAAATTGGTCTATAATTGATAGATCAAATAATACGTAAAGTTAGTGATTGTATTATATTCAAATAAAGATGGTTCGCTGCGGTTTGATTTCATTGCAACGATAAAAAAACTCTCCTCCCACTGAGGGAAGAGAGCCTAACATAATGAAATTAAGATTTGCTGTCTCACGACGGTAATCGTACACAATTACAGATTGAGTAACATACAGATTCGATATTCTTGTGTATTTCTTTGATTCATCTTTTTACCTTGATAATGGTAGGTGGCTAAGAGGTTTGCTTTCCAGAGGTTTGGCAAACCTCTTAGTTCCTAACCTTATTATCTAAATGATTACTTCACGATGAGTTTCTTCACGGTGTTAACATTGTCGCCGTAGACGCGTACGAAGTAAGCGCCAGCAGCTAAGTTGTCGACCGAGATACTCTTCTCGCAATCGCCATCGCATTCCATAGTCGAGGTCTGAACGGTGCGGCCGCTCATATCGATTACGGAGATGGTAACGTTGCCGTTAACACCGCTGAGGGTGACGGTGGTGTTGCCAGTAGCGGGGTTGGGGAAGATGGAGAGACTCATACCCTCTTCAACGCGGGCGATACCTACGTTCTGAGTGGTGAAGGTGGTGGTAGCGTAATCACTGGTGTAACCTTCAGCGCAGATAGCGCGAACAAATACTTCATAAGGAGTATTGGCGGTAAGGCCAGTGATGTCGTAGGTAGCAGAGGTAACGGTAGCGGTACCCAGCAGGTTGGTCATACCAGCACCTTGGTAGTTCCAGCTGATTTCCCAGTTGCCAGTGTTGTTGTCGCCAGCGGTCCAGGTGATATTGGCAGTGGTGCCAGTAACATTGCTAGCGGTAACGTTGGTAACGGGATCGCAAGGAACGGTAGTGAAGCTGATAGTATCGCTCCAGTCGCTCTGTAGCAGTCCTCCACCGCAGTTGGCACTAACAGCTACGTTGTAGGTAACATTAGCGGTCAGACCTGTAACGGTGTAAGGATTGGTAGTAGTGGTGTATTCCTGATCGAAGGTGGTGTTGAACACATGAATAGTCCATTCGGTTTCGTTGCCACCAGCAGTCCAACTGATAACAGCTTGTTGACCCTGAGCGTCGGCCTCAACATTGCTAGGAGCGAAGCAAGGCAGACTGTCGGTAACGAAGGAGACGATAGCCCATTCAGAAACACTTTCGGTATCGCAGACAGCACGTACACGGAACTGGTATGCAGTAGCGGGTAGCAAGCCGGTAATGGTCTGGGTATACTGAGTAGTGGTAGTTTCCTCAGGCCAGGTAGCATCGGCAGCTGCTTTGTATGCATATTCGTAAGTTTCGGCACTGCCGTTCCACGAAATGGTAGCCTGTGCGTAGTCGTACGATGCAACGGTAGCAGTAGGAACGGGGCAACCAGCACCGCAACTAATCAGGTGGATATCGCCTACCGAGGTGGAGGAGTAACCGCCACTAACGGTGGTGATATCGTAGGCTGAATTATCGTTATATACATAGCGCATCTTAGCAGTGGAAGCGGTATGGGCAGCAAACGAAGGACTGCTTGACCATTGACCATGTTCGCGATTTACAGCAAACAGAACGTTGCTATGACCGTCCCAAGTAAAGGCGGTATCGAAGAGATGGAACTGCTCATCGGTAGTCGAGAAGTTGAAGTTTGCACTATCGATTACCTTAACGAAGGAGTGAGTGCTATCGGGGAGGATGAAGCCTGCAGTGAGATCGGTTTCACTAACATTGGCCATATAAACAGTCATGTTGGTGAAATAAGTACTCGATGTGGTGCTGTTGGGCTTGAAGCTGAATGCGGTGATGTCGCCACCAAGTTCGGCCATATAAGCCGAGTCGATGATGGTCTGTACATAGCTGTAGTTGTAGGTAGCATATCCGATAGGCGAATAGCTAGAGGTGGTGCTGTTCATGGTTGAATCATAGTTGTAGGCATTGGTTGCACCGTCGCAAAGATTGGTCATGAACAGTTCGCCATCGCTATACAGGCTGGTATCGCCAACGCTACAAATCTTGCGTACCCAGAAAGCATACTGGGTAATGATGTCGAGACCAGTAACGGTTACCGAATTGGTGTTGGTGTATACCACTTGGTTGGTACCACCATCGGTAGCACGATAGGTAACCTCGTAGTTAGCGTTGGAAGCACCTTGCCACGAAAGGAGGGCAGTAGTAGAACCGGGAGTTGCCGTCAAGTTGATAGGACGAGGACAGCTACTGTAGTCGATATGGATATTGTCGACAGCTGCAGGCTCGCCAAGGTTGGGATAGCCACTCTGGGTGTTTTGGTTGAACCAGAAGAAGGCTACACGATGTACACCACTGATGGTATCGAAACTAGCGGTATAGGTATCCCATACGGTGTCGAGACGAACGGCAGCAATACGATATAGATCGTTGACATTGCCCCAAGGTGTGGTGATGTTGCTGTTGGAGGCAACGGTAGGCAGGGCAGGATCTACGAGGAAGACCATCAGGCCGTCGTAGCTAGCGCTCAGCGTACCACCCACACGGGCGCTGAAGCTGAGGGTATAGCTGCTATCGATAGTACCAAAGTCGATATCGCGGAAGGCGGCAGCATTTACCACGGAGATGTGCTGATAAGGACTATAGGTATTGCCAGTGTCGGCCGAGATGTACATACTGTAGCTACCACTGTCGGCAACTGCATTGCCACGATACCAGTTGGTAGTGGTGTTGGTGCTGGTTTGCCAGTTAGCCCATTCGGTAGCATCCTCGAAGTTGTAGTCGTAAGGAAGTGTTGCGGGAATCTGGCTGGTAGAGAAGGCGCAAGCGGTACGGCTGTATTCACCAGTATCGGTGCTGCTGCAAACAGAACGAACATAGTATTCGCCTTGATAAGCAGCAGGCATGTTGCTTAGGGTGAAGGGGTTGCTGTTGGCAGCAACGGTGGTACCAGTACCAAGGGTGAAGCCCATAGGACCGTACTCGATAATCCAGTTGGTAGCGCTACCACGCTCGTGCCAACCAAAGTCAACACTGTTGGAGGTGGCGTTGCTAGCTGTCAAGCTGTCGGGACGGGGGCAGGTAGGAATAACCTCGAGGGTTACATCGTCGATATAGGAGTAGCTATAGCTGCTTATATAGCAGGTCTTGATGGTGATATAGGCACCGCTATCAGCGAAGTTGTTCAGAGGCACTTCGTGGATTTGCCAAGTACCTGCATCAGCAGTATGTTGTACTGTGTCGACGGGGATGAAGGAATAGGCATCCTCGGGATTGTAGGTTACACCAATCTCGTAGTAGGGATTGTAAGAAGCGCTGCTACGATAGGAGTAGAATACAAGTTGAGTTTGGTTAACGGCATATACGGTGGTGTCGAGTTCGGGCATGATGATGCGAGAACTATTGGCAGCAGAGCTTGCCTGATACATGTAGAGGGCACCACCAGTAGTAGCTGCGTGGTTGAAGGAACCAGAGATATAGGGATAGCTGCTATAGCTACCATTGCGGTTCCAGCAGTTAGGACGTGCAGTCGTTCCGACACCCCATGTGTTGAAGGTCTCGGTGAAGGGGAGGCTAGAGATCTTAGCGCACTCGGTGGTGGCGTGAAGTTCGGTAGCCATCGAGTCGGAGCAAACGGGAACGATTAGCAGGTCGTAGTTCATACCGCCAGTAAGACCAGTGAACTGATAGCTGGTGGTGGTTACTCCCATAGCAGCTGCGGTATAGGTGTCAGTACCTGAAAGGGCATAGTAGAGATTCCATGCAGTTTCGGTGTTGCCAGGAGCCCAAGCTACATCGATTGTGGTAGGACTAACGGCTACAACGCTTGCAGGAGGAGCAGCACAAGTGCTGGTTTGCAGACAGGTACCGCCAAAGATCTTCATATCGTTGCGAACGCTAACCGAAGTACCATTCGATACATTGCCAGGGGTATAGGGCGAAGCATCTTGGTAGATGTAACGGGCTGCACCGTCCCAAGCGGTGTGGGTGCGGAAAGCATTACCGCTTACGTAGGTACCCGTCATATCGCGGAAGATCACTACGAGGTTACCCAACGAAGCATGGTAGTTGAAGGGGTTGGTAAGATCGAAGTCGAGCCACTGGTTGGCTGTCATTGCGATAGGACCACCATTGTATACGCAGGTCAACTGGCTAGGATTGATGAAGCTCAAGGCTGAGGTATCGGAGGAATAACCGAAATAAATCTCGTAGGTACGCTGTTGGTTCACAGCGGTGGGATAAATAGAGATTCTAGTCAGCACGGCGCTGTCGCCAAGTTCGCTAGCCTTAACAAACTGTTGCGAATAACCATAGTTGTAGAACGAATAGCTGGGAAGATAGCTGCTAGTTGATGTACCGTTGTCGAGTACGAGATTGATCATATTCGTGGTGTCGAACTGAGAGCAGTTGAACGAACGAGTGGAGAACTGTGCGCTGATGGGCGAAGCAGTAACCTCGCCACAAATAGAAGAAACGCGTACATCGTAGAGGGTACCAGCCGTCAAGCTCGTGATGGGAGCATAGGTGTTGGTAACACTGACGGAAGTCCAAGAGGTAGCAGCGGTATCCTTATATTCCACGAGGGCACCGTTGTAGTTGGAATCTACAGCGTCCCAAGTTAAGAATGCCGAGGTAGTACCAGGATTAACAACCAAGTTCTCGATGGGGCTGCAAGCAGGGATCAGATCGAGAGTGATATCGTCGACATAAGCATACCAGTAGCTGCCTAAGAGGGTGTCGCGGATAGCAATGAAGCTACCAGAAGCGGTGCATTGGTCGAAGCGTACAGTATATTTCTGCCAATCGGTGCTGCTGTTGTCGATATTGATCGTGTCATAAGGAGTAAAGGTAGAATCGGCGGTGCCGTCAGTCATCGTACCTACATATAATACGGGGCTATAGCTGGTGCTAGATGGTCTTGACCAGAAGGTGAGCATCAGCGTATTGAGAGGAGCTACTGAGGTGTCGACCTCAGGAAGAACAACAGTATGGTAGTTGCCATAGGAGGCGGTGGTGCTACGATACCAGTAGAGACCCTTCGTACCACCATCGGTGTGGTTGTAGGTAGAGCTACCTGATACATAGGGATAATTGCCATAGGACGAAGTGGCATCAGTTAAGCGATTCCAGCAAGGGATAAAGGTAGAGTTCGAGCTGCTACCAGTAGTTTGGTTCTCGAAGTCTTCCACCATGGGGAACTGAGATACTTTCGCACAAGCGGTGCGAACCGTGATAGAGATAGCACGGCTGGAGTCATCGCTACCACAGTCGGCAAGAACGGTGATCACATAAGGAGTGTTAGGAGTAAGTTGTTCGAAGGTATAGGTGGTGTCGTAAACGGCTACAGTGTCAACGCCGTTGCTAACAACCCATGATGTTTCGTCAGCACCAGCTTCCCACGATACGGTAATCGAGTCGCCCGAAACATATTCGGCCGTTAGGTTACGAGGAGTGGGGCAGGTAACGAGACTCAGCATCACATTGTCGATAGCAGCGGGAGGCATGGTGCCTACACTACCATCGTTGCGCCACATGAAGACCATCTTGTATTGGCCAGCAGTGGGGATATAGAATTCGCCAGCCTGAGTGGTCCAAGAGGAGGAAAGGTTCAAACGATATTCACCATCGATAGCGATACCGCCAGTAGGAACACCCGAGGTGCTATTGAAGCCGCAGTACGAACCAGCGGTGAATTCAACAGTGTTAGGAACGATAGCGGCGCGGATAAAGTCGCAGCAGCTTTCACCATAGGCTCTCCAATCGTAGCTGTAGTTGTACGAAGCAGCATCGAGCGAAAGGGTGATATAAGCAAATACATAGGATGTAGAGGAAGCGGTGTAGCTGTTGTTGGCACCCGAGTCGTTGCTGATATAGAGCGAAGCGGTGTCGATCCACCATTGGTTGGTTTGAGTACCATTTTCAAGTACCCAGTCGGCACGCGAAGCCTCGGTGTCGAAGCCGCATACATAGGGGAAGGTGCTGATAGGTTCGCCAGCCAGTGTACGTGCCGAAACGGAGACGATGCTACTGGTATCGGTGCTGCTGCAGAGGGCAGCAACGCCAATGTTATAAACAGTATTAAGGTTGAGTCCGGTAATGGAATAGGTGGTGTCGGTGCTAGTACCGATGATGCTATCGTTCAGATAGATCAACCATTCGGTTTCGTCGCCAGCAGCAACCCAGCTGATGTCTACAAAGTCGCTGCCAACCGAGTCAACAGCAACGCTGTTCACGTGGGGGCAAGAGGGCATCAGATCGAGCGTGATGTCATCAACATAAGCATACCAGTAAGAGTTACCCAGATAAGCACAGATGGCTACATAACGGCCAGTGCCTTCATAGGTAGAGAGGAATGCCTCATATTCGGTCCAAGTGGTACCCTCTACATTGATGGTAGCCACCTCGGTGAAGGTGCTGATGTTGGTGGGATCGGTCATCACACCCACTTTGAATTCGGGAGCGTAAGAAGCAGAGGAGGCACGCGACCAAAATTTCAGCTGCAGAGTGTTGATAGGATTATTGTCGATATCTACACCAGGAAGCACGATGCAGTGATAGCTACCATACGATGTTGTAGTACTGTTGTACCAGTAAAGGCCCTTGGTACCACCAGTAGTATGGTTGTAGGTAGAACTGCTCGAAACATAGGGGTAGTTGCAATAGGTAGAGGTGCCATCGGTTAAACGATTCCAGCACGATACAAAGTTGGTATTCGAACTGCTACCTGTCGAGGCATCTTCGAAATCATATATATAAGGTATCGAGTCGATGTAGTCGCAAGGAGTGGCGAAGGAATAGGTAACCCAGAAACTAGAATCACCATCACCGCAGATAGCACGAACGGCGAAGGTGTAATTGGTGTTGGCTGTAAGGTTGTATTCGGTATGGAAGGTATCGGTAACGATAGTGCTAATGCTGTCGTTGAACAATACTTCCCACGAGCTCTCGCTACCACCAGCAGTCCACGAAAGGGTGGCCTCGGTTTGGGAGGCGTCAACAACCAGGTCGAATGGCTGAGGGCAGGTAATGACGGGAGGAACGAAATCGTAGTAGCGGTTAGCACCAGGCCACGAGCTATAGGTAGTCGAAACGGCCGACGTACCAGCAGTCATGGTGTGAGCGGTAGTGTTCACCGTCCAGTTTTCATTGCTAGCGGTGGCAATACCAGCTTGGTAGCCGTCATAATAAGAGGCAGTAGAGGTGCCATAAATAATACGAATACGGCTCGAGTCCTCGTGGAGCTGAACCTGATAGCGTATCGAAGCATTTTGGCTGTCGTCGTATTCCGAGTTGGTGTAGTATTCAATCACCATTACACGGTTGGGCGAAGTGCCCGTTAGCTCATACTTGATGTAGCCATTTGCACCGATAGCGTTGTCCATACCATGGGCGGTAACAAAAGGATAAACCGCACCATAGCTGCTAGCGTTGTTGGCATACGTTGAGGTGAAAGGATTACCCCAATAGGTGTTGATGGCAGTAGGTCCAAAGCCAATCACATCATTGGAGTTGACCGAGAATTGGGTGTAGGTCGATAATCCTACCTGGAAGGGGAAGCCAATATTGATGACAGACGAGTTCTCATCGTCGTCATAGGCGTAACCTACCTGAGTAGCAGATGAGGATAGGGTAATCCACATCGTCGAATCGACACCCGTGGCAAACGTGTAGTTCACCTGTGCCTGTGTTGCCCAGGGCACGCATAGTGCCGCTATAAGCAACAGTCCGAGTAATACTCTTCTCATAAGATTAGGTTTTAAAAATTTGTTAATAGAATAAATTTTGTTTAATTGTTCTCTATTCGGGTTGTTCTTTGTCGATAGATGGTAGTAGGAGGAAGCAGGGCGAGTGGGTAGGGTTGTCCAAGCAGTTACTAATTATTAATGCTATAATTGCATAGGTTCAGATATGTAGTTATTCTTTGTGTTAATAGATTCAGCGATATAGATTAAAAAAGCTATATATTAATAAGATAATAGAACAAATCAATAATTTCTATAATACAATATTCTTTAGTTGTTTCAATAGTGAGGCGGAGTTGATGGGTGGCTATAGGAAGTGAACGAGTAGTGTGCGTATGTATAAATAACTAGTAATTATAGTATTAATTTTATTTTTCGCCTCTTTATTTCCAATTATTAGTGCGATTGTCTATGTAGTTTCATCAAGTATTTTTAAGATCGTATCTTTGTTTCAAAAATTTGGGCAAATATATCAAAGTTTTTTCAATTGACCAAAAAAAGAATCACATTATTGTTGTTATCAATACTAGGTTATTGTGTAAAGTAGCAGTAAATCAAAATAATACAAAATCATAAAAAACTTTAAAAGGTATAAGTGGCCCTCTTCTATTATTGACTAAAAACAACAAATAAAGGTATAGAAAAAACTAATTTTTGTCACCTATTAGGTTTCAAATATGCTATGATTACGATGATGCATTAGTATTACTAATTGCAAATATTGGTATTCGATAGATATAAACAATGGGTCTTGACTATACTTTTAGTGTTAGATGCCCAAAGGGCAACACACGGGTGGCATCAAGAAGGTAAGTGGATCATAGGAGGGAGTTGCCAGTAGAAAGGGAAGAATGTGCGGAATGAAAAAAAAAGTGTATCTTTGCCGCATGATTTCGAAAAGCAAACAGAAAGAAATATCCTCTTATAAATTGCAGAAAAACTGTGATTCAGAGCAGGTATTTGTGGTCGAAGGACCTAAGATGTGCAGTGAAGCGTGGCGCGAAAAAATGACTATCCGCATTGTGGTAGCGCTGCCCGAATGGATGGAAGAGGTACAGCAAGAGTGGGGTTTCGAGTGGAATCGCTTGCGAGGTACAGCCAACGAGGGGGGTACTATGCGTTGGCATGGAATCGACATCTACGAGGCTACCGATGCCGAGTTAGAGCGTATAAGTGGAATGAAAGCCCCCAACAAGGTATGGATGCTGGTAGAACGTCCCCCCGAACAAAGTCTACCACAACTGGGCGAGGGTCCCATCCTAGTGCTTGATCATCTTCAAGATCCGGGCAATTTGGGTACTATCCTTCGAACGGCCGATTGGTTTGGCATCCGTCAGGTAGTATGTAGTCTCGATACCGCTAGTTGCTATAATGCCAAAGTGGTGCAAGCTTCGATGGGGGGAGTATTTCGAACCAAGATATGCTATACCAATCTGTTGCCGTTGCTCGACGAAGCCTCCTCTAAAGGGCTGCCCATCTATGGCGCCTTATTGGAAGGCAAGAGTCTTTTCGATACTCATATGGAGCGCAATGGCCTACTTATTGTAGGCAACGAGTCGAAGGGTATTTCTTCTGAAGTGGCATCGCGAGTAACTCAAAAAATAACAATCCCCAACATTGGAGGCACCTGTGAAAGTCTCAACGCTGCTATTGCAACTGCTTTGTTCTGTGCAGAGTGGATGCGATAGGAGAAAGAAATTTTGTTGAAAAGAAAACTTTTTGCTCGTAGTTTCAAAAAAGTTTGTAATTTTGCACCCGATTTCGAGACGGCGAGAAGTCCCGTTAGAAAGCAAAAAGCACGATCTGTTAGCTCAGTTGGTTTAGAGCGCTTGCTTGACAGGCAAGAGGTCGGCAGTTCAAATCTGCCACAGATCACACAGAGATGGAAACCCCAATGGTTTCCATTTTTTTTGTATCATCTATGATATATAATATTTTTGTATCATCTATTATATATAATAAAAGAAATACCTAATTATATATATGAAGGGTGCGCTTACAATTTGAATAGTTTGCGAGCGTTGGCTGTGGTAATCTCAGCTACAGTTTCGAGAGGCAACTCTTTGAGTTGGGCCACCTTCTCGGCCACATGAAGGACAAAAGCACTCTCGTTGCGATGACCACGATGGGGGACGGGTGCCAAATAGGGAGCATCGGTTTCCAGTACAATACTTGTTAAGGGTATCGCCTTAACCACATCGGCCATCAGCGATTTCTTGAAGGTAACCACCCCACCTATACCGATATGGAGGCCCATCTCGATAGCCTCCAACGCCTGCTCTACAGTCCCTCCAAAACAATGCATCACCCCCTTGAATCTGCTGCGGTTAAGACTGCGCAGCAGTTCAAACAGCTCGTTGTAGGCATTGCGAACATGGAGTGTTACAGGCAAGTCGAGTTCTTGGGCCCAGCCCATTTGGGTTATGAGTACCTCCTGTTGTTGTTGTTCGAAGGTGCGATCCCAATAATAATCCAATCCTATCTCGCCAACGGCTACATAGCGTTCGCGGTGATCGAAAAGGAGTTGTTTCGTGATAGCCAAAAGCTGTTGGTAGTCCTCTTTTATCGAGGTAGGATGAAGCCCCATCATTTCGCGGAAACAAGAGGGATTGGACTCGGCCAGTTCGTGTTGTTGTTGGTAAGAATCGGGATCGATAGCAGGTAGTAGCATAAGGCCGACGCCCGCCTGGAGAGCCCGTTCTACTGCATCGTTGCGATCATTATCGAAAGCTTCGTCGTAGAGATGGGAATGGGTGTCGATCAGTTGTATCATGCCTTCTCCTCCTTAGGTGTGCAGTGCTCCTGTATGGTGTGGGAAAATAGTTGGTATAGGTCGAAAAGGGTAGGGTCCTCTTTTAGCATCGTAAGGTGTCGGTCAATGGTTTTTTCATCGTGACGGATCGCAGGTCCCGTTTGCAGTTTCCATAGCGAGTGGTTGGAGGCCTCTTGGCTGACAGCTTTCTGGGTGGTCATCTCAATGAGAGGTTGTAGCATCTCAAAACGCAGCCCGTGTGCCTCTAGCAGATCTTGGCTCAAGGCATGAAGGGCGTTGCCAAAATTATTTACAAATACGGAGGCCAAATGGAGCCAACGTCGCTGGTCGCTATCTACTTCGTACACTTGGGTCGACACAGAGGATGCCAATTGTTGTAGCATCTGCAATGCTACAGGATTGGATGCTTCTATACAGAAAGGCAGCCTGCTGTAATCCATCTGCTGACTGCGTACAAAGGTTTGTGGAGCATAGAGTACGCCATAATATCGCCCCGTAGAACGGAGCACTGATAGGGGGACGGAACCGCTAGTGTGGAGCACCAAAGCCTCCCGCATATCGAGGTCGAGGGGCAACTCATAGAGAGCGTCATCGCTTACGGCCAAGATGTATACGGCCGACGAGTGTTTGAGGAGCGACAACTGGTTGATGGGTTCGGCATCTACGCGATAGGCCAAAATCTCGGCATGATCGAAATCGCGCGACCATATCTGTGCTATGGGATAGCCAGCCTGATGGAAAGCCAGGGCTAAATGAGTAGCCACATTGCCCGATCCGAGGATGGTAATAGGAGTATCAGCGTGTTGCATGGCGTCGTGTTTTATTGTTTTTTTATGAAAAACAGACAGCACACCCCATAGGTTGTACCGTCTGCAATTCTTCTTGATGTGTGTTGATGCGTCGAACGAAGCACTATTAGTACTCGTCCTCTTGGAAGAAGAAATCGTCCTTGGTAGGGTAGTCGGGCCAAATGTCCTCGATGCTATCGTAAGGATCGCCCTCATCTTCTATCTCACGAAGGTTCTCGATCACCTCAAGGGGGGCACCCGTACGTTGGGCGTAATCAATAAGCTCGTCCTTGGTAGCTGGCCAGGGAGCGTCTTCCAGTTTTGATGCTAATTCAAGAGTCCAATACATTGTTATAGTTTTTATATTGTAGGTCGTGTTTTTCTTGGGGTAGGAGTTGGGCTTTTGTTAGTTTTTTGAGAGCAGAATATCAATTATAACTTTGTGGTTTCCACCATCAAACGACTATAAAGCCGCTTTCCTTTAGTTTGCAAAGATACTGCTTTTTCTTGTTTAACCAAATAATTAATTAAAAAATATATCTTTATTATATAGTATATTGTAAATCATCCATATGTAGTTCCGTTTTTTTTGCTTCTTTAACCCTTACAATACAGAAATATTGGGGGTGAGGGATTAATAAGAGTAAATACATCGTAGTTTTATTCTGAGATCGTTCTGTCCATAGGTTGTTATCGTCTTTCAGCGCAAGGTAGCGGTGTCATATTTTTCTACTAGCATAGATGAGAGGTGTCGAAATGTGACGATGACGAAATTGTGATTTCTATTTCCAATACAGTTGTTTTTTATACAAAGAGCAGCTGCTTTCGAATAGATTTTTCTTGTTGGTTACCAGTGGTCTAAAAGGATATAGGCCACTTTTTTTTAGCCACAAGCGAAAAAAATCCTACTTTTGAAATTTATATTGCTTTAATCTACGAACGATGGAACATGGTTTTGACAACGAGAAGTATCTGAGGATACAATCCGAACACATTAAAGAGAGAATCAGTAAGTTCGGCAACAAACTTTATCTAGAATTTGGCGGAAAACTATTCGACGACTATCACGCTAGCCGCGTGCTACCCGGTTTTGAACCCGATAGCAAGCTGAAGATGCTCACACAGTTAAAAGACGATGCTGAGATCGTTATTGTAATCAGCGCTGTTGATATCGAGAAAAACAAGAAACGGGGCGATTTGGGCATCACCTACGATGAGGATGTGCTCCGTCTGCGCGAGGCTTTTATTAGTCGCGGTTTCCTTGTCAATTCGGTTGTCATTACCCATTATAGTGGTCAGGCCAGTGCTACTGCCTATCGCGAACGTCTCGAGCGGCAAGGTATCAACGTCTACTATCATTATCTGATTGAAGGCTATCCTACCAATGTGGAACTGATCGATTCGGAAGAGGGCTTTGGTAAGAACGATTACGTCGAAACCACTCGCCCGTTGGTAGTCATCACCGCTCCTGGTCCCGGCAGCGGCAAGATGGCCGTATGTCTCAGCCAGCTCTATCAGGAGAATCGTCGCGGATTGAAAGCAGGCTATGCCAAGTTCGAAACCTTCCCCATTTGGAGTATTCCTTTGAAACATCCCGTGAATATTGCCTACGAGGCTGCCACAGCCGATTTGAACGATGTCAATATGATCGACCCCTTCCATCTCGAAGCCTATGGCGAAACGGCCGTCAACTACAATCGCGATATCGAGATCTTCCCTGTATTGAATGCTCTTTTCGAAGGTATCTATGGCGAGAATCCCTATAAATCGCCTACCGATATGGGAGTGAATATGGCCGGCTTCTGCATCTCGGACGATGAGGTGTGCTGCAAAGCCTCCAAAGATGAGATTATTCGCCGTTACTATGCCGCCCAATGCGATTATGCTGTAGGCAAATCGAGTGCCAACGAGGTAAATAAGATTGCTTTGCTGATGAAACAGGCCAAAATATCTACCGACGATCGTCGCACCACTGTGGCTGCCAAAGAGCGTCGCGATAAAGAGGGAGTGTCGGCTGCCGCCATCGAACTGCAAGATGGCACTATCATCACCTCGAAGAGCAGTACCCTCTTGGGGGTATGTGCAGCGCTGCTGCTCAATGCCACCAAGCATTTGGCAGGCATCGACCACAGCGTGAAGTTGATTTCGCAGAAAATGATCGAACCTATCCAGCACACCAAAGTGTCGTTATTGCATGGCAACAATCCCCGTTTGCATACCGATGAGGTGCTGGTGGCGCTCTCCATTCTGAGTCTGCTCGACGACAACTGCAAGAAGGCGCTAGAATGTTTGCCCCTACTCAAAGGCTGTCAGGTACATACTACGGTGATGACCAGCGAAGTGGATCGTAAAATCTTCAAAAAACTGGGAGTGGGCCTTACTAGCGAGCCTGTACGGAAAGACTAATCAAAAGAATAACTAGGTATCGCGGCAAGTAAAAAGATGTTGCTGCGATTAAATAAGAGAATAGCAAATACATCGAGTGTATTTGCTATTCTTTGTTTTTGATTGTCAATTAAGAGATCTCTACTTATATAAGGCATCGATCTTGTCTTGATAGGCAGCTGTAACGTTTCGACGAATCAGTTTCTGCGTAGGGGTAAGCATCTTGTTGGCTTCAGTCCAAGCATCGGCCACTAAGGCGAAACGACGCACCTGCTCGGTAGCCCCTAGCTCGGCATTATACTTATCGATTACCTTCTGGAAACGAGCCACAACCTTCTTGTCGGCAATCATCTCTTCGGGAGTCTTCGCATCGACATCATGACGGCGACACCAATCCTTCAGCATATCGAAATCGGGTGCTATCAATGCGGCAGCAAACTTTTGCTCAGCACCTATCACCATCATATCAAGGATGAAAGGCGACTGTTTCATCTTCTCTTCTATCACCTCGGGATTGATAAATTTGCCCATCGAAGTCTTGAACATACTCTTGGTACGTCCCGTAATAAACAGATAGCCATCAGGGTCGAAATAGCCAGTATCGCCTGTATGGAACCATCCCTCGGCATCGATAGCTTGAGCGGTAAGTTCGGGCTGATTGTAGTAGCCCACCATCACGTTGTCGCCTCTACACTGTATCTCGTTGGTCGCAGGATCAATACGCACCTCTATCTCGCGCATAGCAAAGCCCACAGATCCGATTTTACGTCCTTTCTTATTGCTGTTGGTAACAGCGATGAGGGGCGAGCATTCGGTAATGCCGTAGCCTTCATAGAGGTCGAGACCTACGCAAGAGAAGAAACGGGTAAGACGTGGCTGAATAATAGCACCACCGCTTACCAACATACCCAACTCGCCGCCCATTCCCTCGCGAATCTCTTTGTACACCAGCTTATCGGCAACAGCCTTTTGCAGTTTGTACCAAAGGCTGAGTTTGCTCTCGTCAAGATCATAGCGGAAAGCCAAATCGAGTCCCCAGTCGAAGACCTTCTTCTTAAAACCAGTCAGTTTTTCGCCCTTGCGGTAAATCTTGTCGTACACCTTCTCTATAAATCGGGGCACACAAGCCAGCATATGGGGATGCAGTTCCTTACAGTTGTCGCCCACTTTGGCAATGCTTTCGGCATAGGCTATTTCGTAGCAGAGCCATTGATAGAGGTAGCCCATCATACGTTCGTAGATATGGCACATGGGCAGCCAACTCAAAGCGCGTGTCCAAGAGGGATCGGGGCTTCCCTTAATCTCTTGCACGTTGAGAATCAGTCCTCGGTGGGCTAGCATCACTCCTTTCGGAGTTCCTGTTGTTCCCGAGGTATAGATAAGTGTACACACATCGTTGGTGGTGATAGCATCCTTGAGGGCTTGCAGCTGCTGCGGTGCATCGGGGTGCTCAGTAAGGTAGCGCTGCCCAATGGAGTAGATATCGTTGAGCGATTTCACCCCCTCAATAGGTTCGATGGTGCATAGATTCTCTAGGTGTGGCAAATGTTCGCGAATGTGGCTAATCTTCTTGTACAATAAGGGCGATTCCACCACCAGTAGTCGCACCTGCGCATCGTTGAGGATATATTGGTAGTCTTCCTCGCTGATGGTAGGATAGATGGGCAACAGCACAGCGCCCGTTTGCTGCACACCAATGTCGATATAGTTCCATTCGGGTCGACCGGCACTGATAAGGCCAATGTTTTCTCCCTTTTTCACCCCAAGGTGCATCAAGGCATAACTTATAAGGTTGGCTTTTTCGATATATTCATCTATATAATGGTCTTTCCATTGACCGTTTTCCTTGTACTTAAATACAGGACGTTCGGGGTGCAATGCTTTGCGCCATTCAAGTAAATCAAATATGCGAGTCGGTTCATTCATCGTACAACCAATTGTTAAAATATTTTGCAAAAGTACAAAAAAAATAAAAAACAGAAACTATTTATAATGTTAAAAGTTGACTTTACCCCTTTCCTCTCTCTTGTTCCATTCTTCGTAAAATCCTTTATTTATATAAAGTATGTAGTGTTGAAACGGACTTTTCGTGGAGGTCTGAAAAAACGCTGTTTCAATAATAGTAATTGTCCTTTTGCCTTCATAGATAGCATAAAAATCTCTCTTTTCCCTCCCTGCCAACGTTTCCTTGATTGTCAAACTACATTTTGGGGCACTTCTTCTACAGTAGGTTTGCCCCTCTGTTCCCCTTTCCGGTATCACAATGATAGGATTCGTTAAAAAAATAGTGCCGTATCTACAATATAAATATAAAAACCACGTTTATAATCTCAAAAAATATTGCCGCCCACGAGTATGTTCACAACAGATGGCTTATAGACACCCTCCGATGCTGGTAATATATAGCCTATCCAACATATTGAAAATGATTAAAACTTTATGCATATGAGGAAATTTTTTCTTTTTACAGTACTGGTAACATCTATCTTATCGGTTTCAGCACAGCGGACTTCGCTGTCCCCCAATGCAGCTATGCTCCTAGCCGATCTCAACAACAAATCAGCAATCGAAAGCATCAATAGTCGCTACACCTTCCTGCAAAGTCAGGGCACCACCTTTGTGCCGGCTTTTGCTACCCTAGCCGAAGGTGCCAACCTAAGGCGTTTCGATGCTTATGGCGTTAAGGTTAATTCCTTAGTAAGCAATATGACCACGCTTCAAATCCCCATCTCCCGCTTTGCTGACTTCGCCGCTTCGGGTCTCTGCTCTTATATCGATTTGGGACAACAGTTAACGCCTCTTCTCGATAAGGTTCGTGACGAATTGGGTGTCAATTATATCCATATGGGCGTAGATCTACCACAGTCCTTCGACGGCACCGGCGTTGTGGTAGGTGTGATCGATATTGGATTTGATTATGGTCACCCTTCCTTCTACGATACTACGGGCACTCAACTGCGTATTAAAAGAGTGTGGCAGCAGGCCGACAACACAGGCACTGCCCCCAGCGGCTTTTCCTATGGTAGCGAATATACCACACAGGAACAAATCCTAGCCCTTGGCACCGACAATCCCAACTACGGGCATGGAAGCCATACGGCCGGTATTGCTGCTGGCTGCGGAGCCCCTTCGACCATTGGTAGTGCTTATCGGGGTATGGCTCCGGGCGCCGATATCGTAATGGTGGCGACTCCGCTCATCGAAACCTCCATCTTTGATGGCATCCGTTATATCCATCAATATGCTCGTTCGGTAGGCAAACCTTGTGTAATCAACATCAGCCTCGGTTCGAATTCAGGTCCTCACGATGGCACGGGATCCTTCGACAGAATGATAGAGGATTATTTGTATACCCAACCTGTCGACAGTCTTGTAGTGGTGGTTTCGGCAGGCAATAGTGGCGACAACAAGAACCATCTTGGCAAAGTGTTTACCCCCACCGATACAGAGCTAAACACATTCTTAGACGGCTTTATCATCGACAGCTATCATTGCGATGTCGATTGTTGGGGCGATGCTGGCGATGAGTTCAGCGTAATCCTCTCGCTTTACAAAGTTAACGTTAATGGCTCCTTATCGCTACATATGCAACTCCCTGAAATTAGTTCCCAAATCGACTCCACCTATGTCTTCACTATCGGGTCGCCTGCGGGACTGACCTACAATTGCCAGATCAGTGTTAATCACGCTTCACCCTTTAATGGTCGCCCCGAAGTGTATCTCTATGTCTCGAGCATCGATATGAAGCCAGCGTCCGAGTTTTTTGGCCTTACCGTCAAGTCTACCTCTTCGGCCAACGTTCATTTGTGGAGCTCCGTCATTGATTTTAGCAGCTTCTCGCAGCCCGATTTCTCTGATGGCGATGCCGAATATACGATAATGGGCATGGGTGGTAATAGCGATGCTGTTATTACTGTGGGTAGTTATGCTACTCGCCTTAACTATCCCGATGGCTCTACTATCTCTCAGGGCGAGGTGGGCGACCTCTCTACTTTCTCATCGCACGGACCCACATACGATGGTCGTACCAAACCCGATATCGCTGCCCCTGGTCAAATGGTGGTCTCCGTGCTCAGCACTCAGTATCAGCCTTTTTTTCCCATTATGCGTATCTTCGATTCAACTCTCTTCAATGGTCAAACCTACTATTATGCTATGATGGGAGGCACCTCGATGTCGTCGCCCGTAGCTGCTGGCATTGTGGCTCTGTGGCTGCAACACCGTCCGTGGCTCAATGTCGATTCGGTCCGCACCATCCTTCATACCACCGCTAATCGCGACCATTTTACGGGCCTCATCCCCCCTTTGGGCAGCAGCCGTTGGGGTTGGGGCAAGATCAACGCTTTTGGTGGTCTTCCTTCCACAATGAATCCTATGTATTATCTTGAGGCTATCCCAAATGATTATAGTCACGGTAGTGTTACAGGTGGTGGTCGTCATCCCCAGGGACTACAAGTCATACAGGCTATACCGTATGAAGGCTGTATATTCCGTCAGTGGAGCGATGGCAACACCGACAATCCTCGCCACATCACCTTGAACTCCGACACCATGTTCATGGCAAACTTTATAATCGATTGCGACACCATCAGTCAGTTCCCCTGGACGGCAACCTTAAGCGATAGCGCCTTCGTTTGCTGGGAACGCTCTGAGGAAAACGGCCGTTGGATCTTTGCTAATAACAGTTTCTCTGCCTTGGGTTATTCGGGTGTCAACAACTGGCTCATCACACCCCATGTGCTCGTTGCCCCCAACACCTCGTTCGCCTATACCATCAATAACACGTTCAGCCCTACTGTCGTTGTCGCCGACAGTATTGCGCTGGTAGCCATCACAGCCGAAGGCGATACCCTACTCCTTGCCGATAAAGGCTTCAACTCCCATGGAGAGTTCAACCAACGGGTCGACCTCTCGCCATATGCAGGACAGGTGTTGCGTTTTGGCCTTCATTATCACGCCTGTGGTGACTATGGCTTCTTCTACCTTAATTCCATCTCGATCGAAGCCAACCAAGCCATCAGTGAGGCTGAGCAGCCTGCCTATACTATTGCCACCTCGGGATTGAAGGTCACCCTCTCCAATGCCCCCGAAGGCCCGTTGGCCGTCTACGATGTGATGGGTCGCTGCGTCTACTCCTCTCCTCACACGAATGGATCCTTCACCCTTCCCACCTCAGGCGTATACCTACTCCGTACAGGCATTCTCCCTGCTAGGAAGGTAGTGGTAGTACGGTAAGTATCTCAAAGGGTTTCCCTATAGCAACGGAGCCTGAAAGGTTTAGTTAGACTTTCAGGCTCCTTTTTTCCCCACAAGGAGAAAAGCTTAGAAGGGTTATGCTATGCTTTGTTGAATTTCTCTTTCCCTTGTCTGCAGCGAGGGCACTTCCAATCGTCGGGCAGATCCTCGAAGGCAACCCCATCGTGTTCGGCAGGGTCGTATACATATCCGCAAATGGAGCATACATACTTGCCTGATGCTTTCTGCTGTGAGAAGTCGACCTCTGCAAAGATTGTAGGAACAGGATTGTCCAAATCCATTACCCGTTTGTTTTCTAGATTCTCATAGCCCTGAGGCGAGTGAGTGGATAGATACACAGTGGGGTTTTGGCGGATAAATTCGCGTACGCGATCCTGTGTAATGCGAGTTTCTGCAAGGTCGTCATATACCACAGAGAGTTTGTTCTCGTACAGCGCCTCGTCTACATAGGTGATATCGCCGTGAATCATATAGAACAGCCCCTCATTTTCTACAATGATGATGCTATTGCCATTGGTATGACCTTTAGCCTTGATATAATAGATGCCCTCTTGAATCTTTTGGCTTTCGGGGAAGTTGTGATAGGGACCATCGCTGAAACTGACGGGAACGATATTGCTGATGCCCTGTAGTTCTTGAGCGTTCAGCTCCTCCTGGTTCACATAAATCTTGGCATTCGGGAAAGAACGGAGTTCGCCGCTATGGTCAGAGTGACGATGCGTAAGTAATATCTTAGTTACCTGTTCAGGTTTATAACCCAGCGATGCGAAAGCCTCCATATAGCTGCATATATCTTTTCCCGTGAAGCCTGCCGACTTCTCGTCGGGCACCTCTTCGGGGGTGCCAGCAGGAAATCCAGTGTCTACTAGGATTACCTCTTTGCCAGTGTCGATCAGGTAGTTCTGCATGCTACCGCGATAACGGATATTGATATCGTATTTGTCTGTCCCTTCTTCACCTCCAAAGGCAAAAGGCTGGGTGTAGAAGCCGTCGCGTCTAAATTTTATTGCTTTTATTTCCATATTATTTTTATAGTTTTATTATGAAGTGATTATTGTTCTTTGTTTGACGACCGATAGTAATTGTTCTAAACTCATACACACCGATTTAATTGTTACACGGTTCATAATTGCTATATCTATAAACGCCATTTTTCGTTAAAAATTATGTGCAAGAACAATTTTATCACCTTTTGCATCACATTTTCTATCGGCCTTCCTCTTTATCTTGGCGTGATGATGCATCTTGAACCCTAGAAAGATAAAAGTTATCGCATCATGGCTATTGAGGATATAAAAAACGACAGGAATTGAAATTAAGCAGCTTCACCGCATGACGATTGTGCGCCTCCTATGGGGCTAATGGGGCCAATATTTGCGGGGCCATTTGCCGGGTTTTCACGGATATCCCGGATGTCCCAAAGTTTTCGGATTTTCCGGGGCCATAGAACCAGCCTGCGGCAGCCTAACCATTAACGTTTCCAAACGGAGCGTCCGAAAGATCACTTTCGAGACCGTAGTGCAGAAATGTCACTGACCGAAGGGAAGTAACCGTAAACGGTAAACTAGTCAGCGTCAGCGTCAGCTGGCGCTGACGCTTTGCTAGTCATCCCCCATCTGTCCTCCGCTGGTGCCGAAGGTGGCCACATAGGAGGCGTCGGCGTTAGCCGTGAAGGTGATGGTGCGGGAGGTCTCGCCGTTGCTCCAGCGGGAGAAGACGTAGCCCTCGTTGGGGGTTGCCGTGAGGGTTACGGTGCTGCCCTTGGCTACGGTGCCGCCGCCCGTTACGCTACCCATCGCGCTGTCGTTGGCCGTAGCGGTGATGGTGACGTTGGTGGAGGATTGCGAGCCGCTGCCCGAGGTGCTGCCGCCGCCAGGAGTTGCGGGGAGGTTGGGAGAGTCACCGCCGGTGGTGGTGCCGTTGCCGGCCACACTCATAGCGGCGCTGATGGTAGGCGAGAAATCGAAGGTGGTGGTGCTGACGCGACTCAGGTCGACGAGGAAGCCCTCCTCGTTGGCCGAGGTGCCAGAGATGGTGCCAGGAGCCACGAGGACCTTAGGCAGCAGGGCGATGCCGTAGGCGAAGACTTCGAGGGCGTGACCCGACTCGTTGGCACTCTTAGCGATCGAGAGAGCCGTATTGGTGTCGAGAGCCGAAGTGTGACGCCACAGACCCGTGGTGAGGTCGTGCACCATGATGCTCTTGGCGATGGTGCGGCCAGCCGATGCGCCGCTGAAGGTGGCGGTGAAGCGGTTGCTGCTGCTGGCAATCTGCATGCTGATAGCCTCAGCGTAGGAGGGGCTGTCCACCAGCTGCATGCCGTAGGCCAAAGTAGCTTGGCTGCCATCTTGGTTGACCACCACGTGGTTGAGCAGCATCTTGATGAGTTTGCCACGCTCGGTGCGACGATAGCCGTTAGCGATAAGGGCCGTCTGACCCACCTGTCCCAGCATGCCTGCCACCTGGGCAGCCAGCTTTATCTTGGCGCGCTGACGCATCTGAGCATCGGTACGAGGGTTAGCGATAGTGGGCTGATACTGACGGAGAGTGATCTTTCCGTTTTTGCCTTTCGATCCGACGAGCGATCCTGCTCGGCCAGTGAACTGAATGATAGAAGTAATACGTGCCATAATTTTTGGTTTTTTGGTTTTTTTGAATAATTGATTTAAAAAAATAGTTTGTTTTGACCGGTCGTTGTGATTTCCAGTGCTGGGAGACTTCTTCGAGCGTGTGTGGTGTCAAACTTTTATTATAATAATTATATAGGGTTTGCCTTTGACTTACACCTTTGTCGAGGGTGACGTTTCCTCTCGCTTGAAATCACGATGCAAAGATACGAAAACTGTTTTGCGGTCTACGAATCGAAATGAAAAAAAGTTTGTAACGCACTGTTCTATAGCGAAATATTTTTTTGTCGTATCGGCAAAGAGGGGGAAAATTACTCATTTTTAGCATAACTGAGGGGCAAATTTTGAGCTAAGGAATCAGTTGAAAAAAGTGTTTTTGTATAAAAGTTGCTGAATATCAGTTAGTAACGCATTTATAAAGACTCTTTGCATTTTGGAGGACCATTACACCATTACAACATTACAGTTCATATTCTGGCTTTCCCCCTTGGAAAGGTGAAAATTGAATTCTATATCTATATATCTATATATATATAGATATATAGATATAGACCTCTTTTTTGGGCCGACTATTAAAATATCAACTGTAATGTTGTAATGCTGTAATGGTCGGCCCATTGTATTTTGTGTAAACACAATTAAATCAACACTTTATATTTTTGCAACCGTTGGGTATGTTGAAAAATGTGATGTTCAAATGCCATTTTTGGGGACTTTTTTGTGTGTTTTTTTGAAAGCTGCAAGACGTGTCTGTTGGGACTTTGATGTGTCTTTTCCTGATTTTGGTTGACATTTTTTTGCACTTTTCCTGATAGGGTTGT
>JAUNHX010000030.1 GCA_030523765.1 Bacteroidales bacterium | reverse complement strand
ATATAATCAGAACAACCAGAATTATAACCAAGGCAACCCACAGCAACAAGGATATAACAACAATCAACCCTATGAAAATCAGAACTCAAACAATCAGCAAGTAACACAAACAGTAACTGAGCCCATAGCCGAGCCCATAGTAGAACAAGTAGCGGAACCCGTTGCTGAGCCTACTATTATTTCGCTTACATTGCAAGTAAACGATAATGCTGAGATATGGATCAACGGTAGTAAGAAAGCCAATGGTTCCTATAACAGCACCTTCGCCCCAGGCACCTATCAAATGGAGACCCGTCAAGGCACTCAGCGTTCCGAAGTACAAAATATCACAATCACTGCTGCCGATAACGGCCGCACGATCACCCTTACCCCACCACCCCCAGCCACAGGATCTATTATTGTTAACTGCATTCCTACCGATGCCACCATCTATATAGACGATGTTGATCAGGGACAATCTCCCAAGGTAGTCTCCAATGTTAAACCTGGCAGCCACATAGTTAAGATCGTCAAACAAGGCTATATTGAACATAGCGAAACAGTGAGCGTTGAGGCTGGTCGCCAAATAGAACTCAAGCCTCAACTCCGTGAGGCTTGTCTACTCAGTTTTAACTGCAATGCTCCTCAAGCCACCTTTTTCTTGAATGGAAAATCGCAAGGTTCTGTAAAAGAGGAGACCACCGTTGCCACAGGCACCTATCAACTTCTTGTACGTGCAAACGGTTACGATGATTATACCACAACCCTCACCCTTGCTGCAGGTAAACAAACCATCAACTGCGAGCTCAATATCCAAAAAGGCAATCGTACCATCAGCGTAGGAGGTGTAAACTTCACTATGATATATGTTGAAGGTGGAACATTCGAAATGGGAGCCACTTCCGAACAGGGGAAAGATGCTCCCAACGAAGAGAAACCGGTCCACAAAGTAACGCTCTCTAACTATTTTATTGGCGAGACTGAAGTCACCCAAGAACTATGGGAAGCAGTGACGGGCGAGAATCCGGCAGGGTTCCCTGGTGTTGAGCGTCCCATCGAAAATATCAGTTATCGTCAAGTACAGTTCTTCATTGAAGATCTGAATGAAAAAACAGGGCTTACCTTCCGCCTTCCCACTGAAGCCGAGTGGGAATATGCTGCTCGAGGAGGACAGCAAAGCAAACGCACTCGCTTTTCAGGAGGTGAGACAGCTAGCGATGTAGCCTGGATAGAATCAAACAGCAACTCCACTACCCATCCAGTCAAAAGTCTACGTCCCAACGAGTTGGGTATTTACGACATGAGTGGCAACGTATGGGAATGGTGTGCCGACTATTACGATGCCCTTTACTATAAAAACTCTGAATCCAACAATCCCAAAGGTCCGGCTCAAAGCACATCACGACGCACCAACCGAGGTGGTAGCTGGCATTACGATGAGTCGGCATGCAATATTTCACGTCGAACCGGAAGCCTCGAAGTGAACCGCAGCAACGAAATTGGATTCCGCTTGGCCCTTTAATCATTCTATCATCCTAATTTAAAAGAAAATAATCATCTGCTATGAAAGCAACCCGAATACGTACCACACTCCTTCTGTTGTTAACCCTTACAGCAACAACAGTCCTTCGGGCACAGAATCCCGAAGCCACCAAACAACTTTATTTTACAGGTCAACTGCTCGAAGAAGCTACTCGCAATAATCAATTAAGCAAGGGCTATTCCGAAGTTGTGTTTGAGGCCAATAGTCCCGACATTGTGATTACCTCGTCTGAACCCACCGACCATTTTATTCCTGGTCAACGCAAGTCCAATGGGCGCTACGAGTATCGAGTCATCATGAACCGTAATGCATCGCGTTCCTCCAATCAGCGTCGCACCCTCTTTTTCTCCAAAGAAGGCATCAATATTAACCAAGAATTTGTTGCCCCCAATGTAAAAGAGCTCATGTCTGAACGTTATCTTATCACAGAGAAAGACGACTACATCACTAGCCTCGACATCACCCCTCGTATTTGTGCACACCTTGTTCAGGGCGAAGGATGCTTAGAGTTGCAAACCCTACTCGATCTCAATATCGAGAGCCTTGATGGCGTAGCCCTCAACAAAGAGGTCTCTACCAATTCGGCCAACGCCAAGGTCATCAAACTCAGCTTCAAAGTTGCCGATCTTAAGCCCACCAGTGCAGTCCGTATCACTACCAACAGCTCCAATAGTGTTGATATTCCCATTGGTGGTATAGGGGATCGATTGCGCAAAATCTACAATATATCCTCACAGTTGCGTTCCAATGCCGATGCATCGAATAGCAACGTTCCTCGCCAATATATTGTAATAGGTGTCTCACCTGCCAATGCTCGCGTATATATCAATGATGTCAATGTCCCTGTTGTTTCTGGGGTGGCCTCCAAACTGCTACCTCTTGGCAACTATTCCTATCGCGTTGAACTCGAAGGACACGAATCGCAATCGGGAGTCGTCTATCTCAACGATCCAGATAGCCGAATAGAAAAGAATGTCTATCTCATGGCCAATATAGGGGAGATTATTATTAAAGGTCGCAACACCAATGGTGCTGTTGTCATTATTGACAGTACTGTTGTTGGTATCCTCCCCATGAACAAGATTCCCGTTGTGATAGGCAACCATCATATCATAGTAGCTCGCGAAGGTTTCAAATCTTACGAAACTACCTGCTCTATAGAAATATCCAAACCCTTTGAAATCAACGCTGACCTCCGTGTTGGACAGACCTCCGAGATGGCCCATATCACCTTTATTTCAGACCAAAATGTTGAGATATGGATCAACGGCAAAATGCGGGGCAAAGGCAAAGTATCAGACGATTTTGTGCAAGGCAACTACCTTGTAGAGACACGTTCTGGCGGACTCACCCTCGAATCGCGATTCCTCTACATCCCTCATGCCATGGTTCCCCGTACCATTCGTCTCGATGTCCCCGAAGAATCAACTGGCAATATCGAAATAACCTCCGAACCCAATGGTGCTGATGTCTATTTCGATGGCGAGTATATGGGACGCACACCCACTTCGCTCCAGCAGATCGATGCTGGCTCCCATTCGCTCCGTCTCACCACCTCCGATGGAGGCTACTGGGAAGAGACCGTAGAACTGAATGGCGGACAAACCCTCAATATCAATGCAAAAATGCTCCACAATGTGGTAGTTTCTTTTAGCTGCAACGTAGCCGATGCTATGCTTTATGTTGATGGCAAAGAGCAAGGCAACCCCCAAGGTAACTTCGATATAGCACTTGGTTCACACACCATCTTTGTGCAGCGCGAAGGCTTTGCCGATTACGAACAACGTATTGAAGTGAAGCACGAAGGACAAACCTTCACCATACAAATGCACCCCACCTTCGATCGCATGATAACCGTCAATGGTATCTCCTTCCAAATGATCTTTGTGAAAGGAGGCAACTTCACCATGGGTGCCACCAAAGGACAAGGCAGCGCTGCCAATGGGGACGAAAAGCCAGCCCATGCCGTACAGCTCTCAGACTATCTCATTGGTCAAACAGAGGTTACCCAAGAACTCTACCAAGCAGTTGTTGGCAACAACCCCAGTATCAACAAGAATCCTAAAGCACCTGTTGAAAATATCACCTATAGCGATGCTGTAGCTTTCGTACAACAACTCAATGTCATTAGTGGTTATAGTTTCCGTCTCCCCACCGAAGCCGAATGGGAGTACGCTGCTCGCGGTGGTGTTCAAGGAGGCGACCTACGTTATTCAGGTAGCAAAGACTACGACAAATGTGCAGTTACGGGAGGTTCTGTCAACCAGCCTATTGATGTAGGCACACGCCTTTCCAACGAGTTAGGTATTTTCGATATGAGTGGTAATGTATGGGAGTGGTGTTCAGACTATTATCATAAAAACTACTACAAAAAATCGCCCCTCCTCGATCCTCAAGGTCCCGAAACAGGTTCCGATCGTGTTATCCGTGGAGGAGCCTACGATAGCAATCCCGAAGCCTGCCGCGTATCAGCTCGTATGAGTCACCCCTGTACTATGATGGGACGCAGTGCTAATTTGGGATTCCGCTTAGTGCTCAGCAAATAGTCTAGCCCCCTATTCTATGTAAAAAACAATTAATGTATTAATAATAAAAAACATCAAACCATGAAACGAAGCACTCTCCTTCTAATGGCAACAGCAGTGGCCCTACTTACCGCCAGCTGCGCACAGAAGACTTACTATCAGATGTATCAAACCCGTCAGGCACCACAGCAGTCTATGCAGGCTGTTGCTACCGCCTCTAACGGTGACTACACAGTGGCCTTCAACTTCTTTGCCCCCAACGGTAATACCAGCTTTACCGTCACCAACAATTCCGATCGCGTGTTGAGTATCCTCCTCGATCAGAGTTTTCTTGTTATCAACGGAAAAAGTCACACCTTCTTCCAGAACCGTGTATGGGAGACCTCTGAGCGTTTCCGTACTACTAGTACCAAAACACAGTATGTAGAGATGCCCGTTATCACTATTGCTCCCCATTCCAGCTACACGGTTGACTGTCCGCTCCACCTTCAGGAAGAGATGATTGCCATCTGCGGTATCAAAGACACCCCAGGTCGTAAAACCTCTGGCACCACTTTCACTGCCGAGACCTCTCCTGTCAAATTCTCCTACTACATCACCATGGGTATTGCACCCAACGCCACCGAGCTCTACGAGGCTAGTTTCTATGTTGACGAGATTGTGAATGTAAACCACTCCACTATGATTGTCACCAAGCATCTGCTCGATGAATGTGGTAAAGAAAATGGCCCCAAAGTCAACACCTTCACCCTCGAAGGCGCCGACCGTTTCTATATTCCCTATATGCGATAGTATCCTATTGCACAAAAGGATAAGTCATTTGTGATATACCAACCACAGATGATAAAACCCAAAAGAAGAACTTATTCCACACTTTTTCAATAAAGGCCCCCTCAGCAATGAGGGAGCCTTTTACTTTTATAGTACTAGACCCCATCATTATGGAATCATAGTAACACAAGTCATTCAAAGGGTATTATCTACGAAGGAGGAACACCTCGCGACTCAATCCCCATCCAATGAAGACAATCCCGGCACTAAAAATATCAACAACAGCAGTGCGCGAGGCCATTGCCTTTAGTTGATTCCATGCCTCCTCATTATCATGTGGATGATTCACCATCACAATCGTTCCCTCCGAGATACGGGATATCTGTTCAATCCGAGTAGAAGCACATCCCAAGCCTATAACCCTAACCGCCTGCTGATCCTCCTGCATCAACACCATAGAACGAGGTTTTAGATGGTTAGCCACACGATAGCATAAGGCAGGAAACGCATCCCTTGAACCCAACTGTAGTGCCGTACGCTGCTGTTTGCTAAGGGTTGTCCATAGCACCTTGCTGCACAGATCATAAACCATTGGCGACTGTACACTGTAAGGAGTTTTCGATTTGACGATGTACGACAACTTATTCATCGGTAACGAAGCAATTATCCATTAATATCCATCATCTCAACCCTAAAGTTAAACCTATCATCGAAAAGGGTGTTAACATCGTTGTCAGGGTTCAGATAACAGCCATGCAAACCTGCAGCGATAGCCGCCTCAACATTGGGCATATTATCATCAATAAAAACAGTGTGGGCTGGGTCAAGGTGTTGCTCCTGCAATATCATTTGAAACCCCTCCCGTTTAGGCTTACGGATATGCATGATATGAGAGAAATAGGCCTTATCAAAACAACGTTCAAAGATGTCAAAGCCATATTTCTCCTTCATCCCATGTGTATAACAGAGGTAGTTGGTCTGATTGGTGTTACTATATAGAAACACACGATATTTCTGCCGTAACGCAAGCAATAGTGCAATACGATGAGAAGGAATATCTACCAATATAGCGTTAATGATCTCATCAATCTCCTCATCCTTGAGCGAAGAATGGGTAGCCTTACGCACATAATCTCTAAATGCCTCTTCCGTCATCAATCCCTCCTCAAAGCGATCCATCTCGCTAGTTTGAAAATTGCGAGAATAGAATTCGCCCAAATCCTTTACCCCATGACGGACAAACGCTTCGGCAATATTTTCGTAGCGTATATCGTATATTACGCCACCTAAATCAAAGATTATGTTATAGATAGGATCCATTTTAAACTTATTTTATTTCTGTTTGCGAATGCAAAGGTACGAAATTTGTCGTAATAGAGCCCTTTTGCAGCATTTTTATGAGATAACAATAGGTCTCCCAATAAAAAATTTTCACCTTCATCAACATTTATTATCAACAAGATATGGGTTATCTGAATGAGAAAATTAAAAAAAAGTTTGGTGGATTGAAAAAACTTCGTACTTTTGCACTCGCAATCAAGGAAAGAAACGAGTTCTTAGAAATACTTGATGAAACGGTCTGGTAGTTCAGTTTGGTTAGAATACATGCCTGTCACGCATGGGGTCGCGAGTTCGAGTCTCGTCCAGACCGCCAAACAGAAGAAGCTCTCTTTTCAGAGAGCTTTTTTTGTGCTCTACTTTACTATCCATGGGGCTGACCGGTTTTGACAGCAAGGATAATGGATAGGTAAGCATGCAGGCTCAAGCACTAGAAGCCTTGAAAACGGGTGCAAACCATAATTGGCGAAAATAATTACGCTCTTGCTGCTTAACCGAAGCATAGTAGGTTAAAGCTTAATCCCCGCACAGGTGCAGGGACAAGACATCTCCCCCAAAGCAAGCCCATCGGTTTGGGATCAGGAGGTGCTCGTGAGAATGGGATAGCTGGTGCGATGCGGTTAAACGCCAGTGAAATTTTAGCCGCTAAGGGCAACCTTGGGTGCTTGTGTCCAGAGTTACTCCGACAATCAAACACAAGATAAGCATGTAGAAAGCATATCTGTTACTTGTTTGGACGGCGGTTCGAATCCGCCCAGCTCCACTTTGAAAATGGAGAAAATCCATTTCCATGAATTCAACCAACAATACGCTGATAATCAACACGCGATCGTCAGCGTTTTTTTACAACCATCATTCTTTTATAAACAGCAACATGTTCTCTGAAGCCACTTATGTTAAACTATCCCTAGCATGGCGCGCCTTCATCATAGTTATATAGTTATTGGTATATTATAATGTCAGAAGGCCTCATTAAAGGTAGCACTCAATGATACTTGAGCATCATTTCCAACAATTTTATTTCGTCAATTTCGTTATTGGCAAAGGAAAGAGGTTGTATATAAAAGGAAAGAGGTTGTATATATAAGTATAACCACCTTATTATTATAAAAACAATACTTTGCTATGACCAACGAACAAGAACAAGCACTACAACTTGCCACCGATGCAGGCCATATACTCCTTGAAAACGGAGCAGAAATAAGTCGTGTAGAAGATACTATGGAACGTATTGCCCATGCTTATGGTATTGAAGACGAGAATTTCTTTGTGCTTAGCAATGGCATCATTGCCACAGGTCAACATTACGCTCGTGCCGAATTCATTCCCATTCGAGGAACCCAGTTGTCGCGAGTGGTCGAGGTGAATCAATTAAGCCGCGATGTAGTAGGCCACGATCACCAGCCCATGCCTGTCGAAGAGCTTAGCACACGACTCCAGTCTATCCGCACCATGCCAGGCAAGACATGGTGGGAGTTAGTGCTAGGCATTGCCCTAGGGGTAGCCTCGTTCAGCATCCTTTTTGGAGGTAGCTTTCTCGATGCTGCCGCCACCTTCTTCTGCGGATTCCTACTAGGCACCTTTATGGCCTTCGTTAGTCCCCATCTTAATCGACTATTTGGCAACCTTTTGGGAGGCATGGTGGGAGGACTGCTCTGTATTGTCACAGTAGCTTTAGGCTTTGGCGAACACATGCCCAATATGATTATTGGCACCATCATAGCTCTAGTGCCCGGAGTCCCCTTCACTAATGGCATCCGCGATTTAGCCAACGAAGATTATATAGCAGGCACCACCCGTCTCACCGATGCCTTCCTCGTCTTTCTTTGTATTGCCCTTGGAGTAGCACTAAGTTTTATTATTGAAGGAGCCTTCTCGGATGGCATCATCGTACTAGGAGCACCCGTAACTGACCCTGTAGCATCCCATTGGGCCATTCAGTTAGCAGCTGCTTTTATAGGAACAATAGGTTTCTCGATATTGTTTGGAGCCCCCCATCGCTATTATATTGAGTGCGGATTGGTAGGAATGTTAGGATGGGGCATCTATATCATACTGCTTCGCACCACCGACTTCACCACTGTAGGAGCCGCCTTCTTCGGAGCATTGGCCATAGCCTTGGTTAGCGATTTGCTCTCTGTGATACGCCACTGTCCCACCACCGTCTTCCTTATATGCGGCATCATCCCCTTGGTGCCCGGAGGTGGTATTTTCTGGACTGCCTACTACATTGTGAGCGATCAGCTTACATTGGCCGCCACCACAGGATTTGTTGCCGTCAAAGTAACCATTGCCATTGCAGGAGGCATCATCATCGCAGGTGTTCTGACATCACTATTACGCAAACATAGATAGTCTATCTTCATAACTCTCCCTCAGTTGCTCTATTCCAATGTAGCACATAGAAAAGCACTAAACCCTCTACATCATCACGACGAGAGGGTTCAAAAAAAACATCAATATTATGGTATCTTATTTGATTATAGTCGCAGCTATATGGATGAGACTATAAAGATGCTTATATTACTTTGATACTTCACCAAGCATAATTACAGACTCTTCCTTTTCATTATTGATCATCGGGCGAAGAAAAGAAAACCATCTTCTCAACCGATTCGATCAGTCGCTCGTTGGTTTCGCTGATAGCTCCCATACCACTTACACTAACAAAGAGGCCATATTGGCGATAGTATTCCACCACAGGCTCCGTTTTTGCGTGATACTCTTCTAGTCGATGACAGAACGTCTCGATGGTATCATCGCTGCGATGCAACAAACGCGCCCTCTCATTCATTCTACGTATCAGTTCCTCTTCTGGCACATCTATCGAGAGCACACACGACAGTTCGCCCCCAGTCCACTGAAGGATAGTATCGAGGAGCGATGCTTGTTGAACAGTGCGAGGAAATCCATCAAAGATGATACCCCGTTTTTCGTTGGCCAGCTTTTGGTTTACTAGTTCAACAACAGTATCGTCATCAACCAATTCACCACGAATTATGGTATCTTGTATCCGTTTTCCAAGATCCGTTCCTGCCTTTACTTCGGCACGAAGCAAGTCGCCTGTCGAGAGGTGGAATAGGCCAAAACGCTTGGCCAAGAGTTCAGCATGGGTGCCTTTCCCTGCTCCAGGTGCTCCAAACATCACGATATTGATTTGTTGAGCAGTTTCGGAAGGGGTCATTGTGTCTCCTTTCATTTTTCTTTATATTTATTTGATAGAATTGAATTCGTAGCTGTGTGTTGTTCTCTGTCGTTATAGTCGTCATTACCCATACACTTCCACATTCATTGGGACTGTTATTCTGCGTAAAAGTCAACAACCCTAAATGGCGGCTATCACGAAACTACTCTTATCAACATATATGCCACATGATGAAAAATGTAAATTTTGACACAATAAAACCATTTTTTAGCGTTATCAATAAGAGAATCGCGTCAATTTGCCATATTACCCTTCTGTCAAAAATGACAAAAACGTTTAAAAGAGAGCATTTGGTCGATTGGCACATTTTTTGAGATTCTATTAAAAGAGATACCAGTGTATATTATATCACCATTATCATTGATTATATTACAAAAAAACGAGAAGATTAATAATATGAAAACAAAAAAGATAATAAAGCAAGTTCCCTCAGATGTCGAATATGTAATGAACGAAAAAGTGAGTGTGGCCTATTTTAATGGCAAAAATATTGGATCATCAGCCCATATTCCCCCCCTCACGCACCAACTCCTATATGTTGCATGGAATCCTACTAGTAGTATGCAACGAAGGGTGGGCCGACGTCATTATCAATCAGGAACGCCGCCATTTAGAAAAAGGGATGGTAGTGGTGATTCTTTCCGAACAGATATTTTCGCTCGATGAAACCAGTTCCGATATCAGTCTCGATCTGATGTACGTACCACAAAAAATGTTGAGCGAAATCAATTACCACTTATTACCTGTCAGCGCTGCCGAGATGCTTGACAATGAATATCTCACCGTCAACGAGCAAACCCGTGCCGAGATGCGCAGTTTGATGGCAATCATCCACCACTACTCCCAACAGCCCGAAACAGCACAGAATTTCAATCTGCTCATTTCCCTTATTGAATCGTTGTCAATGCTTGTAGGTGTAGCTTGCAATCGTATAGCCAAGTCATCAACCCGCAACTCACGTCAACGCACCATCACCAAAGCCTTCTTTGAGCGACTCTCTACTGATTACTCCAAACAGCACGATGTAGCCTACTATGCTGCCCAGCAACAGGTTTCGCCCAAATACCTTTCGGCAGCCGTACGCAATGTTACGGGTTATCCTGCCCAAGAGTGGATAGGACGTGTTATCACCTATTCTGCCAAACAGATGCTCAAATCAACCGACAAGAGTGTAGCCCAGATAGGGGAAGAGCTCTCTTTTGGCTCTGCCTCCGCCTTTATCCGTTTCTTCAAACGGCACACAGGAACTACCCCCCTAGCCTATAGAAAATAGTACTATTTTTATTGTTCAAGAATAAAAAAAGATATCATGGAACAAAAACAGGCAGAACGCATTCAAACCTCCATTTTGAATGGACTAGAGCACAAGTTGCTCGTATGGCTTGCACAACGACAACCCCGATGGGTCACCTCCGATATGCTAACTATCGTAGGCAGCATCGGAGCCGTTATCATAGCCATAGGCTATATCCTGACCACACGCGATATCCGATGGTTGTGGCTAGCCTCATTTGGTTTTCTCGTCAATTGGTACGGCGACTCACTCGATGGTAATTTAGCTAGGGTACGTAACACCCAACGTCCCATATACGGATTCTACCTCGACCATACAATCGATGGCTTCAACGAGACGCTCATGTTTCTCGGAGTAGGTTTCTCCTGCCTTGTCAATCTTAGCGTAGCCCTTGTCATCTTGGCAGAATACCTGCTCCTCTCCACAAGCGTATATATCAACTCCCACCTCAAGGGGGAATTTCGCCTCACCTATGCCAAGATGGGGCCCACCGAGTTCCGCCTTATTGCCATAATTATCAATACCATATGCATATATACTCCCGCCATGTGGACCGAACATCAGCATGTATGGCTTGGTATCCCCTGCACCGTCACCGCCATGGACTATTGTGCCATAGCCATCATCGTAGTATTAGCCATTATTTTGGCAGTCACCACCATACAAGATATACGTTACTATAGTAAGATCGATCCCCAAAAGCATTTCGATAAACAAAAATAACACTCCCTCAACCTCTCCTTAACCAAACCCTCAAACACAATGGCAGAGACGAAGCAATCCAAACCAACGAAAGTTCGTCTCTGCTTCTTTTTGATTTGAGACAAGTCTCTTAACCTAAAAAAGCCACATCTCCTCTTTATTTGGTGCTTTGTATATCAGCGTGCTGAGAAAAAAAATTGGCTAGTTGAATTATTTTGCGTAACTTTGCAAATCTTTTTTGCGGATTTATTAGAATAAAGAAATTATTATGCGGAAATATATAAAACAGATATATATCACTATTGTCATTACGCTCATATTGGTTCCTATAAGCAGCCATGCGCAAAGTAGAGATACCATTCGGAGCAAAAAACATACCACCATATACGATAATAAACTAGAAGTAATCTACGATGAAGACAACGGCGAATACTCTGGAGTCAAAGTGAATCGTAAACCAGTCGATGACGATGAGCGCACCCGTCTTTACCGTCCTATGATGATACTACCCCCTCCCGAAATGGAGGATAACGATGCCGAATTAGAGCCAATGCTCTATCAAGGCATCACCGATGAAGGTGTGGAGAGCGAAGACGATATCCTCCTTGCCGCAGGCGACTCTACCTTGGTACACATCCGAGCCATGGATTTAGCCAATTTCCGCGACACCACCCTCATCCTTGTCAACCCCGCTATGGGTCATAAGTTTGTCTTCCCCACTCCAGCCCGTGCTGTGGTTACCTCTCATTTTGGCGCCCACAAACGTCGTTGGCACTATGGCCTCGATCTTGGACTCCCCACAGGCGAGCCCATCTATGCCGCTTTCGATGGGGTGGTCCGATTCTCTAACTGGAACAGCTCTTACGGCAACCTTATTGTTATCCGTCACAACAACGGACTCGAAACCTACTATGCTCACCTCTCCAAACGCAACGTTCATGCAGGCGATCATGTCAAAGCTGGCACCACCATTGGTCTTTGTGGAAACACAGGTCGTTCCTATGGTAGCCACCTCCATTTCGAGATTCGTTATCGAGGTATCGCTATGAATCCCGAACATGTGGTTGATCCCACTACTCGGACACTCCGTAGCGAAAAGCTCCAACTAACTCGCCAATCGTTCGCAAAGGTAGGCTCCTCATCTACAGGCCGTACCACTTCCCATTCTACTGCTAGCCGTTCATCATCGCAGTATTACAAAGTACGTCAAGGCGATACCCTTAGTCGTATCGCCAAACGTAATGGTACCACAGTCAAACGCCTCTGCCAACTCAATGGTATCAAAGAGACTAGCACACTACGCATAGGACAACGACTCCGTGTGCGTTAAACCCCATCCCTGTAATCCTCAGCTTCTTAAATAGTTATGCGCATCGATATCCTTACCCTCTTCCCCAACATGATGAACATGTTCTTTGAAGAATCCATCATGAAACGAGCCCAAAAGAAAGGGCTCCTCGAAGTGGTATTCCATGATCTGCACAACTATTCCACCACCCGCTATGGTTCGGTCGATGACTATCCTTACGGAGGTGGTGCGGGCATGGTGATGGCTATCGAACCCCTAGCCACTTGCATTGAAAAGCTCCAAAGCGAGCGCACCTATGATGATATCATCTATACCGCCCCTGATGGAGAGATGTTGGGACAGGCCATGAGCAACGAGCTATCGCTCAAACAAAACCTCATGGTACTCTGCGGACACTACAAAGGTATCGATGAACGGTTACGCGAACACTTCATCACACGCGAAATCTCGATCGGTGACTACGTCCTTACAGGAGGCGAATTGGCAGCAGCCGTCATATGCGACACCGTAGTACGACTTATCCCTGGTGTGATTGGTGATGAGCAATCGGCCCTCAGCGATTCCTTTCAAGACGGACTGGTAGCGCCACCCGAATACACCCGCCCTCCCGAATTTCGTGGATGGAAAGTCCCCGAGGTGCTGCTCAGTGGCAACCATGCCAAGATCGAACAGTGGCGTTACGAACAAGCTGTAGAACGCACTCGTCAACGGCGTCCCCACTTGCTCAACGAACAGTAAACGTTGCTCATTCCCCTTTGGCATACTTCTTGATAGACATAAACGTTAATAAATAAAATATCCTTCCACCTAAACCATAGCATTTATGACAGAATTCGAAAAATACGCCACCAAGCATTGTGGCATCAGTAGCACCACTTATGCTAAATACACTGCTGCTATCAACAATTCGCTTACCCCTTACATTGTTGAGGAACGCCAGCTTAATGTAGCCCAGATGGATGTCTTCTCACGACTCATGATGGACCGCATCATTTTCCTTGGTACCGCTATCGATGACTATACCTCCAATGTTATCCAAGCTCAGTTACTCTTCCTTGAGAGTGCCGATAGTACTAAAGATATCCAAATCTACCTCAACTCACCCGGAGGCAGTGTCTACGCAGGCCTTGGCATATACGATACCATGCAGTATATCCAACCCAAAGTGGCCACTATCTGCACTGGACTAGCAGCCTCGATGGCTAGCGTTTTGCTCTGTGCAGGCGAGAAAGGGATGCGTTGTGCATTACCCCACTCGCGCGTTATGATCCATCAGCCCATGGGTGGAGCCGAAGGACAAGCAACCGATATGGAGATCACTGTTCGCGAGATCCAAAAACTCAAAAAAGAACTCTACGAGATTATCGCACTCCATAGTGGTCAAACATTCGAACAAGTGTCAGCCGATAGCGATCGAGACCATTGGATGACAGCCGAAGAGGCCAAAGCTTATGGTATGATCGACGAGGTTTTGGTACGTCGCTAATATTCCTAAATCGTATTTGGTTGGCAGTTCACAATCCGAACTGCCAACCAATTCTTTTTTTCTTTATTTACACAGATATTATTATGAAAGTCAAAGTAATCAATCGCTCACACCATCAACTTCCACAGTATCAATCGGCCTTAGCTGCTGGCCTCGATCTACGCGCCTTTCTCCCCCAAGGGCCCATCACTCTCAAGCCACTCGAACACACCCTTATCCCCACAGGCCTCTTTATCGAGTTGCCCGTTGGCTATGAGGCACAGGTACGCCCTCGCAGTGGTCTGGCCTTGAAGCATGGCGTAACAGTACTCAATAGTCCTGGCACTATTGATGCCGATTATCGAGGCGAAGTATGTGTGCTGTTGGTCAATCTCTCCAATACCCCCTTCATTGTTAACGATGGCGAACGTATTGCTCAGATAATCGTTGCCCACCACGAGCAGGTGGAATGGCAGCCTGTTGAAGAACTCTCCTCCACCGAACGTGGTGCAGGCGGTTTTGGCCATACTGGCAAATAAACTAATCCATAGTCATCCTATCTATCCAACCCATAAAACCATGCGAAACCTACTGTTTCTATTGTTGCTTTTCCTAGTGGCATGCAATGGCAACTGCCAATCTGTCAGTACCCCTACCGATCTTCAACCCATCGATACCGTCACTCGAACAGGAGCCGATGTGCTTATGGATTCCTCACCCCTACTCGATAGCCTTATCTCCTCCCAGCAGCGAGTGGCCATCGTAGCGAACCAAGCCAGCATCACCATGAAAGGCACCCATTTGGTAGACACCCTGATGCGTTGTGGAGTCAAGGTAGTAAAGATTATGAGTCCCGAGCATGGCTTCCGAGGCAATGCCGAAGCTGGAGCCCATATTGCCAGTGGTATCGATGCATCTACAGGACTTCCCGTAGTCTCGCTCTATGGAAAAAACAAAAAACCTACTGCCGAACAGTTGAGCGATGTCGACCTAGTGTTTTTCGATCTCCAAGATGTAGGCTGCCGTTTCTACACCTATATCTCAACCCTCCATTATGTAATGCAAGCCTGTGCTGAGCATCAAATCCCCGTAGTTATTCTTGATCGACCCAACCCCAACGATGGCTATGTCGATGGGCCCGTGCTCGAATCGGCCTATAGCTCCTTTGTAGGAATGCATCCCGTCCCCATCGTCTATGGCATGACCATAGGAGAATATGGACAGATGATCAATGGCGAGGGATGGCTCAAAACAGCTCGTCCCTGTCCTCTTCGCGTCATAGCCCTTGAAAACTATTATCATGGGAAAAACACAGTATTGTCCATTGCTCCATCACCCAATCTGCAAAATGCCCATGCTATAGCACTCTATCCTAGCCTCTGCTTGTTTGAAGGCACCAACATCAGTGTAGGCCGCGGTACTGATAGCCCCTTCGAAATCATAGGAGCCCCCCGCTGTACACTCCGCCACTTCCAGTTCACCCCCCATGCCATACCACACGTAAGCGACAATCCCCCCTTCAAGGGAACTCTATGTTACGGACTCGATCTCCGTCAAGTCGAAGCTCCCAACAAACTCAATCTCAGCTGGCTGATTGAAATGTATCAGACCACACCTCACGAGAGTTTCTTTATCAAAAACAATTTCTTCGATAAACTGGCAGGCAACAGCACCCTCCGGCAGCAGATACAGCAAGGTCTCTGCGAATCCGACATACGCCAATCATGGGAACCGCAGCTTTCACAGTTCAAACAGATGCGAGTACAATACCTACTCTACCCCGACAAGGCACCACAAACCCGATAGCATGAAACTCTTCTTCGCCCCCATACAAGGCTATACCGATGTAGCCTATCGCACCCTCCACCATCAGATCCTCGGAGGTGTTGATGCCTACTATACCCCTTTTCTTCGTTACGAACATCACGAAATCCGCAACAAAGATCGTCGCGATGTTGATTGGCAGCTCAACGCCTCTACCCCTACCATACCACAAATCATAGTCCGCAACAATGACGAAATGCATATCTTGGTCAACTACCTAGCATCGCTAGGTTGGAATCAGATCGATATCAATATGGGCTGTCCCTTCCATCTACAAACAGGTGCAGGCCGAGGCAGCGGACTCCTTCCTCATCCCGATCGGGTTGAAGCACTCTTGCATACCGCAGCAGAATATAGTGATATTCAATTCTCTACCAAACTGCGTTTGGGATTAGAGAATGCCAACGAGTTGTTCACTCTCCTCCCACTTCTCAACGAGTCATGCCTTACCCGTCTAGTTATCCATCCCCGCCTTGGACGACAGCAATACAAAGGACACCCTGATATGGAATCCTTCACGCAATGCTACGAACAGTGCACAAAACCGCTAGTACTCAATGGTGATATCACCACCCTCGAACAAATAGAACAATTGGAGCAGCGTTTCCCTCGTCTTGAGGGACTCATGATAGGTCGAGGCCTTTTGGCCCGTCCCACCCTCGCCCTAGAATGGAGCAACCACCAGTCGCTCGATATAGCACAGCGTTGGCCTCTTGTATTGCAGTTTCATCAGGCCATCCTTGCTGAAGCACGCACCCGCCTAGTTGATTCCCAACCAATCCTCGATCGAATGAAAGCCTTTTGGGAGTACCAAGAAGAAGGGATGGGCCGCAAACTATGGAAAGCGGTCAAGAAATGTCAAAAAATGGAAAAGTACCCATTGTAACTATGCTGCTAAGGGCATAATCACAATGGGTAAAGAACAGAAAAAAACAATTATTTAGCCTTTTAACTTAGCATCAATCAGCGCATCCATCAGTTCAGGATCAATACCAGCCTGCTGAGCAGCAGCCTTTACCAAAGCCCGTTCCTGATCAGTAACAACGCCATCGGCAGCCACCGCATTGATCATCTGCTCAAGGGTATCCGAAATAGCCTTGTCGTTATCCTCACTCTGTGCCAAATTGAGGTTACCCACCAGACCACTGGCTTGCGACATCAAATTGCCAGGAATCAAACCCTTCAGTTTTCCCAAAGCCTCTTGCAGATTTTTCACCATACCATCGGCATTCTTACCATTGCCCAACTTGAGGGCCATCTCTTGCAAGTTGATATTACCCTTACCACCCATCATTTGTCCAGCCATCTTGGAAAGGTTACCCATCATGTTGCCATTACCCTTGCTTTGGAGGGCTTTCATTGCGGTTTCTAATAAAGAAGACATAATTATAAAGTATTTAATTTGATTAATAAGCTATTTAAACAATAATAAAAAGGGGCTCAATTATTCCCATTATCAACGACAATACCATCATATGCTTTATGGCATGATTGTCAACTGGTTTTACCGCTTCTTTTGATTACAATCTCCTTCTATTTGGAATTGCAAATATATTATTTTTTTTCATATCTACCAAATCTTCCCTCTCCACACTTTCGAAAAAAAAGCCCCGACATTCCTGTCGGGACTTAAAAAAGGTATGTGATGTTTTTTATTGCGCAGTTACAGAGGTACCCGAACCAGAGGTTGAAACAGTAGCCCCACTATAAAGGCCATGCCAGTTAGAGCCACCACTAATGGTAGGCGAAGTGTAGTAAGTGTATGTACCACTCTGGATGGAAGGGGAACTAACGATAATACCATTGCCACTACCACCCTCTTTGGACTGAGATGAGAAACTAGGAGCATTACTGAAATTACTTAGCGAATAAACGAAACCGCTACCACTAACACTAGGAGCCTTAAAAGTAAGTACCGTGGTAGAACTGCTGTTCTTGATGCAGAAGCCATTAGTAACGCTTACCGAAGTGGAACCGCCACCAGAGCCACCGCCAGGGCCGCCACCACCAGGGCCACCACCCGAGTTGCCACCCAACGAAAGGTATTTCTGTCCGCTTGTTGAGGGAGTGCCTTCTGTGCCGCCCATTGATCCAGCAGCAATCAAGGTACCACCTGTAATAACGAGCGAGCCACCCGCATCAGCATTATCATCGATACCACATTCCGAAGCTGAAATAGCGATTACTGTACCACCACTAATACGGGTTTGCGATCCATTACAGTCAATAGCATCATTGCCACGCGAATAGGCCCATACACTACCACCACTCACATGGAAGAAAGCATTAGCATTGATAGCATCATCGTAAGCATTGGTTTCAACATAACCACCACTAATCAGAATAGAGTCTTTGCTTTCGAGCGCTTCTCCAGTAGGATCACCACTGGTTTGCGAACAATAAGCCTGCACATGTCCACTGCGAATATAAATACTGCTATCAATCTTGATAGCCTTAGGAAGACCCTTCCAATAATCAGAGCTGCTGCCACCAGGCATTCCACCACCACTCGAACTAGCATTAACAGGAGCGCCACTAGTAGTAGCATATACAAACACCAAACTATCGTTGGCACCCGTAGCACCTACAATAAAACGGAGGTCAGAAACAATACCACGTCCACCCGTGCCCGAAGCAGTACAACTGAGGGTACCTACAGTAGCTACAATATTGCCATCGCTCTTCAAACAAGCAGGTGCAAAACCATCAGAACAAGAGGTACCACTACCAATGGTTGTGAAACCCGATCCAGTAACACTGATCTGAACATTACCACCCGTTTGAGTATAACCGCCATCGGCCATAATGCCACGACCACCAGCAGTAACAGTGACATTTCCACCACTAATGGTGATCTGAGAATCACTTTTCATACCAGCACTCTTGTACGTATCGGTGGTTCCAGTAGAATCGGTATAGGCAGCACTCGAACCAGCTGCAGTGAGATTAAGCGTTCCAGCACTGATATTGATATTACCATCGCAGGTTATGGCCTTACCACCCGCATTAGCAGAAGAACAAACCACAGTGGTAGAACCACCACTTACAGTAATATTACCTTCTGACTTGATACCCGAACAATAGGAAGGATCGTAACCACTACCACTACTTTCAAGCACCACTGTACCAGTAGCATTAACAGTGATATTACCACCACTAATGGTAAGATCTTGATCCGTTTTAATACCCTTCGATTGATCACCGCTCACAGTAATATTAATCGTGCCCCCACTAATGGTGAGAGTACTATCGCACGCAAGACCCTTCACATCGTCGGCCGAACAATTAACAGTGATATTGCCACCACTAATCTGTACCAAACCCTCATCACCATCAATACCATCGCCATTGGAGTTGGTAACGTTTACCGTACCACCCGTCATAATAAAACTATTTACATTCAATCCATCCTTCACAGCGGATAGCACATTGATGGTGCCACTATTTACCTCCGTCTCTTCACCACTTTGAATACCATGCTTAGCATAAGCATAAATATTGAGGATTCCTGTACCTTGGAAATCAAATTTGCCCTTGTTTTGGATAGTTCCTTTCAGACTGTTTGATGAATCGTCCGAGAGGGTGCTAGTACCTGTAAGAACAATAGTGGTTTTCTTACTCGATGTAATAGTAATGGCAGGTTTGGCATTTGCCGTAAGAGTGAGGTTGTCAAGATAAACGATAGCCTTCTTGTTGCTCGAAAAAGTGAGCGAGCCAGCCGAAGATGTACCGCTCAGTACATAGGTGAGATTAGCACTGTCGGAGGTAGATGTAACAGTAACATCACCACTACTTACACTAACGCTAACACCCAAACTGGTAAAGGGATTGGTAACCGACACATTAGTACCATTCCATGTGATATACACAGCCGAAGCGGTATCTGGACTGGTGGTATCAATAGTAAGTACCAAGGTAACTAGACTGTCGCATCCCGCTACCGTACTGCCCGTAAATGTGTAAATAGTACTTTCGGTAAAGATACTATCAGCCCAAGTATAACTACCCATGGCATCGACCGTAATGGTATCGTTATAGGTGGGATTGACGGTTAGATTCACCACATATACTGTATCGTCGTTGCCACTGAACGTATAAACGCCTGCAGCAGTGAGTGTGGTACCATACATATCGATGCTAGCGCCATCACATATAGCCGTATCGGTTGTAACAGTAACCACATTGACCTCAGTGGTGCTGAACACCATGCTATCGATGCTATTGATGAGAGTGCTCCATACCGAGCCATTAGAGACAAAGAGCGCACTATCGTGGGCAAAGTTGACCTCGATATTATCAGCTGTAGGAGCTGAATAAACCACGTTACCACCCACATAGAGGTGTACATAGCGCTGCTGGGCACTAGCCATAAAAGCAGCGAGCATAAAAATAATACATATAAAAAGTGTACGTGCTTTCATGGCTTTACTGTTTTATAAGTTTGGTAACACTAGTGCCTACACGCACCAAATAGATGCCCTGCGGCAGGGCACTAATATCAACCTGTTCCAAGGGACTGTAGGAGGTGCTCAGTTGTAGCGCCCCCGAAGCATTATAGATCGAGAGGTTGTAAACACCATCAGCTAACCCCTGCACTGCGAAACACTGCCCTGTAGGATTGGGATAGATACTGATTTTAGGACCCACCTCAACTTGACGGATATTTACACTACCATCAAACAGCACCTTGCTAATATCATCGATAGCAAAACTGTAGGAAGTCGACTCGTTGGCCACTACAGTGAGCGAAGCATCGCTTATTTGCAGTTCACCCTCGTTCGATAAGGTGATGGCGTTCTCCGTGCCAGAAAGGGTCTGTACGGTAACTACCACCTGCGCACTAACATATTGCATAAAGCATATACAAAACATCAGTGCCCCGATGGTTTTAATCATTTGTTTTGTTCTCATAAAAATTAAAATATTGAATAGTTATTATTAATCATTTGTTTCATACCAACACAAGAAACGCATCGGTGTTATCGTATTTGGTTTTCATTTTAGCTCTTTGTTTTGAATAGAATTATTATTTATTTTAAATGCAAAGATACATAGATTATCAATTATGAACAAATAAAAAATTACTTTTTATACATAACAATCAGTTATTATAAACTTAAATATCTAATAAACAATACCATACAAACCAATATAAAAACTATTTATTTCCCCCCAAAATCCAATATGATGGCCGTATCAAATCAAAAAAGAGGGACAAAAGCAACTATAATTCTCCAAAATATTGAAATTTTAGATTATACATACCAATTACAATCTATAGATAAGGTATATATTTGGAAAATGTAGCTTTATGATTCCTTGAAAGTCGCACCATTTATATAATTAATTACCATAATATCATACAAATATGACATCATAGAACACGAAAATATAAAAGGCATAATAAACTATTTGTAATCTCAATTATAACCTCTTTTTTGTCAAAGAAAACAGAATAGCAAACCCTACCACGTGAACAACGTTTTATTTAACGATAGCAAATCCAAGAGCCACAGCAGCAATGCCTATGACCAAGCTGCCCAAAGCATAGAGGGCAAAAGCGGTATAGTTGCCTATTTGAAGGAGATTCAGACACTCCTTAGAGAAAGTAGAGAAGGTGGTAAATCCACCACAGAAGCCCACTGTCAGCATCAAATGGAGATGTCCATTAGGCATTTTATCACACAGTGCCATCAACATGCCTATCAGCAAGCAACCCAAAATATTCACTATCATAGTGCCCCAAGGGAAATGAGCGCTAGCCCCTTTCATCAGCAGCGTTAGCAAATAGCGCCCAATGCCTCCAGCACAACTACCTAGTCCTACAAATATTATTTCTTTTACCATGCTGTTTTGCTTGTTTCATTGGTTGGATAAGTAGGTTATATCTTCTTGAGTTGCAAACGCAGACTGTTCAACACCACACTCACACTGCTAAAAGCCATCAGGGCTGCAGCCCACATCGGGGTAATATGGATTGAAGGAACCACCCCTGCAGCCAAGGGTATGCAAACAATATTATAGATAAATGCCCAAAAAAGATTCTCGCGAAGGGTACGTACCGTTTGGCGCGACAGCTTGATAGCGTGTGGAATAGCCCGCAAGTCATCGCCCATCAATGTCACTTGCGCCAATTCCATGGCCACATCCGTACCACGTCCAATAGCCATACTCACGTCGGCAGCAGCCAGTGCTTGGGTGTCGTTAATACCATCGCCCACCATTGCCACCGAGTGTTTATTGGACTGCAACTGTCGTACCAAATCCTCCTTATCCTGTGGCATCACCTTACTACGATAGTGTTCAATACCCACACGCTGAGCCCAATAGGCGGCAGCATCCTCACGATCACCACTTGTCATCCACACCTCTATCCCCATCTTTCGCAGCATTCCAACAGCCTCATCGGCATGTGGTTTGAGCGCTTCCCTCTCTTGAAAAGACAAATCATCGGAAGCAGCAATATCGGTATTGGGAATAGTAAGGGTTCCCGTCTTATCGGTAACCAAAGCATCTACACGATGTAGTTGTTCAAGTGCTGTGGCATCCTTCACCAAAATACCATGTTCGGCAGCTCGGCCAATACCCACCATCAGCGCTGTAGGGGTTGCCAAGCCCATAGCACAAGGGCAGGCAATCACCAATACCGACACAGCGGTGATAAGGGCATGCTGAAAGTCGCCATTCACCAACATCCATACAACAAAGGTAACGATGGCAATACCCAGCACTGCTGGCACGAATATCAGCGCTACCTTGTCGACCGTACGCTGCACCGGAGCCTTGCTACTCTGAGCTTGCTGCACCATTCGGATAATACTCGAAAGAACCGTTTCCGAGCCCACCTGCTGAGCCCTCATACGTAGGTTGCCCTGTCGTACTATCGTACCAGCCAACAACTTGTCGCCCTTCTGTTTGGGCACCGCTACAGGTTCACCCGTAATCATACTCTCGTCTACAGCAGCCTCACCGCTACGCATCACCCCATCCACAGGGATAGCCTCGCCCATTCTCACATCAAGCAGATCGCGCGGCTGCAGCGTAGCTATCGGCACATCCGATACACTATCGTTCGCCACATCCACAAGATGGGCTGTCTTGGGCTGTAGCCCCATCAACGCCCGTATAGAAGAGGCGGTACCATTCTTGGCCCGCTCCTCGAGCAGACGTCCTGTAAGCACAAAACTGATAATCATCGTAGTAGAATCAAACCAAGTGTGCTGGGCAGCAGTAAAGGTAAGATACACGCTGAAAAGAAAAGCAATGCCAGTAGAGAGAGCCACTAGCGTATCCATGTTGGCCGAACGATGTTTCAGTTGTTGCCAGGCCACCACATAGAACGATCGTCCACATAGAAGCATGCTAGCTGCAGCTAAAATCATGCATACCACATGGTTAAGCAGCGTCGATCCCAGATGCAGCCAATGCATCGAAAAGAGCATTACTGCAGCTGTAAAGAGCCACGAAAGGATCATACGTTTACGTAGATCCTCAAAAGCACGGCGATGGATATCCTCCACATCCGTCTCCTTATCTATAATCAGCTGATAACCAGCAGCAGCGATTTCGCGTTGCATATCTTCGGGCGATACCACATCAGGATCGTAATCTACCATAGCAGTACGTCCAGGAAGCGACACAGCCACTTCGCTAACGCCCTCCATAGATCGCAATTTGCGCTCCACATTGGCCGAGCATGCAGCACACATCATGCCTACCACAGGGAAAGTCTGTCGTTCCATTATAGCAACGCCTCGTATCCGCAATCTTCAATAGTCTCAGCTATATCGTTAGCCGAAACCACATTATCGTCGTAGCTCACCTCCACCATTCCCTTTTCGTGATTGGCTTTGGCCTCTTCTACGCCCTTCATTTTAGCAAGAGCTTGTTCTACCTTAGCGTCACAATGACTGCATTTAAGACCATTTACTTTAATAACTTGTTTCATGATGCTATGTTTTTAATATCGAGATAAACGACTTGCACCTCGATTTAGTATGTTATTGTGATCAAAAAAAACATTTTTCAAATCCTCCCCTAATCCTTCTTTTGCAGCGACTCCTGCAACTGTTCGATCTTCTTTTCTATATGATCCAGTTTTTCCTTCACATCGTCATTGTTATCGGAAGCCAGCGCATCAACAAAGATTGAGTTGATGAGCGACATACCAATGATACCACCCCCTATGAGGAGAAAACAGAAATAGATCCTCACAATATGCATCCATATAGGCGACATATGACCCACCACAGCATTGGGAATTTCATACCAACCCTCAACGGTAAACATCTGGAACATAGCATAGATTCCATCCAGCGGCGTAGCAAAAAATTCGGGTGCTGCCTCGCTAAACAGAGCATTATTAAACATCGCCACTACCACAATCACAATAAAATAGGCCAGCAAAAAAGCAGCCGACTGTCGCAAAGCCAATTTGAAACCACTCCATATCTCTTTGATATTAGGGAAGCGTCTAGCTGTTCGGAACAATTTGAATACACGCAAAGATCTCAACACAATTACGTTTCTTTAAACATAGCGTGGAGATTCCAACCACTACTTTTGTTTCCCATTTCTTAATAAGTCAAGAGCGTGTTTATCATTTTTTATAAAAGAACTGAGAGTTTCAATATATCCGGATTTTTGCGAAGGAGTAGTGATACTTATAGGCATACTAAGGGCTTGAAAATGAATTACTATTCCGCATATTTTGTAGTATTGATATAGATTTACGCTATACGGAGGCATAGAATCTTCTGTACCGTAATCAGACCCAATGATTTGAAATTCTAGCCATTTTATTTGTCCAATCCGTTTAAGGAAGGATAAAGAAGGATAGGCTCTCCGTCCATATGAGATTTTATCTGGTTGAAATTGCAAATCTAGCAGAAAGAAGAAGTTGTCAACCAATTTTGAAATTTCTTCTGAAGAATTGTAATACATGATAGCTGTTCATTTATTATTTTACGATATATATTCGTATTGTCTGCCTGTAGTTATGGTAAATTACCCTAACATGATATACGTTATTGTAGTTTAATAGATGAGATAATTCCATTTGGTAATATTGACTATGATTTCCTACGTAGCCCCTATCATAAATAACATACAACTCCTCAATTTTTGATTCAATCCAAATCTCATTTGCTTGCATGATTTCAGATGGTGATCCTTTAGGAGCTTGGAATGTTTCCGTTCCTAGATCTTTGGAAATCTTATCTATGCCAAACCAGCCCTCTTGGGGATTACTGGTCATGCCTTCTCCTATGGTGATCGATTTGTTGGCTTTTCCTGTCCAGGGGTTAATTTTATGGTTGGTGGCATAAGCATATGCTGACACACCACCGGCAATGCCTCCCATAATACCGCCAGACAGCGCGCCATTCCATCCCCCCTGAAGCATTGTTGAAGACTCCCAACCGCTACTTATTCCTGATGCAACGAAACCAGATGCGAATCCAGCGGCTGCTCCGGCAGTTCCTCCAGCAACAACTCCGCTTATCACAGGTGACGTTATATTAAATCCATTTATCAGAACACTGGCACCACGTGATGCCCACTGCCCAGCCATTCCTCCGAATGCAGAAGCGATGCTGCCTGTTACTGCGCCTGCAAGGAAATCACCTCCACCAAGCCATGAGTTCACTCCGCCAGCCAACGCTCCGCCAGCACCCTCCACCTGGTGCATAAACCAAGCGGGGTCACCCTTCAGGAAATCGACCGTCTCGTACTGCTGGGCATAATCTTTCAGCAGCGAGGCTACATGGCACGAAGGCATACGATACTATTCGTGATGATGTCCACCACAACCGTCGTGATGGCACGAACCATCGCCGTATTTAATCGTATTGTCCAAGTACATTTTCAGTACTTGATCAACAGGTAGTTCAGGGGCACCTGCGTGAACATCAATACCCAACTGATCAAGCATTTGGATAGCCCCTTGGCCCAATCCGCCACACACCACATCGGTGCAGCCCTCGGCAGCCAAGAAACGGGGCATAGCCCCATGCTCATGCTCGGGAGCCTCTTTGATTTCCGATGCTTTCACCGCACCATTTTCAACAGTATAAAAAGTTACTTGAGGAGCCTTTCCGAAATGAGGCCACAATTTCCCCTCATAGGTTGGGATTGCTATTTTCTGATTCTGTTTCATACAATAAAAGAGTTTTTTATTATTTATTAATCAACGTAATGAACCTTCTTGATTCATTATTGAATCTTTGTTTCTGATTTGCAAAGATACGATTTTTTTTGGATGAATCTTATAAAACAATAGAAAACATTTTTCATTCTTTGATCTTCTTCCTTGCAGAACGATCCCTCAAGTAGATACTCCCATTCCCTCCTACACCACGATACACAAAGAAGATAAAAACTACTCATATACAATAAAATACAGATATTTTTGCAATCCAACAGCCTCTCATTCTAAAAGAGACTATTCATGATGTTTAGAACCCCAAAAGCACTATAGATCGCAGATTCTGTGTATCTTAAGCACTACAAACTGCTTCTATACTGCTCATATACTGCTTCTCGATTCCTTTTATCCTTCTCT
>JAUNHX010000052.1 GCA_030523765.1 Bacteroidales bacterium | reverse complement strand
CTTAACCATTAACCCTTAACCCTTAACCATCACTCACTCTGACAGCCAGCCTGCGTAGCATAACCATTAACGTTCGCAACAGCCGAGAGGAGAGTAAGCTCGCTTACTTTTCCGAGGCGCGCAGAATGTCAAGCAGCTTCGCTGCTTAACCCTTAACCATCACTCCCCTCCATGACCACCATCTTAATTGGCATACCTTGCCTCCTCGTTGGAGGCACTGAGATACAGACCCTGCGTCTTGTCGAAGCACTCGTTTCGGGAGGTTATCGCGTAGTAACAGTCTGCTATTTCGAGTATAACGCCCAGATGGTGAACAACTATAAGATTGCAGGAAGTGAGGTGGTCTGCCTTTCTGCCTATAGCCATCGGCCTGAGGGGAAAGCGATGTGGAAATTCCTCTATAGAGGATTACAACGAGTGGTGAAAGATTATCATCCAAATATTGCTCATATACAATATATGGCCCCAGGAGCATTGCCTATATTGATGCTCCGTTGGTTGGGAGTGAAAACAATCATAGCCACTACCCATACCACTGCCGATATCTATAAAAACCTCCGTTTGGTTCATTTTATCGCAAACCATATCACCAAAGTCTTCACTTGTGTTAGCCAAACGGCCGAGAAGAGTTTCTTCGGAACAGCCAATTTATATAATGAGGCTATGACGCTGAAAGCGCATAACCATCTTACATTATATAATGGCATCAAATTGGAGCACTATAGCCATAGTGTTGCTCGCACCCTGTCAGAGCATCCAACCATCGGAGTAGTTGCACGATTAGAGAATATTAAGGGTGCCGATTTGATTCTTCCAGCCTTCGCACAAGTATTGACGTCTCATCCCCAGGTACGATTGATAATCGTTGGGGATGGCAGCCTACGGGAGATGATGGAGCAGCAGCAGGCCTCATTGGGAATTGCTCCAGAGAAGGTGATTTGGAAAGGCAGAGTATCAGCCTCTACCCTCCCCTCGTTGTATCAACAGATGGATATCGTATGGTGCCCCTCCCGGAGCGAAGGTTTCGGACTCTCTGCAGTAGAAGCGATGGCCACGGGCGCTGTAGTTGTGGCATCCATTATTGGAGGCCTCAGCGAAATCGTGAAAACAGAAGAGCATCTAGCAGGCTTGCTCTTTTGTACCGAATCAACGGAAGACCTTGCAAATAAAAGCTCTCAGTTGCTAGATAATCCCAATCTTTATGCCCAATTATCTCAAGTTGGATACAATCGTTCACGCGACTTTAACTTTGAGCAATACAAAGCTAACGTCCTCTCTTTATATCAAAAATTCTAATAGACCACTATGTTGAACCTATTGATCTTCTTGGTGCTGAATGCTGCGATGCTTATCTATATGTATCGTTATAGCGCTAGGATGAAAAATCCCATCAACAGCCAACAGTATTTGTTACTAGAAGGCCCCGAGATGTTTTTTATCATCTTGATGGCTACTGGCACATTGGCTCTTTCATCGAGTGGTGGTGGACATGGCAGTGGATCGGGTTTTAACTTGCAGGCTATTCGATTAATGGTATTGGAGGTTTTCTGTGTATTGGTCTTACTTGTTTCTTCTCGCAAACCTGTTTGGGGAATCGGAACAGTACTCTACTTGGTTTATATATTGTGGTTGGTATATAGTATGAGTTATTCACAAGCTGGCCAATATGGATGGCGCTATATTCTCAAGTATCTCTATCCTTTATTGATAATGTTAGTAGCATCTGCTTGTGTGCGAGATGAAGAGGTTTTTCTTGGGGTTTGTTTATGGAGTAGACGAATAGCGTTATTGAGTATTATTGTTTTAATGACTCCAATTGGCAATTTATTGGGTGGTACTTTTTGGTATTTGACTGCATTGAACTTACATTATTCAACTATTGTATGTGTGTCATTAGCCATGTTCTTTTTTTACGGAAAGGATTGGAAAGACTTGGTGATTGCTATACTCTTCTTTATGCCTTGTATTACTTCTGTTCATAGAACGGGTCTTTTAGCAATCTTTGTGTCAGTTGCAGTTTTTGCTTTCTTTAAATTTAAATGGATATCACTGCCTTATATCATCGGAGTATTGGCGATAGGGGTCGCTATTGTCTTCTATGTGCCAGCATTCCACGATAAAATGTTTTGGAAAGATACTGAGAATGAGTTGACTGTTCAAGATTTGCGAGAAGGTAATATTAGTGAAGAGGATATTCGTAACAATGGACGACAGGCTGTATGGACCATGTTAAAGGCGGAGTTTTATGAAGGTCATGAATTGAAAGGATCAGGTATAGGCAGTTGTCAGAAACTCTTATATGAACATGATGCTGTTATAAAACAAACGCATGGCGATTATGTCCAAATGCAGTGCGATACAGGTGATATTGGTATGTTGTTATATATTGCAATAGCAGTTGCTATTTTAATACATTGTATTGTTATTTGTTTCAGTAATACTTACCCCACCTATATCAAGGCATGTGCCATGATTGCTGCTGGTGGTATAGCAGGGTGTTACGCGGGAATGTATAGTGATAATGTAGTTACCTATACCATGGCAACTACAAGTTATCCCTTTGCTTTTTATGGTATGTTATTAGGCATGAAAGCCAAATTAACAGAAGGCATACGGGTGAAAGAGAGAGGATTATGAGCATCACTGTAGTTATTCCTTTATATAATAAAGCTCAGTACATACAACGAGCCATCAATTCGGTACTGCGTCAGTCCTTTCAAGATTTTCATATCCTTATAGTGGATGATGGTTCCACTGATGAGGGGCCATCAATAGTTTCCTCATATACCGACAGTCGAATCGCTTTAGTTAGTCAATCGAATCAAGGGGTATCTGTAGCACGCAATAAGGGAATAAAAGAAGCAACGGATGATCTGATAGCTTTTCTAGATGCCGATGATGAATGGAAACCTGAGTTATTGGAAAAATTCTATAATTTATCTATTCAGTATCCCAATTGTGATGTATTTGGTGCTCGATATGTCAAGGTAGATGGAGAAGGCAAAGAACTAATATCGATAGTTAATGGTCTTCCGTTCAAAACAGATACTGGAGTCCTAACAAATTATTTTGAGATTGCTTCCCAATCTGATCCTCCGTTATGGTCAAGTTGTGTGATGATTCGCAAATCAGCGATTTCTGCTATCGGAGGATTCCCCGTTGGTATCAAACAAGGTGAAGATTTGCTTACTTGGGCCCGATTGGCGGCTCGATATCAGATTGCCTACAGCACCCAGCCTTTGGCTCTATTTTATACCCAGCGGAATACCTATGGAAAGCCAGTAAGGGTTCCTACGCAAGAGGATCCTGTTGGAGAGGAACTGGCTGCGTTATATCATCGTAATCCTCAGTTACCTGGACTCAAAGCCTATGTGGGCCATTGGCACAAAATGCGAGCATCAATCTTTATGCGTTTACCTCATCATAGCGCAGATGCACGCAAAGAGATAACAGAAAGCTTACGATGGAACCCCAAAGTAAAGAATCTTTATCTTTATAGGCTTTTACTTCTCCTTCCTTATACATTGCGAATGAAACTACTAGCTACTCGTGAATAATATGCCAGCACCGATCTGTATCTTTGTCTTCAACCGACCGCAAGCTACTCTAAATTTGCTCGATAGCCTATCTTGCAATGCGGAGGCACAACATAGCGAGCTCTATATCTTCTCCGATGCAGCTCGCAATGAGCGAGAATATCCAAAGGTTGAGGAGGTGCGACAGATCATTCGAAACGAAAGTCGATTCAAAACTATTCATATAGAGGAAGCCCCCCAGAACAAAGGACTAGTCTCTTCTATCATTGAAGGCGTTACCTCTGTTTTGCAAGAGTATGATAATGTTATTGTGTTAGAGGACGATCTCGAAGTATCCTCCAACTTCCTTACCTTCATGAACGATGCGCTGCACACCTACAAAGATAGATCCGATATCTGGTCTATCTCAGGTTATACCCCCTCTATATCAATCCCTCCAGACTATCTCGATGAGGTCTTCCTCGTCCCCCGAGCCCAAAGTTGGGGGTGGGCCACCTGGAGCGATCGTTGGCATAAAGTAAATTGGGAGGTAAAACAATTCAATATTCTCAAAGACAAACATCAACGTGCATTATTTAATCAGGGTGGTAACGATCTTTATCGCACCCTCGATATGCAACAGCATGGCAAGATCGAATCTTGGGCCATCCGTTTTGTCTTCGCAGGCTTCCTCAATCACGCTTATACTGTCAACCCCGTTTATTCCAAGGTCAGAAATCAGGCAGCGGGCAGCACTACCAACCATCAAGGATGGAACGATCAACGCCATCAAGTTGAACTCTCCTCCCATCCCATAACCCTCAACCCCACTATCCAACCCAACGCATCCCTCATCTCCGCCTTCAAACAACATCACGACCTCGGCCTCATCAGTAGCATCGGCTACTTCATGCGTCGCCACGGCATTGGCTATCATTTTATTAAAAACCTTTTTAAAACATAAATAAAAAATTCAGTTTACAGTTTACCGTTTACTGTTTACCGTTTACCGTTAAGCAGCACAGCTGCTTGACGTTTCAGCGCCTCGCTCAAGTCAGCGAGTTTACTCTCCTCTCGGCTTAAGAAAAGT
>JAUNHX010000029.1 GCA_030523765.1 Bacteroidales bacterium | reverse complement strand
TTACTTCACCCTTACTCTAGCCTTACTCAAGAGTATGGCTAAAGCGAGGGTGAAGCGAAGGATCTAGATGAGTGCGCTCTTATTTCATATTACTGATCTTCTGATTTTTATAAAATTATAGATGTTCCAGATCTAAAATCCGCTCACATTAGAAGCAACTGTAAGAGTAATTTGCTGATTTAGGTTGTCACTTATGTGCCCTTCGACTGAATTGAGTTGACAGGTTAATAAATATCGACTACTTTTTGTTGTCAGTCGCCCACTGATACGACTGAAAACAGTTTACTCTGATCAAGAGACCACTAAGGGCTCCTCTTCACATAACTTTGTAGTGGGAAGGTAAAAAAACGAAATAATAAAGGTGGGTTTTAAAAATATCTAATCTATTGTGACATTTCTAAAACTCACCTATTTTAATAACTAAAAAAACGTATAATTCGTTGTTTTGTTCCTTCAATGGGAGTACAAAAAAACGAGGATAGAATCCATTTACGAATCAACACACTCTATTTCGGGGAAGATATAAGTAATCTCCTTGAGTTGACAACTAATCTGTTGCCCTTGATTGGTAAACAATTGTAGATGTCCATAACTATTCACATCGGTAATAGTTGCACCGATTACCTCTCCTTGGTAACGATAGAAGCAAGCCTCTCCCCTTTGCAGTAAACGTTCCAAATAGAGGCAATGGATATCGTTGGTACCACCTTTCTTTAACTGCTCGTATCGTTGTTTTATACAATTCATTACACTGTGTAAACACTCCTCGAGATGATAATCGAAGCCCGAAAGTTGCTTCAATGAAACTGGATTAGGCACCCACTCGGGAAAAGAGGTTTGATTCACATTCAATCCAATACTAGCGATGGCAGAAGAAAAACGAGAGCCTCCGAGATGCGCCTCGTTAAGCATTCCACATATCTTACTGTGCCCCACATAAATATCGTTAGGCCACTTGATATAAACACGATGTGAAGGAAGCAGTGGTTGAAGCCAATCAACAACCCCTAAAGCCAACGCCTCGGTAAGCCGATACTGATGGGCAGGAGCTAAAAAAGAGGGGTGTAGGAGGAACGAAAAGGTGAGGTTTTTCCCTTTTTGGCTCTCCCATCGATTGCCCCTTTGACCAATACCTGCCGTTTGAAAATCGGCCCAAAATAATGCCAACTCCTCAAGCTGCTGGAGATCGAGGAGTTGGCAATAATGATGTGTTGAATCAACGATATCGAGATGCGTGATCGTCATTATACAGTCATGATTTCTTTCTGCTTGGCTTCGAAGATTTTGTCGCATTCAGCAACAAACTTATCGGTAATATCCTGGAGTTCTTTCTCCACCTGCTTCACCTCATCTTCAGGAACCGATTTATCTTTCAGTTTCTTCACCTTGTCCATCACATTACGACGGGCGTTGCGGACATTAACTTTGCCATTTTCTACCTCGGCTTTGGCAGCCTTAGAAAGCTCTTTGCGGCGCTCCTCTGAGAGAGGTGGGATGACGATACGAAGAATCTCACCCTCATGACGGGGAGTAAAACCAAGATTGGCATCGATGATAGCCTTGTTGATAGCACCGAGGATGGTTTTTTCCCATGGTTGGATAATAATGCTACGAGCATCGGGAGTATTGATGTTGGCCACCTGACTGATTTCTGTCGGGGTGCCATAATAGTCGACCTTCACACCGTCGAGCATAGCGGGATTAGCCTTGCCTGCGCGGATCTTAGTCAATTCCTTCTCCAAGAAGTTGATAGCCCCTTGCATACTGTTTTTTGCTTCGTCTAAGCAAGCTTTTGATAAGTCGTTCATAATGATATATATTTATATTAATATTCAAGCAAAGACAACATCTGAGGGTGTTGATCTAATGGTAAAACACTATTCGCTGATCTCTGTTCCAATAGTCTCACCTTGAACCACCTTTAGCAAATTGCCCGGTTTGTTCATATCGAACACATAGATGGGCAGATGGTTTTCTTGGCAAAGAGCAAAAGCGGTGAGATCCATAATCTTAAGCCGCTTAGTGAGTGCCTCTTGATAGGAGAGTGTAATAAATTTTGTAGCGGTGGGATCCTTCTCGGGATCAGCGGTATAGACACCATCAACACGCGTTCCTTTCAAAATAGCATCGGCCATAATCTCTACAGCTCGAAGTGATGAAGCGGTATCGGTAGTAAAGAAGGGATTGCCACTTCCACCTCCGATCACTACAACACGCCCCTCTTTCATGGCCTCGATAGCACGGCGACGACTCATCTCCTTGCATATAGGTTCGATAGCCAAACCCGAGAGGAGCTCAGTGCGCATACCCTGACGTTCCAACTCCGATTGCAAAGCCATACTATTGATCAAAGTGGCCATCATGCCCATGTAATCGCCTTGAACACGATCCATCCCTTGGGCAGCACCACTCAGCCCACGGAAAATATTACCGCCACCAATGACAATAGCAACTTCAACACCTGCATCGACAGCCATCTTAATATCTTTAGCATATTGTTCCAACATAGCAGGATCGATGCCATAACTTTGTTTACCCATCAGAGATTCGCCACTCAGTTTGAGTAGCACGCGATTGTATTTCATTATCTATTTCCTTTAATTATTATTCATAAAATACTGAATACCATTTTAATTATAAAAACAGTACTCTTCTTTTGAAAAAACGAAGATAGCAATTTTTTTTCAATTATCGATTTTTTTCTATTGTTGCTATAGCGAATGGCGGTTTATGTACGAGTTGGCAATCTATTCAGGGAGAAGGAACCTTGACATCGCTACAAAAGAATGGTGCACTCTGCAACATTCTGAGCACCCGGAGGAATACTAATAACAAAAGCAAGAATTGGCTTCTAAAGGAAGATATCACTCTTCTCCTTCAGCATCATTGCTGGACTGCTGTGACAGCATCTGTTTCATGGTAGGATTGCCCCAGGTAAGTTTCTTGATAGTGAGATCGTCGGTACGTTTGGCTGCTAAAGAGAGGTTATTCTTCGATCCCACCAAGTTATCGCGTACTTTCTGCAATGCTTTGATGCTTTTATCAATCTCATCGATAGCAGTATCGAATTTTTTCACAGCCTGCTCGTAGTTATATTCAAACCCGCGCTTGAAGTCGCCTAATTTCTTTTCGAAATTAGTAATATCTAACGATTGTTGCTGCGCCATTTCCAACTGATGCTGCAACTCGATATTCTTACTCGAGGCCTGCATCAAAATGGTAATAAGGGGTATGAAGAACTGCGGACGGATCACGTACATCTTCTCATAACTAGCAATACTAACGATACCCGTATTATAGAGTTCGTTGTCTTGTTCGAGGAGCGATACTAGCACTGCATACTCACACTTTTTACGAATGCGATCGGAGTCGAGCTTTTTAAAGAAATCCTCATTCTTATGCTTCACGAGCGTCTGCTCCATTTCGTTTTTCATCTCGAACATAATAGAGAGGTATTCCCTACCCTTGTCATCGTTGGCTCGCAAAATAAAGTCGCCCTTTGAGCCCTCAGCAACATCGTTGTCCTTGCCAAATACAACGTTGTGAAGGAAGGGAGCGATACGTGCAAACTCCTGACTGCAATGCTGTTCGAGCGATTCGCCAACCATCTTGGTAGAGAGTTGCAGTTTAAAATTGCGTTGACGCTCCACCTCGTTTTTTAGCATCTCTATCTCCGTATCCTTCTGCTGCAAGGCCTTACTACTCCGCTGTTGCTCTTCAAGCACCGCATTCTTCTTTTCCTCGGCCATCCTACCCTCCGTACCCTTCTTCTCAGCTTCGAGTCGTGCCAATGCCAAGTCCTTGTTTTGAATCGACTCCTTAAGCTGCTGAATTTGGCCTGCATATAGTTCATCCTTAGCCTTTTCGGCACGAAGGATAGAAGCCTCCTCGTTGGTTTTAAGTTGGGTGTTGAGTTCGGTAATCTGCAATTCTTTTTTGCCCAACTGCTGTTTCAGATCATCGATCTTGGTCAGCGCCGCCTCTCTCATTTTGTTGATTTGATCATCGTAGGACGACTTCAGCAGGGCCTCTTGTTCGGCCAACGAACGAAGTCTATTTTCCTCCAATAGTTTGTGTTCCGCATGAATACGCTGCTCGAGATCCTTCTGAAACTCGGCAGTACGTACTTGATCGATAATAGCGGCATAGTCTGACTCATCGACTTGAAATACCTGTCCGCAGTGAGGACACTTCAATTGACTCATAGAGCACAAATATTGAGGTTAGACATTGGGGATGAATCTTTTTATTATTCGTCTCCTTTCTTATCAAGCTGGCAATAAACAGAGTTGTTCGACACAAATTCGGGCACAATCTCTTTCATCTTGGCCACAATCTTCATATCGTCGAGCGATTCGAGGACGGTGTGAAGTTCAGCATACTTGGCATCAACCTCATCGAGATTGTAGCGCCGCACTTGGGCATGCATGATTTTGGGATGATAGGTAGGAATGGTATTCTCTTTGGTAGCTAGTAGCTCCTCGTAGAGCTTTTCGCCTGGACGGAGGCCAATCTCCTTGATTTCGATGTGCTTCATGCCTGAAAGCTGGATCATCTTCTTGGCCATATCGTAAATCTTGACTGGCTTGCCCATATCGAAGACGAAGATATCGCCCCCTTGCCCCATAGCACCCGCCTCGAGGACAAGGTTGCATGCTTCAGGAATCGTCATGAAGTAACGAATAATATCGCGATGCGTAACAGTGAGGGGACCACCAGCAGCAAGCTGTTTCTTAAAGAGCGGAATAACACTACCATTCGATCCCAGTACATTGCCAAAGCGAGTAGTAACGAACTGTGTTTGATCGGTAGAGCGACTCTGAATATAGATTTCGGCCATACGCTTGGTAGCACCCATAACGTTGGTGGGATTCACCGCCTTGTCGGTAGAGATCATGACAAATTTCTGGGCGCCATACTTCACTGCTAGATCGGCCAAATTCTTGGAGCCAAACACATTGACGAAAACAGCCTCGTAGGGATTTTCCTCCATGAAAGGCACATGTTTATAGGCAGCAGCATGATAGATAAGCTGGGGGTGGAACTGTTGGAACACCTCCTCCATACGTGCTTTATCCTTCACATTGGCAATCACGAACTCCATGCACTCTATTGAATGCTTGTAGGGTTCGTTGTTTTTGAGTTCAAACTGAAGATCATACATGGGCGACTCGGCCTGATCAAGCATAACGATCTTTTTAGGCTTGTATTGGATAAGCTGACGACAGATTTCGCTACCGATAGAGCCTGCAGCACCTGTAACCAGCACGACTTTACCCACCACTTCGCGGATGATATTGATATTGTCGAGCTTGATGCTTTCACGCTCCAATAGATCTTCAATTTTGATATCCTGAATCTGGTTGGAGGTGAAGGAATCGTTAATCCAGTTAGTGATATGAGGAACCACTTTGACTGTAAGTCCGAGATCGAGGCACTTATTAACGATAGCCTGCTTGTGGATATTGCGGATGGTAGGGATAGCTATGATGATTTGCTGTACTTTCTTATGACTGATAAAGTGAGGGTTGAGCACATCTTGGTTGCGCATAACGGGAGCGCCACCCAACACCTGTCCTACTTTCGACTTATCGTCGTCTACAAAGGCAATAACCTGATAATCATAGTGGAGATCTTGTGCCAATGCGTTTTGTGCAATGATGCCAGCAGCACCAGCACCATAAATGATTACATTATAAGAGGGACGTTTCTTTTTGAAATAATCGTTGTAGATGCGTTGGCAGAAAAGACGCGACAAGATCATGAGCACACACAACATGGAGTAGAACATGACAGCCTCGTGATAACTCAAGATGCACGCACTATCAACGAAATGGATATTGTTGTTGATCAACGCTACCACTCCCATAATAACCAAGGGAAGAACGTTGGCCCAAACAATACGATACATATCGTGCAACCCCGAATGGCGGATAATACTACGGTAGGTACCCCAAAGAAGGAACGCTGTAAGTGACAATAGTATGAGGATTGCAAACTTGATAATGTTGTAGCGCGACAAGAGGTCGATGTCACAGAACAACTCTGTGAGCACAAAAGCTACCACAAAAGTAATGATGTCCATATCCAGTACTACCCAACGAGGTACTGTAGAATGGCGGTACCGTTTAACCAATCGATAAAGTAATTTTTTCATCATAGCGTTTCTTTTTTTTGAGTAGTGAGTTTACAACAACAGTTTGTCGCCGTTAGTTCTTATTCACTACTCTGTGTTATCATGTTTTTACCGTTTATTTCTTTCTTCATTATTAATAATAGGGTTCTCAGCACTCTCATTGTCAGAGTCGTGCATCGACCATAGTACGGGGAAGGATTCCCTTAACATCGTAGATAACTCCAGGTTGGGGAACATATTTCCGCCAATCGGTATTATAGAACTGACGATGGGCTACAGCCAAAATAGCGGCATCGTAGCATTCATTGTCGGGAAGAGCAGGCACTACTTCAACTCCATAAAGATTGCGTACCACCTCGGCATCGACCCAGGGGTCGAGGATGGTGATACGACTCGAATAGGAGCAAAGTGTATGATAGATATCCAGCACCTTGGAGTTGCGGATATCGGGACAGTTTTCTTTGAAGGCAAAACCCATGATAAGGAAGCGAGCCTCTTTGACGAGGAGCCCCTTAAGATTCATAGCACGGATGGTTTGTTGTGCCACATAATCGCCCATACCATCGTTGAGACGACGCGCATTCGACATGATGCGAGGCATAACGCCATACACCTGTGCCTTCTGTATAAGATAGTAGGGATCAACACCTATGCAATGACCTCCTACCAATCCTGGTTTCATCGGGATAAAGTTCCACTTGGTGGCAGCTGCTGCCAACACATCGCCTGTATCGATACCCATAGCATTGAATATCTTTGCTAACTCGTTCATAAAAGCGATATTGACATCGCGCTGCGCATTCTCTATGATCTTCGATGCTTCGGCTACCTTGATAGAGGGGGCTGGATGGGTTCCGTTGAGAAGAACCGAGTTGTAGAGTTGATCAACAAACTGGGCCGTTTCGGGTGTAGAACCCGAGGTAACCTTAACAATGCGCTCAACAGTATGCTCGTGATCGCCTGGATTGACACGTTCAGGGGAATAGCCTACAAAGAAGTCGCGGTTGAATGTCAGCCCTGATGTTTGAGCCAACATAGGAACACATTCCTCTTCGGTAACTCCAGGATAGACGGTTGATTCGTAAATCACAAGATCACCCTTACCCAACACACTGCCAACCGTACGACTAGCCTCAAGCAGAGGAGCCAAGTCGGGCCTATTGTTAGCATCGACAGGAGTGGGGACAGCAACGATATAGACATTACAAGGACGAATAGCATCGACCGATGTAGTGCAGCAGAGTCCACAACAGAGTGCCTTGCGTAGATCACCATTGGGCAATTCGCAAGTGGTATCGCGTCCTGCATTGATAGCATCTACCCGTGCTTGATTTTGGTCGAACCCAATAGTAGGATAGCGCGATGAAAAGAGTCGCGCTAACGGGAGACCCACATAGCCGAGGCCTACAATGCAGATGCTGATATCGTTGAATGAGTTATCCATGAAGCGTCTGTTTTATTACATTAACTATTTGTTCCACCTCACTAGCATACAGATAGGGATGGATGGGAAGCGAAAGAACTGTTTGCGATAGCTGCTGCGCTTGAGGACAACAATCTGCCACAGGAGCAAAAGCAGCAAGAGCGGGCAACTGATGGAGCGGATGAGGATAATAGATCTGAGAAGGGATACCCTGTTCAGAGAGCCCTTTGCGTAACTCATCGCGCTGATGGATTGATGCCAAACGGATTGTATATTGAGCCCACGAAGAACTGAACTGGGGCAACAAAGAAGGGGTTGCGACAATTCCAGTAAGCAGTGTGTTATACTGTTGAGCCACTTGCTGTACCGCTTGCAATTCTTGTTGCTCGAAAGCCTTGAGTTTAACATGAAGAACTGCAGCTTGCAGCGCATCGAGGCGGGAATTGATCCCAATATGTTGGTTGCAGTATTTGTCGGTGCCCTTGCCGTGAAGCCTCAACGAGGCTGCCATCGATGCCCATTCATCGTTGTTGGTGAAGAGGGCTCCCCCATCACCATAACAACCTAAGGGCTTGGCAGGGAAGAAAGAGGTTGTGGCTATATCGCCAAAGGAGCAGGCACGCTGCTGTCCAATAGTGCCACCAAATCCTTGTGCCCCATCTTCGAGCAAAAGTAATTGATGCTGAACAGCAATTGCTTGGATGGATGGATAGTTGGCAGGCTGACCAAAGAGGTCGACAGCGATGATAGCCTTGGGACAGAGGGTGGTGCATTGGGCAATTTTCGTCTCCAAATCAGAGACAGAGAGATTGAAGGTGTCGAACTCAACATCGACAAAAATAGGGGTGGCACCTAGCAAAGCAACCACCTCGGCAGTAGCAAAGAAGGTGAAGTCGGGTACAAAGACAGCATCGCCCTCGCCTACCCCCCATACACGAAGGGCCAAATAAAGAGCATCCGTGCCATTACCACAGGTAATGCAATGCTTCACCCCCACATACTGGGCCAATTGCTGCTCCAATTCCTCGACATGACGACCCATGATGAAGCTACCCGAAGAGGCTACCTCGCTCATAGCGAGAGCCATCTCGGAGTGTAAAGCCTCATATTGTCGTTGTAGGTCGCGGAATTGCATATTTATAGTATTCTTTAATTATTATCTTGCGTTAGATGATGTGGATCGATTAGGGTGTAGTGACGTCCGCAGCTACACTGCAACGAATCATCGAGACGCCGCCCACATTCACAAACCCACCCTATTTGACGGGCTGGGACACCTGCCATCAATGCATAGTCGGGCACATTGTGAGTTACCACGGCCCCAGCAGCGATGAGTGCACTACGACCAATCGTAGTACCACAAACCACAGTGCTGTTAGCCCCAAGCGAGGCCCCCTCGCGTACTAACGTTTTGGCATAAACACCATTCACGGGGAAATGGGCACGAGGAGTAAGCACATTGGTAAAGACACAACTGGGACCACAGAAGACATTGTCCTCAAGTTCAACCCCCTCATATATCGACACATTATTCTGAATACGAACCCCATTGCCAATACAAACACGATTGCCAATATTGACATTCTGCCCCAACGAACAATGCTGTCCAATGCGGGCACCCGACTGCACATGACAGAAATGCCACACTTTGGTGCCAGCACCTATCTGCACATCGTTGTCAATGTAGCTGCTTTCGTGTATATATACATCGATTACCATCCGAAGGGGTGTTTTGTTTGAGGATATTTAGCTAAAGGATGATAATCGCCCACCAACCCAATAGGCTGAGCATTGCGAATATCGTGAACTATTTGAATACAGGTGCGAGCTTCGCCAATACGGAATCCCTCACCCGCAAGGATTTTCTGATAACTTAGCGTATGCAATTCGGTAAACCCAGTGCTGAACTCGAACTCATCGCCATCAACCAAGATGGTTCGATAGGTTCGGATACCCTGTTCGGCCACTTCGCGAGGTAGGTGCTCAGCATTGATACTGAGGAAATATCGCACACGAGCCTGCTGCAGTTCAAGATAACCTGCCACACGATCGTGAGCCATCACATGAACTACGTTCCGTTGTACCGGACCGAAAATCCAACAGAGCATATCGTAAAAATGGACACCGATATTGGTAGCCACACCTCCACTTTTACGCACATCGCCTTTCCAAGAAGAATAATACCAATGGCCTCGGGAGGTAATATAGGTAAGATCAACATCGTAGATCTTGTCTTTCGGCCCCTCCATCACTTTTTTGCGCAACGCCACCACCGAAGGATGAAGACGCAGTTGGAGGATAGTATAAGCATGATGGCCCGTTTCCTTTTCCACCTGCTGCAACGCATCGATATTCCAAGGATTGAGGACCACAGGCTTTTCACATATCACATCGGCTCCTAAGCGCAAGCCATAACGGGTATGGGCATCGTGAAGATAATTGGGGGTGCACACCGCAAGATAATCGATAGCAGTACCTCGAGCTTTGAGGAGCGAGTTGTGGCGATCCCATAGTTCTTGTTCGGTAAAGAAAGCGGCCTGCGGGAAATAGCTATCGAGGATGCCTACGCTATCGCAACGATCGTAAGCCGAGAGCAACGTATTGCCTGTTTCCTTGATCGCTTTCAGATGCCGAGGAGCAACAAAACCGCCTACACCTACAAGGGCAAAATTCTTCGTGCTCATTGTTTTTTCAATCTTGTTAGTGTTTTAAATAGTACAGGAGTAGTATCGATAAGACGAGTCAGATCATTATGGATCTGTTGAAAACGGACATTAAGACGGAGAAAACGCATATTGATACGCTCGTAGCGCTCTTTCTGATAACTCTGCAGATAACTAATCTGGAAAGCGGGAACCCATATGAAGACGATGGCTGCTGCTACCACTATCATTGCTTGCCAAAAAGCACCCATGCCGAGCGAAGCAGTAACGAACCATAAACCCACCACCAAAAGATTTAAGAACAAAAGGATGAAGCAAACCGTAACATCGGGCAAACCCCAGTCAACCAGTTGATGATGAAGATGACTGCGATCGGGATAGAAAGGCGATTTGCCACGCATAATACGGAATAAACAAACCCTCACCATATCGAAAGCTGGGAGCGCCATCCACGAGATAGCGAAACTGATATGATAATGCTTGGTGATATCGTTGACATACGAGGCAGGGGACAATACTTCGCATACTGAGAGGTAGACGTAAAGGCCCAAAATGAGCGATCCCGAATCGCCCATATACATCTTATATTTCTTCGAAAAAGCATTGAAGAAGAAGAATCCTAGCAACGCTCCCACATAAGCAAACGAGAGCACTGCATGGGGTATACATCCATGATGAAGACTCCACGTTCCTACCACGATACCAATGAAGACACCCACGAGGGAAGCCAACCCATCAATACCATCAATAAAGTTGATAGCATTGATAATGAAGACGCCTACAAAGATAGAGACCAAACAGGAAACGGTAGTGTTGAGCGCTGTGACACCGAACAGACCACCAAAAGTAAGTATACGATAATGGCCTGAGAAGAAGAGGAGCGCTACAACGAAGATTTGGATGAAGAGTTTGATGAGGAAATGAACATCGATAGCATCGTCGATCATACCTATCATCATGAGGGTAACAAGCATCGTCATTGCAAGAAAAAGTGCATCAAGATTAACGAACAGATGGGCACAAGCCAACGTGATGCTGATGACACTAGCAATGACGATGCCGCCTAGAACAGAAACTGGACGTTGCTGCAACTTTCGCGCATTGGGATTGTCAGTGAAGCCTTTGCGTTGAGCCATCAACACAAAGCCAGGCAGCATCATAGGAATACACATAGCTGCAAAAACCACTACCAACAAGCAAAGCAACGTCTCGTTCATAGCTTGATATTACATTTTATCGATTAGCATACATACTTTCGTAGTATTTCTCGTACTCACCGCTGGTGATGTTATCCATCCAAGCCTGATTGTCGAGATACCACTTAACCGTTTTTTCAATACCCTCTTCGAACTGCAAACTGGGTTCCCAACCCAACTCACGTTGAAGTTTCGAAGAGTCGATGGCATAACGCATATCGTGACCCGCACGGTCAGTAACGAAAGTAATGAGATCCATATCGGCCCCTTCAGGACGCCCCAATAGGCGATCAACAGTGTTAATAACCACTTTGATGATATCGATATTCTTCCACTCGTTGAAACCACCAATATTATAGGTTTCGGCTACTGTTCCTTTATGGAAGATAAGATCGATGGCGCGAGCATGATCCTCTACATAGAGCCAATCGCGCACATTCTCGCCTTTGCCATAAACGGGCAGCGGTTTGCGATGACGGATATTATTGATAAAGAGGGGTATCAATTTCTCGGGGAACTGATAAGGACCATAGTTGTTGCTGCAGTTGGTTACTACTGTAGGCATTCCGTAAGTATCGTGGAAAGCACGAACAAAGTGGTCGCTACTAGCTTTGGCAGCACTATAGGGAGAATGGGGCTGATATTTCAGATCCTCAGTAAAGAACTTAGTGCCATAAGCAAGATGATGTTTGCCCGAAGAGGCTTTGGTTGTGAAAGGAGGCTCCACACCCTTGGGGTCGGTCATTTCGAGCGCACCATATACCTCGTCGGTGCTGATATGATAGAAGCGTTTGCCCTCATATTTCTCAGGGAGCGATTCCCAATAAAGCTTGGCAGCTTGCAGCATGCTCAAGGTTCCCATTACGTTGGTTTGAGCAAAAGTGAAAGGATCTTTGATACTGCGATCCACATGACTCTCGGCAGCCAGATGGATGATGCCATCCACCTTTTCGTTCTGCATCAACTTATAGATGGTATCGAAATCGCAGATATCGGCTTTCACGAACGTATAATTAGGTTTATCTTCAACATCCTTCAGATTGGCCAAATTGCCGGCATAGGTAAGCTTGTCGACGTTGATGATATGATAATCGGGATATTTGTTGACAAAAAGTCGGACAACATGGCTGCCAATAAAACCGGCACCTCCCGTAATGATAATGCTTCGTTTGTAACTCATAATGAATTAATTTAATTGTTTTATACAAATTTTCAGAGCATCGGTCCAATAGGGAATCTCGATGTTGAAGGTTTCTTTGATCTTGGTTTTATCGAGTACCGAGAAACTGGGACGTACCACTTTGCTAGGAAACTCGTTGCTGTGGCAAGGGAGTACTTTACAACTACTGCCAATCAGGTGACCTATAACAGTTGCAAAATCGAACCAACTGCAAACCCCCTCGTTACTGAAATGATAGATGCCTTCGTGGCCCTCCATCTGATTCTGCTCAATGATGGTGCAGATAACATTTGCTAAATCGCCTGCATAAGTGGGGGTTCCCACCTGATCGAATACCACCTTGCACACCTCTTTCTCACTCAACACCCGTTTCATCGTCTTTAAAAAGTTGTTGCCATAAATGCTGTAAAGCCAGGCAGTACGGATAATGATGTAACGACAACCCGACCGCAGCACAGCCTCTTCGCCATGCAGTTTGGTGCGGCCATAAGCTCCTGTAGGATTGACTTGCTCATTTTCGCGACAAGGGGTGTTGTTGTGGTTGCCTCCAAACACATAATCGGTCGATACGTGGAAAAGGAAACCATCTACACGTTGCATAGCCTCAGCTAGATAGCTAACCGCAGTAGCATTGAGCAGTTCGGCACACTCCTCATCATCCTCAGCCTTATCGACATTGGTATAGGCGGCACAGTTGATAATGCAGCGCACCTGATTGTCATCAACAAAGCGGAGCACCGCATCGCGATTGGTGATATCCAGTTCCTCAACATCAGTAAAAAGGAAATGATGTTGCGACTGAGGGGCAAGCAAGCGAACATGATTGCCTAGCTGACCGTTGGCTCCTGTGACGAGAATGTTCATTAGAAGGGCGTTTTAAAATCGTTAAACTGCTGATGATGTTTATCTTTCTCCGAGAGGATCACCTTATCGGCAGGAATTTGCCAATCGATATTCAGTGTAGGATCGTCCCAAGCAATAGCATCTTCCGAAGCAGGGTTATAGAACTCATCGCACTTATATTGGAAGATTACTTCGTTGCTTAGTACCGAGAAGCCGTGAGCGAAGCCTTTGGGGATAAAGAACTGCAAATGATTCTCTTCGGTAAGTTCCTGAGCCACATAATGTCCGTAGGTGGGCGATCCACTACGCAGATCGACAGCCACATCGAGTACTGCTCCTTTAACCACTCGCACCAATTTGCTTTGAGCATAGGGAGGACGTTGCATATGAAGTCCCCTCAACACGCCGTAGCACGACTTCGACTCGTTATCTTGCACAAAGGTGACATCCATTCCAGTAGCTTCGGCAAAATCTTTGGCATTGAAACTTTCGAAGAAGTAGCCACGATTGTCGCCAAACACCTTGGGTTCGATCACATAGACACCCTCTATTGCTGTTTTCTTGACTTCCATTGTTTGAGTTTGAATTGTAGTATGAATGAGTAACAAGCAGATTATTTGATCATAGCAAGCAGATATTGTCCATACTGGTTTTTCTCCATCGGCTTAGCAATTCTGCGTATTTCATCGGCTGTGAGCCACCCTCTCTCATAGGCAATGCTCTCCAAGCAGGCAATCTTAAGTCCTTGCCGTTTTTCGAGTACCTCTACGAAGGTCGATGCTTCAGCCAAAGAGTCGTGAGTACCCGTATCGAGCCAAGCGAAGCCGCGCCCCATAAGCTGCACCTTCAGTTGGTCGTCTTGCAAGAAACGCTGATTGACTGAAGTGATTTCCAGCTCACCACGAGCCGAAGGCTTGATGGTTTTGGCCACCTCTACCACTTTGTTGGGATAGAAATAGAGGCCTACCACAGCATAGTTCGACTTCGGTTCTTTGGGTTTTTCTTCGATGGAGAGAACGTTGCCCTGCTTGTCGAATTCAGCTACACCATAGCGTTCAGGATCGGACACCCAATAGCCAAACACGGTAGCTTTGCGTTCCTCTTCAACAGTGCGTACTGCTTCGCGAAGCATCTTGCTGAAGCCGTTGCCCTGAAAGATATTGTCGCCTAGCACCAAGCAAACATCATCGTTGCCAATAAACTCTTCGCCTATGATGAAAGCTTGCGCCAATCCATCGGGCGAGGGCTGTTCGGCATAAGAGAAGTGGACACCGAAGTCGCTTCCATCGCCAAGCAGACGTTGGAAACCGGGCAGATCGTATGGAGTAGAGATGATAAGGATATCCCTGATGCCAGCCAGCATCAGTGCCGAGATGGGGTAATATACCATCGGTTTGTCGTAGACAGGTAGCAGCTGCTTGCTAACACCTTTGGTGATGGGGTAGAGCCTAGTGCCCGAACCGCCAGCTAAGACGATACCTTTCATATGTATATTTATTCTTTATGTTATTGTTATTATAACAGTTTTTAGTTGTGCAAGTGTAACGCCCGACCATACGTAGGGTCAAGCGTTACACTTAGTATGAATAGATAGCGCTCGCTTAGAGCGTCAACCTTTAGTCGTGGTGGTGATGTTCTTTTTCCTGCGCATCACTATCCTGTCCGTAGCCGTAACCGTAGCCATAACCCTAGCCGTAACCATAGCCATAGCCACCATAACGTTTCTTGATAACAGGAGTATCAGTGATGATTGCAGCCATATTTTTGAATTTCTGCTTGTCGCTAAGTTCTTGGATGAAGGGGAAGGAGGCCTTGTTGAGGACACCTACACGCATTACGTAAGCAGTCATATCGGCAATACGATTGATGATAGCAGCATCGGCCACAATCTGAGCAGGCGTAGAGTCGAAAATAATGTAATCGTAATGTTCGCGAAGGTAGACACCCAACTTGTCGAACTTATCGCTCATAAGCAGTTGCGTAGCGTTGGGAGGAGTTTTCTCGCACACAATATAGTCGAGATACTCGCTCGAGTCGCTGTGAGTGATGATATTGGCAATCTCTTCTTGCTGACCCAACAGGTAATGGATGATACCCATACGGTTGTGGCGGTCGATGGTTTTCGACATACTGCGCTTACGAACGTCGAGGTCGACCAAGCAAGTCTTCTTACCCAAGTAGGCCAACGAGAGGGCCAAGTTGATAGAGGTATACGACTTACCTTCGCCAGGCACAGTAGAAACCATTTGGATAACCTTCTGATCTTCGCCACTCAGGAAGAAGGGAATATTAGAGTGTAATATTCGGAACGATTCGGTAACCATATCGGTGCCGTTGGCAGTAACGATGATTTCCTCTTTGGCTTTATCTTCGGGCTTAGAGGGGATCTCACCAAGCACAGGGATAGTGAGCGCTTTCTCTACATCGGCTTTGCCACGTAGCTTGGTGTTGAAGAACTGGATGCAGAACATAACTACTGCAGGAATTGCTACACCCATGATCAAGCCAACCAAATCATACATCATAAGACGAGGCGACACTTTGCCAGCATAAGTAGCACTCTCAACCACTTTGGCATTAGCAACGGTAACAGCCAAGTTGAGTGCATTCTCTTCACGTTTGTTGAGCAAATAGAGGTAGAGTTCCTCTTTGATTTTCTGCTGACGTTCCACTTCGGTAACAGCCTTTGTTTGGGTAGGCATACTCGAAATACGGCCTTGAGCACGCTGCTCCTGACCACGAGCGCTACGCAATTTGGCGTTGATAGAACTTACCACATTGTTAACCGAAGAGATGATAGCAGTACGGGTGGCTTGCAGATTCTGTTCGTAGGTTTTTACACCAGGGTTGTTGGGACCTGCAGTGTTGAGCAGTTTTTGAAGACCCAGCATTTGCTGATTATAGTTGGCAATGAGGGTTTGGATGCCAGCATCGTTGACAGCGATATTGGCAGGAATAAGCTCATTATTGTTGTTGGGGTTAGTAATATATTCTCGAATAGCTTTTACTAATTCCAGTTCGGTGCTCAAAGCCACCACGTCCTCAGCATAACGAGTACTGGTTTGAAGCAAGATGCCAGTAGTGGCAGCTTGGTCGGTAAGATTGGCCTGCTGCTGCAACTGTGCCACTTGCGAGTCGACAGCTCCCAGCTCGCCACTAATGAGGGCGATACGTTCTACGATGAAGCTCTCGGTTTTCTGCGCCACCTTATTCTTATCGTTGATCACATCCTCGTTGTAGACAGCGATGAGGGTATCAATGATTTCTTGGCAACGACGCTGATTGCGATCGGAATAGGTGATGTTGATGATAGAAGCCATCTTATCGGCACGAGCCACTTGCAAGCGACCCAAGATACCGCGAGCGGTATTGTAGGCAGGAGCATGACTCATATCGAACTTCATGCCGATATGCGACTTGTTGAAATAGTGCGTTTTATCGATCGAGAAGGTAACATCCTTATTGAATTTAACCAATTGGTTGTAGGCAGCCACCTTCTTATCACCTTTGTTTTTCTGACCATTAACCGTCACAACACGATATTCGTATTTGGCTTGATCAATTGGGGTTACCTCGATGGCAACGCTAAACTTATCCTCGCCTACCGTATTGTTGAACACATTCAGTTCGAGCGGACTGTCCTTATAATAGGCTGTTTTACTGAACAGACGGGTATAAGAACAACTGTTGTTCAAACCTAGACGACGCACCACATTAGTCATCAAGGGCGACGACTTGAGGATATAGATTTCGTTTTCGAGACTGAGGTTGCTACTTTCCATACCCATTTGTTGGAAGATAGCATCCATATTCTGCGAGCCAGCCGATGTTTTCTTAGTATCGTCACGCAACAGTATCTGTGCCGATTGCTCGTAGGTTTTGGGCTGAGCCTTATAGGCGAAACCCGCCACTAACATGCATATGAATACGGAGATAACAAACCAGTACCAGTTGTTGATAACGAGGAAGATGATGTCGCGCAACGAGATGGTGCTTTCGCCCTCTTGTCCGTTGCCATTGGCTTGCACGTTGACATTTTGATTATTATCCATAACAAAGGTTTATTTTCGTTAAATTATGGTCTTTATTCCTTATAATATATTCTCTTTGGTGGGAGCACCTATTAATTGTTCGACTGACGCGACTGTTCGATAATACGCGAGGTGTTGGCCATATAATAGATGGAGGTGAACACCGTACTTACCAACGACACACCGCTCGAGATGTAAGAGAGGAGGGCCGGGTCGCGGCTAGCCAGTTTCTTGCGGCGCATATTGGGTTCAACATACACCACATCGTTCTGGTGGAGATAATAATAGGGGGAGTTGAAAATCTCTTTCGATGTAAGGTCTACCTCACCAACGGTGCGCTGACCATTTTCCTCGCGGACGATGGTTACATTGTAGCGCTGACCATAGATAGTAAGGTCGCCAACCATACTCAGTGCCTCGAAGATGGTGAGACGTTCGCCTTCAACATTGAGCCAACCGGGACGAGTAACATCGCCCAACACACACACCTTGAAGTTCATCAACTTAACCGTCACATGAGCATCTTTGATATGGCCCTCTTGAACGAGGCGTTGCTCTAACAAAGCCTGCAACTGATTGTGGGTGAGGCCCACTACATGAATCTTACCCAACACAGGGAAGAGGATATCGCCATCAGCGTTGACCAAGTAGCCGCTCACCAAATTGTTGGAACTGCCCGGATTGAGGACAGCACCAGTACTCGTGGTGACAATTTTATTGGTTTCTTGATTGAACTGAATGGTCGACGAAGGTTCGCCACTCTCTACATAGATACTCAATAAGTCGTTGGCCTGAATGCCTTTCGAAAATTCACCCGTTACAGCCATAGCCGAATCGCGTGCTGCATCGTGGATGTAAGCAATCTCATCAACAGAACCGCACGACGCAAACAATAGTACGGCAAATAGTGCGAGGAAAAGATTTCTTCTCATATGAATTTTATTTGTACATTATTAACTTATTAAAATAACCAAGTACTTAAAAATCAACAATTATCGCAAGACAATTGTTTATTTTATAAGTATAGTAAACTTTGCAAAGATACAAAAAAAATCAAATAGCGCTTCTTTTTTTTCATTTAAACCCGTTTTTTTTGGCCCATTTGAGCATAATGACTGTTGCGTTGAAAGTAAAACTAGTTGCTATTCAATCAATTTTCTGGTGCCATTTAGAATACTCCCTTAGGAAACATTTCTATACTCAGCGAACGCAGTTTTTAGTTTTTTTTCTATCAAATCTAGTGGTTTTGCTATATTCCAAAAATAATTTTTCTCTAGTTTTGCCCAACGAATCGCTCTATGAAAAGCGAACAACAAAAGTTAGAATTAAGTTAGAGTTACATTAGAGTTACATAAGAGATAGAAAGAACCTCAGAAGAGTATATACCCAGAGCCTCTTCAGAGCCTCTTCATCCCTTTTTTCACACCTTCTTAATAGGGCAGTTTTTTCATCAAGAAATTGTTAAGATAACAATATAATAAGTAAAAACACGTTATAACGATACACAGAAAGGACAAAACCGATGATAGAAGCATTTATTCCCGCTGCCGGATTAGGCACCCGCCTAAAACCACTTACTGATCATAGACCCAAGGCTTTAGTAGAGGTGGAGGGCCAGTCGTTGCTCGAAATAGCTATCCATAAGATGAAAGTGCTGCAAGCATCTCGTATTGTGGTGAATGTGCATCATTTTGCCGATATGATGATTGATTATATCAAGCAACACGATTGGGGAGTTGAGGTATTGATTTCCGACGAACGGAATCAGCTTCTTGATACTGGTGGAGGAATAAAGCACGCCGAACCCCTTTTTAGTGGCAACAATAGCATTCTGATCCACAACGTTGATGTACTCGATACGATTGATTATACGAGTTTTATAGATCATCATAATCGCAGCAATGCTTTAGCCACACTTGCTGTAAGCGAACGCTCTACTTCGCGTTATCTGCTGGCCAACAGCGATGAAGAGTTGAAGGGTTGGATGAATACAAAAACGGGCGACGTGTTACCAAAAGACATAGATACAGCACGTTATCGTCATATGGCCTTCAGCGGCATTGCCTTGATCGAGCCTTCGATATTCCAACTGCTGCCCCAAGCTGATATTCCCTATCCTATTGTGCCCGAGTATCTTCGCATTGCCGAGCACGAAGTAGTGAACTGTTTCGAACACAATGCCGACGATTGGCTTGATGTTGGAAAACCTGAATCAATTATCTTGGCTGCCCAAATGTTGCATCGTAACAACGAATAGGAGGCAAGTACCTCATAACAAAAACATTATATTCATAGCCTCCCATGAAGACCTTCCTCGAAAAAGTAGCACAGCAAATTATCGACGAGAACCCGCAAGGGTTACTCGATGTGGCTGTGGTGTTCAATAACTGGCGCCCAAGTCTTTTCCTCAAAAAAGAATTAGTCAAACTGGTTCCTCAGCCTTTTTTCCTTCCCACCATCATACAAATGGACGATGTGGTATCGCATCTGTGCGATGCTGAGATTATCCCTCACGAGTTTCTTCTCTACGAACTATATCGCACTCATACCAAGATAAATAGCACCGCCAGCGATGAGCATAAATCGAAGATGAACACCTTCGAGGAATTTATGTCGACGGCCGAAGTGATGTTGAGCGACTTCTCGGAGGTGGACCTCTATATGGCCGATGCGGCTGCTTTGTACGACAACCTTTATGAACTGAAAAAGATTGGTGAATGGGACATTTCGGGCAAACCGCTATCGCCCTTCCAACAGAACTATCTCAATTTCTATCATTCGCTTTATACCTACTATACCGAATTGCACGAGCGCTTGCAACAACGTCATCAAGCCTATTCGGGTATGGCCTATCGAATGGCAGCCGAGAGGGTGATGCACGATATGGAATACCTGAAAGGACAACTGAAATTCAAACAAATATACTTTGTAGGTTTCAATGTTACCTCTACTAGCGAAAAGATTATCATCAAGAAATGTATCGATGCTGGGATAGGAAGCCTCATCGTGGATGGCGACAATTATTATTATCTTAATGAAGAGCAAGAGGCAGGGCGTTTTCTTCGTCAGAATCGCAAAGAGTTTGGCAACATCATCGGCCCGTTCGACAACAACTACCGCGATTTGGAACGCAGTATTCATATTATTGACTGCCCTTCCGATGTGATGCAAGCCAAATATACGGGACAATTCATAAAGCAGTTGTATGCCGAACAATCATCTGATGCCAAGAAAGATAATACAGATCCCACTCGCAATGCTATCATCTTGGCCGACGAAGGATTGCTATTGCCTGTGCTCAACTCGTTGCCCAAAGAGGCAAATCATGTAAACGTTACGATGGGTTTCCCCTTCGAGTCGACCTCCGTTCATACTTTTGCCTCTAAGATGTTTTCGCTTTTCCGCAATGCTCATGAGGGGAAATTCTATCACCAGGATGTTTCTAAACTATTGAACGACGACTTCTTATCTTCCTTGCATGAGATCTACAATATCTCACAACTATTTGGTGAACAGCAACGTAACGAAAAGAATGTATATATTGAGTGGGCCGATATTGTAAGAGTTATTGAAAAAGAAGAGGAACGAAAGGTATCACGATTCAAGTTGGTGTTTAGTACTATTTTCCAACCTTCACAAGGACAACCCGACCAACTGATTGCGATATTCCAACATATTATCTTGCTGGCTGCCAGGCAATACGCTCCTATCGATAATCCTTCGAAGGAACAGATATTGGATCGGGAAGAGGTAATGACTTTCCACGAGATTGTCGACTATATTGCTTCTCTTCAAGAAGAGGATCATTTTATTGAAGAGATCTCTACGTTAGAGAAAATCTATACCCGTTTGGCTCGTCGACATAAGGTTACCTTCAAAGGAGAACCGCTTGAAGGACTGCAGATTTTGGGTATGCTCGAAACAAGAAATCTCGACTTCGACAATATTACGCTCCTCTCGGTCAACGAGGGAGTGCTACCTTTAGGAAGAAGCGAGAACACACTGATTCCATACGTTTTAAAGAAAGCTTTTAATATTCCTACTTTCGAAGAAAAGGATGCTATCTATGCTTACCATTTCTACTGCATGCTGCAAAGGGCTAAACATATCAATCTCGTTTATAGTTCCGATACCGATGTATCGGGGAAAGGGGAACCGAGTCGTTTTATCAAGCAGATTGAAACGGAGTTGCTAAGAGAGTGCAAAAACATCAAGATAGACAAGGATATAGTAATCAGTCTTTCTCATGACCAATTGAGGGGGAGTTGCACTGAGATGCAGAAGGATCAAGAGATAATGAAACGCATCATTTACCAAGCCACCGACCCTAAGCGAGGACTCTTCCCTACGTCGATTGCCACTTATCTGCAATGTCCGCTCAAGTATTATTATCATAACATCCTTTGCCTTGAGGAGGACGACGAGATGTCGGACGATTTGAATGCTGCCGAATTGGGCGACATAGTTCATGCTGTTCTCCAACAATTCTATCTGCCTACTGGTTTAACAAAAGATAAGCCTCAACCCATTACAATCCAGCAACTTTACGATGCTCGAAAAGAAGCCGATATTGTCACCGAGAAGATAATGCGACAAACGATTCTTCATGGACGACGAATGGAGGGACGCAATCGTTTCCTCCTTTCGGTAGCACAATCGATGGTGAAGGCATTTCTAGATCGCGAAATTGAGATGATGAAGAGTCCTGATTTCAAAGGTCTTGCTATGATTTCGGCCGAACAATATATCTATCGTTGGATTGACGTGGATGTGGATGGGAAACAATATAAAGTACAGATAGGAGGAAAGGCCGACCGTATTGACCAAATCAGTAGGATCGATGAAAACAATCAGCTTCTCACTACAGTTCGTATTGTTGATTATAAGACTGGTAAGGTGAGGAAGGAAGATTTGTCGGTTTCTCAAAAGGATTTGCATAATCCTAATCTGTCCGACAAAAAAATTAGCGATAAATGGCTTCAGCTGATGACCTATATGTGGATCTATCTTGACGTTGATCCCAATGTGACTGAAATTCAGTCGGGCATCTATGCTCTGCAAAATATGAAGGACAATTTGCTAACGGCTTCGATAGGGAAAGATCCTGTGGAGAAAAAGAATGCTGTTATCATTGAAGAAATACTACAACAAATATGCTCCGAACTGCTCGATCCCAATATTCCCTTCACCACCACTCCTTCCGATAAAGCTTGCAGATACTGTGTGGCTCGCACCTTCTGTCCTAACGCTAAACTATCCAATTGGTAAAGGAAATGAAAAGGTTTTTTTTCGCAAAAAGAACGATACGTTTAAAAAAAGTTGTATATTTGCAGTTTGTTATATCTGCTTATTGGACAGTCGCTATGGCCGAATAATAAGCTGTATAGTTTTGTAAATGAATAGAAAATAATAGATTTAATAATAATAAGCAGTTGGGCTTCCAATTGTATAAAAAGTAAAGTTTGCATGAAGAAATCGCTATTTGCCTTGGTATTGGCAACACTCCTGCTGGCTGGTTGCAGCGGACTTTCGAAGATGAAATCGCACAGCAACAAAATTCGCTACCAGGCCACTCCCAATCCCGTTGAGACGCGCGACGACAAAGTGGTGGTGAAATTTGTGGGCTCAATACCCGAAAAGTATTTCGCCAAGAATGCTTGCATGTTCATCCAGCCCGTTTTTAACTGGGAGGGTGGTTCTATTCCTCTCGACCCTATCACCCTGAAGGGCGAAAACGTGAATGGTGAAGGCATCTCTATCAGCCACGAGAATGGTGGCCGCTTCACCTATCAAGACGAACTGGACTTCAAAGCAGGTATGGAAACAGGAACGGTGACCCTTACCCCTATAGGATACACCTCCTCGACCACCGACGATGAGGCTAAGTTTGCCGAAGAGGTAATCGAAAACGATAAGGGCAAGCCTTTTGCCACGGTGCTGATTTCGGATGGTGTGAACAACACCTCGGCGATGGTGGATATTCGTGGCAATATCTCAATCTCCCCTATCAACTACAACAAGACACAGGGTGTGGTAGAAACGGCCGATATCTATTTCCCCAACGGGCAGTCGAACCTAGATTGGAATTTCTATCAGAACCGAAAATACAACTCCCAAGCGCAGTTGGCCGACCTGAAACGCATCATGCTGGAAGAGGGTCTGCCTAAACAGATTACTGTTACCGGTTGGGCTTCGCCCGAAGGTGAAGAGAGCAACAATGTAGGTGTGTCGAAGAATCGTACCGATGTGGCTACAGTTCAGATTAAGCGAGTGCTGGAAGAGGTACTCAACATTATGGCTAGCCGTGCTGATGTTCCCAAACGCGATATCGAATACTACAAATATAATCTCGAAAAGAAGATTATCATCTCGTCGCGTGCTGCTGGCGAAGACTGGGTACACTTTGTGCTGATGGTTGAAGAGAGCAATCTGCAAGACAAACATGCTATCATCAATATTGTTGAAACACAACAGAACCTTCTGAAACGCGAACAGATGCTGCGCAACTTGGCTCAGACCTATTCGCTCATCAACGATGAAATCTTCCCCAACTTGCGTCGTGCTCAGATCGCTCTCTATTATTCGGAGGCTCGTAAAACTGATCCCGAATTGGCTAAGCAGGCTTCGCTCAATCCCGCTAAGCTGACCTTCGATGAACTGATGTATGCTGCCTATATCAACTACAACTATGAGACCAAACTGAAATACTACAAGTGGGCCACCGAGAACTATTCCTCTGAATGGGCTGCTTGGAACAACGCTGGTGCTGTTAGTTTCTATCTGGGCGACTATGCTGAGGCTGAGCGCTATCTGAATGTGGCTCGCGAAATCAATCCTCACAACCCCGATGTGCTCAACAATACTGGTTTGCTCTGTTTGGCTCAGAAAGATTATACATTGGCTAAATACTATTTCGAAGAGGCTATCCGTCAAGGAAGTACCGATGCTGAAACCAATCTTCCCATCCTCAACCTGAAGAAGGGCGACTATGAGGCCGCTCAGAAACAGCTTAAGGGTAAGACCTGTAGCTACAACCTGGCCTTTGCACAGCTAATGAACGATGAGACGAGCAACGCTATCCGTACCCTCGACTGCTGTCTCGACCAGAGTACCGATGTCAACTATCTCCGTGCTGTGGCTTACGCTCGTTTGGGCGATAAGAGCAACTGCCTTATCAATCTCAAACTGGCTTGCGATGAGAGCTATGACTACAAGGAGAAAGCCGCTGTCGATACCGAGTTCCGCGCCTACTGGGACGATGAGGAGTTCAAGACCATCGTTAAACTGTACTAACCCCTCTGCAGCGACAACCTCTGTGAACGATGAGGGAATGGCTATAAGGGGAAACCCCTAACGACATTCCCTCGTTATCACAACTTATATAAAATGTAGGAGCCTTCAAAAAGCACCTACATTTTCCTTTTATCTGATATCATTCATCGTTTTGTTTCTCATGAAAAAAAGCATACCTAACCTTATCACGCTTGGCAACCTCCTTTGTGGAGTGATAGCTACAATGCAAGCCGTTCAAGGCAATTTGGCTCTCGCTGCTCTTTTCATTGCTTTGGGTATTTTCCTTGATTTCTTCGATGGTATGGCGGCCCGTTTGCTTGGAGTAGCAGGACCTATGGGACGTGAGCTCGACTCACTTGCCGATGTTGTTACCTCGGGTGTGGCGCCAGGTATGATTCTCTTTACCGTTCTCCAATCCACTTCTTCCCTCGCTGTTACCCCCTATCTTGCACTGCTTATCCCTGCATGTAGCGCTTTGCGACTAGCAAAATTCAATATCGATGAGCGTCAAACTACCTCATTCCTCGGACTTCCTACTCCTGCCAATGCGCTAGTATGGGCTTCGATAGGAGTTGCCTTTGACCGACCCGATATAGCCAATATAGCAATCGTTCCAATGGACATACCCTCTGTGCCGTTCCTTCTGTTAATCATGATGGTGTTAAGTTTCATGCTTATTTCTGAACTTCCCCTCTTCTCGCTCAAAATCCATTCGTTGCGATGGAGCGATAACAAGATTCAGTATATCTTCCTACTAGGCGCAATACTGCTTATCATCCTATTTGGCGTAATGGGCATCGCCCTTACAATTCTTTGGTATATCCTCCTCTCTATCCTTACATCTCGTAACAATGCAAAGTCCTAAAAATATCTCTATCGAGGAATATAACTATCCTTTGCCCGACAATCGCATAGCACGCTACCCGCTACAGCAACGCGATCAATCGAAGCTTTTGGTATGGAATAAGGGCAAACTCTCCGAGTCGCAATTCTTCCATCTTCCACAATTCCTCCCCACCGATAGTCTACTAGTTTTCAATAATACTAAAGTCATTCATGCTCGTTTGCTCTTCCAAAAAACTACGGGCTCGACTATCGAAATCTTCTGTCTCGAACCTACCACCCTCTCTATTATCGATGCCTTTGCCCAAACTGAGCGGTGCGAATGGATGTGTTTTATTGGCAACAACAAGAAATGGAAAGAGGGAGCGCTACATAGGACGATTACCATCGAGGGACGCGAGATAGTGCTGAGCGCCGAACGAGGAGAAGCAGTAGGCAATGCTTGGATGGTTACCTTCAGCTGGAATGGAGGATGCTCACTATCGGAGATTATTGATCAAGCTGGCGTTATTCCTCTCCCACCCTATCTGCATCGCGATGCCGAGCAATCGGATAATGAACGTTATCAAACTGTTTATGCTGAACATCAAGGTTCTGTTGCTGCTCCAACGGCAGGGCTGCATTTCACCGATAGAGTATTTGCCGATCTTGAAAAGCAGGGAATAGAAACCGAATTTATCACGCTTCATGTGGGAGCTGGCACCTTCAAACCTGTTACCACCGCTACCATTGGCGAACACGAGATGCATGTAGAGAAGGTACAAATTACACGCGACAACCTTCTTCATATCCTCCATCATTCAGGAAACCTCATAGCAGTGGGTACTACTACCGTACGTACACTTGAATCACTTTATTGGTTTGGAGTAAAGCTATCTCAAAATAGTTCGCTTGATGCAATGCACGTGCTTCAATGGGATCCATATCAGTTGGAAGAACTGCATATAGATAGCAAGGAGGCACTCCATAATGTATTGGAATGGATGGAGCAACATGATACCGACCATTTGGATGGCGACACCCAACTAATGATAGCCCCTAGCTATCGATATCATATCATCAACGGCATCGTTACCAACTTCCATCAGCCTAAAAGCACCCTTCTCCTCCTAGTATCAGCCCTGATTGGCGATGCTTGGAAAGAATGCTATCACTATGCCCTCGACCACGAATTCCGCTTTCTCAGCTATGGCGACAGCTGTTTGTTTATTCCTTTAAGATGATGGATTAAACAACAAACTATAAGCTATCCATGTAAAAAAAGCGCTTAATCACTCGAACGAAAACAATAGAATCAACCAAAACATGAGCATTTTTCGCAGCCTTCTTCGTGTACTCTATCCTATAGCATGTCCAGGATGCGGCGAAATGCTATTAACCAACGAAGTGGATCTCTGTGTACAATGCCAGATGAGTTTACCCCTTACCCACTTCAGCAACACCCCTTTCAATCTTACCGAACAGCGGATTACGGGTCGTTTCCCCTATGCTAGTGCTACATCATATATGTATTATCAGGGTTGCACCATCAGTCGTCCCATAGTGCACGCTATCAAATATCACGACAACATTCGTTTGGCCCGTACGTTAGGGCGACGAATGGGATTAGATCTCATACAGTCGGGGCGATTCGATGATGTAGAACTGATTATCCCAATTCCTCTCCACCCTCGCAAGCAACGCCAACGCGATTATAATCAAAGCGAAGAACTATGCCGAGGAATATCGGAGATAACACATTTACCAGTGATAACCAACAACCTTTATCGCAACCGCTATACCAACACACAAACACATCTTTCTGCCAACGAACGCTTTATCAATATGCAAGAGGTGTTTTCTATTCGTCATCCCAAACAACTGCACAATCGTCACATCTTGATTGTAGATGATGTTATTACCACTGGTGCCACCATCGAAGCGGCTTGCAAACCACTCCTAACCATTCCTGGTATCACCATCAGCATAGCCACCCTAGCAATAGCTAGCAAATAACGAAACGAAGGGTAACTATATAATTTATACAAAAGTAATATAGATTATAGATAACAAAGGCTCGTATAAAGACTCTTATGAACAAGATGTCACACTCTTAAGAGCTAGGCACCTCGAACCCTACGTCCTTCCCTCCTTGGACCCTACGTCCTTCCCT
>JAUNHX010000028.1:15843-28776 GCA_030523765.1 Bacteroidales bacterium | reverse complement strand
GGAGAGTAATATCTCCGCGCGTCGGAGAGTAATATCTCCCTATCACGAATTGTACTATTCCTTTACTGCAGAGCCTATCGTAGGGTTAATAGAGGCTTGATGGCACAATATTGAAAGGCAAACTAGCTCTACATTTGTATAATTTTTCGTCACAATCCATTTTTTATTTGTATTTTTGCAAGCTCAAACCAAACTAATAATTAATATATGAAACAAATATCAACCCTCCTATTGGTTATCGTGATGGCATCAGCAACCATACAATGCAGTCCTAACAACGATGAGCAAACCAGAGAAAAACAAGTTACTACAATGAATACAGAACTACAACCTTTTGATGTGCAGAAGGATTTTGACGATAATGGATTTACCTTCTTCACTAAAAACCTTATTCTTTGCGTAGGCGACTCGACCGAAAGTAATGCTATGACTATTGGATGGGGTGCCATAGGCAACTATTTGGGTCATCAAAGAGCAGCCGTGACAGTATACGTGGCTCCCGCCCGTTACACCTACGAGTTCATGGAACGTCATCCCCGCTTCACCATCATGGAATTTGACGATCCACAAATATGGCAGTATCTGGGAAAAAATAGTGGACGTGATGGCGACAAAGCAGCCGCTTTGGGGCTCCATGTAGCTTATACCGAACACGGTACACCCTATTATACCGAAGCAAAAACGGTAATAGAATGTGAAACGATGACCGCTTGGCACCAAACAGCTAGCGATTTCCGTAACGACACCCCCAAGGAGTGGTATGCCAATTTCGATGCTGGTATCCATACCGTCTACATCGGAGAAGTGTTAGGCGCATGGAAAAAATAGTCATTTCCACCAAAGCCTTTTCTCTTAACATCTAGCCTACAAAACAACCATTCTGAGGTGATTAGGACATACCATCAAACAACCCTAGAAGAATACTTTCACATTTTTTGAGAAAAAAACTGAATATTTAAAAATAAGTGGTATCTTTGCACATTCCCATTGCCCTCCCTCGTAGTAGGCAATGAGTTGTATACGTGACAATTAAAATTAATTATAATACTAAAACTAAGAGAGTAATCGTATGACAAAAGTAAAGTCTTTAGCCGATTTGCGCGCCCTGCGCGAAAAGCTAAGTTCCTCCCTCGAAGTACGCGAGAAAGGCGAGCATCCCGAACAGCTCGTCCAAGTAAGGGTTGCCATGGGCACCTGCGGTATCGCGGCAGGAGCTAAGGAAGTGATGGAGCACATGATGCAGAAAGCCCACGAGCTGAAAATCGATGCCGTCTTCACACAGGAACCCTGCATGGGTTATTGCAATCTGGAGCCCACTATTGAGATATGTATGCCCGGCAAAGAAACCGTGGTATTTGGCAAAGTAGACAACCATCGCGCCGACGAAATACTGCAACGCTACGTGCTGCAGGGAGAAATGGTAGATGGCATTATTCCCGCAAAACAACAATAAGGAGGTTCCCATTATGACAAATTACAATACTCATATCCTTATCTGCGGCGGTACGGGATGTAAATCGTCCAACAGCGAGCAGATTGTAGAAAACTTTAAGTCACTCCTAGCTCAACATAATATGCAGGACGAAGTGCAGGTAATCAAAACCGGATGCTTTGGATTCTGCGAGCAAGGCCCCATTGTGAAAGTGATGCCCGACAACACTTTCTACACACAGGTGAAACCCGAAGATGTACAGCGCATCGTTGAAGAACACATCATCAAAGGTCGCAAAGTCACCGAACTTCTCTATACCAATCCCGAAACCCAAAAGCATGTAAGCGATTCCAAGCATATGGAATTCTACAAGAAGCAAGTTCGTATTGCTCTGCGTAACTGCGGCTTCATTGATCCCGAGAATATCGAAGAGAGTATTGCCCGTGGCGGTTACGAAGCCTTGGGTAAATGCCTTACCGAGATGACCCCCGAAGAGGTTATCGCCGTCATGAAAGCCTCCGGCCTTCGCGGTCGTGGTGGTGCCGGCTTCCCTACCGGATTGAAATGGGAGCTGTGTGCTAAGAATAAAGCCGATCAAAAATATGTTATCTGCAATGCCGACGAGGGTGACCCCGGTGCATTCATGGATCGTTCCATTCTCGAAGGCGACCCCAATAGTATCGTTGAGGCTATGGCCATCTGCGGCTATGCTATTGGTGCAACCAAAGGGTTAGTATACATCCGCGCTGAATATCCTTTAGCTATCGATCGTCTGAAGATCGCCATCAACCAAGCACGCGAATATGGTATGCTGGGCGAAGATATTATGGGTACTGGCTTCAACTTCGATATTGAACTGCGCTATGGTGCAGGTGCTTTTGTTTGCGGTGAAGAGACAGCTCTCATCCACTCTATGGAAGGCAAACGTGGCGAACCCACCCTCAAGCCTCCTTTCCCCGCTGTGAGTGGTTATATGGGCAAGCCCTCGAACGTAAACAACGTTGAGACCTTCGCTAATGTTCCCGTAATCATCACCAAAGGTGCGGAATGGTTCAGCAGCATTGGTACCGAGAAATCGAAAGGTACGAAAGTATTCGCATTGGCTGGTCAGATCAACAACGTAGGTCTTATCGAGGTTCCTATGGGTATTACCCTCCGCGAAATCATCTACGAGATTGGTGGCGGTATCAAAGGTGGACGCCAATTCAAAGCCGTTCAGACGGGTGGCCCCTCTGGAGGATGCCTCACCACACGCCATCTCGACACCCCCATCGACTACGACAGCCTAGTGGCTGCAGGTTCCATGATGGGTTCGGGTGGTATGGTTGTAATGGATGAGACCTCTTGTATGCCCGCCATCGCTAAATTCTATTTGGAGTTCACATGCGAAGAGAGTTGCGGAAAATGCACCCCCTGCCGTATCGGCAACAAACGTCTCTGCGAAATCCTCGATAAGATTACCCGCGGAGAAGGTACTATGGACGATCTGCAGCAGCTGCGCAATCTGGCCTCTGTTATCAAAGACACAGCCCTATGCGGCTTGGGTCAGACTTCACCAAACCCTGTACTCTCTACCCTCGACAACTTCTGGGATGAGTATGTAGAGCACGTAAAAGACAAGAAGTGCCGTGCTGGTGTTTGCAAGAAACTCCTCTCCTACGTTATCGATCCCGAGAAATGTATTGGTTGTGGTAAATGTGCCAAAGGCTGCCCCACCGACTCTATTACCCGTACCGACTATATCGCTCCTGGTCACAAGTTGGCTTCGATGGTCATCAACAGTGAAAAATGTATCAAATGCGGTGCCTGCTTGAGCGGTTGTAAATTTGGCGCCATCTCGGTTCAATAATCCATATATCGAACAGCGACAGTTAGTCGCATAATTAAAGTTTAAAACAATGATAAACCTCACCATAGATAACAAGCCGATTCAGGTCGAAGAAGGCACCACCATCCTTAAGGCTGCCCACCAGAACGGCATCAATATCCCGACCCTATGCTACTTCGAGCTTGACGGGATGAAATTCGAAAACAAACCCGGCGGATGCCGCGTATGTATGGTCGAAGTGAAAGGACGCCGCAACCTGGCTCCCGCCTGCGCTACCGACTGCATGGAGGGTATGGAAGTACTTACCCACACCCCTCGTGTCATCAACGCCCGCAAAACCGTTGTTGAGCTTATCCTCAGCGACCACCCCAACGACTGTCTCCAGTGCGAGAAGAATGGCGACTGCGAGCTTCAGAGTCTTGCCCGCCGTTTGGGTATCAAAGAGATCCCCTTCCAAGGAGAGCAGAGTCACTACAATCCTGGCCAGACCCTCAGCGTATGCCGCGATATGGATAAGTGCGTGATGTGTCGTCGTTGCGAAACGATGTGCAATCAGTTCCAAAGCGTAGGTGCTTTGAGCGCTGTTGACCGTGGTTTCAATGCTGTTGTGAACACCGCCTTCGACCAGAAGTTGCTCAACACTTCATGTGTTGACTGTGGTCAGTGTGTTCAGGTTTGCCCCGTTGGTGCACTCACCCTCGTCGACAATATCAGCGATGTACAGCGTGCTTTGGCCGATCCCACCAAGAAGGTGATTGTTCATACCGCTCCCGCTGTACGTGTAGCTTTAGGCGAAGAATTTGGTATGGAACCTGGTACCATCGTTACTGGACAAATGGCTGCAGCCCTTCGTCGTATCGGCTTCGATTACGTATTCGACACTGATTGGAGTGCCGACCTCACCATCATGGAGGAGGGTACCGAATTGCTAGGTCGTCTTCGCAAAGTACTCAACGGTGAACAAGCCACCCTGCCCATCTTCACATCTTGCTGTCCTGCATGGGTTAAGTTCTACGAGAAGAACTTCCCCGATATGCTCGAATATCCCTCGTCGGCAAAATCGCCTCAGCAGATGTTCGGCGCTGCCGCCAAGAACTACTTTGCCAAGAAAGTAGGTATCAAACGCGAAGATATGGTCGTTGTTTCCGTTATGCCTTGCTTAGCTAAGAAGAGCGAGTTGGCACGCGAGGAATTTTCGGTAGACGGTAACCGCGATGTCGACATTTCCATCTCCACTCGCGAGTTGGCTCACCTGATGAAACAATTTAACATCGATCTCGGCGACATGCCCGAAGAGGACTTCGATACACCTCTAGGAGAATCGACTGGTGCTGGCGTTATTTTCGGTGCCACCGGTGGTGTAATGGAAGCAGCCCTTCGTACAGCTTACGAGCTGCAGACCAAGAAGAAACTGGAACGTCTCGACTTCGTTGATGTTCGTGGTCTTGAAGGTGTAAAATGTGCTACCATCGACTTTGATGGCCTGCCCGTGAAGGTAGCTGTATGCTACGGTTTGGCCAACGCACGCGCTATGATGGAAGAGGTACGCAACGGTAATCCTCGCGGATTCCACGCTATCGAGGTGATGGCTTGTCCTGGTGGATGTATCGGTGGTGCTGGTCAACCTTATCATCACGGCGATAGTTCTATTATCCGTCGTCGTATGGAGGCCATCTATCGTGAAGATGCTGGCAAACCCATCCGTAAATCGCACGAAAATCCCGATATCCTTACTATCTACAAAGAGTACTACGGTGAACCTTGTGGTCATCTGTCGCACGAACAGTTACACACCCACTATTTCGACCGCAGCGACAAACTCGAAGTAGTAAGTGAATAATAAACAATTCAAAAGTAAAGGAAAAAACATGGCAACAATAAAACTGTCTGAAGACAAAATCAAGATCATCAAAGAGATCTGCGCCTCTTTTAACAATAACTCGGGCGAGATCATCAACGTTCTGCATCAAGTGCAGGGCAAATTTGGATATCTACCTGCCGAGGTTCAAGAATTAGTAGCACACGAACTGCAGATGCCCGTGGCCAAAGTTTACGGCATCGTCTCCTTCTACTCCTTCTTCACCATGCTCCCCAAAGGTGAGCATCCCATCAACATCTGTTTAGGTACGGCATGCTACGTGCGTGGTGCCGAGAAGGTTATCAATGCCTTCCTCGAGAACCTAAAGATCAAAATCGGTGAAACTACTCCCGACGGTAAGTTCTCCGTCAACTGCCTCCGTTGCGTTGGCGCTTGTGGATTGGCACCTGTGGCAATGATTGGCGACAAGGTGTACGGTCGTCTTACCCCCGATCAGATTCCCGCAATCCTCGCAGAATACAACTAGTATTCAGTCGCAACTACTCAATTGGTAGTCTTCAATAAGAATAGTGAGTGGTGTGAAGTTCCCCTTCCGCCATTCACTATTTTTTTATATAGAACCTTTATATCCCTACACCTATTTATTATATATAGACCATCTAGCATAAATATAATACCAAAATTAAACCATCCTATAACGATATGATTACAATATACAACAAACTATCACAATTAGAAAGAAATTATCACACTATAATACAGGTGAATATGTATATATATTCACATCTTCAATAGTTTTTATTGAAAAAAAAGTTACCCGAAGCAATAAGTCTTAATAAAATTAACACTATATTTGCACTCAACAAAGATTAGGTCATTTTAGTTCTAATAAAAACTCACTATATAGACAAACAACGACTTACATATGCAAACAAAGATTTACTAGGAGAGGGATATCGTGTAGCGATAATGAAGAAAACACCCTTTAATATTTAAACGTATGGTACAAAAATTATTCTCATCCACTTCACGTGGAACAAAGATGCGCAGCCGAGGTTTCCCCGGCTATCGCGGTGCTAGTATGAGCACTAAAGCAACAGTTTTAATCCTCCTGGCAGTAGCGTTGCTACTACCCTGGACCATCGAAGCACAAACCGTATACGATACCGTACCCATCACGTACGATTTCGAAAACACAACCGACAACGCGCATTGGACCTTTGTTAGCGGCAACTGTTACAACAGTTTTGTTGCCGATACAGGAGCCAACACCACCACCAATGGTTCCCGATCCATGCACGTAACTCAATCGGATGCCTATCCCTATACCCCCTACACTTACAAATCGGGTTCGGGTACAGCAGGTGATCAAACCGAAGTGCAGTCGCGCACTTTCGTGTATCGTGACATTTTTTTCCCCGATAGTGGGGATTATGACATCGGCTATTGGTGGAACTGCTTTGGCGAAACCATCTATGACTATGGTCGTATAGCCTTAGCCCCCGCCACTTGGGTATTCAATGCCAGCCTTACCGCTTGGGACTCTACAACCTCCGTAAGCGGTGAATACTGGGGGTCTACTTCGATTCCTAGTTCCTTTATCTGTCTCGACAACGGACATCCTCTTTCAGGAGTTAACGCTCCTCAATATTTCACCAAAACCTTCCATATCGACTCGGCTGGACTTTACCGCTTAGTAATGCAGTGGAACAACGATGGTAATACAGGCGATCAACCTCCCTTGATGATCGACGACTTGCAAATCCGTTTCCACGGATGTCCTTTCCCCAGCAATCTGCGCGCCTACGATTTATCACAAACAAACTTCAAACTATCGTGGGATAGCGAAACCAACGTTTCATCGTGGACCGTGATGTACGACACTTGTGGTGGCAACGCCTTTACCACCCATAACGTTACAACCAATCACGATTCTATTGGAGGACTCACCGCTGGAGGAGTGTACGACGTTCTAGTACGAGCCAACTGTAGTGGCAGCACACAAAGTATAGCCGCCTTCTACCGCGTTACCCTCCCCACCTGCGAAAACATCACCGCTCTCCCCTACTCCTATCCTCTCGATAGTGCTAGCACTTTCGGATCGAGTTCGATACCTCCTGTGCTACCTTGTTGGACTCATATCAATAGCGCTGCCTCTTCGACAGCAAAAGGCTACCCATACCTTACTAGCAACTCCACCTATGCTCACAACGGCTATCACGCCTTTTACTTCTATTATACTACTACCAACAACTATGACCGTGGCTGTGGTTTTGCCCTTCCCGGACTTGATCGCAACCAGATCAACCTACAACATGCAGTAGTGAAATTCTGGGCAGCCTCCTCATCCACCTCTTATTCGCCACGATTAGTAGTAGGTATGATGACCGATCCTACCAATACCGCCACTTTCGACGTACTCGATACCATCAGCGGACTTACCACTACGGTTACAGAATATGTCATACCTCTATCTAGCTACACCGGTTTAGGTAATTATGTAGCCATTCGACAAACCGATCCTTCATCGGGAACCTATGCCTATTGCTACGTAAGTGACATCACAATTGCCGACGAATCGTGTCCTCGTCCCGTAGTAGTCCTCGATTCCATGACAGGTACTGAAGCCTACATATCATGGAATAATGTAGGAGCCTTATCTTACGAGATAGCCACTTCGTACGCAGATCAAACTACGCCCGAAACGCAAACGGACACCACCTATGCACTCAACAATCTCCAGCCCAATACTAGCTATACTGTTTATGTGCGTTCCAATTGTGGTACCGCGATGGGCGAATGGACCGCATTCACCTTCCGTACCCCTTGTATGCCGCTCAGCACCTATCCCTGGACTGACGACTTCGACACCTACACAGCTGGAACTGGATTGGTACCCTCTTGCTGGACATTCCTTAACGACGCCACTGGAACCTACGCTAACTATCCCTATGTATACAATTACACTAACTACGCACATAGTGGATCACAGATGGTATACTTCATGCTCTATCCCCTATCCTCAACGGGCACATCGTATGCCAACTACGAGATGATTGTCCTTCCCGACATCGATACAAGCATAATACCACTCAACCGTTTGCGCCTCTCCTTCTGGCATCGCACCAGTAGCACCTCCTATAAACATTGGATGAAAGTAGGCGTGATGACCAACAAAGAGGATGCTACCACATTCTTACCCCTAGATTCGGTATATATCGACAAAACATCCTATCAGTTCTATCAAATCGATCTCGACAGCTGTCCTAGTGGCTATAGCTATATAGCCCTTCGCGAAGAACGTCAACCCTACTCTTATACCTACTCATATATCGACGATATCACCATCGACCGTATACCCGATTGCCGACGTGTAGAAGACTTTATTGCAACCAACATCACCACCACCTCGGCCGAATTCTCGTGGACACCCACCGATGGTGCTGAAGAATGGGATGTTGTATACGGCTTCGAAGGATTTGACCCCGAAGATAGCGTAGCATTTAATGTATACGACACCACTTTCAGCATCTCCACTGGACTGCTGCCCGATACCACATACGACATCTACATCACCCCTGTCTGCACTGGATTGGCCGAGACCTATCTTTACACCTTCCGCACCCCTTGTACGTTAATCGACACGATGCCGTACTTCAACGGTTTCGAGGCTTATCCCCTCAACACCACCACTACCCGTATGGACATCCCTTGCTGGAGTTACCTCACCGATGCCACCACTACCTTCTATCCCTTTATTGGTAGTACCGCCAACACCAACCATTCAGGTGAACGTGGTATCAACTGGTACTTCAGTTCAACCAGTGCCAACTATGGTAGCTATCAGATTTTGGCTATGCCCGCTATCAATAGCACCAACTATAATATGCAGAACCTTACTGTGAAGTTCTACGCACACCCACCATCACTAAACTATGTATCAACTCTTGCTGTAGGTGTAATGAGTAATGCTGCCGATCCCGAAAGCTTTGTTCCCTGCCAAATCGTATCGCTTGATGTGAATACTGCATGGCGTGAATATAGCGTAAGTCTCTCTAACTACAACGGCGATGGTAATATCGTTGCCTTTAAATCGGTAGTTGTAGAGGGAGGATCTACCTATTGGCAGCTTTTCATGGACGATATCACCATTGAATGGTCGCCTTGTCCTACCCCTATCGCAGATGTCACCTCTATAACAAGTGATAGTGCCTACCTCTCCTGGGGCGGCACCGCTTCGGCCTATCAGTATGAGGTAGTAGCCAATGGTGATAGTCTCACTGGTGCAATAACCACTACTACTAGCAATAGTGCTAACATTGGTGAACTGCACGGCAACACCTCCTATACCTTCTATCTGCGTGCTATCTGCAACAACGACACCAGTGAATGGAGCCAAGCCTCATTCCGTACCGCTTGTGACACCATCGATACATTGCCCTATTTCAATGGTTTCGAAGAAGAAGTAACAGGTTCTTCTACCAACAACAACTTTATTCGCTGCTGGTATCGAACCACTCCGCAGGCCTCCTATTATTATCCCTACGTTAGTTCCAGCACCACCTATGCACATAGTGGTACCAAGGGACTGTACTGGGGTAATATCAGCTCTGTAGGCTCTTATCCCGCCTATATGGATGTGGTGCTTCCTGAGATAAACTCCTCTATCTCGATGTCGAACCTCTCGCTCTCGTTCTGGGCAAAACCCTCGTCGGCAAGTTACTCCCCTTGGTTCTTGATTGGCGTAATGGACGATCCTACCAACGATAGCACCTTCACCACCGTCGACACCGTATTTGTTGCCAACAATGTGGAATGGCAACAATTTGAAGTGTTGTTCAGCAACTATACTGGAACGGGTCACTATCCAGCCATCAAAGCAGTTCAAGGAACTACATCCTACTGTTATGTCGACGACATTATGCTCACTGAGATGGGACCCTGCTCGCATCCTATTAGTGTTGGGGCCGACTATATTACAGCAACGAGCGCTGACATCAGTTGGACCAGTCTCTGCAATGCACCTGATTTCGTAATTGAATACAGTCACGACGGAATTACCCAAACTACCACTAGCAACACCACCTCTACAACACTAACCAACCTAGTACCCAATACTAACTACGAAGTGGTAGTTCGCAGCATCTGCTCCTCCAACGATACAAGCGACGCCAGCATTGGATGCACTTTCCGGACAGGCTGCGTACCTATCGACTCTATTCCTTGGATAGAAAGCTTCGACGAGCAACCTATTGGCGCTCAAGCTTCTCCCTTCTTAGCTTACTGTTGGCAGCGTAACACCGATGCTGTATCCTATCCTGGATGCCCCTACGTACAAAACTCTACCACCTATGCCCATACCGGCACCAAAGGACTATATTGGTACATTTCCAACTCCACCTCATACTCGCTCTATGGTAGTTACAATACCATCATCCTTCCCGAACTGTCGTCGAATATAGCCATCGATACCTTGCAGTTAAGCTTCTGGGCCCGTAAGAACAGCGCCAGCTACACCAACCCACAATGGGCTATTGGTGTGATGAGCGATCCCTCCGATATTAACACCTTTGTAGCTCTCGACACAGTATTTGTTGACGATACGGCAGGCACCTCGTGGGTTCAATATTCTGTACCCCTGAATGGTTATATGGATACCGGACGTTTCGTAGCCATCCAATCGTACTATACTGGTTCCTACACCTACGCCTCTGTCGACGATATCGAACTAAACTATCGTCCCGAATGTGTCCGTCCCACTGGCTTGCAAGCGTCTAATATCACACACAACAGTGCCACCCTCACATGGGGCAGCAGTGGCAACAGCTATCGCATCCACTATCGCGCCATCAACGATACCAGTTATACCACCATTACCGACTCCACCAACAGTATCGTCATTACTGGACTGAGTAACGTAACCACCTATTATTGGTATGTTGAAGCTATCTGTAACAACGACACCCTCGTATCTGCTATTGCCAACTTCTCTACCCCACTCTGCTCCAACTCCATGTATGCAATGCTTGATACTACCGGCAACCAAATTACTACATACCAAGCACCTATTAATAACTTCTACAACTATGCGCTCACCGAGATCATTGTTGACGGACTCGAATTGTACGGAGCCACCGAACTTACCTCCATCGCCTTCAACTATAGTGGTGCTACCGATATGACACGCAAAAACGATATCGATATCTATTTACAACCCACCACCAAAGAGTCGTTCGCTTCAATTGGCGATATCGAAGACCTCGACAGCACCAACGCCGTTCTCGTTTACTCGGGCGAACTCAACTGCACGCAAGGATGGAACTTCATCACCTTCAACAGTATCTATCATCACGACGGACAGAGCAACCTAATGGTTATCATCGACGATAATTCAGGCGCGATGGACGGTACTGGATACACTTTCTACGCTCGCTCTACCACTGATTCTACTAGCAAAACCATTTCTTGGTGCTCCGACAATCAGCATCCTGCGCTAGGCGACCTCAGCAATTTCGTCGGTACCAAGAATCTTTACACTTGGCGTCCCGAGATTCAGTTTATCCATTGCGGACCCGACTGTGCAATGCCTTATACTTATATCTCCACCCTCGGATACGATAGTGCCGTAGTCACCATCATCGATGCCGATAGGTATGAGATAGAGCTGAGAACTCTCGGTAATGTAGAATTTGGCGAAACCATTACCGACTCCACCGAGACGTTCACCTTTACAGGATTGCAACCCTCTACTGGCTATCAATACCGTGTACGTCAGGTATGTGGCGAAGAATCGGTATCTTCGTGGGTCTATATAAACTTCTACACTGACGACCTCCCCTGCTTCGCACCCGAAGATCTGACGGCTACCGCAGTTGCTGGACAGACCGCCTCCTTCAGCTGGACTGCAGGCACTACCACCACCTCGTGGCAGATACGAGTTTACAACACCACCTTCGATCAGACCTATGCTACCGATACACCTAGCTATACCATCGAAGGACTAGCATCAGGCGTTACATACAATGCTAGCGTCCGCGGACTTTGTGGCGGAGGAATCGACACTAGCGATTGGTGCGAAGCTATCTCCTTCACCACCGAATCTTGCGATCCCGTTACTGATATCACCACTAGCGATATCACTGGAACGAGTGCTACCGTAAGTTGGACCGCTGGCGAAAACAATACCGACAACTGGGAGATTAGCTGGAACTACGAAGGCGCAGGTATGAACAACCCCTTAGGTAGTCAAACCGTTACTACTCCCTCATACGTTATTACTGGACTTACGGCCAACACCCCCTACGAAATCTTTGTCCGCGCTATCTGTGGTGAGAACTATACGAGCGGCTTCTCCACAGCCTCCTTCACCACGCAGAACGTAGGTATAGCTCATGTAGAAAACGGAATGAACCTCTCCATCTTCCCCAACCCAACCACAGGAAACACCACTATTACCCTCAATGGTGTTAGCGGAAATATCACCCTATCCATTATCGATATGAGTGGCCGCACCATCCAATCCTCCACGATGGAGTGTAGTGGCGATTGCGAGAAGCAACTCTCAGTTGAAAACTTAGCTGCTGGCGCTTACTTCGTCCGCGTATACGGCGACAACGTCAATACGGTTAAGAAACTTATCGTTAAATAGCAGCAAGCGAGTTTACAGCTTACTACTCTATGATGATAAGAAGGTCTGTCCCTACGGGCAGACCTTCTTTGTTTCCCCAAATAACAACAAAATCTCCAATTGTTCTATCAATAAAACTTTCATTAGCGCTCTATGCTTATAACAATGTTAGCGAAAAACGAATGATACGAGAGATTGAGTACACCTTAGAATAAGTACACTTTAGG
>JAUNHX010000028.1:0-15833 GCA_030523765.1 Bacteroidales bacterium | reverse complement strand
TAAAAAAGAATAGGCCCACAGATGTGAGCCTATTCCTATTGTTTTAGTACTTTAACGTTAGTATGTTAACGTAGTAGTATAGGCAGGTTGGAGTTGGGTGTTGGAACTACTGTTGCCACCATCGTTAATTACTCCATCGGGCAGAGCCGACGAGTCTTGACGATATTCGATACCCTTCTCAGGACGAGAACAGTTGCTCATATTGTCCTGAATACTCTTGATATCCTCTTCGGACAAAGCTTTGCCATCGTCGGCGATAAAACTTTCACGCCAATAAGGGAAAGTATTAGCCAACTCGCCACTATAATAGAAGTCGTAGCCGATAGTACCAAACGTGTAGAGACGGCCATCAACACTCACATGACTGCCGCCACATACAGGATTGGCGTGAGGATGCGATTGCGAGAAACCCACGTTGAAGAGGGTGCAAAGAATATCGGGGCGATTGCTGATATCAAAACCAGCGCGTTTCCACTGCAGCATAGTTTGGTGAATAATGCAACCAGTATAGATATACGAGTAAAGGTGATTACGATAATCGACCAAACGACGGAAACGCTCGTTGCTGTGGTCGTTGGTTTCGAAATCAAGGATATTCTCGTAGCGTTTGCCCATATAGAACTCGCTTTGGGGATCTTTGAGGTGATCCTCGACAGCGATAGCAGTAAACTCCTTGATGCCGTTAACACCCCACGAGAACTGCGATTGTACCGAGAGCACCTTCACAGGACCGAGGTAACGTTTAAACATCTCTCGTTTGGAGTTAAAGAGACGAATCTGTTCACCCACCAAACAGCTCACAATAAGACGAGGTTCAACGCCCGTAAGTACACTAGCTTTGATGAGGAGAGCACTATCTTTAAGGATAGCCTGCTTCAAAGCCCCCCATTCGGGAGTATCCATCCAAGGGATAATGTTGCCATTCTCCTGTTGTTTTTGTGAAGCCATCGTCTGCTCCACTTTCTTCATGAAAGCCTGATAGTCATCGGCATCGTCGGCATACGACGAAATGGCAGCCATCATACGGTCCACCAGCATGGGGTCGCCACTGCGCTGGGCAGCCTCAAGGATAAGGCGTGCATTTTCGGGATAAAACTTACCAAAAGCTGCCAACTTAGCGTACTGCCGCATCCAAAGATCGTTAACCTGCTGATGGGTAAGTGTGCTATCGGGTATAGCATCCATCTCTTTGGCCGACATAAGGTAACGACGATTTTCGTCGACACCTCCTTTGTTCTTCGTACCTCCCAATTGGTAGAAAGCCCAAGCACCGATAATACCGAAGCCAGCTAAAGCGAAAGCATAAACCACTAGATGGAATAATGTGGGCCAAAACTTGCGTTTGGGTTTAGCGGTAACCTCAGCACCATCGGGATTGGTTTCATTAGCTGAGGAAGAAGAAACTTGTTGGGAAGCCGAGGCGATGTAGCGAAGCTGTTCAGCTCGGCTGTTGTGATTTTCTTGATTAGGATTCTGAGTATCCACTGTTGTTTTCAATAATGCGATTAAAGCGTATTTTGCAATCTGTAGCGGTCCGTGTGATAGTGGTAGGCGGATGGCAATAGATAATACCATCCGCCCCCCACAAAGGTGTTTATCACACGATACTATACTTTAGCATAGAGCGGCAGGGGCCACCTGCTGAAGTTCAAGGACAGCGAGGTCGCGCAAAGCGGGAACCTTTTCGAAGATGAAGATATCCATGAGGAAGAACACCACGAAACCAGCAATATAGCCAGCAAATGCCAGCGGCGTTATTTTCTTTAGATACCAAATAAAGTCGATCTTCTCCATACCCATGATGGCCACACCAGCAGCCGAACCGATGATGAGGAGACTACCACCAGTACCAGCACAGTAAGCCAAGCACTCCCAGAAAGGATGGTTGGTAGCAAAGAGAACCTCTTCGCCAGTAATGGGATACATACCCATCGAAGCAGCCACGAGGGGCACATTGTCGATGATAGAGGAGAGAACACCGATAATGACGTCGATGAGGAAGAAGCCCTCACCTACAACAGCACCGTTTTCGACATTAAGGAAGGCATCGTTGAGGCCTTTAGCCAACATGCCGAGGATTCCGCTCTCTTCCAAGCAGGCCACAGCCATAAGGATACCGAGGAAGAAGAGAACCGAAGGAGTATCGATATGTTCGAGGGTAGATACAGCGGTAGGCATCTTCACGTTGTCTTTCTCGTTGCGACGGCTGATGATTTCAGTAACAATCCACAGCACACCCACACCGAAGAGCATACCCAGATAGGGAGGCAGGTGGGTAATGGTTTTGAAGACAGGAACGAAAACCAGCAGAGAAATACCAAGGAAGAAGATGAGCGAGCGGTAACGAGCAGGAATCTCGATACCAGCCTCAGTAGTTTCGGGACGTTTCACATCGCCCTTGAGCGAGAAGCCCAAAATGAATACTGGAACCACCATACATGCCAATGAAGCCAAGAGGGTCTTGACAATAATGTTGATAGTAGTTACCTGACCGCCAATCCAAAGCATGATGGTGGTAACGTCACCAATAGGCGACCAAGCACCACCCGCATTGGCAGCAAGAATGACCATACCAGCGAAGAGCCAGCGTTCTTGCTTATCGTCAATCAGTTTACGGAGCAGAGCACACATCACGATAGCAGTGGTCATGTTGTCGAGCACGGCCGAGAGGAAGAATGTGATGAAACTAAGAATCCACATCAGTTTACGTTTGTTGGACGTTTTGATGTGGTCGGTGATGATACGGAAACCCTGATACTCATCGACCAGCGTAACGATAGTCATTGCACCGAGCAGGAAGAAGACGATTTCGGCCGTTGAGCCCAGGTGGTGTACCAGTCCGCCCGAAAGAGCTGTACGCCATTCTTCATGGCTCATACCCGGAGCGAAATAGCCCGAGGAGAGCGCATACATAGTCCATAGCAACACACCTAGCAATAGGGCCGTTGCCGTTTTGTTAACTTTCAGCGGGTGTTCGAGCGCGATACACGCATAACCCACGATAAAGGTTGCAATTAATGCTACAATCATAATATTGATAATACTTTATAAGTGATGTTTTTTTTATTTTCTGTTTTGCTGTTTCTGCATCTGCTCGCTCATACGCTGCATCTCCTCTAGCCGCTTTTGGAAGTTTGATTTCTTCTTGTTGGGGCTATTTTTCTGTTTAGCATCGTAGGCTGCCATACGGGCGCGAACCTTCTTTTCGGAGGTAAACTTGCGAATAAGGATCATCTGCGTCATTGTGATGAGCAGCGAGCAGAAATAGTAGATGTTGAGTGCAGCACTTTGGCTGTTGAAGATAAAGAGCATCATAAATGGCATGAAGTACATCATAAACTTCATTCCGGGCATCGTCATCTGGCTGCTTTGGTCGCGCATCGTGTACCAAGTGTAGAAGAACTGCATACCGAACATCAGCAAGCAGAATAAACTGATATGGTCGCCATAGAGCGGAATATTGAAGCCGAAATCAAGAATAGAGTCGTAGGTAGAAAGGTCGTCGCACCAAAGGAATTGTTTTTGGCGCAACTCGATACTGGCTGGGTAGAAACGATACATAGCCATCAGGATAGGGAACTGGATGAGCACAGGGAGGCAGCCCATAAGGGGATTGATGCCCGCCCGTTTTTGCAGACGACTCATCTCCTGCTGCTTCTGCATAGCCTGATCCTGATTGGGATATTTCTCGTTGAGGGCCTGCATTTCAGGACGGAGGATGCGCATGATGGCCGAGCTCTGATAGCTCTTAAACGTCAGCGGGAAGACGACCGTTCGGAAGATGATGGTAAGAAGAATAATAATGATACCATAGTTTTTAATGAAACGTTCCATCCAGTTAAACAACGGGATGATGCCCCATTTGCCCACCCAACGGGTAAGGAAGAAATTGCCCAGCGGCACCAACTGCTCCAACGAGCGATGCTCCTGTCGGAGGGTACGATATTTGGTAGAGCCGTAGTAGAACCGCATATCCATCGAACAGTCTTTCTCGCTATCGTAGGTAAGTCCAACAATAGCATTCATGTCGCACAGATATTGGGCATTGGTATCTTTAGCATCGTCAACGCCGTAGCGCATATCGGCGTTTTCGAAGGGGATATCCTCATTTTCGCACATCAGGATGGCGGTGAAGAATTGCTGTTTGAAAGCCACCCACTCTACGGGGGTCTTCATCTGCTTATCACCCTTGCCGCCCATGCGGAGACTTTCGGGGCTCTCCTTAGCCGGCTTGTAGAAGAGATTGGTATACATCTTCTCGTTGTCTTTGCGGTTGCTACCGCGACTACCCACATCCACTTTCTCCTGACGGTTCATACTGTTGCTCCACTGGAAATCCATGCTCGGAGTACTGCGAACCACTTGGGTTAGGCCGTGGAAATTGATATGGAAACCAACCTGATTGCTATTGGGGTAAAATACATAAGCGAACTCTAAATACTGCGTTCCATCGTTAACACTAGCAGCAGCGCTATCGGCAACCGGAGCGTTAGCGAAAGCACGATAGGCAACCGTCATCGAATCGCCTTTCACCTCCAGTTCGGCATCGGCAGCCACAGGTTGGCCGTCCACAAAGGGGGTAAAAGTAAGATCACGGGTATTGATAACACGATTATCGTTAGTTGAGAAAATAAGATTCATATTCTCTTCGCCAGCCGAAATAAGTTCGAGAGGCATCTTATCGAAAGTGGTGAAATCCTTCAACACCACTTGTTGTACCGAAGCACCGCGGCTGCTAATAGCCACCGTCATTTCTTCGTTCTCAACCTTCAGTTGCTGCGATGCGCCCGTATTAGCGCCAAACATACCGAGTTGTTGTTGCTGACGAGACAGCGACTGTTGTTCAGCGAAAGCCGAATCGCTGAGCCCTTGCTCGGCCTTCAGCACTGCGGCTATCGAATCGGCGATACGGACCTGTTCTATCGAATCCTGATAGTGTTCCCACCTAATCGAATCTTGGTGACGTTTTTCTGCTATTTCTTCTTTCGACGGAGAAACCCACCACATGTATCCTACAAAGATAGCGAAGATGAGAACCAGTCCTATTATCGTTTTTTTGTCCATATATTATTTTATTATCTTTCTTTATTTTATTAATAACTAATCTGTTGACACACTCGGATCGATGCCAATAGAAATTGCAAATGTACTAAAAAAACTTATCGTGGCAAAAAATATTTATTTCCCTTCGGTTTCGAGTCCTTTTTTCGCCTTTTCGAGACTCGTTTTCGAGCTTCGAAAAGCAGATTGCATATCTTATACAAAAAGCTTAAAAAAATAGATCTAGAAAGAAATATACTACATTATTTTTGTTTATATTTAAAACATCCTTCATCCTATACTTATTGAGGGAAAAAATTAGATACTAATAGTATTCTCATTTTTTGCTTCTCTAACTCCTACCTAACGCTAACACAACTCCCATGTAATCTCTACCCACCTTCTTTATAGCTCTAAATAATACCATTAACAAACATAAATACATATAATTACATCATTATTTTTATCCCATAAGGGTCCAATCATCACCTCTATCGATTTCTTTCTTAAAAGTGATAGCCATAATTGCGGTTAGGAACATATATTACCCATAATTATAAAGTAGATAAAAAAGAACCCTTAACAGTTTTTCTTTGAAAAAAAACATTCGTTGAAAAACTGCACCTTAAAGGGAAAACGCCAATCAGTTGGTTATCAACAGGAGCGTTGCAAAGGAGATTTTGTGGCGAATATAATTTTAGTTCTATATTAAAAAAAAGTTGTACCTTTGTACTCCCAATCTTCAAACAGATGAAAGTTAGTTTTGTATATATTAGTTTAATAATGAGCCTCCTGGCGATTGTAGGACTCTCTTCTTGCAACCGTTCTATTTCGGATACCGAACAACTGTCCGATACCGCAGCCGAAACACAAGCTGTCGTACCCTCCGACACCGCAGCCGAATCAGTATCCCCCTTCGATGGTGAGCCGCTACCCGAGAGCGACTACTCGAAGAACTACGATGAGATTGCCGCTCACGAAGCCGAACTGGCGCAACAAACCAAAACCCCATCTTCCAACACCAAAGCCACTACGGGTCGTACCGAGAAACTGTATATCTCCACCTATGGTGCTCAGGGTCAGGTGTGGGGCTACGTTACAATGCGGGGCAACTCCGGAAGAGGAACCATCCACGATGCCGACGAGAATACCCTCTCCATTACTGTAACTCGTCACGGTAACGAACTTTTCGGTACCGATCAAAACGGACGCGAATATGTGTTCAAAATATAACATTACTACTCACATTATAAAACATTTGTAGCAACAAAAACAATTAATCATCAATAATGAAAACCACTAAAGAACTTCAAACCATTGCGACACAAGTACGTCGCGATATTCTACGTATGACCACCGCCGCCAAATCGGGTCACCCGGGCGGTTCGTTAGGCTGCGCCGATTGGATGACTGCTATGCAGTTCAACATCATGCAGCACAACCCCGACACCTTCACTATGGAGGGTAAAGATAGCGATATGCTCTTTGTTAGTCAGGGACACATCACTCCCGTCATTTACAGCGTTATGGCTCGTCGCGGTTATTTCCCCGTTAGCGAACTAGCCACCTTCCGCAAATTTGGTACCCGCTTGCAAGGACACCCCTCTACCGAACACCATCTGCCTGGCATCCGTATGGCTTCGGGCTCGCTGGGACAAGGAATGAGCGTCGGTATTGGTGCAGCTCTCGGCAAGAAGATGACGGGCGACAACACGCTCGTTTACACCCTTCACGGCGATGGTGAATTGCAAGAAGGACAGATTTGGGAGGCAGTGATGTTTGCTGGCGCCAAAGGGGTCGACAACCTGATCAGCACCATTGACTGGAATCGTCAACAAATTGACGGCACCACCATGCAGGTAATGGATTTGGGCGATCTGCGTCAAAAATTCGAAGCCTTCGGTTGGACCGTCGTCTCCATCAACAACGGCAACGATATGCAGCAAGTGCTCGACGGTATGGCCCAAGCCAAGAGTCTTACAGGCAAGGGGCACCCCGTATGCGTTATACTGAAAACCGAGATGGGTTATGGTGTCGACTTCATGCAGGGCATCAACAAATATCACGGCAGTGTACTCAGCGCCGACGATCTTCCCAAAGCATTAGCCCAACTACCCGAAACAGAATTAGGCGACTTTTAATGAAACGACTGCTTTCCATATTGCTGCTAGTGGCACTGGCGCTAAGCGCCGGAGCTCAGTCTTCTCGCAACAAGAAGGCTGCTGCTCCTAGTGCCGAAAAAACGAGAGTACTCCTTATACTCGACTGCAGCAACAGTATGTGGGATCGTTGGCAGAGCGATGCCAAGATTAAGGTAACCCAGAAGGTGCTCCTCAAATTTCTCGACAGTGTTGCCAACCAACCAGAAATCGAGGTGGCGCTCCGGGTGTTCGGTCATCTGAACCGCAACGCCTACGGCACCAAACTGGAGGTTCCCTTCGATGCCAACAACAACTACCGCATACAGAGCAAAATAAAGACACTTGTCCCCAACGGCGGATGCACCATCAGCACCGCATTGGAGAACTCACTCAACGACTTCCCCCTTTCGGGAGCCTCCCGCAATATCATCCTCATCATCACCGATGGTATCGACGACTGCGATGGTAATATCTGTCAAGTGGCGCGTCAGGTTCAGATGAGCGGCGTTATTGTTCAAACCTTCATCCTCGGTATCGGTAACGATCCCTTTAAGAGCGATCTCGATTGTGCTGGCAAATTCACCCCTGTAGCCAACGAGGAACAGTACACTCAAACCCTTTACGATATCTTCAAGATTTCGGAACAAGAGGCCCGTGTGGTGATACGCGTCAACGATGAAGAGGGACATCTCTACGAAAACGAAACTCCTATCGCTTTCTACGACAACCAAACAGGTGTAGTGAAATACAGCACCCTTTATGCTGTCGACGACCACTATGAAGCCGATACCCTAATCCTCGATCCGCTAGTAAACTACGATGTGGTCTTCTTCACCCATCCTGCTACTACCTTCAAGAACAAGCAGTTCACCGCAGGCGCCATCAATACCTTCAACGTAACCCTCGAACAAGGCAACTTGCGTCTGCGTCACGAATCGTTGCGCACCAACATGCAACTGCCGCAATATTCGGTAATTGTTCACGAACAGGGTCATTCGGAAGTGCTCAACGTACAAGCAATGGGCGAGCAGGTAACCTATCGTGCGGGCGATTACGACTTGGAGGTACTCTCTACCCCACCCCTGCGACTGGAAGGCATCACCATTCAGAATGCCTCCAATACCGATCTCACCATCCCTATGCCTGGTATAGTTAATTTGGCCAAACCAAAGGTCATTACCAGTGGCGCCATTTTCCAACTCAACGAGGGACAACTTTCCTGGGTATGCAACCTCGATGCCAGCCACAGCACCGAACGCCTACTCCTCATGCCGGGCGAGTATCAGGTAGTCATCAAGCCGATGGCCTCCACCCAATACAGCTCCGTTCAGGTGCAGCGTTTCAAAGTAGAGGCGGGCGAAACCACCAATGTCTATATCAGTGCTCAAAACTAATCATCATCACATACAACATCATTTAACCCCTTTAGAAAACGAAAAATAATCATATAATGAAATACGAAAACCAACAATCCAAAGAACTGCGCGCCGGTATGGGCGTAGGCCTTGTTGAAGCCGGACAGAAGAACGCCAACGTAGTAGCCCTAAGTGCCGACGTGAAAGGTTCAGTCAAGATGGATGGCTTTGCCAAAGAGTTTCCCGATCGTTTCATTCAATGCGGTATCGCTGAAGCCAATATGGTAGGCATTGCTGCCGGACTCTCGCTCTGCGGCAAAGTGCCTTTCGTGGGCGGTTTCGCTGAGTTTGTTACCGGACGTGTCTACGATCAAATCCGTCAAGTGGTAGCTTATTCCAACAAAAACGTCAAAATTTGCGGTTCCCACGCTGGCATCTCGCTAGGCGAAGATGGTGCTACCCACCAAACAATGGAGGATATCGGACTGATGAAGGCGCTGCCTAATATGACCGTTCTCGTTCCCTGCGACTACAACCAAGCCCGTATGGCTACCCTCGCCGCTGCTGAACATCAAGGTCCCGTCTATCTCCGTTTAGGTCGTTCCAAAATGCCCAACTTCACTGCCGAAGGGGAACCCTTCCAGATTGGCAAAGCCCAACTATTGGTCGAAGGTAAAGATGTTACCCTCTTTGCATGTGGCCATTTAGTATGGGAAGCTCTGCAAGCAGCCGAAATGCTTGAGAAAGAGGGCATCAGCGCCGAAGTTATCAATATCCACACCATCAAACCGCTCGACACCGACGCCATCATCGCTTCGGCTCGCAAAACTCGCGCTGTGGTTACTTGCGAAGAACACCTCTTCAACAACGGCTTGGGCGACAGCGTTGCCCAAACGCTAGCACTCCACTGCCCCACTCCGATGGAGTATGTGGCCGTCAACGATCGTTTCGGCGAAAGCGGCACCCCCGATGAAATGCTCACCAACTACGGTCTCCGCGCTGCCAACATCATTGAGCGTGTTCATGCCGTATTGAAACGCAAATAATCGCTTTACAACAATAAAGAGAGATCAATGAAGAAACAAATCGCCATCTTTTGCGGGTCGCACAAAGCGGCCAACCCCCTCTTCGAAATCGAAATCGAAAAGTTGGGAGCCCTTATGGCCCGTCAAGGTCGCACCCTTATCTACGGCGGCAGCAACAAAGGCTACATGGGAACCATTTCCAACCCCTTCGTTGCTGCCGATGGCGAGATTGTTGCCATCATCCCCAACCTTTTCCCCAACGAGGTAATCTACTCACAGCCCGCCACCAAACTAGTGGTAGTAGAGAACATGCAGCAGCGCAAACAGCTCATGCTACAACAGGCCGATGCCTTCATAGCTCTTCCTGGCGGAGTAGGAACCCTCGACGAACTTACCGAGATACTCTCGGCCATCCAGCTGGGATTGAACCATCAACCCGTAGCGCTCCTCAACATCGAGGGCTTCTTCGATCCTTTCCTGCAACAATTACAACTTATGGTTAGCGAAAGACTGATGAAACAGGAGCTCTACAACACCATCCTCGTTGCACCTACAGCTCCCGAGGTATTGGATAAAATCGACGGTTGGAACAACTAATTGCGCTCTGCGCCCCCGCAAGCAAGAGTTTTCAACATTCCCAGTAGGAAAAAAAATGCAACTGCAAAGGGTACATCCCAACATTTTTATGTAATTTTGCAGTTGTAAATTATCCCATGCAGAAGAAGAATATGGCAGAAGAAGAAATAGTTCAAAATAACGGCATTGCCGACTACGGAGAAGATAAGATTGTCCACCTCGAAGATATGGAGCATATCCGTTTGCGTCCCGGTATGTATATTGGCAAACTGGGCGACGGTTCGTCGCACGACGACGGCATCTATGTGCTCATCAAAGAGGTAGTCGATAATGCTATCGACGAGTTCACCTCTGGTTTTGGAAAACGCATCAATATCACTGTCAACTTCGCTGATCGCCGCGTGGGTATCCGCGACTTTGGTCGTGGTATCCCACTGGGCAAACTAGTCGAGGCAGTATCCAAACTCAACACCGGAGCCAAGTACGATAGCAAAACTTTCCAAAAGTCGGTCGGTCTCAATGGTGTGGGTACCAAAGCAGTCAACGCGTTGAGTAGCTACTTTATGGTACGCGCTGTCCGAGAGGGCCAGTGCCGTACAGCCGAATTCAGCGAAGGCCGTCTCACCAACGATAGCGGCATCGTTGCTGCCACTCCCGATGAAGAGAACGGTACCTATGTGGAGTTCGTCCCCGATAGCAAACTGTTTGGCAACTATCACTTCGTAGCCGAATATGTCGAAGAACGGGTACGCAACTACGTCTATCTGAATCGAGGACTCACCATCTACTTCAACGACAAGCGTTATTATTCTAAAAACGGTCTTCTCGATCTGCTTGAGCATTATCTCGACGCCGAACCGCTCTACCCTGTGGTCCATATCAAGGATGGCGACTTTGAATGTGCCTTCACCCATATCAACGGTCAGAGTGGCGACAGCTACTACAGTTTCGTTAATGGACAACACACCACCGAAGGCGGCACCCATCAAAGTGCCTTCCGCGAAGGCTATGCCCGTGTGGTGCGCGATTTCTTCAAGAAAGACTGTGAACCCAACGATGTACGTCAAGGATTGGTATGCGCCCTCTGTGTCCGCATCCAAGAGCCTGTATTCGAAGCACAAACCAAAACCAAGCTAGGCTCCACCCATCTCGCCCCAAACAATCAGGATGGCACCAACGATAGCCCCTTCCTCAAAACCTACGTGCTCGATATCCTCAAAACCCATCTCGACAATTTCCTTCATATGAATCCTGCCACAGCCGAAGCACTGTTGCAGAAAATCAACCAAAACGAGAAAGAGCGCAAAGAGATTGCTGGCATCAAGAAGATTGCACGCGAAAGCAGCAAGAAAGCAAGTCTCAACAATCGCAAACTGCGCGACTGTCATGTCCACTACAACACCAATCACGCCCGCCGACTCGAAACCACTATCTTCATCACCGAGGGCGACTCGGCTAGCGGTAGCATCACCAAGAGTCGCGATGTAGCCACTCAGGCAGTATTCAGTTTGCGAGGCAAACCCAAAAACACCTACTCTATCTCCAAAGCAGGTGTCTACGAAAACGAGGAACTCAACCTCCTCCACAACGCCCTCGATATCGACGATGGTATGGAGAATCTTCGCTACAACAACGTTGTCATCGCCACCGATGCCGATGTCGATGGTATGCATATCCGTTTGCTCCTCCTCACTTTCTTCCTCCGTTTCTATCCCGAACTCATCCGTACTGGTCACGTCTATATCCTCCAAACACCCCTCTTCCGTGTTCGTAACAAAACCAAAACACGCTACTGCTATTCCGACGAAGAACGTATCGAAGCTATCAAAGCCACCAGCAACGCTGAGATAACCCGCTTCAAAGGTCTCGGCGAAATATCGCCCGACGAATTCAAAAACTTCATCGGCAAAGATATGCGGCTCGATCCTGTGCTACTCCATAAAGATTTCGACACCAAAGAGGTGCTCCGCTTCTATATGGGTGAAAACACGATGGAACGACGCCAGTTCATCATGGAGAATCTCCGCGTCGAAGACGATGAGAGTATCCTTCTAAGCGACTAAACTCGATCAATGAGGGCATTGCCCTTCTGCTTCGCTCTCGCGATCTTTTTATAATTAATAACCATATAAATATCCCAAAACATGCAAAATTTTGAATATTGCACCCCTACCCGACTGCTTTTTGGTCGCGGTGTAGTTGATCAACTCCCCGAGGTTATGAAACCTCTAGGCAAACGAGTACTGCTCACCTATGGTGGCGGAAGCATCAAACGCACCGGACTCTACGACAAAGTGAAGCAACTTCTGCACGACTTCGTAATCTACGAGTTGTCGGGTATCGAACCCAATCCTAAATACACTCAAAGCGTTGTTCCTGGCGTACAGATGTGCAAAGAACATCATATCGATGTCATCCTCGCCGTTGGTGGTGGTAGCGTTCTCGACTGTTCCAAAGCAATTGCCGCTGGTGCTTGCTATGATGGCGAAACGTGGGATCTTATCACCTACAAAGTACAAGCTCAAAAGGCACTCCCCATCGTCGACATCATGACGATGGCAGCTACTGGAAGTGAATACGATTCTGGCGGCGTCATTACCCGTACCGAAAGCAACGACAAACTGGGCTATATCGATCCCCTCCTCTTCCCCGTATGCTCCTTGCTCGATCCTGAACTCACCTTCACCATTCCTCTCAAACACACCCTCGCTGGCGTAGCCGATGCTATGAACCATGTTCTCGAGCAGTTCTTCTGCGAAGATCATACCATCCTCAACGATGCTATGTGTATTGGAGCACTCCGCACCCTTATGACCCATGTGCAACGCGTTATCAACAATCCTAACGATTACGATGCACGTGCCGAGATCTTCTTCACCTGCACCCTCGCTTGCAACAACATCTTCTCGCTAGGCAATAGTCCCAGCCGTTGGCCCCTACACGCTATGGAGCACACCCTCTCAGCCTACTACGATATCACTCACGGCGAAGGACTCGCCATCATTACTCCTCGCTGGATGAAGCATATCCTTAACGAGAAAACCCTCGAACGCTTCGTTACCTACGGCACCCAACTGTTCGGTATCGATGCAAGCCTTCCCGCCCAGCAGATAGCTGAGGAGGCTATCCAGCGTACCCACGACTTCTTCTGCCAGATAGGCATTCCCATGACCCTCACCCAGGTAGGCATCGACGACAGCCGTCTTGCCGAAATGGCTGCCCACACCCAGCGCGTAAGCCACCTAGAAAAAGCATGGGCACCCCTTACCGAGCAGGATATCGAAGCCATCTATCGCGCCAGCCTCTAATCCAACCTTAGAATACAACAAAGGCCCCTCCATCGAGGGGCCTTTATTATATCTAGCAAGGGATTAACTCACCTCTGCTTCTAATCTATCTTTTAAAGTTGATTCTTAATCCCGCTCTCTACCATTATCATGTTGGTGTTAGGTTCGTAGCGTCGCACCACATTGCCTTCACGATCGATAAGGAATTTGGTAAAATTCCATTGGATGTTGCCGGGCTTCTTCTCTTTCAGCCACACATATAGTGGCGAAGCATCGTTACCATTTACATTGATCTTAGCAAACTGCGGGAAGGTAATATTATACGTACCCGTGCAGAAGTTATGGATGTCGTCATAACTGCCAGGTGCCTGTCCGCCAAACTGGTTACAGGGGAAATCAAGAATCACAAAGCCGCTATCCTGATAAGTCTCATAAAGGTTCTGCAAGTCGGTGTACTGCGGAGTGTAGCCACATTCTGTAGCGGTATTCACCACAAGAATTACCATACCCTCGTAGTTGGCTAGCGAAACGCTGTCGCCATTACCATCAAGCACCTTAAACTGGTAAATGTTGTCCTTCACCTCCACCACAGAATCAGTGGGGTCAGTAGGTTGAATAACATCTTCTTTTTTGCCGCACGCCACCATCATTGTAGCCATAAATGCGACAGTAATAAGCATTTGAATCTGTTTCATCTGTAATATCTGATTATGATTTGAGGATGCAAAAGTACACATTTTTTTGCATTATGTCGATATTATTTTGCATTATTATAGGCATAAGGGGGAAATTACTTTTCCATAAGCAACCCCTTCTAAAGGGTATAGTAAAATATGAACTGTAATGGTGTAATGCTGTAATGGTGTGTAAAAGGAAACAAAACCAGTTTGCAATATGTCGGTTATTTTACCATCATCAAATTAAAAAAAGCCTTAGAGAATCGTTCATGTTTTCAACAGAAAAACTATCACCTTTAAATAAAAAATTGCGATATCGGAAGAAAGCCGTATTTTTGCAGCCATAAAAAAGAACAAAAATGAACTGGACAAGACTGATTCTGGTACTCACCACTATGGTGGCTTTGACAATGGGTTGCAGCCCTAAAGGGGATATCATCCCCACCGAACCCGATTATGCCGATACCACCCAATGGTACATCGTTAATCGCAATGCAGCAGTAGATTTGTTCTACATTGTCTCCACCGATTGTAGCGACTACCAGCTGGAAGGCAAGACAATACATTATGCCGATACCCACAACGACAGCCTTCGGGCGCTCTTGTGTGGCGAAATGGTGGGAATAGATCATCTGCTTGCCGGACAACTGAACTACTACTCGCCCTACTACCGCCAAGTAACGCTGGAGACCTACACCAGCGATAGCCTCGTAGAAGCTCGCATGTCGATAGCCTACGGCGATGTACGGAAAGCTTTCTCATATTATCTTGAACATTACAATCAGGGTCGCCCCTTCGTTTTGGCTGGGTTCAGTCAGGGGGCTATGGCTGTTGTCGATCTGCTGAAGACGATGGACGACAGTATCTATAACCGATTGGTAGCCGCCTACGTGATAGGATACAAAGTCACAGAACCCCATCCCCATATCCGCCCAGCAGCAGACAGTACCGATCTCGGCGTTACCATCTGTTACAATTCCGTTCGCGACAACAACTGTGCCCTCCCAATTCTTAGCGAAGGAAACCTTATGACCATCAACCCCGTCAACTGGCGCACCGATGCCACCCCCGCCCTGTTCATCGACCCACGCCACAGCGACACCCTAACCATCACGCTCGACACTACAAGTCGCCTCCTGCATATCAGCGGCTACAAACACAATGACTACATGCTGCCACTCATCGGGCGCGAAGGCAACTACCACCGCCTCGACCTCACCCTTTACGCCGACCTTCTTCGCCGCAACATCGCCTGCCGCGCCGCAGCTATGCAACTACGTTGCTATTGACCGAATAGCTATCCGCTATCCGTATTTTGAAAGGTTACTACCTTGGGGTCAATAATGTTTCTGTACTCCGGTCTCGAAAAAAGGCCCTTCGGTTCTCTTTCGGACGCTCCATTTAGAGTCTTCGACACCCTGACTGCTTAGCCAGTTATCAAATCTTTTCTTCGCTTCGCTATCACAACATCCAATGTATTTTTTCATACCTATACACCAACAAATCAGCTAGAAACAAAAAAAAATTGATATCGGGTGTAATAAAAAAGCTGCAAAAACGATATGATGTTAAAAGTCCTTGCTATATGGCCTTTCATCGACAACGACTTTTGAGTATAAAAAAAGTATTATTCTTTGATTACATATTGTACTGATACATTAAAAACAAAACAATTACAACCATGAAGAAAACACTGCTCATAATGCTCATCCTCATTCCCCTCCTCTGTAAG
>JAUNHX010000008.1 GCA_030523765.1 Bacteroidales bacterium | reverse complement strand
GACTTACATTAGACTTACAATAGATAAAACACCCCAAAAAATGCTCCTTAAAGTAGCGTTTTATTGTAATAACCTTTAGAATTAAAAAATTATCGGCTGTAAATCTCTGCTACTTCTCGGAAGGAAGTAGACGAACCAACGTAAGCCCTCCCTGCTGACCAATCTCGTAGAGCGACCAATATGAATCGCCGTGAATCACATTGGCAAGCATAGCGGGATATCCCGTTGAAAAAACAGCAGCCTGAAAAGTATCATTCACTTGCAACTTACTATTTTCACTCGCTATCACTCGGAAAGCACTGTTACCGAGATAATCTATCACAATCTCCCGGTTAGGATTCCACCGAAGCATCAGCCGCTGACCCGTCACAAGGTCCTGCACTTTTACACCACCACCCAACACAATGTCCGATGAAGGAGAGCAGTCGCCATAATGCTCACAGAAATCTTCAAACGACCGGTATCCAACTGTACGGGCCATTAGGTTCAGTGTGGCCTGTCGGGGTTTTGAAGTAATGCCCCCATAGTTCCACATACGTTTCAAGGTATTGAGAGCAAGATTCTCGTTAGTACGCTGTTTCACGTACGCTGCAATGATTTGAAAATCAGATGGCGTTTTTGCTTGCGATCCTGCTCCCTCGCAAACCAGTCTAAGCAGAGTCTCTATTTGTGTATTAGTTTTGCTCATATATTGGATACAAAGGTAAGTAAAAAGAAACCAAGAGTATTAAAACATTTTGACCCATTTTAACCATTTACATCTATGTGATTTAATTACCGATAATTACGCTTATTCCGTATACCATCTAAGTTGATAGTTCCAATAGCTTATATTGACGTAAAACACATTCTATCCTTCAAAAAAAAGAAAAAATCTATCATATGTCACTACCCCTCAATCGCCTCTATGTGATTAAACTTACCCCAAATAGGATGAGTACGATACTTCTCAACCGAACCCATCGGCACTCGAAGCACCACAGTTTGGGGCATCAAATAAAACGAAGTGTTCAGTACCTCGGGCGGATTAGGCGCATGGATAGTCAATGTTTGAAGACTAGAACATTCTGTAAAGGCAAAATTCCCAATAAAACGTGTAGAACTACCACATTCAACATGTTGCAGACTCTTACTATAAGCAAACGAATAATTGCCTATCACCTCGACCGACTCTGGGAATCGAACCCTCTTTATACCCGTTTTGTAGAAAGCAGCATGTTCAATGGAATATAGTGCCACTGGAAAATCAATACTGTCCAAATCATGCGAATAAGCCAGAAAATCGTTCGGGATAATTTTCATGCTATCTGGCAATGAGATATATTTTAATGTATGAATCTCGTTGAATAGATAACTAGGAGCACTGCGCACATTGTTCGTCATTATTACACGTTTTAACGATGGACAACGATCGAAGCAGAAAATACCATCGGTGGGTTCCCGCTCTAGTTTGCACGAGTCTGGCTGCCACAGCACAGTCGTAATACTAGCACAATCATTGAATGCGTCAGCCCCAATCACTTTCAAGTGGCGCGGAATAACAAGCGTATCCTTGATTCCCGAGCATGCCATAAAACAATGCGGACCAATACGATCTAAATGTTCAGGAAGTGTGAGCGAGGTGAGGTCAAACTGATTTCGGAACGCATGTCCTTCAATCTCCGCCACCCGATAGCGCAATCCCCACATCTTGATATAGTCAGGAATAATCATGTCGCCCTTCAGTTGCTCAAACCGCATCGGCCAAGGTTCCGACTGTGTACCTGGGTAAACAAAGATCACCTTTCGTTCAGGGAAATGGGTAAGCACACGACAATACACCGTCTGTCCCGAATCGAGTTTCACTGGATATATCTTATCACTCGGCAACATCACAATGCCAACAATCGCCAACATCAACACAGAAAGCAACATCAGCCAAGGCCACCTAAGGCGCCACAAATCTCTACGAAAATCAGCCACCGAGTTAAAACGTGACTCCTGATCTTCGCGTTGTGCTTTGCGTTTAGCATGACGGTGACTATGGGGAAACAACAAGTCGGCTATCTTTCCTAGCGCATAAATATCGGCCCTGTGGTCGCAAGTGCCCCCGCTTTGCTGCTCGGGAGCCGCATAGCCCTGTGTACCCGAATTGCTTTTCAGTGCAGCATACTGCGGGCCATCGCTCAGTCCGAAATCAATCAATTTCACTCCACCATACGCCGTCACCATAACATTCGATGGTTTAAGGTCGTGATGATATATCCCACGACTATGGCAATATTCCACCGCATCCAAAATCTGGTTCATCACCCCTCTACGCGTACGCATATTAGGTTTCGTTTCCCTCAACCAGCGGTCGAGTGTCATCCCCTCAACCCATTCCATCACAATACAGCGACCCGCCATAGGATCATCCTCAAGGCTCTCCACACGTACAATCGTTGGAAAGTCTAATCCAATACCCACCGAATATTCTTTCGAAAGCCACTCCTCATACAACGGATTATGTCGAAAATCCTCGCGAAGTCCTTTTAGCACATACCAACGACCATAGCGACGAGCTCGGTAAAGCACATGGTTCCCCCCCCTTTCCAATACCTCATAGTTCGAAAAGAACGATTCCGTAATCCCCAATCCCCCCGACACTAGTCCTGAAGGACAATCACAATATTGTTCCTCTTTGTTTGTATTGCTACTCATATTATTAGCATTTTATTAGCATTCACCGACACATAAAAATCTTATATATCTATCCTATCACGTTTTCAAAATGCAAAAATACACTTTTTTTAATTATTGGGACAAAAAATGTATTTATTAATAAAAATACTCGATTTATCGTTCTGTATACCCAATTAATTAATCAAAGTCACTCTATTTATTAACGCTTACACGCTTAAATAAACAACAACACAGTAGGGACCATCAATTTACCCCCATTTGCTGTCGAAGAATCTACGAATTGCTAACAATCGTTACGATGAACACATTTATACTGGTCCTCATAAAATAAACACTACAGATCAAATGGGTCAAAATAGGTCAAAAAAATTACATAATCATTTTAAAAAAAAACTTAACTTTGCAAAAGTTATGTATCTTGTTCACATCATTTTTTCTACTTATGAGTACATGATTTTCAAATCATTAATCAATCAGTATATTGCAATTAATATAGAACTCTATGTAAACCAATATAAACCACATAAAAGATAAAAGAAACTCAAATTATCTAAAAAGATAAAAAAATCAAATTATCCAATCTAATATAATATCAATTACTATATACAATTTACAACTGACAACAAGCATTTCAATAATTATTACAAAGGGAAACTAACAATTGCATTAAAATGTCAAAACAATCTACTTTCAAAAAGGACATCCTACTCTGCATCCCCAGATGTTTCAAAACGATGCTTTTGTTTGTAATGGCATCCAATCTTTTGCATGCACAAACTACGGTCATCATGCCCCATCAGGGCTCCGACACACTCTTTATCACCGATACTGGTTGTTACACCATTTTAGACCCAGGTGGATTGGGCAAATATTCCAACAACGAAGACTCTTACCTCTACTTGATCTCGAATGAGTCATTCCACCTCGAAATAGAGTATGAGACAGGGCATCAGGATGACGGAAAAGACTGGTTAAGGATTTATTACGACACTACTGTTAATACATATTCTGAATACATGTGCGGTATAGGAACTCGCAATCACTACATGTGGGATTCACGAGCACTTATACATTTTCATTCAAATAGCTACAATACGTTCGAAGGATTTACCATACATGTTCGGCATGTCCCTTCAGTGTACGACCGGCAATACACAGTAATTGATACCAACAGCGTACACCTAACATGGAACGACTCTCGCTATGATGCTTCCTCGTGGACAGTCTATTACAGCTGTGACGAGGATTCTATCCTGTCTGTGCAGACTAACACAACATCGGTAACACTCAACAACTTAACCAACGACCGATACTACCGATACTATATTACAAACGATAAGGTCGAATGCGTAAATATTGAATATCAGTGGTTTGTCGCCCAAATGGATAGCACAATTCTAATGATGCGACCCGAATATGGATCAAACGACACCCTTCCTCCCGGAGTATGTTACCGTCTTAAAGGATCATCAGGCGACACACTTGGCCTTTATTTTAACTATACGGGAACCGACTATAGTTTCAACGATGGTCATGGAGTCTACTTGCAAGGCGTTTATCAAGCAAAGACAGGCGAAGTAAGTGCCCGTTGGCGGAGTATATGGGATAACGAGTGGCGTGGTGATTACTACTATTCGTGGACCACCAATAGTCAAGTTCGAAATTATTACCAATGGTTTCCTCGTGGTACGGTAAGCATGATTGAAAGCGAACAAGTGTTTTACAACTTTGAAGTACTGCCCGAAAACAGTAGCTACATAACACCTACAGTCTCATCCATCACTGATTCCAGTGCTACAGTAAGTTGGACCGACGTTATGAACTCCACTTCGTATACATTCAAGTATAGTAGCGACGAGGGCCATTGGTCTCAACTGCAAACCTCTACACCAAGTGTTACCCTCAACGGCTTAGAACCTGGCCGCCAATACATATTTACTATCGAGGGTAATATCAAACAAAGCGATTGTGATGTGCCAGCACGCCATGGGTTGATCACTACCGGTGGGGCCGACGACACGATTATGATGGCCTATCGTGGAAGTAAGACGGTAATTCTGCAGCCACGTCAGTGTTATACTGTGGTCGACGCAGGTGGGAGCAAAGGGTATTACAACACCGATTTTTCCCGACTATTACTGAGAACTGCCAATGGTAAGGGATTCCGTATCAAGGGACGTTGCAATACCCAAGAAAACGATCGATTGGTGATATACGACGGCAATCGGTACTATGAGTACAATGGTAACCATTACGACATAGAGCACAGCAGCATCAGTGATTCTCTTCTCATCTTTTTCCAAAGCGATGTGGCCACCAATAAGGACGGTTTTATGATCGAAGTCCTACAAGTTGAGGATTCTATAACGAATCTCCACACGGTATCCACTACCAGCTCAACGGCCACAATAGCCTGGACAGATCTCAGCGGTGCCAATTCATACACAGTCCATTACGGTCTTAGCGAAGATGCCATGCAAAGTGTCAATGTGTCGTCTACGCAAGCCACGCTGGTCGGACTGCAGTCGGGCACGCAATATGTTTACTATATTACCAACAACATTGAAAATACCCCCTGTTCTTTCAGTGAGCGTAGGGCTTTCATCACTCAAGGCGTTCCAACAGGCGAAGTACTGATGCCGTATCGTGGTATTGATACATTGATCGTATATCCCAACACTTGCTATTATATCTGGGATGCTGGAGGACGCAACTACAACTACTTTAATAATGACACTTCTGTGCTTGTTGTAATGTCAAGCGATGGCTCTGATTTTGCTATCGATGGGCAGTGGCTCTTTGGTGGAAACGAAGCCGAGTACGGTTTGAATAATTACGATGGCCACGACCGTATCAGTTACCAGGATAACCCCAATGACGATAATTATTGGTGGGAAGCCGACGCATGGCACAACCGATTTGCCAACAACGACCGTATGCGTCTCACCAGTAGCAACGGATACCTTCGTCTTCGCTTTACTAGTAGCAACAGTATCACACGTCCGGGTTACTGTTTCACCGTCGACCGAACCCAGAACGAAGTAAACAACATAAAGGCCACACGGGTCACATCCAATAGTGCCACATTCAATTGGGTTGACAACAGTGGTGCCAGCCAGTGGACAGTGGCTTATGGCGTTGTAGGTGGTACGATGACTACCACGTCAACCAATGTGCGCAATTATACCATTAACAATCTGTCACCCAATACAGACTACGAAGTCAAAGTCTATTCCGGAGCCAATACACAATGTAGCTCGCCATCGTACTTCTTCACCACCCTCGATGCAGACGCCATCGTAATGAATTATCATGGCGACGATACCGTCTTTCTTACTCCAGGACAATGTTATTATATCTACGATCCCGGTGGCACAGGCAACTATCTTCCTAGCGATACATCTCGGCTGGTAGTCCGATCCACAACGGGCGAAGGATTTTTCTGCCACATCTCAACTACCGTTGGCTGGCAAGACCAAAGCGACCGGCTTTATATCACCGGTTTAATCGATGGTCCAACCTGTTGGGGCTGGGAACATTGGGCTGACAATGGCGAGATGACTATCGAAATCAAAACCAACGAAGCCATCCAAGAATTCGGTTTCTGGATTAAAGTACTATTCCCTTCGCGTGTATTCAATCCCGACACATTGAATATGACCGACTCAACAGTCACCATTACTTGGCAAGATGCTTCTGCTGCTACCCAATGGAATTTTAGTTACGGTACCCACATCGATTCCATGACCACCGTTACTACCAATACTAAACAATACACCATGACTGGACTAGAACGCAATCGTCAGTATTTCTATAGCATCTACAACACCCTCGAAAACGAAGAATGCGTGCTCCCCAACTATTTCGGTGTCATCATGCCTACCGATCCTGGCATTATCATCCATCCCTATCGCAACCATTTCACACGTCATACCCCCTTATACTATCAAGGTAGCCAAACGCTCTCACCCGATAACTGTTATCAATACATGGATGTGGGCGGTATAGGCAATCTGTTTTGGAATACCGACAACGGTTTCGACCTATATACCACCGACAATCAAGGACTCACCCTCGAAGGATACTACGACCTGGGCGAATCTAGCATGTGGATCAGCACTAGCATGTATCGCTCATGGTATGGTCAGACCGGTTACCTATATATCTATGCTCCCGACGGACATATCAATATCTCGCACCGCGTAGGCACCAACGAAAACCATTACACTCCCGGTTTTAATTTCAATGTGTCGTTCAACTATAAAATATACAACGTCCGAGCACAGAACGTCAGCTGCACATCTGCTACCTTGGTCTGGGACGACACGACCTCGGCCACACAGTGGACCTTGGCTTACGGACCGACCGAAAAAATGCTCGACACCATCACCCTCAACACCAAAAGCGCTACACTCACCAACCTGTTGCCCGACCATCAGTATGTGTGTTATCTCAGCAACAACGACCTCTCCCAAAGCTGTCTCAAGCCAGTAAAATATTGTTTCATTACCACTTGCGACACCACCATCATTGTCTTCCCCTACAACCAAGACACTACGCGTGTGCTCGATATCAATGAGTGTTACACCCTTCGCGACGGTGGTTCGAGCTTCGACTACCTCTATACCGACCATCACAACGTATGGCTCAACTCATCGTTGGGCAATAGTATGACCCTGCGTGGCAGCATCAATATGGGCGACAACGACTATCTCCGTATGTGGGATGAACAAACCGGCCAATGGCTGGGCAGTTGGGGAAAGCAGGACAATCTCGTTGTGAAAGTACCTAGCGGTAAACTTCATATTGAATACAACTCCGCGGGCGATACAACCACTGGTTCGGGATTCGAATTCAAGGTAACCTTCGAAGCCGTATCCAATATTCAGATTTCTCTAAAAACCGATACAAGCTGTCGCCTCACGTGGGACGACAATTCAAGCGCCACCCAGTGGGTATGCCACTATGGCCAGGATATTGAGCATATGGACTCGTTGATCACCTATGAACGCGTGGCCCACCTAACCAACCTCGTCTACGGCAAACGTTATTACGTTTTCTTTACAAATAATTCCGTAGCCTGCATCGATACCACTTGGTATGATTTCTGTGCTGGCGGCGACAAGTGTATCGATTTCGGTGATATCTATTCCTGCTTCTCTACAGGCTATTATGGCCGGTTCAGCAACCCTATGGAAAATAAGGGACTCGTAGACTACGGACAGGACGACATCAACTCTCGACATACCATTATAGACGACACGTTGTCCACCGATCCTCGCACTGGAAACCAACTGCGTTGTGTTCCACCAGGACACTACGAAACCATCCGCCTGGGAAACTGGGATATCGGAGGCGAGGCTGAGAGCGTAGTTTATGAATACGATGTCGACACTACCAAAACCGAAATTCTTCTGCTCCGGTATGCTGCCGTACTCGAAAATCCCGGACACTCGCCCGATATGCAGCCCCGTTTCAGTTTCTCTTTCGTCGACGAGAACAATAACGAAATCAATACCGACTGTTATTCGGCCAACTTTATCTCAAGCGATTCGCTGGGTTGGAATCTCTATCAGTACGACACCAACACCGTACTATGGAAGGATTGGACAGCCATCGGCGTCGATCTGGCACCTCTCCACGGCCAGCGGGTTTATGCGAAACTCACCACCTACGACTGCAACGAGATGGGCCATTTCGGTTATGCCTATTTCACACTCGAGTGTAAAGAAAAAGAGGTAGCACCTAACACTTGCGGTATTGTCCATTCCAATACATTCACAGCACCCGAAGGATTCCGCTACGAGTGGTATAATATCGATAGCGCCAATGTCATTCTCTCTACCGCACAAACATTCACTAGCTCGCAGGAGGGCGTATATAAATGTCGGTGTCATTTTATCGGAAGCACCAGTGCTAACTGCTACTTTGAAAAAACAGTAATCATCGGTGCCATCTTCCCCTTTGCCGACTATTCCTACGAAATTCTCGACACTAACGGGTGCAATGTCGTAGTACAGTTCTACAACCATAGCTGCGCCACCACCGATTCCGCTCATACCCATCGAACCTCAATGGAGTGCGATGGACAAATTTGGGACTTTGGCGATGGTACTGTGAGCTATGACAAAAACCCGCGCCACGAATTTCCTGCCCAAGAGTTCGACGTCTCCCTTACTGCCACATTAGCTGACGGCAGCTGTTCAGACGATACCGTTCAAACCATCCTCATGTCCAGTCCCTGTATTGAATACGATTCCATATTCCCCGAGATATGCGAGGGCGACACCTTCATGCTGCGCGATTCCATTATGCTCACCGAAGGATTTTACACCGTACGAACCCAATATAGCGAAGACAGCATAGTCACCACCTTTGTATTCCTAACCGTTCATCCTTCTCTCGACACTAGTCTCCTCGGCGGGATCTGCGACGGTGTCGCTTACACACTCTTTGGATTCAACGATTCGGTAGCAGGCGATTACACCCACAACTTCACCTCCATCCACGGATGCGACAGTATTTATAGGCTCCATCTAGATGTAGCCAATTCTTACGATCACCATGTAAGTATTAACGGCTGCTCCAATACTGGATATCAATATGTCGACACTACCTTCCTAACCTCTACCATATACACCGACAGCCTCCTCTCCGTATATGCCTGCGACAGCGTCGTCACCATGGACATCACCATACACCCAACATTCTATACCGAATACTATGACACAATCTGCGATAACGGTTACCGACCCTTCGCCGGAACCTCATACAACACTGCAGGTATATATCACGACAGCACCTTAACCACCATGGGATGCGACAGCGTCGAGGTTCTTAACCTCACAGTCAACCATACTTACAGCACCTTCGATACAGTATTTATATGTAATAATTCCACTTATACCTATCGCGATAACGAGTATACACCTCAACAGATTGTCGACTCGCTGCAAACCGTCAATCAATGCGATAGTGTAGTACACATCGATATCTTCTACTACGATTCCACCTTCTTTGCCGACGGACTCCTCAGCCTCGATGGAGAGAATTGGACTAGAGGCGACTCTTCCATTGCATCGTGCGTTCCTTTAACACTCCACACCCTCGACAGCAGCAGTTCCCACACAGCCATCTCATGGTATTACGGCAACGGCGACACCTCCGATGGAACAGATAGTCTGTACACATATCACGAACCAGGCATTTATACTGTCACCATGATTGCCACCAGTGCTGATGGATGTTACGATACAGCCACCTTTGTCGATGCTGTACAAGTCTTCCCTCGACCGCTAGCCCAGTTCAGATGGAGTCCCGAACTTCCTAGCATACTCGACCCCAGCACACAACTCATCAACCTCACCGAACCCGATGACGGCACCAATACTTACAAATGGTATTTCTACCAGCTTGATTCCACTACCTCTATCGTCGATTCCTCCTTTGAAGTCTCGCCCTATCACCAATGGCCAGAGGACGACTACATAGCCGATGCACACGATGTCTCTCTCATCGCCTACCAGTGGTTCGCCTCTTTAACGGGCGACACCCTCTTCTGTACAGACACAACCATCCTACCCATCACCATCTTCAACATCTTGCTACAGTTCCCCAACACTGTCACTCCAAATGGCGATGGAATCAACGACACTTGGTATGTCATCAATCTTGTTGAACACGGTCTCTACCCTGTCAACCGACTACGGATCTATAATCGATGGGGACGATTGGTCTTCAAGCGCGACAACATATCTTCCGATGACGATAGGTGGGATCCCAATGAATGCGATTGTCCCGACGGAACCTATTTCTTCCATTTCGACGCACAAGGTGTATTCGGTATGACCACCCGTAACGGAGTAATCGAAGTCTTGAGATAACACACCCTTGACCAATACCCCAAACAACAACATATTAATTATTCTAAGAAACGCTTTTTATTCATCAATATTGGAACTGCTGGGCCCATATGGGTTCAGCAGTTTATAAAGATATTGTAAACCATCGTGAAGTCTCAGTTGTTTGCTTATCTGAGGAAAGACCTCTCTTGTAACATTTTCAAAAATGATTATAATCTAAAGAAAACAACTGGTCTTCACAGGGCAGTTGTTTTTGGACTACAAAAAAATTGTAGGTCGTTCAGTGTATGGTTACATTCGACTATTTCGTATCACATAATTGACGACAGAGTACCAGTAGAATGTTGAAGTTGTCAGAAAATAAATTCACCAACTTGAACAGTTAAAAGATGTGCGGGATGATACGCTTCGGCCGACCCGTCACCGAACTATTGATTAAGTACATATCTTCTTCTTTTATAGGGTTCAGTTAGTATAATGAAATGGTATAATAAGTTCTTCATGATAGCATTTCATATTAATTAGGATTGATTTGAGTTGTTTTGGTCAGTAATATGGAATGGTTGCCAATGCTCTGCACTACGATAGCGCTCAAGTACCTCGGACTGCACATGCACAATCACATGAGGAGGCAAATTCTCATATGCTAGGGGATCAATACTAGGTGGAATAAGGGCCTTAATATAGATATTTTCTAGGCTATTGCATCCGTGTAAAGTATGCTGTCCTATCTGTGCAACGTGCAATCCGAAGGTGATGGATGTAAGTCCAGAACAGAATGCGAAAGCAAAGTCACCTATGGTGTTGACCGTATCAGGGATGGTGGCATGAGTAAGGCTAGCACACGAGAAGAACGCATAATCACCTATGGCTGTTATAGCTTCAGGGATATCGAGAGTGGTAAGCGATGAGCAGTCTTCGAAAGCATAGCGACCTATGGTGCATTCCTCATTGGGGAGTACAAGCGATTCGATGTTGTTACATCCATGAAAAGCATAATCATCGATACGACGTACTGAGTTGGGGATTCTTATCTCACCTAGCAACTGACTGCAGCGAGCAAATGCCGAGTGGGGTATATACTGCACACCATCGGCAATAGTAAGGGAGGTGAGTGCGCCACAATCTTTGAAGACAGGATAGCGGTAGAACCCCATTTTGCTGCACATCACAGCCTCGTAACGGACCGAAGCCAAGCGAATGCAGCTCTTAAAAGCCGAAAAGCCGATAGAGGCCACTGAAGGGGGAATGGTGATTTGAGTAATGCCGCTACAATAGTAGAAAGCGGAATTGCCAATAACCGTTACCGATGGGGGTATATTAATCGATGTAAGTTTCTTGCAACCCATAAAGGCGTAATTGCCAATCGATATGAGTGTGGATGGGAGCGAAATAGTGCTGATGCGATCGCAACCATAGAAGGCCGATTCACCTATAGAGGTGACAGGATAGGTAGTGCCACGATAGGCCACCTGCGATGGAATAACCACCGAACCTTCTAAGTGGGGATAACTAGGCATAGAGGTGCGTTGGTAGGCCACCTGAGCTGAAGTGCCCACAATCCTATAGTAAAGTTTGTGGCCACTGGGCGATTCATCACTGAAGTCGTATGCTTTGCCATCGCGACCCAATCCCAACTTGCTTAGAATTGACAGTATAATATTCTTCATCTTAGTATTGTATCAAAAAACAATTTTAATCAACACTCGATGCCCGTGCTCTATGCATCAAATAAAACAATATGAAAAAGTGGAGCCATTCATCAAACCCTAAAAGAAGTAGAAGGGTCTGGACTCCCCGGAGAAACAAATAAGGTTGGATGGAATGCTCCACAGCTTTGTATACTCAAAATACAAACAGTGAAAGCAAACAATCAAAACACTTATTCCGGTTTCCTCGTTTTTTGCGAATTGTCCAGATTCACTACTTCGGCGGAATAAAGTGAGATGCACTTCTTCACAATCCTTCCTATCGGATTGCGACTGCAAAATTACAACATTTTTTTAATATAGCAGCAAAAAAAATAGGAAAAAGTAAAAAAGTAATTCCTATACAAAAGCCATCTCAATGTATCACAATATTTTAAACAGCAAAAAAAAATGTACAACAATAGGGTCATTTATCTGTGATAATTAACTCAAAAAACAATAGAATACCTCAGATGTGACATAAGCCACACTGTACCTTGCCATTAAATGCACATCATATAAGGTACATTATAATGCCATTGAGATTGATAGTAATGCTAACAAAGCACACCTATAGAAAGGAGGCAATTCTAGAATAAGAAATAGATTGTTCATCTATCATCGGAAAGGAACTTACTCCTGATAGCGGATATCAACCTTCATAGGATTAACGGTAGCGAAGGGATAAGAGGTAAGCTCGATCAGATGTGGTGCCAACTTTCCGTTAGGGCGCTTCACACGCACCCCTTTAACATTGACCTGTTCGATATGGTGTACAGGCTTTCGGCATTCACTGCGAGTGCCCGTAGGATCATAGAGATATAGGTGGCGTACAGTGATAGGGGCTATAACGGTAAGGCCATCAATGGTAAGGTTGGGCCAACACTTTTGTCGCAGTTCGGGACGACGATTGAGGTTGGTGTCGAGCAGCATCATGTTAACGAGGGCATGATGGCGGAGGGTAGCCTCAAAGGTGCAGTTGCGCATCACGATATCGAAGGGGGTATAAGCATTAAAAGAGGATCGTACGCGCACGGGAATACAATCGGCAAAGAGACAACTGTCAAATTCAACGGTGCCATACATAGAGGAAAACTGGGTCTGTTTTTGTCGTAACACACAGTTTACTAAACGGGCATCGCGACCATAGCAGTGAATATCGAAGCGGTTTACATCACAACGAATAAGGGTAGTATTACTAAGGTTGTTGGTGCCAAAAACACCCCAATTGCCATTGGCCACCACATCTTCAAAGGTGCTATGCCATATGTTATTCATAGAGAACGCATAGCCATAGTTACGGCTTCGTCCGTAGCCAGAATAGGTACCATCGACGGTGATATGGCGAAGAGTTACATGGGTGCAGTTGCCAATCGAAATAGCACCATCAGCTATCATTGTGCTGCGAGGGGTGGTGATATGGATATGACTGAGGGTTATATCATCTAGGTTGTGGAGCGAGATGCAATAGGTTTTCTTGGTGCATCCTACTACCCGATGGAGAGTAAGGTTGGAGACTGAGACAGGCGCCTGCAAAGGGGTGTAGGAGGCCTTAACGAGGGTAGAATCGGTATTGTAGGGAGCGATGGGCTGGTTGAGGCCCCTACCCTCTTGGATAAGGATGATATCACTGCGATAATGGGGGTAGCCGTAGCCTAGCCGTTCAGCCACCCAGGGGTGCTCATCGCGCAAAATGAGAAGGTAATGCCCCTTGGCCAGTTGAGGAATGGAGCGGAAGTCGCCCCCATCAATCACACTCTTGGGCATATCGATCGACTGGGTTTGGGCCGAACGGGAAAAGAGTGCACCATCATGGCTATGGTTCTCAACAAAGAGTACTAGTCCCCGGAAGTCGGTATGAGAACCCAGTGGTATGCTTTTCCATTGAGGAGGCATTGTGAGGTGAAGGGTGTCAACACCACTATAATCCACATCGACACCTGCCTCGAGAGCAGCAACATGGGTGCGATAGAGCGCCCAATAGCGTTCTTCGCCCGTAGTGGCACTATCAAGTCCGTAGTTAAAGGGAGAAAAAGGGGCTTGGCTCCAGGCGTTCATACATGGGGCAAAGGTGCACAATAAAAGCACTAAGAGTGCGCTGAATAATCTTCTTTCCATTGATTATTAATTTAGTATAACAAATTATTGTGTTGCGATGATAATGCAAAGATACGAAAAAAAACAACGCTGATGTTGGATGATAAAAGCATCGAAGAATTGTGGAAGAGGAAAAGGAGGGAAAATGTAAAGGAAAACAATGCCCATAAGGAATAAAAAAAAGAAGGAGCCTCGCTTCGCAGGGAGGCTCGAATCTTCTCGTAATTTAATTACGAAATCATACAATCTACAATCTAGTTATAATTGTTATGGCGCAAAAGACGAACAATAACTGCGTCATAAAAACAATTATCGGTCGGATAAGATAGATTCACTCATTGTTACGGGCAGTAGTGCCATGTAAGAATTATTGTTTTGTTCCATTTAACGTTTTGTTATGTTGTTATACATTTGGATTATTGCCACCGCACTTCAGATAGAAGATAACAGCAATAGAAACCAATCTGCGTGGAGACCTCTTTGTTACGAGCCATTGACATACATAAGACGTTCAAGCAAGGATAATAGTTGCATTCGGGAACGTTAATATATGTTAATGTAATACGTATATCATTTGCTTTTAGGCTCTTATTTTATTAAAAAATATAGTTTTTTTTGTAATTAAAAGTGCGAGGTTCTAGATTATTGCCCTTGCTTTACTAGGCGAACAGTATGCTTCGTGCCCCCAGAAGTAACGAGAGTAAGTAGATATATACCCTGACTGCGATTCGTAAGATTAAGGGTGTATTGGTTGCCACCCATGTCGATAAGTTGCACCTTCTCGCGGTGGCCCATCATATCGGTGAGCCATGCGCTAGCAATATCATTGGTTGTTTGCAACTCCGATGCATCCACCTGTATGGTCACCCTCTGTTGGAAGGGATTGGGATAGACACCTAGATGGGCATCAGCATCAATATCAGGAATATGGATAGTGATATGAGGCGTCATCAAGCTCGTGTCGACATATTTGGCAACATAAACATTTTCGCCCCAACGAACAAAGGGAATATCGCCAAATGTAGCATCGGAAGACGTCACACCGCAAAGATACAGCGTACTATCCACCAACTCAATCGAACCCATATCGGTTTCAAACCCTTGGCAATCATAGTCTATGCCATCGATAAAATTGCCCTTGTAATCGAATATGGCCAAACAATGCCCAAAGGTATATTTACTGTCGTAACGGATGGTCTGTGAAGGAAACAAAGCGGTACCCCAAAAACCGCACTGCATAAATACCCAGTTGTTGCGTACAACAAAGTTGCCTTTGGATCCTTCCGGAACGGTGGTCGATTGGAAAGGGGATGGGAAGCTACCATAAGAATGCAAGGTAGGAGGATTGGCTCCATTTAGACGGAAGGCCATAAAGAAGGCACTGTTTTTCAGATGCAGTGTCTCTCCCATATAGGTTGGATACGAATAGAAGTTCGAAACCATGGTATCCAAATAGGTTGAGCGGGCTGTGTTTGCTGAGATGAACAATAGGTTACTATCGTTGTCGAACGCCAAATCCCCAAAAAAGTTATTAGAGCAGACCCCCGATGGATTGATCACGCTGTCGCCAAGTGTTATCAGCCAATTGGCATTCAAGTTGGAATCGTATTGGACAAGATAACTAACCCCAGTACTTTTCTCAGATACAGTAAACTCCAATCCACGCACCGAGTCGATCACCATCGTTAAAGGCTCATATAAGTAAGTATTATGTAGGCATCTAAAGTAAACATTTTGGTTGACATCGGTTACCACATTAGAAGCAGAGGTGGTGTAGCTTATACTGTCGCTATGTTGTATTATATAGCGCCAAGCCAACACGGTATCGAAATGGGGAGCAAACTTAATTAGCTGTTGGTGCCATACATAGGGTGGCTTATCGATCTGATAGGAGCCCACCAGCCTATGGTCTGCCCAAAACTTTACCCCCTTGATTTGTCCATCCGTAACCGAGAAAAGAGAACCATAATCGTCTTGCAACTCACGACTGATGTAGATATTGCCATCGGGGTCGATATCGAACGAAGGGTTAAAGAAATAATTATTGTAATACCATGGATCGGAATAGTTGTCGTGCCATTTAACTATGTCGTTTCCAACCGTATCTGTATAGGTCATCCAAAAGAAATGCTGTTCCTCTACGTTACCCTTAAAATCGAAGGTAATCAGTGCTGTAATAGTTGGATCCATCAGCGTGAATCCATTCACAGGATAGGTGCCCCTTCGGGTAAGAAGGGTATCTAGGTAATAGGTATAGTGATCTTCTGTCGGGAATGACATATCAACGAGGCAGGCAAAAGCGGTATCACCCACTTTCCTAATATCGTAAGCGCGAGCATATGTATTATTGTTGGAGGATATTACCTTCTTCCATAGCATCTCGCCATCGGGTGCTATTTTAGCAATAAGAATGCTATACGCGTTCTGCATCCCGTTGGGTTGCAGGTCCTCTCCCTCCCATTGAGACCTGCGTTGTATTTGGCCTAGTATGTATAGGTTACCCTCACTATCGCTTACTGTCCCTTTTATCATATTACTTATTTGATTACCTACCCGTTCTCCGTAATAGCCCTTCACCCATTCGAACTGTCCATCCAAAAGATTTCCCCCCTGGCCAAGGGTTCTATTCCAAGGAGTTAGGATAATCAATATCCATACCAATAATGTTATTATTCTTTTCATAATAATTTGTTTTAAATTTTTCTTGTATCAAATATTCATCTCTTCAGCTATAGTCTATGTTCAAAAAATCAGCCTACGCAATTCTGTTATTTAAAAAAGATAGCTGTTCTTCACAGGGAAGCCATCTTCCTTCTTGATCTATTGACAATCAAAAAAAACATACTTTTTCTAATTTATAAATCCAGACTTAGCCAGTTGGATATTTTTATGATAGACTATTTCTATTGCGTTCTTCTCATATCTTTTTTCTTCATTAGAAGAATCATAGCGTTTCTATTGATTAAATACATCGTTCATTTTCATCAACCTTACAGTATGCCTCTTGCCTGAGACAGTTGCGAGGATCAACAGATAGGTAGACTGCGGGCGACCCGTCAAATCTAACGAATAGCGTCCATCACTAGTGGGGATAATCCGAACCTCTTCACTGCGTCCTGAGGGATCAGTCAACCAGGCTTGTTCTTTCAGTGGTCCGCAGCCCTTCGCCTCGATGGTGATGCGCTGCTGAAAGGGGTTGGGGTAAGCCACGAAGGCCCCATCATCGCCCACCACAGTGATACGCACATCGCCACCTGTAGAGTCATAGACGTAGGGTGTCATAAAGGCAGTATCGGTATAGCGAGCCAGATAGGCGGTACTGTTATAATCGGCGTTGATATGGAAGCTGCCCAAGTCGGCAGCGGCATCAAAGGTGCCGCTGAGCCACACCGAACTGTCCTTCAGGTGAATGTAGGCGTGCTCGTTATCTATGCCGTTAGAATTGTAGTCGATGAAGGCAATCTCTCGTCCGTCATAGTCCCAAATAAAGAGGCCCATACCGTAGGGGCTATTTATCTGAGTGTCGTTGAAGAGTATGTTGCATTCGTATAGCACTTGGCAGAAGACGCGGTTATCTTTGGCTATAAAGGAGCCGTTGTGGGACCACATATATTTGTCGTCGTAAAGAAGTGTCCTTTCATAGGGTCTTGTAGCTGTTGAACGGGCCTTGCCGTAAGAAATAAGACTGAGGTCATCGGCATCGAGCCGGAGCCAGCAAGCGTTGTTCATAAGGTTGAGTGTGTCGCCGTTAAAGTTCAAGGTGGTATATTGCGGATCTCTTCCCGACGAACCATTTATGAACAACGAGTTGGTTACGCTATCATAGTAAGTGCTTAAGAAAGTAAGACCTCCAACACAGTATCCTTCTGGGGTGTACGAGGCTGTCACCTGTGCAAGTCCTGTAGGCATCAGCGTTGAATTATATCGTATCATGCAGGAGTACCACTCCATGGCAAGCGAGTCGGAATTCTTCACCGGCAGCCTGTCGACGGGATCTTGCGAACGCTTAAAAGACATATAGATATTGTCATTGACATCGACGTCGATGGAGTTCAAATACATATTTATATTTTCACCATAAGGATAACGCTAGGTGGAGTCGAAGACGTAGGTGCTTGCAATCACGCTGTCCAAATGGGGCGACAGTTTGATGATATGCCAGTTCCATACACTGGAGGGTTCCAAGGGGACGTCTAACTGCTTCGAGGCTCCGTCTACCATTAGCCGCATTGCGCTGATGTTTCCTTCATTTGTTGACCAATAGTATAATCCTCCGGAACAGGTGTCGCATAGTTCATAAAATAAGTCATTTGTCTGTCGTACCAGTTCGATGTTCCCATCATTGTCAACATTGAAGGAAACTCGTATTCCGCTATTTGTCATTAAGTAGTCAAGATGGTATTGATTTCTCAACAATGAACCATCATTTTTGACATAGTTTAATGTCAAAAAATGCTCCTCAATAATATTGCCGCTATCAAGTCCTAATGTGATAAGGCTATAATAAAGATTGGATGCCTGAAGACTATCGGGGGGCTGCGGAAACCGTTCGGAGGAGGTTAGGAGTGTGTCAAAGTAATACAACTCATTTTTTTCGCCGGGGAGGCCATAATCAAACGGGAACATAAACCACGCATACAATAGCAGAGCAGTATCGCCTACCATCCGTATGGTGTAGGCATCAATATCGGTATAGCTAGAATAGAGTTCTTTGTGCCACACCGTTTCACCATAGGGCGAGATCTTAGCAAGGACGGCACTGCGGTTGCGATGAGCCGAGAAGGGAAGAATTCTCGAATTATCGTCCATCTCATTGTCCCATCTAGCGCCACCAATGAATTGACCAAGAATATAAACATTCCCTTTCGAATCTATCACCGATCCGAATATTTCGTTGGCGGGAGCGCCACCATCGGGATAGTCTGGACCGAAATAGGACCTCACCCAGTCGAAATGACCAGTAGAGTTATTTGTTTGACCAACAACGGTGCTCATCAACCCTGTCAATACAAGGACTGCGAATATGTGTAATGTTCGTTTCATATTATAATAATGGTTTCATTAAAAGAATCATGGCGTTTCTATTGATTAAATACATCGTTCATTTTCATCAACCTTACAGTATGCCTCTTGCCTGAGACAGTTGCGAGGATCAACAGATAGGTAGACTGCGGGCGACCCGTCAAATCTAACGAATAGCGTCCATCACTAGTGGGGATAATCCGAACCTCTTCACTGCGTCCTGAGGGATCAGTCAACCAGGCTTGTTCTTTCAGTGGTCCGCAGCCCTTCGCCTCGATGGTGATGCGCTGCCGGAAGGGGTTGGGGTAGGCCACGAAAGCCCCCTCGTCGCCCATGGTGATGTGAATATCGCTGCCGCCGTGGCCTGTAGAGTCATAGACGTAGGGAGTCATAAATGCCGTGTCGGTGTATTTAGCGATATAGGCGGTGCTGTTATAATCGGCGTAGATATGGAAGCCGCCCAAGTCGGCGGCGGCATCAAAGGTGCCGCTGAGCCACACCGAGCTGTCCTTCAGGTGGATGTAGGCGTGCTCGTTATCTATGCCGTTAGAATTGTAGTCGATGAAGGCAATCTCCCGGCCGTCATAGTCCCAGATGAAGAGGCCCATGCCGTAGGGGCTGTTTATCTGGGTGTCGTTGAAAAGTATGTTGCATTCGTATAGCACTTGGCAGAAAACGCGGTTGTCTTTGGCTACAAAGGAGCCGTTGTGGGACCACATATATTTGTCGTCGTAAAGAAGAGTCCTTTCATAGGGCTTTGTGGCTGTGGAGCGGGCCTTGCCGTAGGAGATAAGGCTGAGGTCGTCGGCATCGAGCCGGAGCCAGCAGGCATTGTTGAAAAGGTTGAGTGTGTCGCCGTTGAAGTTCAACGTGGTGTATTGCGGGTTTCTTCCCGACGTACCGTTTATGAACAGCGAGTTGGTTACGCTATCATAGTAAGTGCTTAAAAAAGTTAGACTTCCAACACAGTATCCTTCCGGGGTGTACGAGGCTGTCACCTGCGCAAGTCCCGTAGGCATCAGCGCTGAGTTATACCGGATCATGCAGGAGTACCACTCCATGGCAAGCGAGTCGGAATTTTTCACCGGCAGCCTGTCGACGGGATCTTGCGAACGCTTAAAAGACATATAGATATTGTCATTGACATCGACGTCGATGGAGTTCAAATACATATTTATATTTTCACCATAAGGATAACGCTAGGTGGAGTCGAAGACGTAGGTGCTTGCAATCACGCTGTCCAAATGGGGCGACAGTTTGATAATATGCCAGTTCCATACACTGGAGGGTTCCAAGGGAACGTCCAGCTGCTTGGAGGCTCCGTCCACCAGCAGCCGCATCGAGCTGATATTGCTGTCTGTTGGCGACCAGTAATAGATACCATTGGGACAGGTGTCGCACAGGTCCCCAAACAAAAACGTTGCTTCGCCAGCTAGGATGATGTTCCCCTCGCTGTCAACGTTAAAGGAGGTCCGATGTCCATCGTTTGTCATTAAGTAATTGGTTCTCCATCTCAACAGAGAACCCTCGTTTTTAACAAAGGAGTGTATCCAGAAATGATCCTCTATGAGATTGCCGCTCTCAAGCCCTATGGTGATGAGGGCATAGTAGAATACGGGTGCTTCAAGGCTGTCGGGGGGTTGCGGAAAACGTTCGGAGGAGGTCAGGAGTGTGTCCATATAATAAACTTCGTTCTTCTCGTTGTACCCATGGTCGAAGGGATATCGAAACATGCCATAAAGCATGAGAGCAGTATCGCCCAACATTCGTATGGTGTAGACCTCGAAATCGGTATAGCTGGAATAGAACTCTTTGTGCCACACTGTTTCGCCGTCGGGCGAGATCTTGGCTATGACGGCACTGCGGTTGCGGTGTGCCGAGAAGGGAAGAATTCTCGAATTATCGTCCATCCCATTGTCCCATCTAGCGCCACCGATGAATTGACCAAGAATATAAACATTCCCTTTCGAATCTATCACCGATCCGAATATTTCGTTGGCGGGAGCGCCACCATCGGGATAGTCTGGACCGAAATAGGACCTCACCCAGTCGAAATGACCAGTAGAGTTATTTGTTTGACCAACAACGGTGCTCATCAACCCTGTCAATACAAGGACTGCGAATATGTGTAATGTTCGTTTCATATTTTATTGCTTTAGTGATTCATAGTATTACTTTCGGTCTTAAAACTCATCTTTTCAGCATTCATCGATGATAGGGATAAACTTCATCTACTTAATGATGAGGTTTTATCACCTGTTTTAACTAATCGCACCGTATGTTTTTCTCCCTTGGTATTGATCATCGTCAGCAAGTATAACCCCTTGTTCCGGTTGGCAAGATTCAGCACATACTGTCCTCCGCCCTGCGCCACCAGACGCACCTCCTCGCGACGACCCACCATATCAGTAAGATATGCTGCAACAATCTCCCCACCGCCATAACGGATAGTGACCAATTTGCTGAGAGGATTGGGGAATACCGAGAATAGCACATCCTCTTCTGTTGCAATCCCAATAGGTTCTCCACCTCCCGTTCCCCCACCAGTGGTATCACTTGAAGGACGGAATAGTCCGAAAGCCACCGCACTACCGCACAAACGGGCATCGGTAAAATAGAATGAATCCAGCGTAATGTCATCATGTCGTGCCGTATAGTCGAACAGCACCGCACCGCCAGGCTGCGGATAGAAATGATAGTCCCACAGATTGAGACAGCGAATACGCATCGTATCGGCCTCACGTCTGCCAGGCTCCCACGTAGCCATCATGCTAACCCTTTGCGTCGGGTTGATCTGATATTCCACGTGCGCATAAAGTCGTTTGTTGTATACACAATGCCGTTTAAAAGTGCTATATCCACTCATGCCAACAGCTGGAGTCACCCCATCATCATCAAACCATCCAGTATGGTAATGAGTGCCATAGTCTAGGCATTGGCCCGTTGCTAAATCCAAGTACTGGAATAGTGGGAAGGTTGTATGGTGGGAAGATGCTCCGTTACGGTCAAACCAATAACCATTGCCTAGAAAAATCGTATCTTCATCAAAAAGAGAATACGCAAATCCATCCAGATAAGCCTTCCCATTGCTTACCGTAATGCTGCCGTAAATCACCTCGTTCCAGGTTTGGTACTGTTCCCGTTCGTTATACAGAGAGTGGGGTTGGTTCAGCCATTGCACATCACCCGATGTATCGAGTTTAATAGCAAAAGTTGGTGATTGCAACTCAGCATAGTTGTTCATCTGTAGATAGTGAGTACTATCGAAATAGATACGGCAAGGGTAATCGTACGACAACTCGTTATATTCGTCGCTCCATTTTGAAGGAGCTTCCATATTTACACTTCCCGTTAGGTAGAGATTATCCTCCTCATCGACATCCATCCCATGAAACTCCATAATCCAATGGGCAAATACCCCCGAGGGTAACTCTCTACCAAAAGCCAGCCTATACCATAAACTATCGGCAGGGAGTCCTTCCGATTCAAAGGCTAGGAATTTGTGCCAAAGCAGTTTCCCTTCGTTATTGAACTTATATATCATGGGTCTCACACATGTAGCCACATTATTCAGCGTATCGGCTTCTAGATTGTAAGGCAGCAAGAACTCGTTTCTATAGGTGCTGTCACCGTTATAGGTAATCACAGTATACACGCTGTCCTCTAGTCCGTGCCAACTGCAGTTCGTGATCAAATATAGGTTTCCCGACTTATCCACATGCATCGGAACAGGACCATTGCCAAACAGGGTCGTTAGATTCTTACGATGATACACCCTCTGATGATTATGGTAATATAGTTCCGCACGGTCCTGACACTGCATAAAGATAGTGTTCAGTACATTACCGTTCAAGTCCATTTTAGTATAGTAGTTAAACATAGTAGCATAGGGAGGTCGCCACTCGTTAGGAGGCAACGCAATAACCTCTCTATATCGGATCACTGTATCGAAAAAAGAAAGGTAGTCGTTGTTTTCGTACATATCACACAGCCCCACCAAATGGATCGTATCGCCGTGCAGTTCCATCCATCCTGGGCTGGTTTGGCCGTTCGACCTCACAGTCCGCATCCATATCCTATGACCCAGTGTGTCGTATTTGGCAATAAAAGTATTGTACTTGGCACTGTTATAGACAGAATCTGACTGCGTACTGTCAAAACGTCCCTCTAATCCATAGAGCCCTTGCGTAGTCTCGCTTCCGAAACATCCGTAATAATAAACATAGCCCGAATCGTCCACCTCCGTACAAAGAATCTTCTGCGAAGGGTAGAAGCTCTCATCATAGCCCGCGAAGAAAGTAGTCCATTCATACTGACCTGTAATCGATTGGGCTTGAGTCGTTAGCACTACAATAGCCCATAGAAGAAGAATTGTGTATTTCTTTATCATAACATAATGTTTTATTTTTGTACTCGTTCGGCTTGATGTTAATACATCGTCCGATGTTTGCTATTAATGACGTTTGAATGGGCTAAAGAGTTTAATTGAAATTGTTAACTTATCTTAAAAAAGAAGATAAATAGCTGTTTGTTAGAGTAGTATTTTTTTACACATTGGGGTTATATTCAAAAAAAAGAAGTTAGCAAGGTGTTAGCAAGCATTGGCAAGGACAAGGCAAGCTAAAGTACTTGTTATATACTTGCTAGGTACTTGCTAAGGGGGTGTTAAGGTCTTATTAAGGGTGTTTGTGGAACGGCATAGGGAGGATTTGTAATCACAAACTGCTCGTGTCATCATAAAGTTGAAAAAGAATAGACTTACAGACGCATAGCTTTTCTCATTTTTATTTGCGAATCATCGAATAAATTTTGTATCTTTGCAACGCCTTTATAAGGGTTGTTGGCATCGATCTTGGATTCCAACTAATAGATTTATAGTATTATATCATGGCTAAAACTGAAGGAGCTATCGGTGAGACTCAACTGATAGCGGAGCTGAAAAATAAAAATTACAGGCCGGTGTATCTCCTCACGGGCGAAGAGAACTACACGATTGATGTGGTATCGAATCTTATTGAACAGAATATTGTTCCAGAAGAAAATCGCGATTTCGATCAAGTAGTGCTCTATGGTAGGGACGTATCGATGACACAGGTAGTGAGTAATGCACAACAGTTCCCTATGCTTTCGCCTATACGTTTAGTGTTGGTGAAGGAGGCTCAGGATATTCCTACACCCCAATGGGAGCTGCTAGCAGCCTATCTGGACCATCCGCAACCATCAACGATGTTGGTTTTCTGCTATCGTCATAAGAAGCTCGACAAGAGGAGTCGCGCCTATAAAGCTATTGCTAAAGCGGGTGCCGTGTTGGATGCAGCCAAGATGTACGAAAACCAAATTCCCAATTGGATTGCCAATTATGTGCGTCAACATGGTTATGCCGTTACGGAACGGGCTGCACTGCTACTCACAGAGAGTATTGGCAACGACTTACAGAAAATGGCCAACGAACTGGGCAAAGTGTTTGTGGTACTACCACAAGGGGCTACCATCAATGAAGATGTGGTGGAGCAGAATATCGGTATTAGTAAAGACTATAATGTGTTTGAATTACAAACGGCATTAGGTAGACGCGATGTACTTAAATGCAATATGATTGTTAACCATTTCGCTGCCAATCCTAAGGAGAACCCTATCCAAATGGTGCTTCCTACACTATATAACTATTTTATCAAGTTGATGCTTTATATCCAACTGGAGGACAAATCGAAAGCCGCTACGACATTAAAAGTACACTCTTTCTTTGTGAAAGATTACGAAATGGCAGCACACAACTATACGCTAGGAAAGTTAGCCTCTTGTATAGGCTATCTGTACGAGGCTGATTTGCGAAGTAAGGGGGTGAAGAATACAGGTACTGTAAGCGATGGGGAAATATTGAAGGAACTAGTTTTTAAAATTATTCACTAACTATTTATGAAGAAGATATTGATTTGGATGATGCTGTTGATGCCTATGGCTATGATAGCTCAAAACTCGATAAAAGGTGCCGTTACAGATGAAAGGACAGGCGAAGCTATCCCCTTTTGTACGGTAGTACTGAAAGATACAAAATACTACACATCGACCGACATCAACGGACTCTACATTCTTGCAAAGATACCTGATGGAGAATATACACTGGTAATCCGATATGTGGGCTACAACGAGATAGAAAAGAAAGTAACGCTATCTAAGGGCTATGCTGTTCAAGTGAATGCTCGTCTCTCTCCTTCTGTGGAGACCCTTAAGGACGTAGTAGTTACGGGTAATAGGATTGAAGAAAGGAAAGTAGAGACAGCCGTTTCGGTTGAGAAGATAACGGCATCGCAGATTCAACAAATGCCTTCCATTGGCGGTACCTCCGATATAGCTCAGTATATGCAAGTGCTGCCAGGTGTAAACTCTACAGGCGACCAGGGTGGTCAGCTCTATATCCGTGGTGGATCGATGATACAGAATCTCTGTCTGTTAGATGGCATGATCGTATATAATCCATTCCACTCCATTGGCCTTTATTCTATTTTCGAGACCGATGTAATTCTGAATGCTAATATTTATACAGGTGGCTTTGGAGCTGAATATGGTGGACGTCTTTCGTCTGTAATGGATATTTCGACACGCGATGGTAACAAACGTCGTCATACAGGCAAGGTGGGACTTAACACCTTTGGTGCTAATGTGATATTGGAGGGGCCTCTAAAGAAAGAAACTGCTGATAATCCATCGGCAATCACTTATTTGGTGATGGCAAAAAACTCATATCTCTCTCACTCTTCAAAACTGTTTTATCCCTATATTGATGGGGGGCTGCCTTACGATTTTTTGGATATATATGGCAAAATATCGCTCAATTCGGGTAGTGGAAGCAAGCTAAGTCTGTTTGGTTTCCGTTTTGATGATCAGGTGCTAGGCTTTCACTCGATTGCCGATTACCATTGGAACAATTATGGTGCTGGTGGTAACTTTGCTTTGGTAACAGGTACTGCTTCGGTGATCGATGGTACAATAGCCTTCTCGAACTATAGCATTGCTTTGGAAGACTTGTCGAACAAACCTAAATCGAGCCAAATTGGTGGTTTTAATGCTAATATCAATGTTACGAATTTTTACGGAAACAACAACCTAAAGGTAGGTATCAGTATGGAGGGCTATGCAACCAAATATCAGTATACTAACCAATATGGTATTCCTCTTCAGCAAGATGAGAACACCTCCAATATTTCTCTCTATGCCACCTACCATATGAATAAGGGAAAATGGCTGTTCGATCCAGGTGTCCGTTTTATCTACTATGCATCACTAAACGATCCTCAGTTGGAGCCACGCTTGTCGGCCAAATGGATTGCTACTGATAATCTGCGTGTGAAACTAGCAGCAGGTTTTTATAGCCAAATACTTCTCGATGCACGAAGCGATAATGATATTGTCAATCTATTTAACGGATTCCTTACAGGATCTAGCATGCTGAATTTACCTTCTTTATATCTCGATGAAGAGATTACTTCGTGTGTACAAAAGGCACAACATCTAGTGGCTGGTGTGGAATACGACTTTACACCACACCTAATGGGCAACGCCGAAGTATATCTAAAAAACTTCGGTCAACTGCTGAATATGAATCCTCATCAGCTCTACGATAGGGGCGATCCCGCCTACAATTCGGGTGGCGTGTTTGAAAAACCACAATATTATCTAACTGACTTTGTGATTGAAAAAGGTGTGGCTACGGGTTTCGACTTGAGTTTATGCTATGATGTGGAGCGACTCTATGTTTGGGCAACCTACTCATTGGGCTATGTTCAACGTACCGATGAGGTGCAGACCTATAATCCTCACTACGATCGCCGTCATACAGTAAACCTGTTGGCAACCTATTCCATTGGAGATCACAAAGAATGGGAACTGAGTGGACGATGGAGTTTTGGTAGCGGATATCCTTTCACCCGTACAGCAGGAGTATATGAAGATCTAAACATAGGTGGTACCTTGAGTGGCAACTATACCAACGAGAATGGCCAAATGGGCATCTATTATGATGAACTCTATGGTGGACGATTGCCTGTATACCATCGCTTGGACTTGAGTGCTAAACGCCGATTCTCGATTGGCAGCCGCAGCATCCTGGATTTAAACATTAGTGCTACCAACGTATACAATCGCAACAACTTGTTCTACTACGATCGTTTAACGTCACATCGAGTTGACCAACTGCCTTTACTTGTTAGTTTAGGGGTATCGGTGTCGTTCTAGATCATCTAAAAAAGATGATGATCAAGAGATCTAATTTGAAGAATTGTAAAACTAGAATTATCTGCTTTTAACTTTTGTCGAATCTATCTATTTCTTCATATATTTCATCACATAGCCTATTGTGTATGAAATCATAAAATGTATCCTCAACTACCACTAATGGAAGAAAAAAAAATAAGTAATTGCCGATAGCAGCACAGGAAGCAGAAGAAAACCCAAATAATCCTATTTGGAGGATTGCCATTATCTCGAAATAGAAATCAATCCTACATATATACCTCCATTAATATAGTATGATGCATCATAATAATGATTCTTGCCATCAAACTATAATATGATATATGATACAAGATGGATTGGTTGTTTATTAAACAAATTATACGATTAACTGAGTAAATGATAATCTATAAACCCTCATCTCTCAACTCTAATACTCCCACTGGTCGCTCCCAATCTCGAAGAGCATCTGTTCAATGCGTTCCGACTCGATGATAGCATCAATACCCGTAAGATAGGAGGATACAGAACGATTGAAGACATTCGATTCGCGGATAATATAGCTATCAAAACGACGAGAGAGAAAGATTTCATCCCATGTGGGAAGGTTGGCTATATTATCGGCATAATAGGCCTCGTTGGTTACCAGGAGTTTTCGCACCCGAGGATCTTGCATCGGAATCCAAAATAGTTCAACAGAACCTATAAAATCGCGGTCGAGTCCCACCTCTTTATAAAGATTGCGGACCATAGTAAAGCCTAGGATACGGACATACTGTCCTGTGGTCTGTTTTTCAAGGTACCAAGACTCTTTGAGGCGAAGCTGGAGAATATCTTCAGAATTAAACTCTTTGGGCACCAGGACCGTTTTATATTCATAGTTCTCCTCATCATCTTCGATTTCTAGGATAATTGTATCAGCTTTAGTATAGCGGAAAACGAACTCATCGTTGTCGATAGGAATCTTAAATTCATCGTCTTCATATATTGGTATTTCGTTTGCCACTATGGCATCCCATACTGTATAAGCGAAATTGCGGCGACCTTGAGAACCTTTGGGTTCAATGGGGAAATAGAAGTATTGGTTGAATTTTTCGCGCAGATCTATAGTGCGCCATATATGAGTTTCCCATACCACATCAATCTCACGAAGGGGGTGGTAGGGCATAACCTCTCTTTGCGGAAGGAGTTGCTTCTCGTAGAAATCATTGAAGTTGCGCGTTGGCTCGTCAACACTCTGCCCCTTCACCGTAAAGAAAGCGGCGAAGGAGAATAAGAGGAGGAAAATCTTGAGCAACTTCATAAGTAAAAAAGGAACTGAATTGTTTTATAGGGTTTGAATCAATAATAAGGGTAATTTGAGAAGGTTAGAAAAGCGATACTCTATGGGTTATCATGTTGGGTTTCAAACGAAGATCTGACGAAGAATCACAATATAATAATTAGCAAGTGAACAGAACTTTGGGCTATCGTTTTTTTATTATAACTAGCGTAGGATGGTTCTATCTAATGGTACTGTACAAGACACTTTCAGTTACTTATAACTAGCGCTAGGTTACTGATGACTAGTTTAAGATTAATTCAAAATGCGTATGGTTACTGATAACTGACTTATGGATTATTACAACTAGCGTATGGTTACTTATAAAAAGAAGAGAGTTAAGCCATATTGCATAGCTTAACTCTCTGCGATATGTCAGCAAACGACATTCATCTTTCTAGTTACATACGATAGGCTACGCTGAGGGTTAGTATTCCCACATGTCGGATTCAATCTGAGCAATGTTATCTTCGATACGCTGCGACTCCAAGAGAGCGTCGGTACCAGTGAGATAGGAGCCGATGGAACGGTTAAAGGTGTTCGACTCGCGATAGACATAGCTGTCGAAATAGCGATTGATGAAGATATCATCGTATGTTTGCTCGTATGCTATATTGTGCTCATCGTAGGCATTGGCACGCACAAGGACGTTACGAACACGCATGTCGTCCATAGGTACCCAGAACATTTCTACAGGTTCGCAGATACGCTCACCATCACGCTCGCGGCAGTAGTTGTAGACGAGGGTGAGTCCAGTGATGCGGACTTTCTGACGAGTATCTTGCTTGTCGATATACCAAAACTCTTTGATACGAGCTTGGAAAACATCCTCGGGACGGAACTCCTCAGTAAGGATGGTATCACGACCTTCTAGTTCATCGCCATACTCATCATACTCAGGAATATGATAAGTATAGGTACGGTTTAGCTGTTGTGCTAGGGTCTCATAATCTTTGGGGATTTTCAAATCGTCGCTTTCAAATACTTCGATCTCACCATTTTCCAATGCATTCATAATGCAATTGGTCAGATTGATACGATCCTGGGTGTTCTTGGTTTGATCGGTGGGGAAATAGAAGAACTGGTTGAATTTCTCACGGAAGTCGATAGTACGCCAAATACAAGTGGACCATACTACGTCGATCTCACGCAAGTGAGGATAAGGGAGAGCCCTTTTCTCCTGGGTGAGGGTCTTCTGATAGAAATGGTTGAAGTTGTGTTCATCCTCAGCATCGATTGCGCTCTGCGCACGAAGGTTGCAGATGCTGGCAGCGAAGATGAACAGTCCTAAACAAAACAGTGCCTTTTTCATATTTCTAAGTTTTTACGTTTTCTTGAATCTGTTTGGTAGCTTACTTCAGATAAGATGTATGTAACTTAATTATTTTCTTATTAAACTTGCAGTCCCGAAGCCCGAAGCAACGGGACAGCAAGCATAGTATTAGAATTACTTCAAACGGAAGGTAGCATCGAGGGTGTGGGTTGCACCATCGGGTGTCTTCACAGTAACATCAGTGATATAGACCTTCTGTCCGCGGCGAGCATTGTTGATGCGGCTGATCATCTCGGGAGTGAGACGGCTGCCATTGGCAGTAATATCGAGGGCACCTGAGCCTTGGACGTTGAAGGTGAAGGAGGAGATACGGAGAGCAGGAATCTGGAAGTCGAAGTCCTCCATCACAGCACGGAGTTGACCTGTAGCAGAGAGCTCAGCCTTGGTAACATTATCGCCAGTTTTGAAGTTACCCACCTTCAGTACAGGTTTAGGTATCTTCTTAACACGGAGTTCCTTCGTACCCATCTGACGCATGGTCTTGCCATCGGTCTTGGCCGAAACGTTGAGTTGAATCTTACCAATCTTGGTAGCGCGGATAATATAGTCGCCAGCCTTACCAGCAGGATCGGGTTTGATAGTAGCACCACCCGTGATAGAGGGTGATACATCGCGCGAAGCAACACCAGGAACGCCGATAGAAACAGGATTATCGATACCAGCATAAACTACATTCATCTTAGTGAGAGAAACAACAGCCACAGGTTCAGCTACGAAGTACTCGGCCGAGAAGGGATATTCCTTAGCCTCACTGTTGTCTTTCTTAACATAAATCTTACCATTGAGTTTCTTCTGACCGAGAGCACCAGCACCAGCAGTGTAGTGAACCACACTATCGCCCGAGAGCTCCTGGCTATTGACATTAACTTTCAAGCTAGCTTTCGAGTCGTAAGCACCCACAAAGATGTCAGCCTCGTACTTACCACCCTGAATAATGTAGGTAGATTTAGGAATAATCAGCGCTTGAACGTGGTCAAACTTGAAGTCGTCAGCACTGATCTGACTGAAGAGCGTATTGACAGCATCGAACTCAGCATTCATCACCTCAGCTTTGAGACGTGACAGAACCACGAGGTCGGCTACAGCGATAGTGCGGTAGAAGTTGAGGTTCTCCCACTCGACCATCTGACCAGCATGTTCACTGAATCGTTTCTCTTCAACGTTGAGGCCAATCTTAATAGCAGAGGAGTCGGGACCTAATACTTTTTTCAGCGCTTGTTTGTATTCAATGATTTTCTCTTTTATTTGAATAGCCTTACCATCGGGAACGTCGCCCGTACCGTAGAAATAATTAGTACCAGATTCAACGTTATCTTTCTTATCGATGATATTCAGACCACCCACATTGAGAGCCTCACGGATACTATCATATAGAGGAGCACCCGAAGCATCCACCAAAGGTATTTTGCGGGTAACAACCTTGCCACCTTCTTCGACAGCCGAGTGGTCCTCAATAATAGCCTCGGCTTGCATAATGGAGATAAACTCAAAACGAGCGCTATCGATGAGGCCTTTCAAAGCATCAGAAAGTTTCTGCACCTGCTGGGCTTTATTCCAGTGGTCTTGTACTTTCTCAGGATTATTAACATAAGCAGCCTGGAAACGGCTGTAGGAGTCGTCAAGTTTGGTAGCGATGTTAAGGTTGGACTGGTTCATGGCATCTCCAACGGTGACAAATCCAGTAAGGATCTCGGCCGACACGTTAAGAGCCAGGAGCGCAGTATAGACCAGGTACATCATACCGATCATTTTTTGTCGCGGTGTCTCCGGACAGTTAGTAGCACCCATATTCTATTTCTTTAATTCGTTCTTAATTCAGTGTATTCTATTTAATGTAGAAGTAGGAATAGGTTTCTACAACGCGTTACACTCTAGCGTGCATTGCGGCAAGCATATTACCGTAAACGTTGTTGAGTTCAGAAACCTTGCGGGTCAGAGCATCAACCTGATCCTTGTACTTCATCATACCCTCAGCCGAATCGGCGAAGTTGGCCACCATATTCTGGATACGCTCCTGAACCTCTTTGGTAGCTTCGAGCTGAGAAGTAGAATTCTGAATCTGAATCTCATACATAGCATTGATAGAAGAGAGACTGGTAGCCATCTTCTTGAGTTCATCGAGGTAAGAAGCATCGCCTTTCTGAAGGGTCTGAGCCGTCTCCTTATAGATATTGGAGAGGGTAGAAACAGCAGCGGTAGCATCTTTAAGACTTTCGCTGTAGCCAGCAGAAAGGTTGATGTCGCTGTTCATCGATTCAGTAGTACGACGATAAGCCTGACTGAGTTCATCGGCAGCAGAAGCTGCATTGTCCATACCGCTAACGAATTTATCAGTAGCAGCAACAGCAGTAGACATGTTGTTGAGCGAGGTGGCCGAATCAGCCAGATTCTGCATACCCTGACCCAGACGATCAATAAGTTCGGGGCCTATCTTAGCGTCTTCCAACATTTTATCCAATTGTTGGGTAAGCGGATCACTAGAAACACCACCAGCCAACTGAGCAGCATGACCACCACTGATTTTTTGCTCTTCTTCTTCTTGATCGTGCATACCTGCCAGTTCAGGATAAACGAGACTCCAATCCCATTCAACATGGAGGGGCTCGAAAGCAGAGAGGAAGAAAATGATAGACTCGGTACCCATACCGATAATCAGCATAGGAACAGCACCAGGCCAGTGGTTAATTTTGAAGAGGGCACCGACAATAACGACGGCAGCACCCCAACCATACAACTTGCTCATAAAGTTCTTATAAGCTTTGCTTCGAACCATTTTGTCTATGAAACTCATAACTTTTCTTTTTTTTAGGTTACTTACTTATAATTAAATATTCAAATGTTCTTTTTTTTCTGTATCTCTTGGTAAACTGAGAGGACGAACAGTACAGTCATAGAGATTAAGCTGCAAATCTGCAAAGGAACGGAACCGAACCAATGATTAATCCGAAAAACAGCTGCAAATAGCACTACTACCACACCTACAACATAAAGGACAGTCATTACCGTTTTATTGTTTACTATCCGATCAATGAAATTCATCTTTTACGTTTTGGCTGTGTTTTGTTCTTCTATTACCTTTTTTCAGTTGATGGAGAGGTAGTGCCTATAGATTATAGATGTTGCTATTCAAGTAATGTTATCTAATCTCTTTTTACAATTATACCTATTATAATATATAGGCACTGCCTTCACTCTTTATTTTGATGATTATTTAGCTACGTTGGAAGCGGTTTTAAGGTTATCGCCCTTCACACGACCCAAGTAAGGCTGTACGCAACGGAAACCGATATAGCTCTTCGAGGTATCTTGATATTCGTAGGCGCGAGTCTGAACCTGGATAAAGTATTTCTGATCCTTCCAAGAACCGCCGCGGATAACCTTCAGTTTCATAGCAGGAGCATCTTCATCCTTAGCGTTGTATTCGTAGACAGGCTGCAGAGCGTTGGCCACAGTGTAGGTAGATTTGCTGTAAGCATCGATACACCATTCAGCCACATTGCCAGCCATATCATAAAGACCGTAGTCGTTGGGAGCATAGTGTCCAACCATCAGAGTCTTCACGCCACCATCATCATCGTATGCACCGCGCAGAGGCTCGTAGTTGGCCAAGAAGCAGCCATTAGGATTGCGGACATAGGGGCCACCCCAAGGATAGCTTTCGCCCTGCATGCCACCACGAGCAGCGTATTCCCATTCAGCCTCGGTAGGCAGACGGAAATCGTTCATCTGAACATAGTCAATGCTTTCAAGATATTGGTTAAGATAATTGGAACGCCATACGCAGAATGCTTTAGCCTGAACCCAGCTAACACCAACCACAGGATAGTTGTCGTAGGCAGGCGAGGTGAAGTACATGCGGGTGAAGTCCTCATTCATACTATAGGTATAGTCGTGAACCCAGCAGAGGGTATCGGGATAAACATTCACCACCTCTTTCTTAATCATAGCCGAACGGTTGTTGAGGCCTTTCGGACGGTTGGCAAACATGGTACCTTTATGTTCTTCACGAACCGTAGTAGCCTGCTCTTTCTGAGCCGACTCACGATAGTCGATCCAATAGTATTCATAGTTCAGCTTTGCGGGGTCGATCTGGCGACGTTTGTAGAAACGATCGCGCTCTGCGAGGTAAAGATCCTCAAGAGCCTCGCGCGATTCCTGATCGTCCCAAAGGATTTTCTCCTTTTTGTTAAGCACGGGAGGATCGAGGGGTTCGCCATATTCATCTTCCTCGATGAGGTAACCATCAATACCAGCCTCACCCAGCATCCGACGGGCGATAGAGTCAATAACGAAATTTACGAACTGGCGATACTCGTTGTTGGTGATTTCGGTTTCGTCCATAAAGTAGGACCCAACCTGCATAGTGCGAGGTTGAACCGGTTGTCCATAAGTAGCATTCTGAGTACCAGAACCCATATGGAAATTACCCTGATCGATGAACACCATACCCTTGAGGTCGATGTCTTCGAAATAGGGGCGACCCTGAACGCCGACAAGTTCACCCTTGTCGGAGCTACCGCAGCTCCAAAGGACCAAAACGGTTGCGAGCATTAAAAACACCTTTTTCATATATTGCAAAATTTTATTTGTTTCTATTCTTTAATGTAATATTCTCTAATAACAGTTACGATTGGCAAGCATCTTGATAAAGTATATTATCCTTCTTTTACGCAGATTTCGTAAAAATGTTCCATTTTCATCAGAACAAATAGAGCGTACCACGATAACTCGAAGGCAGTTTTGGAGGTATAATCACCTTGAAGCAGTACTTCAAATATGCCTCGAGCGAGCCAACGCTTCGGCCATCCTTCCAACCACCATACTGAGAAGTAGTAAGGTCGTATGAGAAACCTAGTTGCATGTGGTTCCAATTCAGACCAGCCAACACCGAGATAGCATCTTGGAAACGGTAGCTAATACCACCCCAGAAGGTGCTCTGATAAGAGAGGAGGCAGGAGAGATCTACCTGCATCGTACGCAATGTTGCCGTCTTAATAAGGAATGAAGGACGTAGTTGGAACGAAGGGTTGGCGGGCAGATTGTATTCATAACCACCAGTAATAAAGAGAACGCGAGAATTCTGACGATTCAGAACAGTACTCTTAGCAGCCAGCACATCCTTGAGGGAGATTCCCAAATAGTAAGTACCTGGCACCTGATAGAATAGACCCGTTGATAGGTCGAATAGGAAATCGGTTGCCGATTGACCGCTCAACATAGGATCGCCAGCCGATTGGACTGGATCAAGATAGTTGCCAGTAAAATCGCTAGAACCTACCAACTGTTGGAAATCAAGTGAACTATTGAAGATATTGGCTTCAATACCTGCCGAGAGGTTACCGGGGCCCCAGAAAATACGGAAAGCGTAATCGAAAGCGCCATAGAAACACGAGTTATATCCGATATTATCCTGAAAAACGGTCAAGCCGATACCGCCGTGAAGGAATTTCACCGGCATATCGAACGAGAATAGGTAATCGACAGGAGTGGAACCAGACTCATAATCGGGTGTTGGCGGGTCAAGCTGAAGGCCTAACCACTGATTACGATACATTACCGAAGCGCATATCGAACCCGAGCTACCAGCGTAGCCTGGGTTGAAGGTAAGGCGGTTATGCATATACTGCGTAAACTGCGTCTCCATCTGCGCCATGCCAACACATGAAAATCCCATTATCATCAGAAATGATATGATTTTATTGATTTTGATTTTCATGTTGAATAAGTACTTTTATATTAATAACTCATTTATTTTCAATTACAAAATCTCAAAGTACACTTGTCACCTCTACGAAATGGCAAAGTGTATTTTGACGTGCAAAGATAACAAGAATTCTCAATCTGTATCTACTTTTTTGACACTTTTTTGCAAATTATTTTTCAAATAACTGATAAAAAGACACTTGCGTGTAAAAAAATATTTTTTCTGTAGGAAGAAGGCGTTTTCTTGCTTTGCTCTCCTTTTTTGCCCTTTAAAAGAAGGAGAAAACAGCGAGTAAACCGCAGCAACAAATACACCCCTCGTTGTTTTATTATTATTAAGTTGCAACCCTCGAATAGAGAGTAAAAACTGGTTGACGACAGCGATGTTTCGAGATTGGGAAAAGAGACAATCCCTTTGAACAAACTATTCCACCTCGATTAGGAAACTCTTGGGGAAGAGCGTTAGTAATTGCTGCTGAACCTCTTCGGCACGAATCGCCTTCATGGCGAGATTGAGGCGAACCTGAACCTTAGGAGAATGAGGACCTACTACAATTTCGGCCACCTCTTGGTAAGGGAGAGGAAGTTTGTCGATAGCTTTCTGTGCATCACTTCTGAAGTTAACCTCCGTCAACACAAGGTTATATAGTGCGTTGGGATTCTTCGGTTGTACCACTTGAGGCTTATCAATTTTCGTGTTGTCAGCTTTCGCTTTGTCCATCTTGGGCGACTCTGTTTTCACATTGGCGCCTTTATTGGATTCTGGTTTGGCCTTGCTGGGAGCCTTCTGAGGGGTAGCCTTCTTGGTAGCATCGGGCTTTTTGTCTGGCTGTGCAACTTGATTGTCAACCCGTTCATCAACCTCATCTGATAACGCCAAAGGAGGGGGCGGCATTAGCAGCGATGCATTCTTTTCATTGATGGGGATAGGAACCGATTGGTTGATCGGCAATGTGCCAGCAAAAGCCATAAAATCACCACTTTCCATCAATTCCTTCATCTCATCTTGATGTTCCCAATAGGTATAGAATCGATTTGGCAACACTTGAACGGTGACTATTGTAGAAGAGACGCCAATACTACGAGCCGCCTTCTTCGTAAGATCCAATATACCCGCTTTGGGACAGCGATCGTTAACTTTCACCATCACCTGCTTGCCGTTGGCAGGATTGGTAACCAACAGCAATGTTCCCAGTTTCAGAGTCTTGTGGGCAGCGGTGTAGAGATCTTGTTTGAACACCTCACCGCTCGATGTTTTGCGGCCCACAAACTTGTCGCTGTAATAGGTGGCCCTCATCTTGTGGGGCGTAAGGGTATCGCTACTAGAGATACCTTGCGCACGAAGGCCCAACACCCCTATCAAAAGGAGCAGCAGTAACGTGAGTCGTTTACCCATAGGCTTTAATGTTTTGTTATACAATATGTTTATTACCAGTTTACAGCATCAGAATGGAACCATTTTTGCTGTAAACGGAGGACTTGCTCGATGATGTCTCTCACACATCCTCGCCCACCCTCATATATTGAAATATAATCAACTATCTCTTTAATTTCGACAGCAGCATCGGCCGGACAAGAGGAGACTCCGCAATGCTGCAGAATATCGAAATCGGGAATATCATCGCCCATTACCACCACCTCGTCGGGCCCCAAACCATTGGATTCCAAAAACTTGGTATAGGTTTGCATCTTATTGGCGCAACCCATATAGCACTGAGTTACTCCAAGAGCATTCATCCGATGGGCAATACTCTGCGAGGTAGCCCCCGAGATACAAGCCACAATATAGCCTTTTTTGACCGCATATTGGATAGCATATCCATCTTTGACATTGCCGTAACGAACCGTATCTCCATTGGCCATAGTCCAAACACTTCCATCGGTCATTACACCATCGAAATCGAATACAAACGCTTTGATTCTATGTAGTTTAGCTTTATAATTCATAAGATTACATATATTGGTGATCAACAAGATAGTTAGTCACATAGTCCTTCACTCCATCACGAAGAGAATAAAATGGTTCGGTATACCCTACCCTACGCAGTTTGGAGATATCGGCTTCAGTAAAATATTGATATTTATCGCGGATATCGACAGGCATATCGATAAAGTGGATATTGTGAGGAAGTTCGAGGGCATCGAAGGTGGATTGTGCCAACTCAAGGAAGGGTCGAGCTTCACCTGTTCCTACATTGTAGAGTCCGCTTTCTGGCTGTTGTTGCAGCAAGAAAAGGATCACCTTTACCACATCTTTGACATATACGAAGTCGCGTAGCTGCATGCCATCCTCATAATCAGGTCGATGCGATCGGAAAAGATCCATCTTGCCTGTAGCTTTCACTTGATCGAACGTATGCAACACTACCGAAGCCATCCGCCCTTTGTGATATTCGTTAGGACCATAGACGTTAAAGAACTTCAAACCAGCCCAAAACGAGGGTTTCTGAGACTGGGCAAGAGCCCATTTATCGAACTCGTTTTTGGAACAGCCATAGGGGTTGAGAGGCTGCAGTTGGGTCACGATATCGTGACTATCGCTATAACCTAATTCGCCGCCACCATAAGTAGCTGCACTCGAAGCATATATCATAGGAATATGGAGTCGCGAACAATGATTCCATACCATCTTTGTGTAGTCTAGATTGAGTTCTTGAAAAACCTCCCAACGAAACTCCGTTGTATCACTACGGGCTCCTAGATGGATGATTGCTTCAACCTCTTTCCCATTCGTTAGAAGCCACTGGTCGAGGAGTTTACGATCTACCAGCTGCTGATAGTTCTTGTGTTGCCAATTGCCTATTTTGTTGGGTCGATCAAAATCATCGACCAACACAAGATCAGAACACCCCGAGGCGTTCAATCCTCCTACAACAGCACTAGCAATAAAACCTGCAGCTCCAGTTACAATAATCATATATCTAATTACTTTGTTTTCAACATTTCACCATAATCGAGCATCTGCTCGTATACCGTCCTCCAGCCTTCCCAGCCAAACATTTCGCTCAAATTCTCGTTGTGCCAAATACAGGAGAAAGTGCCGTGAACACGATCCACCTCATCCATAAGCCCCTTCACGACTGGCCAAGCCTCATCGGGCCCCATCTGTTGGTAGCGTTTCAGTGTGGCATCCATCACCATAAATGGATGGATAGTAAGCAACATCTCGCTATCGGAATTGAGATTGAAGAAGGGATAAGGGGTGCTGATGCCTGCACGGAAACCAGGTTGTTCAGCATAGCCCATCGAGTAGTCGTGCTCTATGCCTGCCCGCAGTAGCATCCTATAAGTTTGTGGCAACTGGATGCGGAGGAAATGGGAACGGTTACGAACAATAGTTCGGTTCACAATCTGTTCGAGGCGCGCTTTCTCGATATCAATTCTTTGCGGCTCCTCAAAGGAATCATAGCTAGCATGCATTCCCAACCTAGCATAGTCGCCTAAATGCTTGAGTAGCTGCCTAAATTCCTCCACATGATAAGATATACTCTTATCGTATTGACTATAGTCGCCCAACAGAACGAAAAACACCATAGGGATACTGCGATGTTTCATTTTCAAGTCGAGGATATAATCGAAGGTATCGAATGGGTCGTCAGCCTTGTGCATCAATACCTTACGTCGGAGTGCTACCTCATCGCTATTTTTTCGAGTAAAGAAATCACGTCCAAACCCCATCAAGGTTCTCAAGAGTCCTTTGTGCTTATAACAGTAGGCTACATCGATATCGATCGTGTTTACCATATCGAAACCACGCAAGGGAAGATTCCACTCGGGATAACGCTCTTTTATCTTGTTGGCCAGCATAATAGCCCATCGCTCAACCACCGCTGTTTGGAGGAAATCGTGCTGAAGAGCAATACTTGTTTCGGAGGTGAAACGACCGTGCATATCGCTTCGATGAGGCAGATATTCTTCATAGCGCGAAAGCATGAAGAAGGAGGCGGCAATCATATCGAACGAAAAGTCGAGATCGCGGCCGTAACTGGGATAGAAAGCAGCGGTATTGCCCTCTTTGAAGATATGCAAATCATGCTCTAGTACTGTGGTTTGCGTAAGCAATTCGGTAGCTTTTACCCACACGCTATCGCCTATTCGCTCAGGGCCATAACTTAGCTTTGGGCCATCGTGTTGTTGGAAGAAAGCAAGATCGGTGGTTATCTCAAAATCGACACGCAACACTATGCGGAACAGCACCTTGAGAGTGTATCCTATTCGATTGGTTATTTTCGGTACATAGATTAGCAGCATAAGCTTCAATCTTTCCGTGTAGTCGGTTGCTGGGCTATTACCGTTTGTTGCATCACGCCCCTCAGTAGTAACCGACAACAACATTAAGCGATGCAAAAATACACATTTTTTCCATATACTCAAGAAATAATTATCATTGCATTGATTTACAAACGTTTACATTCTAGCATATTCAAATAAACCAGCTAATTCTAACTAGTTTGTTGCCATTTTTTTAAAGGGTTCTTTATGATAAAGAGGATTTTTTGGGAAGCACTCTTCAAACGCAAAAAAGGGGGTAAAATCGATACGAAAAAAAACTCTTTTAGGTCTGATGTAACTCTAACCTAACTCTAACTTAAAAAAAGGTCACTTCAACATCGATTTCGATCCACTAATCGAATGCGAAGAGCCAAACATCTCAACGTTAATCATCATTAACGGGAACCACCTATTAGAAGAACTAATTGTAATAAACGCTAACCAATTTTTTTTTGCCAGTAGATTCTTCTTTCGTATCTTTGCAAACCGATTCCAATCCTCATATCAACTTAACGCACTATGGCATACGATAATAGAGACAATATAGATTTCGAAAATGGTGACATTCGTCGTCTTTTCCGATCACTCTTCATCCCTACCCTTCTAGGAATGCTATTCAACATAGCATTTGTCCTTACAGACGGAATCTTTGTGGGTCACGGTATAGGGGGAGCTGGATTGGCCTCTATCAATCTTATTGCCCCTATCATGATGTTGGTGAACGGCGTTGGAGCTATGCTGGGTATCGGAGCTAGCGTGGTGGCTTCTATCCATCTGAGTCAGAAGAACAACAAAGCGGCCCGCATCAATATCACCCAATCTTTCTGGGTGGCCCTCATTATCGGAATCTTGTTGGGAACAGTGCTTTATGCTTTTCCCAATACTGTAATGCACCTTCTAGGCGTTAGTTCTACCCTTCACGATATTACTCGCGAATATTATTTATGGTTTATCCCTACCTGCTTGTTGCTTCTAGTAGAAACACTCGGAATGTATGTGATCCGACTTGACGGATCGCCCAACTTTGCTATGATGTCGAACATCATACCTGCTATAACTAATATTGTCCTTGACTATGTTTTCATCTTCCCTTGCGGCTGGGGACTTATGGGGGCAGCGTTAGCCACCGATATTGGAGGATTGGTAGGTGTAGTAATGGTGGGATACTATATGCTGTTCAAATCCAAAACATTGAAACCCTATCGACTCAAGTTTACCATAACCAGTCTTCGTCTTAGCATACGCAACGTTGGCTATATGGTGAAGATAGGATTCTCGGGCCTTTTGGGCGAAATAGCAATCAGTGTAATGATGCTGATGGGCAACTGGATGTTTGCTACCAAGATTGGTGACGATGGTGTGGCGGCCTATAGTGTGGTATGCTATCTCTTCCCCCTCATGTATATGGTGTATTTGGCTATTTCACAATCGGCCCAACCCATTATCAGCTACAATTTCGGATTGCGCAACAAGCAGCGTGTAAAGGCTATGCTGCGTTTTGCCCTTACTACAGCGGGCCTTTGCGGATTGATTATAGGATCGGTGTTGATGATAGCATCGCCCGTAGTCGTCTCGGCCTTCCTCGATCATGATGCTCCCGCCTTCAATTTGGCCTCGCAAGGTTTGGTTCTCTTTGCTATCGGATTCCTTTTCTCGGGACTCAACATCTGCGCTATTGGTTATTTCCAAAGCGTAGAACAAAGCCGAATAGCCTCAATGCTGATGGTTATTCGAGGTATCATACTCCCTGTGATTTGCTTCCTCTTGCTTCCCCAATGGTTTGGCATCAGCGGATTATGGCTGGCCATTCCTGTATCGGAATTCATTACTCTCCTCATACAACCCATCATGTTCCGTCTTCATCGATGGGACAACCCTTCGAACAAAACTATCACCCTTACCCCATGAATCGTCAGCAACTATACGAGCATATCTACCATTCGGTAAAGATGATTCCTCGAGGCAAGGTGGCCACTTATGGCGATATTGCATGGCTTTCAGGCAATAAAGGAATGGCTCGTGTGGTAGGCAATGCGTTACACAACAACCCCTATCCAGGTATTGTTCCCTGCCACAGGGTGGTGAATAGTCAAGGACGATTGGCTGAAGCCTTCGTATTTGGCGGCATCAATCGTCAACGCGAGTTGCTCGAAGCAGAAGGGGTATCCTTTGTTGGAGAAAAGGTAGATATGGAGAAATGCCGCTGGAGACTTCACGAAATAGAAAGCACCTAAACCAATCGCATCGAATATGAAACAGACCATCATACCCCCTTGCCTGAAAGAAGGCGACCTAGTAGCCATCACCGCTACTGCCCGAAAAGTGAGTGCTTACGAAATGGCACCCGCTAAAGCTCTGCTCCAATCGTGGGGACTTCGCGTGATTGTTCCCGATGGACTTTATGCCGAACAGCACCAAATGGCTGGTAGCGATGCTCATAGAACCACTATGATTCAGCAACTACTCGACAATCCCGAGGTGAAGGCTATCTTCTGTGCCCGAGGAGGTTATGGTACTGTACGTATGGTTGATACGATCCATTGGGAGCGCTTTCTCCAACACCCTAAATGGATTATCGGTTATAGCGATGTTACTGTTCTGCACTCTACCTTGCGCCAAATGCAAGTAGCTTCCATTCACGGCATTATGCCCATCAACATCCCTGCTGATGCTTTGCAAGTAGATTATCCTGCCTTAGCATCGCTCCATCAACTCCTTTTCGACGGTAAGGTTGAATATAAGCAGCTAGGAGACAGAAAACTGTTTCGCGCAGGTAATGCGCAAGGAGCTATCGTAGGGGGCAATCTCTCAATGCTATACAGTCAGTTGGCATCTCCATCGGACATCAATACCGATAATACCATTCTTTTTATTGAGGATTTAGATGAATACCTATATCATATTGACCGAATGATGATGGCGCTCAAACGGGCTGGGAAACTAGCTCATCTACAAGGACTGATAGTAGGGGCTATGAGTGATATGCACGATAACACAATTCCTTTCGGTTACACTGCAGAAGAGATTGTGTGGGATGCGGTAAAAGAGTACCACTATCCTGTGGTGATGAATTGTCCTTTTGGTCATATAGGTACAGAAAACAGAGCACTCCCACTGGGTAGCAACGCCTCTCTTACTGTCAATTCCTCAGGCGAAGCTTCAATTTTGTGTTCCCTTTAATCTCCCAATAAAAAAATGGCTACTCTAGGTCAAGCAGCTCTGATACGACAGAAAGAACTTCTTAAACAAGAGTATCTCTACGAACGCGATGCCTACGAGCGCTCACTGCTACTTGATCATTTTGCTGGTAAGGTAAACGATAGCAACTGCCGCTATCCTATCTCTCTCGGGAGCAACGAGTACAACGCCCTTGATCAACTGGTAGTTGACATCAGTTTCGATTACGATAGCGATGAAACTGACACCGATTTCGAACCCGGCCATCCTGTGACCTTCTTTTATATGATGGATCCCCATGTGGAATGGATTGATGGGGTTCCCTCATCAAGTGGCAATCGACTAAAAGAATTGGCATTTCAAGCACTCGTTGATCGTGTAGGCGAAGGGTTTATGCGGATAGCCTTACCTAACCGAAACGCCCTCAAGGCGCTACACGATCATGCCGACCACCGATTGCTTGGAGTAAAAACGTGCTTAGACGATACCTCCTTCCGCGTAATGGACGAGGCGCTCACCCAAGCAATATCTTCAGATAATACCCATTTCATTCACCTCCGCGAAGTACTTGTTGGAAAAGAAAAAGCCTCTTTCCGCTCTATGCCCCAAATATTCCTTCCTTGGCTCAACCTCAGTCAGCAAACTGCAGTACAGAAGGTTGTGGAGGCCAAAGATGTAGCTATCGTGCACGGACCTCCAGGAACAGGGAAAACAACTACTCTAATTGAGGCTATCATCGAGACACTACAACGAGAGACGCAAGTAATGGTAGCAGCACCAAGCAATGCAGCCGTTGATTGGATTAGCGAACAATTGATGCGGCGAGGAGTAGCGGTACTGAGAGTAGGCAATCCGCTACGTATGAGCGATGAGATGTTAGAATGCAGCTACGAACGGCGCTATGCAGCTCATCCCAATTATAACGAACTGTGGAATATCCGCAAATTGCTGCATCAGAAGGAGAAACCATCCAATCGAGAGAAACTGATGCAACGCTGCAATGAGTTGGAAATCCGTATCAACAACGATATCTTCCATCATGCACGTGTTGTAGCTTGTACCCTCATAGGTAGTCATTATAGGGTGTTGGATCATAGACATTTCTCTACGCTATTTATCGATGAAGCAGCACAAGGATTGGAGCCTGCTTGTTGGGCAGCAATCCTGAAAAGCGATCGTGTGGTGTTCAGTGGCGATCATCAACAGCTACCTCCTACCATCCAAAGCATCGAGGCTGCACGCGGAGGATTAGGAGAGACACTCATGCAGAAAGTGGTACGCAATCAGCCTCAATGTGTCACGCTGCTCGACACACAGTATCGAATGCATAGCGATATCATGCAGTTCTCATCGCGTTGGTTCTATGGTGGAAATCTTAAGGCAGCACCCGAAGTAGCCCAACGCCTAGTATCGATGATGGATACGCCTCTCACTTGGATAGACACCTCGCAAAGCGACTTTGGAGAGCGACGCAACAGTCAGTCGCTCAGTACACTCAATAGTCGTGAAGCCCAACTGCTTATCCACACCCTACGCGATTATATCGACCTCATAGGGAAGGAACGCATCTTAAACGATCGTGTTGACTTTGGCATCATTTCTCCCTATAAAGCCCAAGTACGACTACTACGGAAACTACTAAAACGACAACCATTCTTCAAAGCACTGCGTCGACAGATACGGGTAAATACTGTGGATGGGTTTCAGGGACAAGAATGTGATGTCATCATTCTCAGCATGGTACGCGATAACGATAAGGGTTCGATTGGCTTTCTGAACGATTTGCGACGTATGAATGTGGCTATGACTCGAGCACGTATGAAACTGATTATTATAGGCAACACCACTACCCTTTCGCGTCACCGTTTTTATCGCGAACTGATTGAATATTTTGATCAAAAAGAGTCGATTGTGATATATCGTCCCCCCGAAAGCGCCCAACAAAAGGAATCTGATTAACAAATACAATCGAAACCTATAATGCTGGTTTTGTTCATTATAATTCAATACAAAATGGTCGAGATAATTCCTTTTTATTGTGGATTCAAAAATAATATGTATTTTTGCAAAACCTTTTTTTGAAATAAATAAGCATGACGCTACTTTTGATATTTGCCCTTTCGGCATTAGGCATCTCGTTTTTGTGCTCCATCTTGGAGTCTTCGCTGATGTCGACCCCCATCTCTTACATCACTATGCGAGAAGAAGAGGGGTTTAAGCCGGCCTCCCTAATGAGGAAGTACAAGATTGATACTGACCGACCACTCGCAGCTATTCTTTCGCTCAACACTATTGCCAACACTGTTGGTTCCTCGGGTGTTGGTTTTCAGGTTACGGCAGTATTTGGTGACAAATGGTTTGGTCTTATCTCTGGTATCTTCACCTTGATGGTACTTATTTTCAGTGAGATTATACCCAAAACCATTGGTACAACAAATTACAAGAAACTGATGGGATTTACCGCCAAATCTATCCGGATACTCATCATTATAATGTATCCCTTCGTTTGGCTTATCAACCTAATGAGTAGAACCTTCACCAAAAACGATGAAGAGGAGACTACCGTGAGTCGCGAAGAGGTGTCGGCTATGGCCAATGTAGGCGAAGATGAGGGGGTGATCGAAGAGAGCGAGAACAAGATTATTCAAAACGTATTTAAACTCGATAATATTCAGGCTTGCGATGTGATGACCCCTCGAGTGGTTGCTGCTATAGCCGATGAAGGGATGACTCTACGCGATTTCTATCGCGAAGAACTATTCTCCCACTTTAGCCGTATTCCCGTATATAACGAAACAGCCGATATTATTACGGGTTATGTGCTTCGCAGCGAAGTGCTTGAATCGTTGGCTGAAGACCGATGGAACGATACCCTCGGAACTCTTCGTCGCGATGTGCCTTTCTTCAACGAAGAGCAGTCAATCAGCGAGATATGGGAATCGCTTTTGCAACACAAAGAGCAGATAGCGATGATTATTGATGAATATGGTTCATTTCAGGGCATCCTTACGATGGAAGATATCATCGAGACCATTTTTGGCTTGGAGATTATCGATGAGAGCGATGAGGTGACCGACATGCAGCAATATGCTCGCGAACGTTGGCGCCAACGTCAACGTAGATTCCAGCAAGTGCCCCTTCCAGATGAGGAGAAAAGCACTGATCACAATAACGATTCATCCAATTAGCCCTCTCCCATAAAAAGAACTCATCATCCTTGAATGTAAACACATAAAAGTTCAACCCCAATGACTGCTCCCCATTATATTCCTATCGAAGAAGCTATACAACTAGTACAATCGGGCGACCATCTATACTGGCCTTGTGTGGCAGCATCGCCTCAACAACTGTTGCGAGCTCTTGTGGCTCGAGGCGAACGCAATGAACTGCACGATGTCAATATGATTCATCTTCACACTGAGGGTTATGCTGGATATGCGGCACCCGAACATAAGGATCATTTCCATCTCGATGCTATCTTTGTTGGGGCCAATTCGCGAGCAGCTAACGATAGTGGCCAAGCCGACTATATTCCAGTAAGTCTTTCCGATACTGGAAAAATGATACGCACAGGTGCCCAACGAGTGGATGGTGTGTTGCTGATGGTGAGCGAACCTGACGAGGAGGGTTATGTCTCTCTTGGCACTTCGGTTGATTGTGCTTGGGATGCTATAGCACAAGCACGATATGTAATTGCTCAGGTGAACAGCTATATGCCCTACACTTATGGCGACACTCGATTGCCACTAAGCAAGATTACCGCACTTACCCGTTTCGATGAGCCCTTATATGCTGCTGGCTATCCAGAACTTACCGATGTAGATCGCGCTATAGGTCGTCATGCTGCTGAATTGATTGAGGATGGGGCCACCCTTCAAATGGGTATAGGTCGTATTCCCAACGCTGTGATGGCCATTTTGGGCGATCGCAAACATCTAGGTATTCATAGCGAGATGTTCTCGGATGGAGCTATTCCCCTTATTGAGAGTGGTGTAATTGATGGTAGCTGTAAAAAGATTGATATCGGAAAACATGTAGCTTCGTTCTTGAAGGGATCATCCGATTTATACAGATATGTGCATCGCAATGAATCGGTAATGGTTCGCGATATTTCCTACACCAATAGCCCGATGGTGATAGCACAGAATCCTAATGTGATTGCCCTCAATAGTGCTATCCAGATAGACCTTACGGGACAGGTTTGTTCCGATTCGTTTGGCAGCCGTATCTATTCAGGAAGTGGTGGACAACTCGATTTTATGCTAGGTGCTGCCTATAGCGAAGGAGGTAAACCTATCATCGCTATGCCCTCGATTACAGGGAAAGGCATCAGCAAGATTGTTCCCCAACTCACCCTTGGTGCTGGTGTAGTTACACCTCGCACTTGTGTGCATTGGGTGATTACCGAACAGGGTCGCGTTAATCTTTTTGGAAAACCAATCCACGAACGTGCCCGTATGCTGATAAGCATTGCCCATCCTTCGGTACGCCAAACGCTAGAGCAACAAGCACACGTTCTTGGAATCTTCTAATATTCAACGATTTCGATACATATTTTGTTTACTCATATATCTTGCCTTGCTGCTAATAGCAATCGATTTCCTAGAACCCTTCCTATAATTTTTTGTCTAGTTAAAAGATAAGCAATTCTTTTTTCATCACCCTATAAAGGCGATGATAAACTTATTTATGAGATCCGTTGGAGGTAAGATTTGAGTTAGAGTTAAGTGAGTCTTAGGTTTGAATTCTCTATTTTCACTCGATAATGGGAAAAGAATCTATAGAGATATTGTGTTGAACTATTTCTAATCCACCACTACACCTTTGAGGGTAGCTGAGGTACACTCCGTAACTTTAAGCATCAGGTATTCACCAGGCTGATGGTTGCCTCGATCAAAGACGATAACTTTGTTCTGACTGGTACGGCCAAAGAGTTGCTCTTTAGAACGATGCGAGGCTCCTTCGACCAATACTTCGAAGGTTTGTCCGATGCACTTTTGGTTATTTTCGAGCGAGAGTTGGTTTTGCAGAGCGATGATTTCTTCCAATCGACGAATCTTCACCTCTTCAGGAATATCGTCCTCCATATGGCGAGCTGCAAAGGTATTGGGACGCATCGAGAACTTGAACATAAAGGCGCTATCGTAGCGCACAGTACGGAACATTTCGAGGGTAGCTTGATGATCCTCTTCGGTTTCGGTGCAGAATCCTGCTATCACATCGGTAGAAATACTGCATGTAGGCAAAATAGTACGTATAGCTTCAATACGGTTGAGGTACCACTGAGGGGTATATTTGCGATTCATCAACTTCAACATACGCTCGCTTCCCGATTGTACGGGCAGATGGATGCTCTTGCAAATATTATCGTAGCGAGCCATCGTATGAAGTAGATCGTCTGAAAGATCCTTGGGATGGGATGTAGCAAAACGGACTCTCATGCTAGGACTGATTTCGGCCACCATAGCCATCAATTCGGGGAATCCAACTTTGGTTCCATTCTGCTCCCATCGATAGGAGTTAACATTCTGTCCTAAAAGGGTAATCTCTTTATAGCCTTCGTTGAAAAGGTAGCGTGCCTCATCAACGATGGTTTGCGGATTGCGGCTTCGCTCCAAACCTCGAGTATAGGGCACCACACAGTAAGCACAGTAATTCTGACAACCACGCATGATGGAGATATATGCGCTGATACCGTTGCCGTTTAGGCGAACAGGCTCAATATCATCGTATGTCTCATCATTGCTCAATTCGGTAGCGGCAACTTTGTCGCCTCCACGAACACGCGACATGATGTTGGGCAGTTTGCGATAAGCATCAGGGCCTACCACAAAGGAGACATTCTCCTCCTCTTCAAGCAACTGCGTCTTGAGTCGCTCGGCCATACATCCAAGAATACCCACTCGCATCCAAGGGCGTTGACGCTGAACGGCTCGCAGTTCGCGTAGGCGTTTGCGAATGCGCTGTTCGGCATTATCACGAATAGCACAAGTATTGATGAGTACATAGTCGCTTAGGCCAACCTCGTTGACCATAGTGTAACCTTCCTTGAGTAAGATAGACCCAAAGATTTCGCTATCGGCAAAATTCATTTGGCAACCATACGTTTCAATATAAACGTTTTTCTTTTCCTGATTGCCGTACTGCAATGGGGATGTTCTTTTTTCCGTCTCTTGACGATTCGTATTCTTATGGTTGTCAGGGTCTAGCTGCATCTTGATAATCGATTTTGGTTTGCAAAGATACATTTTTTTTTACTTCTTTCGGTTTTATAATAAAATAATTCTTGTATCTTTGCATTTTGAAATGAAATACATCCTCTTATCCATACTGCTCCTATTCCCTTTTGCCGTCAATGCTCAAGCGGTAAAAGATTCTATTTGGTGTCGCGATATCAAGACGGTACTGCTCAACAAGACTACCGCCTTGCTTGATCCTCCTATTCTGCGTATGGGTAGTAACGAACAGATGATGCTTCGTTTCGATGAATTTGGCGATGACATACAGAACTACCGATACATCATCTCCCACTGTGATGCTCAATGGAATAGGGATGAAATGGAACCTATCGATTACATGAATGGTTTTGAAGAAGGAACTATCGATAATTACGATATCGCTTTCAACACCATGCAGATGTATGTCCATTATTATCAACTTATTCCCTCCCATTATAGCACCTTTACCGCCTCGGGCAATTACGAGTTGCGAGTGGTGTTGGACGATAATCCCGATAGTACGATCCTTACTCGTAGATTCATGGTGTACGAGGATCTGGTATCGGTTAGCGCCAATATTGGAAAAACCACTGTAGCATCAGGCAATTTGCGTTGCGACCAACAGGTAGATATCACGATTGCCCAACGTGATAAGGCTTCGCTTATGTTACAGCCACAATACCTACAAGTGATTGTTCAACAGAATGGTCGTACCGATTTAAGGCGAACACTCCCTTTTACTGGGTATAACAGTGACGGTCTTACATACCATTGGCGCGAAGCTAACGTATTTCATGGAGGCAACTGTTTTCGTTTTTTCGATATCAGCGACCTTCATGCACAACTTTATAACGTACAGCGTTACGATTCTTATGGTGGCGAGACGTTTGCTTTTCTTCGTCCCGAAGAGGATCGTAGTCGCAAAAACTATCTCTACAACCAAAGCCTAAATGGAGGCATGAGGATTAATGTGGTGGATAGGCGCGATCCCAATATCGAGGCCGACTATGTGTGGGTAAACTTCTCACTACCAATGATTCAGCCCCGTATAGACGGCCATTTCTATATTGTTGGCGACCTCACTCAATGGCAACTCAACGAGGACAGCCGCATGGATTACAACCTCCAATATCATGCTTATACCAAACGACTCCACCTCAAACAGGGCTACTATGCTTATCAGATTGTTTTTCTCCCAAAAGGAGCATCAGAGGGCGAGACCTCTACTGTCGAGGGAGATCATTACGAAACTCCCAACACCTATACCACAATGGTTTACCTTCGTCAACCTGGCGATAGGGGCGATCGTTTGGTTGGCATCGGACGATACAGCTTAGAGCAATAAGCAACAGCTATCATAACGATAGTAATATTTTACAGACACCTCACACAATAGAAAACCAATTTCGTCGTTAACAACGTTAATTATAAGAATACTATAATGGATACAGTAAAATTTTTTGAAGAGCATCCCATATTGAAACACCTCATACTGATGCTAGCAGTATCGGTGGTAATCATTATACTTATTTTCCTTGGATTGAAGTTATACGGTCGTCACGGTGATGTGTGCGAAATGCCCGATGTGATGGGTCTCAACATTGAAGAGGCTCAGAACGATAACTCTAATGGCTTACGCTATGTGGTGATAGATTCAATCTTCCAATCGGGCGATCCTGGTGGCACCATTTTGATGCAAGATCCAAAAGCAGGAACCCGTATCAAACCCGGACGCAAAGTCTACGTTACCATCTCCTCCTATAGTGCCGAAGCACCTACAATGCCTCATGTTTCGAACACCGCAACAATTGCTATTTCCACCCTCGAGAAAGAGGGACTTTTGGGAAAACTATATTTCCGTGTTGATGAATCGGTAGCTGGTGCTGTACTCAATCGCACCTACAAAGGATACGAAGTACAAGAGGGTGAACGACTCGATCCTGGTGCCCTCATCGATCTTACTATTGCTATGCGAGCTGACAATACCGCCAATGTACCTTTTGTAATAGGAAAAAACAGCATTGATGCTCGTCGCGATATCCACCGCGCTATGCTCAATATAGGTCGCGAACATCTACGCGGTATCACCGAACGCAATCGCGCCATCGTGGTTCGCACAGAACCTGAATTTAACGGTATCAACCAATATCCTTATGGTACTGAGATTGAGATATGGTATGAGAGTTCCGACAAAGTGGATGGTGCCAAATTAGCTCGCGAATTCAAGGTTGATTCCTCCAAAATTGTCCGTCCCGAACCAGAGGAATCGGACGATGAAGTATCGCCTGAAAACAGATTGCAACGTCGATCCAACGATGACGGAACTGGATACTCTGAAATCGAATGGTAACAAACCGCTTTCCTATGCGCCACAAACGTTCTAAATAACTCATAATACAAATCAATGAAGAAACTGGCCATACTACTGATTGCACTACTCTGCTATGTTCCGCATCTTTGGGCACAAGAGGAGGCTCTTGCTCCTTTAGGGAGCGCCTATTGGAGAGCTCTCAATCAGACCAAAGGAAACGATACTGCAGTGCTACAGTTACCTTTCTTCGATGATTTTTCTAATTATACAGGACAACCGAATCCTCGCAAATGGCTTACCCGCGATGCGTTTGTGAACTGCGACTATGCACTCTTTCCCCCTACTATAGGTGTAATTACCCTCGATGCCCTGAATGGCAACGGGGCGCTCCATGCAACCGCCACCAGTAGTCTGTTCAGTGGCGATACATTAGCATCGCAGATTGTGCGCCTCGACTCGCTAATTAGTCCCACTCGCCAAAAACTCTTGCCCTCCGATTCTGTTTACCTTAGTTTTTACTATCTTCCTGGTGGTGGTACAGGTCCTCTTTGGGAACGATTGGGTGATAGTCCCAATCCTGGCGATTCGCTAATACTAGAACTCTTTGACGGAGAACAGTGGCGACAAGTCTGGGCTATTGACGGTCCAAAGAATGATTCCACTTACGATTCCACTCACAGCACTTGGCAGTATGTAACTATTGCTATTACAGATCCCTCGTTTTTCCATCGTCGTTTCCAATTCCGATTCAGAAACTACTGCAGTCTTGACGACAATGCCAAACCTGGTATGGTGGGCAATTGCGATCAATGGAACCTCGACTATATCTATCTCTCGCATGGCCGTCGTCAAAACGACCGTAATTCGTTCCGCGATGTAGCTTTTGTGCAACGTGCTCCTAGGATGCTAGAGCGCTACTATACTATGCCTGCTTGGCAATACCGTCCGTCCGATATGGCTAACCATATGGATATTACCATCAGTAATCTTTATAATTCAACCCTCTCAACTCACTATTTCTATCACGTCTACGATGCCAATAATCAAGCCATCGACCAATATGATGGCGGATACGACAACTGTGTTTCCTTCCCCAATACTGGTTCCTATCAAACCGCTTCGGCTCATGCCCATCCATCCATTAATTTTGCCTTCCCGACTAGTGCTGACACTCAATCGTTTCGCATTGTTCACGTTGTAAAAGAGGGTAATTCAGGCGACAATCACGTAGGCAACGATACCACTATCTTCTATCAACATTTCTCTAACTATTTTGCATACGATGATGGAGTTCCAGAGAATGGCTATGGCCTTGTTACAACTAGTAGCCGCAGCTATTTAGCCTATCGATTCATCCTGAACCAACCCGATACACTAACCGCAATCGATATGCTCTTCAACCACACCCGCAATGAAGAGAATGCGGGGTTAGCCTTCTATCTGAGCATTTGGGAGGGCAACGATTCTTTGCCTGGAGCTCTTATTTATCGAGATGAAATTAAACAACGTATCAACTTCAACGAGGTTCGTTCCAACGGTTTTATCCGTTACCTTCTCGCATCGCCTTTGGTAATCTCCGATAGTGTCTTTATCGGAATAGAACAATTGGGAACTACCTACCTCAATATAGGATTTGACCGGAGCAACGACCGGAGGAATGATATTTGCTATCGTACTACTGCCAACTGGCAAACAAGTATTCTTGGTGGATGCTTAACCATGCGACCTTGCTTCGGATCGTCTGCATTGGTAGGTATCGAACAGTTATCGGTCACCAACCCAAGCATTACACTCTACCCCAATCCTGCCACAAGTGTACTCAATATAGAGTGCTCCGAAATATCAGAACACACATCGATTCAAATTTACAATCATACAGGCAGACTCATTTGGCAAGGGCCTTACTCCCCTACCCTTTCGCTTAACGAATGGCCTTCAGGACTATACTTAATGCGTATAACAGACGCAAATACAGGCATTTCAACCGCTAAGAAATTCATTGTCAAATAATCCCTTGCCACCTAATAAATACACAACAGTCATGGAAGAAACACCCGAAATTCTCAATCCTACAACTACCGATACTGACGACTCCCTTTTTGAGCATCATCGTATCGTTGTAGATCGAGGTCAAGAATTGCTGCGTATCGACAAATATCTTCAAAGTCATATTGCTAACGTTAGTCGCAACAAAATTCAGGCTGCTGCCAAGGCTGGATGTATTCGTGTTAACGACAAGCCTGTGAAATCGAATCATCGTGTTCATCCACTTGAGACGATTACTATTCTTCTTCCTCAGCCAGTACAACATATAGAATTATTGCCCGAACCCATCCCCCTCAATATTGTGTATGAGGACTATGATGTTTTGGTTGTTGACAAACCTGCAGGATTGGTAGTTCACCCTGGTGTAGGCAATTTTACAGGCACTCTGCTTAATGGTCTCCTATATTATTTGAACGGAAAAAAGGATTCTAAGGGCAATCTGGTTAGTCCTTATCTTTGCCATCGTATCGATAAAAACACTTCAGGTTTACTCCTCGTTGCTAAAAACGAAGAGGCTCAGGCTGCTTTGGCTGATCAATTCTTCTATCATACTATTGAACGAAAGTATTTCGCATTGGTATGGGGTGATTTCGATGAGGATAGTGGTACTATCGAAGGTAATATCGGACGTAGTTTGAAGGATCGACGTGTAATGTCGGTTTTCCCTGAAGGCGATTACGGAAAACATGCTGTTACCCATTGGCAAGTACACGAACGTTTTGGATATGTTACATGGGTTGATTGTATTCTAGAAACAGGACGCACCCACCAAATACGCGCTCATATGCGGTATACTGGTCATCCCCTCTTCAACGATGAGACCTATGGTGGCGACCAAATCCTACGTGGAACTACCTTCTCGAAATACCGACAGTTTGTGAATAATTGTTTTCAGATACTACCTCGTCAAGCATTGCATGCTGCTGTTCTTGGTTTTGATCATCCCTCTACTCACAAGCATCTCCATTTTGAATCGCCTCTACCCTCCGATATGGAAAACTGTATGTCACGTTGGCGTGCTTATACATCCACAGGCCATGCTATCGATGAATAACAAAGGGAAAACTTATTATTTCGCGTAGTTCTAAGATACCTCCTTCAACTGTAGAAAATTCATTCCTTCACATAGTTATCGAATATAACATGAGAAATCATTATCCCATATCAGCGATTTATGAACCCTCTACCATTTATTGAAAGCAAACCCTCTACCACATATTAAATAGGTATCATATTATTTTTATTGCACACAGTTTTTTCGATACCAATCATTCTTCAACAAGAAAAAGCAAAAATTCGAAGAATAAGAAAATATTTTCTTGAAAAACAGTCACCGAATTGTTTTTTTTGTATACCTTTGCAGTTTGAAACAGAGAGGCTTTAATGCTTCAGCATTGTTGCTACGCTCTGTTTAATAATAAAATATGTTATAAAATATAAATAAAAAAATTTACAAAATGGAACTAAAAGAAGCATTTGCTGGTACCTTGGAATCGGGTGACATCATGATTCAGATTGCTCCGACAAACCAAAAGGGTCTCCAAATCGAACTGGACAGCAGTGTCGAGTACCAATTTGGCAACCAGATTAGAAAAGTCATCACCGAAACGCTCACTGAGCGTGGCATCACCGATGCAGCTGTAAAAGCTGTCGATAAAGGTGCTTTGGACTGCACCATCCGTGCTCGTGCTACCGCAGCAGCTGTTCGCGCTACAGGTGTAGACGTTTGGAAATAATTCAACCTTAAGCGATGGCTATCTATATTGCATACAAATAAATACAATCATACCAGCCTACGCAAACAAAAACAAAAAGTAAAAACAATTAACCCTTAAGATATCATGCAAAGACTGAGAAGAACAATGATGTTTGTTCCGGGCAACAACCCTGCTATGATGTCGGATGCCTTCATTTATGGCCCCGATAGCATCATGCTGGACCTGGAAGACTCTGTGACCATGGCAGAGAAAGACGCTGCCCGCCTGTTGGTTCACAACGCTTTGAAGACCATAGATTACGGCAACACCGAAATGGTGGTCCGTATTAACCCCCTCAACACTCCTTATGGTAAGAAGGACGTGGAAGCCGTTGTTAAAGCCGGTGTCCAAGTAATCCGTATGCCTAAGACTGAGACGGCCGAAGAGGTCGTTGAACTTGAACAGGAAATTGAAAAAGTAGAGAAAGAACTCGGCTGCTTGGGTCGCACCCAAATCATGGCTGCTATCGAGAGCACCAAAGGTATCATCAATGCCTATGCTATCGCTACCGCATCCAAACGTATGATGGGTATCGCTCTTGGTGCTGAAGACTACTGTGCTAACCTGAAAGCTCAGCGTACCCCCTCTGGCGATGAACTGCTCCTAGCTCGTGAAACCATCGTCGTAGCTGCTCGTGCTGCCGGTATCGATGCACTCGACACCGTTTACTCGAACCTGAACGATATGGAAACCTTCCGCAAAGAGGTTGAACTGATCCATCGTCTAGGCTTTGATGGTAAATCGATCATCAACCCCCGTCAGATTGAGATTATCAACGAGGTATTCACTCCCACCGAGAAGGCTATCGAGAAGGCTAAAGCCGTTATCGCTGCCATCAAGGAAGCCGAAGCCAAAGGTAGCGGTGTAATCGCCGTTAACGGTAAAATGGTGGACCGCCCTGTGGTGATCCGCGCTCAACGTACAATCGAACTGGCTATTGCGTCAGGTGTATTAAAGAAGGAGGATTTATAATGAGTAGCATCAAAGAACGTGCAGACCTCATCAAGAAGGCTGCTGCCGATATGGGTAAAGATACCTATAAGAATAACACCAGCAAGGCTGGTATCCGTCGTGCCGACTTTAAAAAAGAGAGTCCCAAAGTAGTTTCTCTTGAAGAAGCTATCCGCAACTGCGGAATGAAAGATGGTATGACCATTTCGTTCCACCACCACTTCCGTGGCGGTGACAAGGTTGTCAACATGGTTGTCGACAAACTAGCTGAAATGGGCTTCAAGAACCTCTCATTGGCTGCTTCGTCGCTTCAGGACGTACACGAACCGCTGATCGAACACATTAAGAATGGTGTCATCACCAGTATCTCCACCTCGGGTATGCGTGGCAAATTAGCCGATGCTATCTCTCGCGGTCTGATGGAGAAACCTGTTGTGTTCCGTTCGCACGGTGGTCGTGGTAGCGCTATCGCTAATGGCGACCTCCATATTGACGTAGCATTTATTGGTGCTTCCTCGTCCGATCCTCTGGGCAATGCCCTCGGATTCTCCCGTAGCGAAAACGCTAAATCAATCTGTGGATCACTTGGTTATGCTATTCCTGATGCACAAAAAGCCGACAAGGTTGTTGTTTTAACCGACGACTTAGTTGACTACCCCAACACTCCTAGCGCCATCTCGGAGCATCAGGTTGATTATGTAGTAGTATGCGATAGCGTTGGCGATTCTTCGAAGATCTCTTCGGGTGCCATCCGCGACACCAAAAATCCTCGCGATATCCTCCTTGCAAAAGAGGCTGCTAAAGTTGTTATCAACAGTGGTTATTTCAACGATGGCTTCTCCATCCAGACGGGTTCAGGTGGTGCTTCGCTTGCCGTTGTTAAATATATCCGTGAGAACATGATCCAACAGGGCATCAAGGCTTCCTTCGCTTTGGGCGGTATTACTGCTCATATGGTAAAACTGCATGAAGAAGGACTTATCGATCGTCTGATCGATGTACAGTCGTTCGACCGTGCTGCTGCTGAAAGCCTTAAGAAGAACCCCAACCACCGCGAAGTATCAGCTATCGGTTATGCTAGCGCTGATGATCCTAGTTCTGCAACCCACTTCCTCGATATCGTAATCCTCTCTGCCCTCGAAGTCGATGTTAACTTCAACGTCAACGTCCTCGTTGGTAGCGATGGTATTATCCGTGGTGCCATCGGTGGTCACCCCGACACTGCAGCAGATAGCGGTATCTCGATCGTTGTATGCCCTCTGCTCCGTGGTCGTATCCCCTGCGTTGTTGACGAAGTTACTACGCTCATCACTCCGGGTAGCACTGTTGATGTTGTTGTTACCGAATATGGTATCGCTGTTAACCCCGATCGTCCCGAAATTGCAGAACGACTTAAGGCTGCAGGCCTCAATGTGGTTGACATTCACGCCCTTCGCGATCGTGCCAACAGTGTTATTGGAAAACCTGATCCTCTGCCCTTCGGCGACAAGGTTGTCGGTATCGTGATGAACCGCGACGGTTCTGTTATGGATGTGATCAAAAACATCAAAGCCTAACTGTTGTCTAACAAACCGCGAAGCCTTTCTCCGATGATACTCATCGCCAAGACAGCAACGGTTTTATATAGATAATATACAATGGCGGACTACGGACCGTGTGGACCGTAGTCCGTCGTTTTTAGTGCTCTGTTAATAAACGAAATATCATCTTATCACAATACTCATCCAAAGAACTTGGCTATGACAATAACTCTCGAAATGCTACTTGAAAGTCGTGATGCCCGAGCCCAGCACCAACACAACCTAATGAAAAACCATCCCTCTTCAACGCTGGTTTGCCTTACAGTTGTTATGCCTGGTAATGAAAAACGCAACCCAGAAACACTGACCGTTGCCCATGCCGCTGTTGAAGCCCTCAAACAACTTCTTGACCAACATATTGAGTACTGGGAAGAGAAAGATCTTGAGACTGGATACGAGGCATATGTACTAACAGAACTTGATGCTAAAACTTGCAAAGAAATGACCTGTCAGATTGAAGACACACATCCTTTGGGACGTCTTTTCGATATCGATGTCATAGCCCCAAATGGTATTCCCATTAGTCGCACCGAAGTAGGGCACCAACCTCGAAAATGCCTTCTATGCGATAGAGAAGCACGCTATTGCATGCGCAATTTCACCCATACACAGGATGAGATTCATGTCTTTATAAAGCAGTTAATTGCTTCATATCAAAGTTCCCATCAATCATAATTCACAACCACTAACTTAAGACTTCAATTAGATGTATACCGAATACGACCTCCGGCAAGTTCCTATCAGCATAAAATCATCGCGTCAGCGTGCCATCGATTTCTTGGCTCAAAATGGATTGCGATTAGACGATGTGGACTATTTAGCCGCCATCTATCCCCTCGATAGCGATGAAATGTTAGCCTGTGGAGGTATGAAAGGCAACCTACTGAAATGCATTGCCGTATCGGAGCAATTACGCGATACTGGTATGAGTACACGGTTAATATCTCACCTCATCAACCTAGCCATGCAGCAAGGCCACCGTTCGGTAAAAGTCTTCACCAAGCCCTCCAACCGAGACATCTTCTCATCGTTGGGCTTCCACCTTTTGGCATCTGCACCTCAGGCTATCTTGATGGAGAACGATCTAAGGAACATCGAAAGCTATAAGCAGTATCTAGCACAACAAGGAGGTGAAGGTCGACGAGGTGTGATTGTAATGAACTGTAACCCATTCACTCGAGGTCATCGATACTTAATTGAACAAGCATCTCGCCAAGTAGACCACCTCTTTATTATCCCTGTACGTGAGGATGCCTCCATTTTTTGTTATAAAGAACGAAAATCAATGATCGAGGCAGGTACAGCAGATTTACAGAATGTTCACGTTCTTGAGGGAAGTGAATATAGCATCTCACAATTCACATTCCCTACCTATTTCCTAAAAAATCTTGACGATGCAGCCGATACTCACATAACACTCGACCTTGATTTGTTTGCAACCCATATAGCCCCTGCACTACAGAGCAGCGTCCGTTTTGTTGGCAGCGAACCTACCGACGCCCTTACACGACGCTACAATGAACTGATGCATAAAATACTTCCTTCCAAGGGTATCGATATCATACAGATAGAGCGTTGTCAACTCGAAGAGGGAACCATTATCAGCGCATCAGCATTGCGAAAAGCACTTCAACGAGGCAGTCTTCAATCAGCTGCCACTATGGCATATCCCTCTACTATCCCCTATTTAATAGGACATCTTGCCACACAAGCCCTACAACAAGAACTTGATACAACACCCAAGCCCGGATTGGTAGACCAACACGATAGTGGTGCCCATAACGATATGGATTATCGCATGATGTGTCGTAGCATCAAAGCACTTCACCCCTATTTTGTTCAGTTGGCAGTAGAGGCTTATTGCGATACACTTCCATCCCTAAAACAATTACAATCAGCTGGCATTGAAGCCGAAAAAACTATGCTTACTGCCACGCATGGTGTTAATACCCACAAAGGAGCCCTATTCTCTATGGGACTGGCTGTGAGTGCAGCATCTCACCATTATTATAATAACAATGGTGTTACTCCAGAACACCTTCAATCTACAATACAAAATATGGCACGCCAATTCCCAACTCCCAAAGGTACACATGGTGCTGCCGTAGTGGCTCAGCACCAAATACCAGGCGCTCTAGATTGTGCTATTGAGGGTTACCCTCAACTCTTCCAATCGTGGCTGCCCTTCTACCAACAGCATCGAAATGATCGCTTTGTGCTTCATAAATTGCTACTACTTATAATGACCACTCTCGAAGATACCAACATATATCATCGTGCTGGTGCTAATGGAGCACGACAGGTTAAAGAAGAGAGTGCTGCCCTATTAGAACAATTCTCGGAGTACGGACTCCAGCAGATGAACCAGCGCTTCATCACCCAAAATCTTTCCCCTGGAGGCAGCGCAGACATGCTCTCTTTGACCGTTTTCTCGGCTTCCGTACTCGGATAAGACTCAAAGAAGATAACCATCAGATTTCCATACTTCAAGTCTGATTCATTCTTTACATAAACTGTCCAAATAACTTTCTAACTAATGAAGAACATTCTTTATACTTATTGTATGACTTTTATAAGACTTCTATATGACTTTCATACGCATCTTTATATCCGCCGATACAAACCGAAAGCATTGATTTCACTCCATACAACATACAGTTCCTCCGTCTTTAGAGAAAACAATGATCTAAACACCCCATAAATCAATGACTAGGAAACACGAAAACCTCAAGGGAAAAGCGACCCCTCATTTCAAAAAAAATCAAAAATAAAAGCATCACTATCATTAAATTAACCAAAATAACACAAAATTATAAACAGTATCAAGATATTTTTTTGCCGTTTTACCTTGTAAATCAAAAATAAGTTGTACTTTTGCAGTGTCAAATAAGGGATAACGGGCTAAATGGGTTCGCCGTTAGCCTTTGATTGACAAACAAATAATATTAATCCTTAAACCGCCGAACCCTCTGTAAAAAGAATATAACATGGTCACACTTTTCAACGAAGGAGTATACCTCCTCGACGGAGAAAAAATCGTGAAGGATTCTGCTGGAATGCCGTCGGCAGATGAAGCACGTGAAAACACAATAACCTACGGCATCCTGCGCTCCCACGATGTAGACGGCAGCAAAGGCAAGAAAATGCGCATCCGCTTTGACGCTATGATGTCGCACGATATCACCTATGTGGGTATTATTCAAACGGCTCGTGCCAGCGGTCTGAAAGAATTCCCCCTGCCCTACGCTATGACCAACTGCCACAACTCGCTCTGCGCTGTTGGTGGCACCATCAACGAAGACGACCACGTGTTCGGCCTCTCGGCTGCTAAGAAGTATGGTGGTATCTTTGTACCTACCAATCAAGCCGTTATCCACCAGTATGCTCGCGAAGCTATGTGCAAATGTGGAAACATGATTCTTGGTTCGGATAGCCACACCCGCTACGGTTCGCTCGGTAATATGGGCGTTGGTGAAGGTGGTGGTGAGCTGGTAAAACAGCTACTCAAAAACACCTGGGATATCAATGCACCCGAAGTTGTTTTGGTATGGTTGGAAGGCACTCCTCGCAAGGGTGTTGGTCCTCTCGATGTTGCTATCTCGCTGGTAAAAGCTACTTTCGAGAATGGCTTCGTAAAGAACAAAGTGCTTGAATTTGCAGGCCCTGGTGTAAAGAATCTTCCTATTGACTTCCGTAATGGTATCGAGGTAATGACCACCGAAACCACCTGTCTGAGCTCGATTTGGGTTACTGACGATGAGGTTAAACATTACTATGAGATGCACAAACGTCCTCAGGATTATAAAGAGCTGAAACCTGGTCATATTGCTTATTATGACAGCATGATCACTATCGACTTGAGCAAACAGGAATGTATGATTGCTCTGCCTTACCACCCCTCGAATGCTGTAAGCATCCACGAGTTGCAGGCAAATCCCGAGAAGATTCTCAGCGCTGTTGAGGCCGATACCAAGAAACGTTTCGGTGACAAAGTTGAGATCGATCTGATGAGCAAGATCCAAAACGGTAAAGTAATGGCCGACCAGGGTATCATCGCTGGTTGCGCTGGTGGTACCTACGACAACCTGAGCGCTGCTGCTGCTATCCTTAAAGGCAAATCAACTGGTAACGACTACTTCACCGCTTCCGCTTATCCTCAAAGTGTTCCTGTATACTTGGCTGCAACCCGCAGCGGTATCGCAGAAGAACTGCTTGAGGCTGGTGTAGCTATCAAGCCCGCTTTCTGTGGTCCTTGCTTTGGTGCTGGTGATGTTCCCTCGAACAACGGCTTCTCCATCCGTCACACCACCCGTAACTTCCCCAACCGCGAGGGTTCCAAACCTGGTCAGGGTCAGATCTCGATGGTAGCTTTGATGGATGCTCGTTCTATTGCCGCTACAGCTGCCAATGGTGGTATTATCACCGCAGCTACCGATATCGACTATACTGATAACCACAAACCTTACGAATACGATCCCGTAGTTTACGAGAAACGTGTTTACAATGGCTATGGCAAAGCAGATCCTAAGGCTGAACTCCGCTATGGTCCCAACATCAAAGACTGGCCCAAGATGTATGCTATGCAGGACAACATGCTCCTCGAGCTTGCTGCTACCATCCACGATCCCGTCACTACTACAGACGAACTCATTCCTTCGGGCGAGACTTCGAGCTACCGTTCGAATCCTCTCAAACTCTCCGAGTTCGCTTTGAGCCGTCGCTGCCCCGAGTACGTAGGCATCAGCAAACGTATTCAGAAAGACGATTTAGCTCGCCGCGCTGGCAATGTTCCCGAGAATGTAGCTGCCGCACTGAAACAGGTTGGTGCCGATGCTAAGAATACTTCGTTTGGTTCTTGCCTCTTCGCAAACAAACCTGGTGATGGTTCTGCTCGTGAGCAGGCTGCTTCTTGCCAGAAGGTTTTGGGTGGCGATGCCAACATTTGCTACGAGTATGCTACCAAACGCTACCGCAGCAACTGTATCAACTGGGGTATCATGCCCTTCACCATCGCTCCCGATACTAAGTTCGACTATGAAGTTGGCGACTATGTATTTGTTCCCGGCATCCGTCAAGCTGTCCTTGATGGCAAAGAAGAGATTGACGCTAAAGTCATCACCAAGAATGGTGTAAAAGACATCCACCTCTTCTTCCAAAACCTCACCAAGGATGAACGCACCATCCTAACCGAGGGCTGCTTGATGAACTATTATGCATCGCAGAAATAAATAAAATAATAAGGGCGAGTATAAACTGCTCGCCCTTATCTATCTTTAAAAAATCAACTTAAATATTATAACCATAATAAAAGCTTTTTGCAAATCATGGAAAAAATAAAAATGACCACTCCATTGGTTGAAATGGATGGTGACGAGATGACCCGCATTCTGTGGAAAATGATCAAGGACGAACTGATTCTCCCCTTCGTAGATCTGAAGAGCGAATACTACGACCTTGGACTTCCCATGCGCGATAAGACTAACGACCAGATCACCAAGGACGCTGCCGAGGCTACCAAGAAGTATGGTGTTGCTGTAAAATGCGCTACCATCACTCCTAACGCTAAGCGTATGGACGAATACAAACTGCACGAGATGTGGAAGAGCCCCAACGGCACTATCCGTTCCATCCTTGATGGTACTGTTTTCCGTACTCCTATCACCATTCCTAGCATCCACCCTGTAGTGAAAAACTGGGAGAAACCCATCACCATCGCTCGTCATGCTTATGGTGACGTCTACAAGAGCGTTGAAATCCGCGCTAACGAACCCGGTACTGCCAAACTGATCTTCGACGGTCAGAATGGTCAGCACGAAGAGGTAACGATCCACGACTTCAAAGGCGCTGGCGTTATCCAGGGTATGCACAACACCGACAAATCGATCCGTTCGTTTGCTCATAGCTGCTTCAAGTTCGCTATCGACACCAAACAGGATCTGTGGTTCAGCACCAAAGATACTATCTCGAAGAAATACGATGCACAGTTCCGCACTATCTTCGAGGAAGTATTCGAAGAATACAAAGCCAAATTCGAAGAACTGGGTCTGGAATACTTCTACACCCTCATCGATGATGCAGTGGCTCGCGTAATCCGCAGCAAAGGTGGATACATCTGGGCTTGCAAGAACTACGATGGCGATGTAATGAGCGACATGGTATCGACCGCTTTCGGTTCGTTGGCTATGATGACCTCCGTACTGGTAAGCCCCGATGGCAACTACGAGTATGAAGCTGCTCACGGCACCGTTACCCGCCACTACTACAAATATCTGAAGGGCGAAGAGACCTCCACCAACCCCATGGCTACCATCTTCGCATGGAGCGGTGCTCTGCGTAAACGCGGCGAACTCGATGGCAACCGCGAACTTATGATGTTTGCCAACAACCTCGAGGCAGCTTGCTTCGACACCCTCAACGAGGGTATCGCTACCAAGGACCTCGTGAACCTGATGGAAGGCATCACTCCTAAGGCAGTCAACTCGGCCGACTTCATTGGTGCTATCCGCACCCGTCTAGAAGATCGCTTGAAATAAGCCTTAAGTCTTTAAGAAAAAACTAGTCCATATGGGCTGTCCGTATGTGCCAAAACATACGGCAGCCCATTGGCTATAACGCTTTGTTTGTATCGTACTAAAACTAAAAGATGAATAAGATTGTTCGCAAGGAACAGTTCTCCGAGAAAGTGTTCCTCCTCGAAATCGAAGCCCCTTTGATCGCCAAAAGCCACAAAGCAGGCAACTTCGTTATCGTCCGTATCGGTGAGAAAGGTGAGCGTATACCCCTCACTATAGCTGATGCCGACATCGAACGTGGTACTATTACCCTTGTAGTGCAGACGGTTGGTCTTTCTTCGACCAAGCTATGCCAGCTCAACGAGGGCGAATATGTTACTGACGTGGTGGGACCCCTAGGTAATCCCACCCATATTGAAAAATTCGGCACCGTCTTGTGTGCCGGTGGTGGTGTAGGTGTAGCACCCATGCTTCCCATCATCAAAGCGCTCAAAGCAGCTGGCAACCGAGTACTATCAGTACTAGCTGGCCGTAACAAAGACCTCATCATTCTTGAGGACGAAGTGCGCAAAAATAGTGACGAGATTCTCATCATGACCGATGATGGTTCCTATGGTGAGAAAGGTGTGGTTACCGTAGGTATGGAGAAACTCATCAATCAAGAGCACATCGATAAGGTGTTCGCCATCGGTCCCCCGATCATGATGAAGTTCTGCTGCCTCCTCACCCAGAAATACAATCTTCCCACCGATGTATCGCTCAACACCATCATGGTTGACGGTACAGGTATGTGCGGTGCCTGCCGCCTAACCATTGACGGAAAGACCCGTTTCGTATGTGTTGACGGACCCGAATTCGATGGTCACAAAGTAGACTGGGACGAAATGTTCAAGCGAATGGGCACCTTCAGTGCACTCGAGAAAGAGGCGATGGCACGTTTCCAGGAACATCTCGACACCGTAGAAGCCCCTGCAACCAAGGCCAACGACAAGAAAGTAGAGCCTATGGATGTAGAGCCTACAAACGATCCCTTGAGTGTTCTTACCGACCATGAAGCCGAATGGCGTAAAGAACTTCGTGCCAGCATGAAAGCTCCCGAGCGTACCGCTATTCCTCGAGTAGTGATGCCCGAGTTGGATCCCGTATATCGTGCAACCACCCGTCTCGAAGAGGTTAACCAAGGCCTTACCAAGGCAATGGCCCTTACCGAAGCCAAACGTTGTCTCGACTGTGCACACCCCACCTGTGTAGAAGGATGCCCTGTCAACATCAACATACCCTCGTTCATCAAGAATATCGAACGCGGACAATTCCTCGCAGCAGCAAAAGTATTGAAGAGCACATCCGCACTGCCCGCAGTATGTGGTCGTGTATGTCCTCAGGAAAAACAGTGCGAAAGCCGTTGTATCCACCTCAAGATGGGTAAACAGCCTGTTGCTATCGGATATCTTGAGCGTTTCGCAGCCGACTATGAGCGTGAAAGTGGCAACATCTCTCTTCCCGAGAAAGAACCTGCCAACGGAATTAAAGTAGCCGTTGTTGGTTCCGGTCCTTCAGGCCTCAGCTTTGCTGGCGATATGATCAAGAAAGGCTATGACGTATATGTATTCGAAGCCCTCCACGAGATTGGTGGTGTGTTGAAATATGGTATTCCCGAATTCCGTCTACCTAACGCTATTGTTGATGTAGAGATCGAGAACCTCAAAAAACTTGGTGTCCACTTCCAAACCGACTGTATTGTAGGAAAGACCATCAGCATCGATGAACTTGAAGCTCAAGGCTTCAAAGGCATCTTCGTTGGTTCTGGAGCTGGACTGCCCAATTTCATGAACATACCTGGCGAGAATGCACTCAACATCATGTCTTCCAACGAGTATCTCACCCGTGTGAACCTGATGGATGCAGCCAATCCTGCTAGCGACACCCCCATCAATGCTGCCAAACGCGTTGTTGTAGTAGGTGGTGGTAACACCGCTATGGACTCCTGCCGTACAGCTAAACGACTCGGTGCCGAGGTAACCCTCGTATATCGTCGTAGCGAAGAGGAGATGCCTGCCCGTCTCGAAGAGGTGAAACATGCCAAAGAAGAGGGCATCAACTTCATGGTACTCCACAACCCCATCGAATACATTGCCGATGAGAAGGGCGCTGTTAAGCAGGCCGTACTGCAAGTAATGAAACTTGGCGAACCCGATGCAAGTGGACGTCGCAGTCCCGAACCCATTGAGGGCAAGACCGTTACACTCGATGTCGACCAAGTAGTTGTAGCCGTAGGTGTTAGTCCCAATCCTCTCGTACCTCGTTCGGTTGCTGGACTCGAGTTAGGCCGCAAGAACACCATTGCTGTCAACGAAGAGATGCAGAGTAGCCATGCAGGTCTTTATGCTGGTGGCGATATTGTTCGTGGAGGTGCTACTGTTATCCTCGCCATGGGCGATGGACGTAAAGCAGCCCTTAATATGGACAAACAGCTGCAAGGCAAATAAGAGAATCTATCATCACTCTATAGAAAAAGATAGAATTTATAAAAACATAGTGGTAACACATTGTTGCCGCTATGTTTTTTTATCGAAATAATCATAATAAATAGAAAGTAGTGAAGAATCCAAAACAAGTTGTCATCTTAATAAAGATAAACTTTTTTCTTGTATATTAAATAATTATCCTATTTTTGCAAAGCGTTGTTGGAAACATTGATTCTTACCAATCAAATGGTTTTCAACATCTTATCATTGTTTTGAACAACTTATTAGTCTTCAAAAACAATCATAAGAGACGTATAAAACGAATGTTTAACCCGTGGTCGGGTAAGCGACCCAATAAAAAAAAACAAAACCCACACATGGATTATAAAAATGTGAAACCGTTAGAGGACTTTGATTGGAGTGCTCTTGAAAACAAAACCGAACAGTCCAACCAAGCCGAAGTAAACAAACTGTCCGAATCGTACGATCAGACCTTCAACCAACTTACTGAGAACGAAGTAATCGAAGGTACCATCGTCAGCATCAACGACCGCGAGGCCGTTGTTAACATCGGATTCAAGTCTGACGGTGTCATCCCTGCATCGGAATTGCGTTACAATCCCGACCTAAAGGCTGGTGACAAAATCGAGGTTTACGTTGAGAGCCAGGAAGACTCCAACGGTCAGATCCTCCTTTCCCACAAAAAAGCACGCGTCCTCAAATCCTGGGAGCGTGTCAACCAAGCTTACGACAACGAAGAGATCATCACTGGTTACGTTAAAAGCCGTACCAAAGGTGGCTTGATTGTTACCGTATTCGACAACATCGAAGCCTTCCTTCCTGGTTCGCAAATTGATGTTAAGCCCATCCGCGACTATGATGTCTTTGTTGACAAGAACATGGAATTCAAAGTTGTTAAGATTAACCACGAATACAAGAATGTCGTTGTATCGCACAAGGCTCTGATCGAGGACGAGATCGAGGCACAGAAAGCCGAGATTATGTCGCATCTCGAAAAAGGCCAGGTACTCGAAGGTGTGGTTAAGAACATTGTCAGCTACGGTGTCTTCGTTGACCTCGGTGGCGTTGACGGTCTCATCCACATCACCGACCTTTCTTGGGGTCGCATCTCTCACCCCGAGGAAATCGTTCACCTCGACGAGAAGGTGAAAGTTGTTATCCTTGGTTTCGACGAGGCTAAACATCGTATTGCACTCGGTCTGAAACAGCTCACACCTCATCCTTGGGATGCTCTCGATCCTAACCTCAAAGAGGGCGATCATGTAAAAGGTAAAGTTGTTGTTATTGCCGACTACGGAGCCTTCGTTGAAGTTGTTCCCGGTGTTGAAGGTCTCATCCACGTTAGCGAGATGAGCTGGAGCCAGCACCTGCGCAGCGCACAGGACTTCCTGACCGTAGGCCAGGAGGTAGAAGCAGTTATCTTGACTCTGAACCGCGAAGAGCGTAAGATGTCGCTCGGTATCAAACAACTCATGCCCGATCCTTGGCTCTCCATTGCCGAGAAATATCCTGTTGGCAGCAAGCATACCGCCACCGTACGCAACTTCACCAACTTCGGTATCTTCGTTGAGCTCGAAGAAGGTGTTGACGGACTCATCCACATCAGCGATCTCAGCTGGAGCAAGAAGATCAAACACCCCGCAGAGTTCACCAAGACCGGTGAGAAGATCGATGTTGTTGTTCTCGAAGTCGATGCCGAAAATCGTCGTCTCTCCCTCGGCCACAAACAGCTCGAGGAGAATCCTTGGGACACCTATGCCGACCTCTTCGCTGTTGGTTCCGTACATCAGGGTACCATCACCGCTATGAACGACAAGGGTGCTACCGTAGCACTTCCTTACGGAGTAGAAGGTTTCGCTCCTATGCGTCATCTTGAGAAAGCTGACAAGAGCAAAGCAAAACCCGAAGAGACTCTCGAATTCAAGGTTATCGAATTCTCGAAAGAGAATAAGAAAATCATCGTCAGCCACACCCGCGTCCACAAAGACGATGGCAACGATGTTGTAGCCGAAAACGACGACAAGCGCCGTGCTGAGAAGAAGGCTGTTAAACGCGTCAGCGAGAACCTCGAGAAGACCACCCTTGGCGACCTCGATGTACTGGCTAACCTCAAAGAGGAACTTGAAAAGCAGGGCAACAACTAATCTGTCCTTTCCTTTTTAAAAGATAAACCTCACCAAGAGCCTCCCAATCATTTGGGAGGCTCTTGTTCTTTATATATACATCATCGCATTAAGATATATCACCCCTATCATTTCAAACATACTAATCCTTATTTATTACATATAATTTATTATTATATATCAACTATATATCAGCACTTTACCTCATTCCAACAAAAAAAGTTGAAAAAAAAAGAGATTTAAATGCAACAAAAAGAGCACTTTGTGCGTCTAATAGACATAAAAGTGTAACTATACACATATGATATTAGCAAAACAATAAAAATTAGATAACATGAAAAGAACGTTTCTTCTACTTACAACGATGCTCATTGCCGTAACTTCCCTGTTCGCGCAGACAAAGAACAGTGCATGTATGGGTTGGCATAATCCCTCCAACTTTACCAGCACCGGTACCTTGGCCACATGGCGAGGATACACAGGAACCAAGAACTCCGTAGCAAGTAACTGTACCATGTTTGGTTACTCTGGCACACCCACCACTGTCAGTGCAGCCAACCTAGCCACCACCACGGGCGGTTCCTCATGTTATAATACATCACAATCCGACTACCAGAAACGTTTTGTCATTAAGAGCGCAGGTACAGCACCCGAAACTGGCAATGTCCTCAGTTACCTTCCTCCCGACACCTCATTCGTACGTTCCATCCGAATAGGCAACTACTGTGGAGGAACCGAATGGGAAGCATTAGAGTATGAATTTACTGTAAGTGCTCAGAACGCCCTCTTCACTATTTGGTATGCCCTCTCGCTCTACGATGCCAAACATACAGCAGCCTACAATCCCGAATTTGTTATCCATGTGCAAGTACAGAACCCCAGCACCCTTGCATGGGAATTTATCAGCGACACCTTCTGCTTTGTACAGCAAACCCCAGTAACGGGTACCACAGCAGCACAGGTTACCAATATGGGCTTCGGAACCAGCAGTGCAGGAGGCCACCCCAACGTATACAAACCTTGGAACAAAGTTGTTATCAACCTCTATAAATTCCTTTATCGCAACGTACGTATCACCATGGCCTCGGGCGACTGCGCTTATTCAGCCCACTATGGTGCCGCCTATGTTGCAGGTGATTGCGAACCCATGATGCTGACAGCATCGGGATGTGCCGCAGGTGAATCGGACTTTGTCGGTACCATCTATGCACCCGATGGAATGAATCACTACACATGGTATCGAAGCACCTCAGGCATATTAAGTTCAGAAGAAGCGCGAAACAACAATAGCAACTATACTTCCATAGCCACCTCTGGCCAAACCCACGACACCAACTTCCTCGGAGTAGAGTTACAGCATTTCATCACCTCCAACGGAGATACCTCAGCTTGCAACACCTTCAAATGCGTCCTCCAATCGGAGATGAATCCTGGCAAACCTATCAACTCAACCCTATTCGTTGACGTATGTAATACCAAACCTATCCTAGCCCTCGACTCTGTTCTTTACTGCGATGGTAAAGTAGTACTTACCGACCGCAGCCAACCCTTGCAAATCTCTTCCGAGAGCGACCGCGTTGATACCGCCAATACCCTATGGACTTGGTATAATGTAGATAACCCGCGCACCACAGGTGCCATCGCATTAGCCACCACTACGGGAGGTACCGCCTCTTATACCTACGAAGACGCAGGCAGTCATAGCGTTGTTGTTCGTACTACCGCCTTCGATACCAGCTGCTGGAATCAAAAGACTGTAAAGATACGTTCGCTCGCCCCCATGACTCCCGTCATTGAACTCTCCAAAAACAACCTCTGCGCAGGCGATACCATCACCGTTACCGACCAATATCGTCAAGGATCCACCTGGCGTCGTTGGCATATCTTCAACAACGATATCGATACCACCTTCGAAGGCACCGGAGCCAATACCCTTCGTACCTTCAACTGGGTATTCGATCAAACCACCACCATCGAGCTTACCGCCCACAATAGCGATGTCTTTATGCGAGACACCAACCTCGATGGCGAACTCGATCCTATCCACTGTCTAAACTCCACCTCTGTTGTTGTAAACGTACAGAGTTTACCCGTAGTAACAATCACAGGCGAAACCATCGTATGCAATGGCGAACAGTCTACCGTCAGCGTCAGCACTACCTCACCCGATTGTACCTATCGTTGGCTCCAACTGGGCAACCCCGATACCCTGTCGTACGAAAACACCCTCGTAACCCGTCCTACCAATGACGTCTCATACTGCGTACAAGTGAAATCTTCTTTTGGTTGCATTACCTGGGATACATTTGAGATTGCCATCGTCAAACCAGCACTCTATTTCTCCGGTCCTTACGATCCTAAACCCGAAATCTGCACAGGCGACACTATCAAACTGTGGGGAGGCAAAGCCGCCTCATTCGAATGGAGCTGCTCGCCCCAAACCGATGCCACCTTCTGGGGACAAGAAAACAGCGACACCATCTGGGTATCCCCCATCGAGACCACCGTTTATTCCGTAGTCGGTCACGGCTCCAATGGATGCTCAGCTACAGCCCTCAACCAACAAATCACTGTTCATCCCTATCCGCAACTAGCCATCGAACTGACCCCCGGATATATTGACTCCGAGAATCCCTCCGTACAGTTCTCCGATGTATCGCTATATAGTTCCACCTCATTATGGAACTTTGGGGCAGGTCAAACATCACCCGTACGTTCCGTAGTATGGACCTTCACCGACCTCAGTCAGGACTCGCTCCAGATAGGCCTTACCAGTTACAACCCCCTAGGTTGCAGCCGCGACACCTCCTTCTGGGTACCCGTCACCGTCTTCACCGTATGGTATCCCAACGCCTTCACCCCCCGTATGGAAACCAACAACACCTTCCGTTGCTACACCGCCAACGAGCTTCTCGACTATGAGCTAGCCATCTACGACCGCAACGGCCTGCTGATGTTCTACTCCAACGATCCCGAAGCACCCTGGGATGGTACCTACAAAGGTGAAGAATGCATGGAAGGCACCTATGTATATATAGCACACTACCGCCGCCCTGGACAAGCACGACTGATGTCCCAGAAAGGTACTGTCATTCTATTGAAATAATATAATATATAGATACCATATTATATATACCCATAAAATCAAACCGTAATGAAAAAGCTTGTCATATATATGTTGCTATTCTGTGCATCGGTGGCTACAGCACAGAACAAGAATAGCGCTTGTATGGGGTGGCATAATCCCACCAACTTTACAAGCACAGGCAGCACCGCCTCCTATTCGGGTCTCACAGGTTCAAAAGCATCACAGTCCAGCACCTGTTCCACCTGGGGTACAACGGGTACACTAACCGAAGTATCGGCAGCCAACCTTGCCACCATCCAGAGTTCACAGAGCTGTCGACAGAATAACGAAAGCGACTGTCATAACCGGTTTGCCATCAAATCGGCAGGCTACGCACCCGAAACAGGCAATGCCTTAAGTTATCTGCCTCCCGATACGAGCTTTGTGCGCTCTATCCGCATTGGTAACTTTGTCAACTACGCCGAATGGGAGTGCCTCACCTATACCTTTACCGTATCGGCACAAAACGCTCTCTTTACCGTATGGTATGCCCTCTCGCTCGAGAATGCACTTCATTCCGTAGCCCAGAATCCCGAGTTTGCCATCCATGTAGAGGTACAAGATCCCGTCACCCAAAACTGGAGCTTCATCAGCGATACCTTCTGCTTTGTTCAAAACTCACCCCCCAACTCCTCCTCCATTGCCTCTTATGGTTTCCAATTGGCCAACGGAGTCAACAACGTATACCGTCCATGGAACAAAGTAGTCATCAATCTCTACAAATACCTTTATCGTAACGTACGCATCTCTATGGCATCGGGCGACTGCTCAGCATCAGGCCACTACGGATGCTCCTATGTAGCCGGCGACTGCGAGCCCATGATGCTCTCTGCCTCGGGATGTGCAGCAGGCGAATCCGACTTTGTAGGTACCATCTATGCACCAAGAGGAATGAACCACTATACGTGGTATCGTAGCAACCAAGGAGAGCTTACCTCCGAGGAGGCCCGCAACAATCCATCCAACTATACCCCCATTGCCTCTACCGGACAAACACACGATACCAACTTCTTAGGTATCGAACTGCAACATTTCATCACCACCAATGGCGATACCGCAGCATGCAACACCTTCAAGTGCGTCCTCCAATCAGAGATGAACCCTGGCAAGCCTATCAACTCCGTACTCTTCACCCAAGTATGCAATACCAAACCCATTTTAGCACTCGACTCCGTTCTTTACTGCGATGGAGAAGTAATACTTACCGATCGCAGTCAACCCCTACAGATCTCCTCCGAGAGCGACCGTGTAGATACTGCCAATACTCAATGGACCTGGTACGATGTACCCAATCCACGCACCGTTGGAGCCATCGCCGTTGCCACCAGCACTGGAGGCACAAGCAGTCATACTTATACAAATCAAGGAGCCCATAGCGTTATAGTACGCTCTACCGCCTTCGATACCACCTGCTGGAACCAGAAAACGGTTCAGATCAGATCGCTCAAACCCATGACCCCCGTCATTGAAGTAGAACGCAATAACCTTTGCGCAGGCGACACCATCAACCTCTCCGACCAATATCGTCAAGGATCCATTTGGCGCAAATGGCATCTCTATAACGACAACGGACTCGATACCATTATCATCGGAGAAGGAGCCAACGCCATGCGATCCTTCAACTTTGTGTTCACCCATACCACCACTGTTGAACTAACAACCCACAACAACAACTTCTTCCGTCAAGACACCAACCTTGATGGCACACTCGATCCCATCTATTGTGACGCCACAGTCGACACAGTCATCTATGTAGAACAGTACCCCCAACTGATTGTTACAGGCGACACCATTGTATGTATGGGCCAACTAGCCGAAGTCACCGTCAGTAGCGATGTAGAAAACTGCACCTACGAATGGGCCCGTTCGCTCAACGGCAGCACCTTCCAAACACAGCAAACCATGTCGGAGTATCCCTCCACCGATATGCAGTATTACGTCAAGGTAACCTCCCCCTTTGGGTGCAGCACTTGGGACAGCCTAGCCATCCGCATTGTCGATCCCACCCTCAAAGTACCCATTACCGAGATATGCGAAGGACATAGCGTCACCCTCATGGCTGGCAATGCCGCCTCCTACACCTGGACCGCAACCCCAGGCGATGCAAGTCTCGATGGTCAGGAAGGCAACGATACCATCATCGTCACCCCCTCCCGTACCACCACCTACACCGTTGTAGGACATGGTACCAATGGCTGCAATGCCAACCCCCTCACCAGCACCATCACCGTATACCCCTATCCCATCTTGAATGTAGAGATGACCCCCACCTTCATCGACTCCGAGGAGCCCAATGTTACCTTCCGTGATGCATCCGAATATGGCGTTGCCTCTTCGTGGGTAGTAGGCGAAACCTATACCACAACACAACGGCAATTCACCTATACCTTCACCGACATCAACAAAACTGAAGAACGGATAGATATGACCAGTTACAACCAATTAGGTTGTCAGCGCGACACCACATTCTATGTACCCATTCAGAAATTCTCTATCTGGTTCCCCAACGCCATCACCCCCACCCTCAGCACCAACCGAACCTTCCGAGTCTTCACGGGCAACACCCTCGAGCACTTCAGCCTTTACATCTACAATCGCAAAGGGCAACTGCTATGGTCCACCCACGATCAGCAAGACGAATGGGACGGCACATACAAAGACGAATATGTTGATGCAGGCACCTATGTATATACATGCACCTACCGCCGAGAAGGTACTAACGATATAGTCAATCGAAGCGGAACCATACAGGTTATACACTAATAAAAAAAGGAGTTCTTCTAAAAGAGCTCCTTTTTTTTATCTCTATTCATTCCATAAAATTAATTTATCCAAAACAATTGTTGAGCATCACTTTGTCTTACATGCCCATCATCCATCAGTTGGCGGAGCGTATTTCGTAGTTCCGACTCGTCTGTATTCTTAAAGTGCAGCAAAAAACTATCAATCGGAAGCATTGGATGTTCTAGCAATAAATGTTGTATCTGATCGCGAAGCGAAGCCTCCAACACCTTCGTATCCCCTTTGGCCTTCTTTCTACAAACATCACAACGATGACAGTCAGTGCTAGACTGTTCACCAAAATAGCGACTTATTTGCACACTCCTACACTCCTTATCGTTCTTCACCATCGCCTTCATCGCCTCCATACGTTTTGTAGCCCACTCCTTCATCTGTTGGTATTCGCTATCACTCAGATCTAACATATCCACATCGATCCTAGGTGACATGAAAAGAATCTGAGGCTTAGTAGCCTTAGGACGATACGACACCACATCCAGTTTCTGCATCTGCAGCAGCGCATTGGCCACTGCCCGTTCACCTAACTGCAAGTGTCGACCAATCTTCTTTTCCTCGATATCAACAAAATCGGTAAAGAGTCCCCCATACATACGAAGCACATGCGTTAGGATATCGCCCAACCGATGATTTTCAACTTGGAAGCGATACACCTGTTCCTTATTCAGCGGAATATACAAACGAGAATACAGATCATTGCGCTCAGGCAAAGAACAGAGGCCATCGCGCTCCAAGAACTGAAAAGCATTATAGGCCATCACAGGAGCAAAGCCATAGGTACGACAAAACTGCTGCAAGTCGAAATCGAAACGCTCATCAGCGCCACATCCCACCGGTATTTGATAGAAATTGCAAGCCGCCCTATAAACATTCTTGATTTGTTGCGGAGTAGGGAACGACTGCTGTAGCGAATAATCTAGCATATCCAAATCACCCTTGTTGTAGAGCATCACCGCATACGACTCCTCACCATCACGACCTGCACGTCCCGCCTCCTGGTAATAGGCCTCGATCGAAGAAGGAATATCCATATGAACCACCAGACGGACATCACCACGATCAATACCCATACCAAACGCATTCGTAGCCACCATCACCCCTTGAGGCGATTTCAGCCACATCTCCTGACGCTGGTCTCGTTCATGCTGATCCAAGCCAGCATGATAGAACGTAGCATTAATGCCATTCGCCTCCAGCATCCGCGCCACCTCGTTCGTACCCCTTCTGTTGCGCACATAAACGATTGTGCAGCCCTTCACCCCCTTTATCATTCGTATTAAACGACTCATCTTGTCCTCCTCTTCGTAGAACAGATAACTCAGGTTGGGTCTTGCAAAAGAGCGAACAAATATCTGATGACTGGGACGAAAAGCCAGTTGGGCAACAATATCGTCCACCACCATAGGGGTAGCACTAGCCGTTAAAGCCATCACAGGGGCAGAAGGTTGATACTGTCTTATGTCAGCAATATGACGATAGGGAGGACGAAAATCAAACCCCCATTGCGATATGCAGTGCGCCTCATCAACAGCAATCATACTTACATGCATCTGCTTGAAATGCTCCAAAAACTGGCGCGATTGCAAACGCTCGGGCGATACATACAACAGCTTCAGATTACCCCATACACAATTATTTAGCACCACATCAACCTCGTGTCGGTTCATACCCGACACCAGGTATTCCGCCTTGATGCCTAGCCTTCGCAGCTGCATCACCTGATCCTTCATCAAAGCAATCAACGGAGAAACCACAATGCACACCCCCTCGCACACCACCGCAGGCAACTGATAGCACAAACTCTTGCCGCCACCCGTAGGGAGCAACGCCAAAGTATCGTGTCCAGCCATTACCGAGGCGATGATTTCCTCTTGCTGGGGACGGAAACGATCGTATCCCCAATAATGTTTAAGTGCTTCGTGTATGGTCATGTTGAAATAACGATAAAAGAGAGGCTATAGTATTTACACAATAACGAAAAAAAGGAAGATCTAAATTACATTATAACTATACAGATTAGAATCACCACAACCCCTTTGCAACACTCTTAAGAATACCATTCCCCACTGCCTACGTCCTACCCTCCCCTTTCATAAGAGTTCCCCACCTCGGAGCCTACGTCTTCCACCTCCCACACTTACGAGTTCTGCCCCTCATTCCCAACATCCACCCACCAACTATTCAAAGAAATGATTTACAGCATAATAACAAAACAAACAATATAATACTACTAGATTCCTCGCACACTCAAGGCTTGTCTCAACCCCATTTTTAAATATCGATATATTAAATAGAATTTACTTCAGTACAGCCACTCAGAAAAAGATGTACATCTTGACGCCGCGAGATATACCTCTTCCATGTCTCCAGATATATATATCCGAAAACTTTAGATATAGGTATCCAGATCCTTCAGATATAGGGTTTCGCTAGAGCGAAAGGTACCTCTGTTTTTTTGAAACAATAAAAAGGAAAAAAGCGACTATATGACGCTTAGAATCTCCGAAGGAGGCAACGCAGATAAGTCGACCGAACAATCTTTATCGAACAACCCAAACAATGTCGATCCACTACCCGACATAGCAGCATAGAGAGCCCCCTGCCGATACAAGAAATCCTTGAGGAAAACAATGCGAGGATGAAGAGGAAACACTGTTGCTTCAAAATCATTGACAATAAGGTCCTTCCATTCATCGATAGGACGATTCACAGCCTGTCGGAGATCAGGGCGATCAACCGCATTGGGACGAATACCACCATAAGCCTCGCGAGTCGACACCGCATCGCTCGGTTTGAGAAGCACCATCTTATATCCACTCAGATCGAGATGGATTGGTTCCAAAATGTCGCCTATGCCCGTTGCATAAGCAGCCACATTGCGAATAAAGAAAGGACAGTCAGCCCCTATCTGGGCAGCCAACTGCTCCAACCGTTGGTCCGAAACCTCGATATGGAAGAGCGATCGCAACATCACCAACACAAAAGCGGCATCGCTACTGCCACCACCCAATCCAGCGCCAAAGGGAATCTGCTTGTTGAGTCGCATAGCCACCGGACCCACATCAGGATAATGCGACATCATGAGCCGATAAGCCTTCACACAGAGATTATCATCCATAGGCCCATCAATAGCAATTCCCTCCTGATGGAACGCAAACTGAGAAGCAGGAACAATCTCAAGTTCATCACAAAGAGGTACCGGCACAAAGATTGTCTGCAAATCGTGATAGCCATCGGGACGACGACAAACCACATGCAGACCGAGATTGATTTTGCAGTTGGGATGAGTAATCATAGGGTTACAGTTTAAGATTATAGCAGCCAATTAATCAGCCGACTGATCATTGTCGTCATCATTATCGACATCGATATTTCTTATATCCTTCCAAGGGAGATGCCCCAACTGTTCGCCCTGCGGACGGAAGTCAGGCCTATACCCATCAGGCATTTCGGGTGCCTCGTTCTCATCGTTGCGTTCATAGGCGCGAATAATACGCGTTACCAGACGGTGACGTACCACATCGCTATTATCGAGTTCAATCACCTCAATACCCTCAATATTGTGAAGCAAACGGGTAGCCTGCACCAATCCCGAACGCTGATGGCGAGGCAAGTCAATCTGAGTAACATCGCCCGTAATCACAAACTTAGCATTACGACCCATACGGGTAAGGAACATCTTCAGCTGCGAAGGGGTAGCATTCTGCGCCTCATCGAGAATAACGAAAGCATTGTCGAGCGTACGGCCACGCATAAAAGCAAGCGGAGCAATCTCAATCGTATTATCCTCCCAGTAAGAGAGCAGCTTCTGTTGCGGAATCATATCACGCAGTGCATCATAAAGAGGTTGAAGGTAGGGATCCAGTTTGTCGCGCAGATCACCCGGCAAGAATCCCAGATTCTCACCCGCCTCTACCGCAGGACGGGTAAGAATGATGCGACGTACCTCCTTGTTTTTCAGCGCACGAACAGCCAAAGCTACAGCCGTGTAGGTCTTTCCCGTACCAGCCGGACCGATAGCAAACACCATATCGTTACGCTTCACCGCATCCACTAACTTCCTTTGGTTGGGAGTACGCGCCTTTACGAGGATACCATTACGGCCATGCACCAAAATCTCATCGTTGGTCTCCGCCTCTGGAGTCGAGCCCCCATTTTCCATGATCTGCATGATAGCATTCTCAGTGATGTGGCCAAACTTATCGTAGTAAGTAAGCATAGAATTAAACTTCCCATCAAAGAAGTCTATATCATCCTGCGAACCTATCGCTTTCAGCATCTCACCGCGCACAATCAGTTTCAGTTTTGGGAAAAGGATGCGTACAAAGTCGAGCATCTTTTCGTTGTTGCCCCAGAAATGACTATAGTCAATCTCTTCGAGCGAAAATATTTTTTCGGAGGGTTTTTCGTCCATAATTAAGGATTAGTGATGGGGGGGATTAAGAGTTAAGCTTCATTCAGTTCATCCATCAGCCGCTGCCTATCGATAGGCACAACGCCCACCTGTTCGCACACAAGGCCGCCCGCATGATTAGCAATCGACACCACCTCCTCGATAGGGAGACCTGCCGCCAGAGCCAACGTAGCCACACTGATAACAGTATCGCCCGCACCCGACACATCAGCCACACTACGCAGTTGCGCCGGCAAGATCAGCGAACGATGCTTACCACTACGGAAATCGCACACATATACCCCCTTATCGCTCAAGGTAATAAAGATGATATCAATATGCTGACGTTTATGAATCACCTGGGCAGCAGCATCGAGATCGCGCTGCAGACTCTCAACACTACTATCGTCTATTTCGATATTCAAGCCCTCCCGCAACTCCTTCAAATTGGGTTTAAAGAGGGTAACATCGTGATAGCTCGCAAAGTTGCGATGCTTAGGATCGACTGTAGTAATGATCTTTTTCTTGCGAGCCAATTCAGTAACCACATCGATTACGTGAGGAGTAATAACCCCCTTATCGTAATCTTGCAGAATGATAGCGCTAATAGGCACCTGCTTCAAGATGCGGCGAATTCTATCCAAGAGAGCCTCCTCATCGTTGGAATTGAGATACATCGTATCCTCTTCATCGACACGCACAATATGCATCTTGTTGCCAATCACACGACTCTTCACCGTAGTACGACGCACATCAGAACTGATAATACCCCGTTTATCCATATCGTACCCATACATAATCTGCTGGAACTCCTTATTGTGGTCATCATTGCCCAGCACACTGCATATGATAGGGTTGGCACCCATCGAATGGATATTGAGCGCCACATTGGCAGCGCCACCCAAGCGCTGTTCACGCTGGGTAATAGCAACGATAGGCACTGGGGCTTCGGGCGAGATACGGGAGACATCGCCCCACATATAAGCATCAATCATAACATCGCCAATAATCATTACATTCTGTTGGCCGAGCGATTGGAAAAAGAGATCAATATTCATATCGATTGTGGTTGCTTATTAAGATTATTGTTTTGTAGCAATGCTTTGTTTCTAAAGAATAGAATAGGAAACGCAGAGCCACCATTATATTTCACTCACCTCACCACGAAGATCCATCGTGAAGAGACGGCGCATCAGTTCGGGCTGCTCTTTATAATTACCCAACAAGTACATCATCTTGGTAACAGCCGCCTCGATAGTCATATCCTGACCACTCAGAACGCCCATGCGATCCAAGTCATAGCTGGCAGCATACTGCTTCAGTTTCACCGCACCTGATTTACATTGGGTTATATCAAGAATGGTAATTCCGCGATGAATACCCTCCTCAAGGGCCGCAATGAACCAAGGTTCAGTAGGAGCATTGCCCGATCCATAGGTCTCCACAATAAGACCTTGCAAATCGGGGGTACGGATAATGGAGCGTACCACTTCAGGCGTAATGCCCGGGAATAGCTTCAGCACAGCAATACGACACTCCATCTGTTTGCGCACTATCAGCGGTTCATCGTCGGGCAAAGGACGAATCAAGCTTTCGTTGAAATCGAAATTGATACCCACCTTTGCTAGCGAAGGTAGATTGTAGGAATAGAAAGCATCGAACTGATCGGCACTCACCTTGGTACTGCGATTACCCCTAAGCAGTCTGCTTTGGAAATAGATACACACCTCAGGCACAATGATATCGCGACGAGCAGCCACCTCAAGGGCACAGATAATATTGTCGCGACCATCGCTTCGCAACATACCCAGAGGGAGTTGCGAACCCGTAAGCACAATCGGTTTAGAAAGATGCTCGAACATAAAACTGAGAGCCGAAGCCGTATAGGCCATCGTATCAGTGCCGTGCAGCACCACAAAGCCATCATAGTTATCGTATTCCCGTTCAATCACATCGGCTATATCCGACCAAAAGGAAGGGGTCATATTGCTCGAATCGATGATGTTATCCAACTGGATAGAATCGATATCGTACGACACACGATGCAGCAACGGGATTACATCATAGATACGATCTAGTGCAAAGGGGTGAAGCGAGCCGTGCTCATCTTGCACCATACCTATAGTACCACCAGTATATACAATCAGTACCTTATTCTTTCTATTATTATATGTCATTTGTATTCAAATTTATAACCATCTTAGTATCCTTACAAAGAACCAAGCATAGGAAGTGCAAAAATACAAAAAAAGGAGATAATGGCAAAATTAAATTTCGGACAGCATCGAATTGCGCCACTCTTATTACTCCGTATCCAACTTGGGTTGGGCTTGTTCAAGCTTGCTATTAACATAGTTTACTATCTGTTGCCAGGGATGACCCTCAAAGCAACGTAGATGCTGCTTCGGACATTTTTCCTTCCCCATACGACTGCATGGGCGACAATCTAACATCACCTCGCTGTTGTAAGCCTCTACCCCATAGGGGGCAAAGCCAAAGAGAGGGGTAGTGCTACCCCAAAGCACAATCAGATCCTTTTGTAGCGCAGCCGCCATATGCATGATACCCGTATCGCCAGCAATCACCACCGTAGCGCGATCCACCCACTGCATCAGTTCCGTAAGGGAAGTTTTACCACACATATTCACCACCCTCCTATTCAGATGCACACTCCCATCGGCAATACGATAGCGATCCTGATTATCGCCCAGCAACACGATTGTTCCTTGGATAGAACCGATAAGGAATTGCAAATACTTGAGAGGGATCCGCTTGGTTCCATGCTGAGCACCACAAGCAATCGCCACATAGGGCCGCTGCTGAACATCGGGACCATCGGTTTGAGGTTCGTAGAAAAGATCGAGCGGCTTACCATCGTTCACCACACCCAGCGGAGCAGCCGCCTTCATATAGCGATCCACCACCGAAGCCTGTTTAATATGATTCCGTTTGGTCAACACCAACCACATACGAGCCCAATCCTCCTTGTTCACCACACTATGCTTGCAACGTAGCTGACGCCACAACAAGTGAGACCGATAATTGTTTTGCAGATCAACCACAAAATCGTATTGTTCGGCACGCAATTGCTTGAGGAAGTTGCGACTCTCATCATAAGATATCACCTGATCAACATAAGGAGAACGGGATAATAGCGATACAAAAGGACTCTTTACCAAACAATGCACCACCGCTTGTTCCACCTGCTGTTTAATGCACCGAAGCACTGGTGTTGTCAGGATGATATCGCCCATACTGCTCAAACGAATAACGAGAATCTTCATGGCCTCAGTTCTTTTTCTTAAACAAATCTTTCCAACTATCGAAATCACGCACATATTTCATACCCACCCCTTGCTTGAAGGGAAGGTCAGAGCGGGTATAGTCGTTGGTATTACTACGATTGAACACAAAGAAGTGGAGACGCGGATTAACCTTATAACCCAGCAGCACATCGCCCGTAATGGTGTTGTTATTGTTAGAGTTACCATCTATCGCACGCGCATCGCTACCAAAACCGAAGGTAGACTCGAAGTAGAACTTGTTCCACTGTTTGCTGATATCGAGATCGATTTGCTGACCCGTAAGTTCGGTAGCCGACTTATAGTCAAAACCCACATCAACGAACTCGACAGCCTCGCTTACCAAACTACCTAAAGTGTTGGCCACCACACTATATCCACCCGCAATACCATCGGTGGTAGTAGCCGAACTATTGGTAGTACCATTATAGAAACGATTCAGTACCAACAGCGAAAGGGTTTGGTTGAGCATATCAATTTCGTTGGTACGATCAATATAAGAGAACACCTCCTCCTGCACACTCGCATCGGCGTTAGGCAGACGAATATCGAAGCCCACCTTAGGACTGTTCATCGTACCCGAAACCGAGATAACACTCTGCACCGAGATATTCTGACCGTTACCCTCGATGCTCGATTCACCCGTGAGGGTTGCTGTGTTAACACGTTGTAAATAGATAGCCTCTACATTGAGTTCCATCTGATTGATAGCACCTGGGAAAGTAATGGTTCCCCCCTCAGCGATAGCAAACTTACGAGACACCAAACCCAGTATCGACATATCGAGCGAACCTTGTCCGATCTCATACACACCCGTAATGCTAGGATCGATACCCGAAGCTACACGGATAAGGAGGTCACCCGTACCCGTAGCAGCCAAATCAACATCGACCGACGATGTTTCGATAGGCATATAAATATGGGCATCGGGGGTAGCTGTAAGGTTCACCGTCAGGTTGAAATTGTGGGTAGAAGGCTGTGGCGATAGTGCCTTTTGCGGTTCTACATTCTGCGTTTCGGTACCCTGAGCAGTGGGAATGATATAATAATAAGGTGTGCTACCATCGATAAACTCGATATAGGAGGCCATCTCAACATCCTTCTTGGAGGTGATAGGCATATGGAGTTCTGTACCCTGACGAGTAGTAGCATTGAGTTCAGCGCGCAGATTCTCGATTGGACCCGACACCCTTCCATCGGCATCGATGAGGAGGGTACCATAGAAATCATCGTAGTGCGGTTTTGAGTTGAGACACAAGAAGTTGTCGGCATCCACCGTAAAGTCGAGTCGCATATCTTGGAAATAGGAGTGTCGCAGCAATCCGTTGAGAGTCAGGCTACCCGTTTGAGCATCGTGGATCATCAAGTTTTTCAGACGGATAGCATTGGGATAGATATAAATAGTGTCATCGATAGCAAAGGTAGTGTTGAGATAATCTACCCCCACCACACCCTCTTCGATATAGGCGCGGCCATAGAGAGCAGGCTCCTTGATGGTGCCACTCACACTCAGATTGCCACTCAGCGACCCATCGAGTTGCGAAAGCACATTATCGGCAAAGGGAAGACCCGCCTGAAGAGCAATCTTATCGATACGCACATCGAAGTCCATACCCATCACCTCTCTGCTCATATCGAAATAGCCTTCAGCATAAAGTGGATTGCGCGATCCTTGTTCCGTATGTAGCAGTGTTATCAGATTCAAACTTAGCTGATTCAGTTCAGCATTCCAAGTAGATTTGATATCGGCATCGCCCAGCGGCACCTCGTTAACATCAAGATCATCAACCGTTAGTTGTGCATTCAAATAGGGAGTTTCGGTGAGACCATAAAGGGTAGCGCTACCATCAATCACACCCTCCACATTGAGCGGGGTATGTTGCCACAGGAAGGCCAACGTGTTGAGATCGAAATGCTCGAAAGCAACATTCACCTGATCGTCATCTTGATGGCGAATAGCAGCATCGATCTGGATGGCCTGATCGCGTGCTTGCGACTGCAATCGCAAACCATCAATCATGATACCTTCGCGATCAATGATGCCCGGCCCCGAAGCTACTAGATTCCAAGGAGAACCATAAACCGTAATACTGTTGCGCAGCAACGTGAGGGTATTAATATTAGTGTCGCTTCGCATAATGAGCGAAAGGTCGGCATTAGAAGAGAGGGTATCGGCCTGATTATCCCATTGAATATCGCAAAGTAGCGAACGGCTATCCATCGAGAGTTCGAGTCCTACGTTATCAATCAAATCCTGTCCACCAGTATTCACCTTATCCAACATCACCGATGCTACATACTGTCCACCCAGTTCGCGACAGTTCACACCCAAGTCGTTGAGCATCACCCCACCTATACGGATAGAATCGGAACGAACCACCATTTTGAGTGATTCGGCAAAATTATAGTTACCCGTAATACTAGTGCCGTTGGCAATATGTATGGAAGGGAGAAGGAATTGCAGTTTGCGATAAGGATCGTTGATATCGATTTGCAGATTGATATCGGCATCGGCCAACAAATCGTAGTTCTTCACCGGCTCTTTACCCATGAAGGGGTTATAATAGCGCGGCACATAGTGGTCGCAGAAATGACGAACTATCAAAGGTAATGCCGCATAGCTGAAATTGCCATCAATACGAGCCTGCAACATATCGCTGCGAATATTCATCCGCTTTTCGTCATCCTCCTGCACCAAATCCACCTTCATATTGTCCATCTTCAAACCCTCATAGTTTCGCTCGATCGAGGTGTTATTGAGAGCCAAGTTGCCTTGAATCGACTCCATGATATCGTCCATACTTCCCCACTCCAAATTACCTTTCAAATGGGTAGTGATGTTGAAGATAGAATCGCTATCGGAGGCCAGTTTGAGTCGATAAAGGTCGGCCCTAGCCAAATCGATATCGGCCACACATCCCATCGACTCGCTGCCAAAGAGATCCATATGGGCATCGCACTTCATATTGAGCACCGTATCGCGGATAGTGATCAACGCATCGACAGCACCTTCATCCAGTTGAGCATTCAGATAGATGGGATTAACCCTATTACCACGCAGGTGGGTATTGAAGAGACGCCCTTCAACCGAAGCCACCATCGAATGGGGATCAAAGCCTTGACCTTGCACCGTTAGTTGGCAGCCCGTCTGACTTATCCACTCGTTGGGTACTACAGCCGAGAGTTGCATCTTGGGCGAGTTGATATTAGCGAAATAGATATAGTTGTCACGATCCGATTCATCCTTCAAAGTCCAACCCGTCACATCCATCTGACCCAAAGCGCAGTTCAACGAAGCCTGCGCTGTAAGGGCTTCTATCGACCCATCCACATGGGCTTGAGCCTCCAGTTGTCCCATCTGTTTGGTGAAATTGGGTAACGTAACGCCAAACTGTTGCAGCATCGTGAGGCTAGCCAAATCGCTATGATTGGTTGCCAAACGGTATATGTCGGCTTTCAGCGTTGCTTCAGGGAAACGGGTTATATTTTGGAGATGACCATCCAACTCCATTTCACTTCCGTAGCCAAAACGCAACAGCATATCTTGGCAATACAGATCGTTGACCGGACCGTAAACGGTACCCTCCACTTCGTAGAGATCATTCACACCCCAAAGCGCCTCTGTCCAATAGCCAGCGGTGCTGCCGCTAAGACGGGTGCCACTATTGAGTTGGGCAAACATATACACGCTATCCACATAATAGCGCATTGTCTCCCACGAGGGATAGTGGAGCAACACATCGCCATCGAGGTGAGTGCTATCGCAATCGAGTGTCATATTGGTAGCGCTGATGCCGTTGGAGGCCACATACACGTTGGCCTTGAACTGATCAACACTGAAGCCCGACTGTTCGGTGGCGTTAAACTTTTCTAGTTTACAGGTAATATGATCGTTGCAAACCCTGAGGTTGCGAACCTTGATATCGCAATCGTAGAAATACATATTGCACACATCCACCCCATGAACCGAATCGGGCACCGACTCGGGGCGCGGAAGGGTTTGGCGATAGGCCAAATTATCGGCCTCGATGCGGTTAATGTTGAGGGTGAAACGGGTATGCTTATCGTGTTCCTTCTTACCAAAACGTTCAACCAAGTAGTGCAGTAGAAAATCCATCGAAGTGCCCTCTTCGTTATGATCGAAATGGTAGTAGCCATTATGCAACTTCACCTTATCGAAGGTGAGGGTACCCTCTTTGAAGGGGAAGCGATCAAACTTCACTTGCGCCTTCTTCATGTAGGCCACCGTATCGTTGCTGGGGGTCATCCATAGTACATCGCGAAGCACCGCCTGACCCAGAATGTTAGCGCTGAGGCTACCCACCTTGATGGTGCCCCCCGTTTCCTTGCTTAGATAGGAGCCTGCCGCCGAACCCAACATCGACTGTACAGCGCTATAGTTCACCAGAGCTACAAGGCAGTAAACCAGCAAGAAGAGGCTTAGAGCTACGATTCCTATTATATGTCCTACTTTTTTGATGGCGCTAATTGTTTGGTTTGACAAACTGCTTTTAAAGGATTAATAACTCATTTTTCGCTATTTTATTATATTAACCCTAAAAAAAGTTGGGTGTTGCTCCCTTTATTCCTTCCAAGGAGATTCGAAATGGATCGATCGGTTTTCCTTTCAACGTCCTCAATACGGTTTTGAGTCCTATTTTTTTCCTGATACAAAAGTAAGAGTTAAGTTAGAGTTAGGTTAGAGTTAGAAGGTACCTCCAAACGCATCAGAAAGTAACGAAAAAAGGGGGCGAAAGGAATAGCATTGTTCAAAGGAGCGTTTTTGAAGCTCGCAGACAACTCGGAGGGACCTTGCAAGAGCGTTAGCAGAGCGAAGGATCAAGGTAGGTATACCCTAGTAAAAGGGTTGATGTTTGAGAAAACAGCGCCAACGAGTACAGCAAGATACAATAAAATGATTTTCGACTCATTCTCTACCCATAACAGACTGATTCTATAGTATTTTACATACAATTCGTATAGCAAATACGAATTGAAGGGCTGAAATTGTAAAAAAAAGCGTATCTTTGCATTCGCTACTATTGGGCTCGTGCGAGGGTATCCAACCGATTGATGATATATGCAACTATCGTAATTATCAACAAGTTGAAGGCATATCTCCCGCATTGATAGCTCAAGGGTAAATTGTAACAATAACTAAAAAAATGGCTGTTATACTCTCTATAGAATCCTCATGCGACGACACCTCGTCGGCTGTTTTGCGCGACGATCGTATCCTCTCTAATGTCATTGCTTCGCAGAAGGTGCACGAACAATATGGTGGTGTGGTTCCCGAACTAGCCTCCCGTGCCCATCAGCAGAACATACTCCCAGTGGTCGATGCTGCTCTACGTCAGGCCCAGATCGATCGCAGCCAAATCGATGCTATTGCCTTTACTCGGGGTCCTGGACTCTTGGGGTCGCTACTCGTTGGAGTATCGTTCGCCAAAGGGCTCTCGCAGGCACTGAATATCCCCCTTATCGAGGTGAATCACCTTCAGGCTCACGTCCTTTCCCATTTCATCAAAACCAGCGACGATTACCAGCCGCCCCAATTCCCCTTCCTCTGTCTCCTTGTGAGTGGCGGACATACGCAGATCATCTTGCTTCGTTCCCATTTCGATATGGAGATTATTGGGCAAACCATCGATGATGCTGCAGGCGAATGTATCGACAAAGCGGCCAAGATTATGGATTTGGGCTATCCTGGAGGACCCATCATCGATCGTTTGGCCAAAGAGGGCAATGCCGATGCATTCCATTTCGCTACCCCTCATATTGCTGGCTACGACTATAGTTTTTCTGGCATCAAAACCTCCTTCCTCTACTTTCTGCGCGACCAACTGGCCACTCAACCCAACTTCATCGAGGAGCATAAGTCCGATCTCTGCGCCTCCATACAGAAATGTATTGTCGATTTCTTGCTCAAGAAACTGGAACGGGCAGCCCTCGATACGGGTGTTCGCCAACTGGCCATAGCGGGAGGCGTGAGTGCCAACTCTTATCTTCGCAACGGACTCCAGCAGATGTGTCATCGCCATCATTGGCAGTCCTTCATCCCTCAGTTCCAGTTCTGTACCGACAATGCCGCAATGGTAGGTATTGTAGGCTACTTCAAATACCTCAACCACGAATATGCCGATATCAGTCTGCCACCTTTCACACGTGGCAGCCAAGAGGCTCATTAAACCCATCAAAAAAGATCATCGTCATCAGCAGCAACGCCTCATTCTTATTCAACAACCACCATGAAACCGATTGCGACCCTTATTGCTTGTATGCTCCTCGCTTGGAATATCCTCCAAGCGCAGGACATCCATTTCTCGCAAATCGATGTCAATCCGGTGTTGCTCAATCCAGCCTATTCAGGTTTCTTTGATGGTCAAGGGCGTTTCGGTATCACCTACCGCAACCAATGGGCTTCGGTAAGTTCTCCTTTCCAAACAATGACTGCTACAGCCGAAGTAGCCCTCAAACGGCGACGCTATCAGCAAGATGGACTCTCGCTAGGCTTGATGGCCTTCAACGATAAGGCTGGAACACTAGGCTACGGCACCACCGCAGCCAATGCAATCCTCTCCTACTACAAATCGCTCGCTGTAGGGGTGATCCTTTCGGGCGCCATCGAAGGGGGCTTAGGGGTATCGGGCTTCGATCCCACCGATGCCACCCTTACCGATCCCTCCGAACAGTTTTCCACCCATAGCGTCTCCTATTCCCTACTGGGAGCCGGATTGGCCCTTTTCATACAGCCAAACGATGACTTCTATCTCAAGCTAGGGGCCTCGGGACGCAATCTCAATCAGCCTAGTATCTCTTTTTTAGGCGACCCCTCGATTGTCCTTCCTCGTCGCTACTCTATCTATGCTCGTGCCGAATATAGGGCGTGGAGCGATGTAGCCATCATGCCGCTAGCCTTTGTACAGATACAAGCCAACAATACCGAAACCGTTGTTGGAGCCGATGCCAAATGGTTTTTGGCCGAAGGGATGAACGATATAACCACCTTTTCGGCAGGAGCTCACTATCGTATGCGCGATGCCCTCTACATCAATGCTACCCTCGAACACAACGCCTGGCTCATCAATCTCAGCTACGATATCAATCTCTCCAAACTCATCCCCGCCTCTTATACCGTAGGGGCCATAGAACTTACAGCCATCTATCGTCTCAACAAGCAGCAAAAACTGCGTCCCAAGGCTATGCCTTGCCCCATAATATAAATCATTGTTTGTCGAACTGAATAAAAAATACATGCCTATATGAAATATAAAGTACTTCTTCTCGTTGCAATAACCGTCTGTTCGCTTACGGCACAAGCCCAGTCGTCGCTCGAACGTCAAGGCGATCAGGCTATGGAGATGGGTTTCTACAAAGCAGCTGTCGACTACTATCAGATGGCGGCCAAAAAGAGCCTCTCCGATCAGCTCACCTATAAGTTAGGCGATGCCAACCGTATGGCCGACCTTTATGCCTCATCGGTTAAATACTATCGCCAATTGGCCCATTCGCCTCAGGCTATCGATTTCGAAGATCTTTATTATCATTTGGCCGATATGCTGATGCATTGTGGAGAATACGATTCGGCCTACTTCTATTTTAACCGCTATCTCAACGCTTTCCCAAGCAACGAGGTGCTGATTGCCAATGCCCGCCAGAAAATACGCAACTGCGAATGGCTAGCCGATGGTGCCGTTACTGCTCAAAGCGAGGTAGCCTATGCTGTGGCTCACGAGGGTAAGAACATCAACTCTGAATCGGCCGAATCGGGCGCCGTACTGATTGGCGACACCATGATTCTTTTCAACTCTATGCAAGATCTGAACAGTTTGGAGAAAGAGAACGCTAAAGGCAAGAACAAAGAGAAAAAGGAGAAAAAAGAGTCCGAAAAGAATAATACGTTGATGTTGATGCAGATTTTCGAGGCTCCCGTAACCCTTGCTGGCAAAGCGGGCCCCTCCGAAATCAATCAATGGAACCTCAATAGCAAGGATATGCATACGGGCAATGTAGCCTACGATCCTGTGGGTCAGCGCATCTTCTTTAACCGTTGCAAGGACGATGATTTCAGCAATATTCCTTGCGATATCTATGTTACCCAATTCAAGAAAGGAAAATGGACCAAAGCGGTACGGATGGGTGGCGATGTCAATATGCTAGGCTACACCTCTACCCAACCTAGCGTTGCCTATATGCCTGATAGCACGTTGGTGCTCTTCTTCTCGAGCGATAGACCCGGAGGTTATGGCGGACTTGATATATGGTATACCATTATCGATAGTGCCTCGGGCCAACCTTCCGAGTGTCGCAATCTAGGACAGATGGTCAACACTCCTGGCAACGAAATCACCCCCTTCTTCGACAATATTTCGCAGCGTCTCTATTTCTCGAGCAATTGGCATTACGGATATGGTGGATATGATGTTTTCTATACTACGGGCAGTATCGGTGAGGGCTTCCTCGATCCTATCAATATGGGCAACACCCTCAACAGTTCGGCCAACGAACTCTATTTCTCGGTCAATACCTCCAATCCCAAAAACGGCTACCTCGCCTCCAATCGAAAGGGCAGTTTCGGCAATGCTACCTGCTGCAACGACATCTATCGTTGGCGCACCCAGAAGCCCAAGCAACCCAAAGTGGAGGAGGTGCCTGTGGCTGTGGTAGAGAAGAAAGGGGCTGTACACAGTTTGCTACCCATCAGCCTTTACTTCGATAACGATATTCCCGATCCCAAATCGGAGCTTTATACCACTACCCAAACCTATTTCCAGACCTACAACCGCTATATGTTCCGCCGCCACACCTATAAGAATGCGTTTGCAGGTGTTGACGATGAACAGCGACGCGACTCGCTGCTGGCCGAAGTTGATTATTTCTTCGATAACGAGGTGCATGCCAACTGTGTGAAGTTCGAAGACTTCATCAATCTCCTTATTGAAGACCTCAGTGCTGGCAGACGTGTTAGCATGACGGTTGAAGGCTACGCTTCGCCTGTCCATTCTAGCCAATACAACGTAAAGATATCTCGTCGTCGTGTTGGCACAATCGTCAATCAATTAATGGAGTACGATCATGGTCGACTTCGTCGTTTCCTCAGCAATGCGGGCAACGATACCGTGGGTTCGCTCGTTATCCGCGAACGGGCTTATGGTAGTACCCGCTCTGCCCAAGGGGTTAGCGATAACCGCAGCGATGCCTCCCGTTCGGTATATAGCGTTGATGCTAGTCGCGAACGCCGTATCGAGATCCAAGACTACCAATATCTTGAGGACGATAGCGCACTGATTTCTTGTCTCCGTATACCTTCGCGAGCCAAACATATTGGCACTTTCCGTTGTGGCGAAATGGCCGATGTGGAGGTGCATCTCCAACATAGCGCTCTCCTCGAACAGTCGCTCGATTTCATCAGCGTAGGCAGTCCGAACCTTTCGGTGGTTGGATATAGTCGTGTCACCCCTGGCCGCGATTTGGTTATCTATCTCCGTATGGACAATCGGAAGGCCTCCCCTATCGTTTCCGACTTCATTCCGCTCACCATCCGTATCAAGGGTGAAGAGGTTACCCAAACCCTCTTCCTTGAATACACTTTGGTAAGATAATATAGTTCTGATGCCACTCCTCGCTAGCGAGACCCCTTTGCTCATATAAAAAAGCGATAGTCTTCGCAGAGTATCGCTTCTGTATCTAAGCTAAAAGAAACTTAAAGTTAATTAATTTGTCGTTCTAATGTACGGCTATCGCTTTTTTTTGAAGCGATTGCACATTATAATCGTATTAGAGCCTCAATTATTACACCTCTCTATAGAAAAAAACAAGAATTATTACTCCCTACTTAAAAACCAAATGATTGTCAATACCTTATTACTACTCTTTTTTCTCCCTTTCACAACACTATCTTAACCCTCACCCTCCTTCCCACTCGAACCCTCTTCGTTCAATGCAACCCAATTGCAAAAACTCGATTACATACTACTCTGCAACAGGGTTGCACCTTTTATAATGTACTTTTGCAGTGTCAAAAACAAGAGAACAAAGATTTCTAATCACTGTAAATTAAAAACATAAGATAAAATGACTAAGAATTTCAAAATAGAAGTGGACTGCGCTAACTGCGCCAACCTTGTTGAGAATGCCATCCAGAAACTTGATGGTATTGACAATGCTGTCATCTCTTTCATGACCCAAAAGATGAAAATCACCTTTGCCGAAGGAGCCAATGTCGAGACGGTGATGGATCAGGTATTGAAGACAGCACGCAAGATAGAGCCCGATTTCGCCATCCTCTAATCCTCTCATCATACTATCAACACCACTATGGGTGCAGAACAAAAGCAATCTATTAAGATGGGTTCTACCAATCCATTTCTTGCGAGTGTGAAGGAATTGTCGAACAGATGGCTGTGCGAAACGAGGAGGCATAGTGGGCTATGCAACCAAATGACAAGCAGCAAGATGTCGACAAGACTTCAAAAGCAATGAAAAGATTCCTATTGCCCACTGTTTTTTTGGTTTCACCGGTGAATTGATAAGACCCACCTAAAGTAATATGAAAAAGAAACAACGCATCATGCTGATTCGCATCGTGGCCACAGCTCTCCTTATAGGTGCGATGCTACTACTCCCCCTCGAAGGATGGGGCAAACTACTCTTCTACTTGGCCGTATATCTGCTTATAGGCTACGACATCCTATGGAAAGCCATTCGAGGCATCATCAACCGGCGGCCATTCGATGAAAACTTCCTTATGGCTGTAGCCTCTTTGGGTGCTTTTGCGCTGGCTATATACAGTGGTAGTGGCGACTATATGGAGGCTGTGGCCGTGATGCTTTTCTACCAAGTGGGCGAGTTTTTCCAAAGCTATGCTGTAGGCAAGAGTAGAAAGAATATCAGCGAACTGATGGATATCCGTCCCGACTATGCCAATATCGAAAGTGAGGGTGATATTGTTCAGGTTGACCCCGATGAGGTGGCGGTAGGACAAACCATCGTAGTACGGCCTGGCGAGAAAGTGCCTATCGATGGTATCGTTGTAGAGGGCCACACCTCGCTCAATACTGCAGCGCTGACAGGCGAATCGCTTCCCCGCGAGGTATCGGAAGGCGATGAGATTGTTAGTGGCAGCATCAACATGACGGGACTGATAAAGATACGTACCACCAAAGAGTTTGGCGAATCGACCGTCAGCAAAATCCTCGAACTGATGGAGGAGTCGAGCACCCACAAATCGAAATCGGAAGATTTCATTGCTCGCTTTGCCCGTATCTATACCCCCGTAGTATGCTTGGCGGCTGTAGTGCTTGCGCTCGTTCCTCCCCTATTCCGCATGCTTTTGTTGGAGGCTGCACCGATGTGGAGCACTTGGATTTATCGTGCACTCACCTTCTTGGTCATCAGTTGTCCCTGCGCTTTGGTTATCAGCATCCCGCTCAGTTTCTTTGCCGGCATTGGAGGTGCCAGCAGGAAGGGTATTTTGATTAAAGGGGCCAATATGGTAGAAACGCTATCGAAGGTAAAGCATGTGGTGTTCGACAAGACGGGAACCCTAACCCTATGTGTCTTCGAAGTCAACGCCATACACGATCACAACGACTGCGACAACAACGATAGCGATGATAGGGCCCGACTGATAGAACTGGCAGCAATGGTAGAGAGCGCCTCGTCACACCCCATCAGCAAAAGTTTACAACAAGCCTATGGCAAACCTATCGATCATACCCGTGTCAGCGATATCCAAGAGCTGAGCGGTCACGGGGTAATGGCGATGGTAGATGGCCATCGCGTGGCTGTTGGCAACGAGAAACTGATGAGTAAGCAAGGTATTCCTTCTTGTCACTGCCATACCCCTGGTACTATTATCCATATAGCTATCGATGATCATTATGCTGGGCATATCGTCATGGGCGATGTAGAGAAGCCACATGCCCGTAAGGCTATCGAGCAGTTAAAACAGGTGGGCGTTTGCCGAACAGCAATGCTTACGGGCGACACCCAAGCTGTTGCCGAACGGGTTGCCTCCAATCTAGGAATCGACGAAGTGTATGCCCAGTTGCTCCCAGCCGACAAGGTAGAACGTATCGAGTATCTGCTTGACAAGAAACAGGCTGGAGAGATGCTAGCCTTTGTAGGAGACGGCATCAACGATGCTCCCGTGCTCTCGCGAGCCGACCTAGGTATTGCGATGGGCAGTATGGGCAGCGATGCCGCTATCGAAGCTGCCGATGTAGTGCTGATGGACGACGATCCAACAAAAATAGCGCTAGCCATCCGTCAGGCACGTCGTTGCATGAGGATCGTATGGCAGAATATCATTCTTACCCTTACCGTTAAGTTTGCCTGCCTCCTGCTCGGAGCCCTCGGTATTGCCAATATGTGGTTGGCTATCTTTGCCGATGTAGGCATCATGATCATCGCTGTCCTCAATGCTATGCGAGCCCTACATATTGCCAAGGAATAAGACCCACACTCCTTTTCGAAGTTTATTCTACTGTGATACAACAAAAACAACAAATCAGCGTTATTATCAACTAGAACCCACCATAAATATATTAAACTACGGCGCCTATCATGAACCACCCTTTTGATGAGAATCTTCTAACCAATCGTGGAGTAAAGCCAACGGCCAACCGGCTGCTGGTGCTCCGTTCGCTAGCCGAGAGCCATCATCCTGTGAGCCTGCTCGACCTCGAAGAGCAACTGCCCACAATGGATCGCAGCAGCATATTTCGTGTACTCACCACCTTTCGTGACCACGATGTGGTTCATGCTATAGAGGATGGTAGCGGCAGCATCAAATACGAGCTTTGCTGTTCGGAACACCAACACTCCCCTGGCGATATGCATGTACACTTCTACTGTGAGCACTGCCAACAAACTTTCTGCCTAGAGGAGATCCAGGTGCCCATGGTAAAGCTTCCCGAAGGGTTCGACACCCATATCATCAACTATATGGTGAAAGGACTCTGCCCTCACTGCTCCAAGCGACATCACGATTAAGTTGGGTTCTATACATTCACCGATTAAACAAAAAAAATGAATTTATAGAACCCACCTTAAACAAAAAAAATACCAATTTATAAACGTAATGATATTAAGATGAAACACGCCCTATCCTTTTTCGCCCTCTTGTTGATCCTCCTTCCACTTTCGGCACAACAACATGTTTACCGTTCTCTGTCGGAGCCCACAACGCCAGGATTCCGTCCTTTCGAACAATTCCTTTTGCACAACAGCAAAGGCACCTATAGTCAAAAACTGGAATATATAGTCTCCGATGATGGCTATGAGCGTACCACCTTCAGCTACAACAGTCAGCAGCAGGTGGTGGCAATGCATCAAGTAATTATAGGCGATATCGATGTTTACTATTCTATCCGCTACAACAGTCAGGGACAGATGGTTCGCATTGATGGCTATCAACTGCTTAACCAGGCTTACCAGCATGTTTACTATCTTGAGTACACCTACAACAGCCAAGGACTGATGGCTACACGTACCAACTACAACAATTTTAGCGGCACCTTCCAACTGGGCGGTGTATATACCTATACTTATAATAGCGATGGACAGATGGTACAAGCACAGCTCGTCATGGCTGGCGACAGCCAACCCTTCCAGCAGGTAGACTATACCTATAACAATAGCCTATTAAGCAGCGAACTGTGGTCCTACAACATCACCGGCTCATGGGAACCCAGCGAAAAACTCAACTACTCTTATACCAATCAGCAGAAGGTGGCATACATTTACGACAGTCTTTGGGATGGTTACTCATGGAGCAACGGAGGGTACCAAGCATTTACCTACGATGCCAACGGCAATTGCACCCGTCATAGTACCTACAATACGATGCAAGAGGTTTCGCGTAGCGAATACGAATACAACAACTATCTACTCGATGAGACGCTGATGCCTTGGCTGCCCGAACAGATGCGACCTGCCAACTTGGGCAACACCCACGCCTTCGATATCGAACACTGGTATCAGCTCGATGCCAACCAGCATTTTGGTTTTGCGTGGGATTACAGTTATCACTACTCCGATGCCAATAGCATTGAATCGGCTCGCGGAATTGACATCACCGTTTATCCCAATCCAGCCTCCTCTTTTGTCAACATCCAAGGTCTCGATAATATTCCCGTCAGCATCATTGATCTGAGTGGTCGTATCGTCATGAAGACACACCTTCTTGGAGGCATCATCGATCTGTCATCACTGCCCTCAGGTACCTATCAAATCCTTCTTCCTCATATAGGCTCCTATCCCTTGGTAATACAAAGGTAAAAAGCTATAGGTAACCTCTAAAAATTCCACGTATGAAAAGGAATAATAATAACCATACTTTCAGTGCTTTTGGATTGATTTATGCATCTTGCTCAGTTTCACTCAGTCATATAGCCCGCTATACTCCTTCGTTCAACGGAGCAATCTGCTATAAATCTTCTCCAAAATCACATTGAAGCAATTTTTAGAGGTTACCTATAATCCTTTATTATCAGCTTATTTGCAACATCTTTTATTGAGGTGGGTTCTAGTTTTTTTCTAGATCCCACCTCAATAAAATGAGGCATTATCACTAGCGTATGTTATTCCCACTTGTTTGCCTCCTCTATAGTTATTGATACTAGTTAGTGTAGGTGCAATTATCTTTCCCAACTGCGGCTCAACGCTAGAAGCAGAAGTGCCCGCTCTAGTAGTAGCTGATTGTTCCGCTATGTGGTGAGTAGATGGTTCTCTAACCTCACCTCTAGGAGCTTCCCTAGTATGGCTAACAAAGGTTTTCGAGGATTGATTAACGGCAGTCTGCGCGGTATTATTAACTGGAGTCTGCATAGTGTTATTGTCAAGAGTCTGCGTTGTGTTGCTATTAGCGGACTCCACAGTATTATTAATAGGGGACTTTGTAGTTTTGCTTGTAGCAGTAATCGTAGTTGTTGCCCCTTTCTCCGACACAACGATAATCATGGTGCTGCCACCCGTTTTGGCGTTGAGGGTGATAGTGTTGGGCCAGTCGCCTGTAAGGTATACCTCTCCATAACCACTCAAAGCAGCTATCTTGATACTATTCGGATTATCGGCAGCATAGCTGCAAATAGCCTGCTCTACATCCACGATAGTGATCTCCTTCCCACCCACATAAAGCTCTGCCAATGGTGCTAACGCAGTGTACAAACCATTCTTGTTCAGCTTAAAGTAGCGATTCGAAGAGGAGCCGCTCTCCGCAGGCGAGATAGTTTGCTTGATAGTTCGAAGATGAAACTTTAGGTGCATCTGAACCATCTTAAAGAGCGCCTGTCTTACCCGAGCCGCAGGGTTTGTGTATGAGCTAGCAGGTACGATAGGAGTAGAACGTGCGTATGTTTTGCCATTACGAACATAATAAATAATACCATCGATAGTGCCCGAGGTGAAACAACCGGGGCCAATTTGTCTTATTCTTGCCATATTTCAATTATTTATAAAGGTTACTTGATAACTTCAAAAGAGTCTAGAAGCATTACAGGTGAGTTCTATAAAGTCACCGATTAAACAAAAAAGATAATGGGTAATAGGAATCTTTTTAAAGTCCATCACCAAGACTTTTATCTGCGAATTCGATTTGCGAATATACGACGGTTTAGGAGCAAAAACAAGGAAGAAACTTCATTTTTTTGTTTCTTCCTTATTTTTTATTAAAAACCAATAACTTACAGCTACAAAAAGGAAGTTATTTTCCTTTTTGAGTAATAAATTCCCGAAAAAGAGACTGTAATAACAGCGTTTTTTGAGCAGACAACTCAACCTCATAAAATATGCAACAACCCATATACCCCCCCCTATTTTTTCCCAATCTTACCCCCTTTAGCCATACATCACCCTTACTTCAGCCATACTCATGAGTATGGCTGAAGTAAGGGTGATGTATGGCTAAAGCGAGGGTCATGCGAGGAAAAACGCAAGTAGGTGTTTGTTTCTTCGCAACAGTCGTTATTCGTTGAATTATCTTTATTAATCGGTACTCATGACCTCCTGTTGGTTGGGTCTAAGCGCAATAAGCATAGGGCAGATATTGCAGATGTTGGACGGGGTTGCCGCCTCCGTCGGTTATCCAACTGGCACTGCCGAGGTGGTCGGAATGGTAGAAATAGACATCGGGTTCATCGCCTTGGCTGAGGTCGGCCAGCATACTGTTCATCATGTCCTTGAACTGACTGTGGTTAAACCGAACGTTTGCTTGCATCTGGTATGGAATGCCTTCAATTGGGTGGCCAAATTCCTCTTTTGCAAAAACGTTCTGCATTATACAGTTGAGGTCATTCTCAGGAAGCAGACGGTTGTTTACCTGTTCGAGGCTTTGGTCAAAGAGCAAATTGGCATTGTCCTGAATGGTGTTATCGGTACCGACAATGCGATACATGGCATCCAATCCGCCACCGCCGAGACGTGCTGCCACGCGCTCGGTGCCGGCATAGTAGTGTTTACGTTCCGTGACTTTACTGCATCTCGGCAAAGCAAGCGAGCTTGCTCTGCTCTCGACTTCCGTAACGTTGGTGTAGCCTTTTTCGGTAAGCACCATGTAGGCCGAGGGATAGAGGGTCGGTTTGTTCAGTATTGTATAGGTGGCCATAAAGTCGGCGTTGACATCCAGCAACTTGTTGTCGCCTGTCAGTTTCAGGCGGCGTTCACCGCTGTGGTCGTAGGCATAGTAGCTGTAATGTTTGTCGTCCACGGCAGCGTGCATACGGTTGTCTTCCGTCTAGTAGAGGAAGCGTCCGGCATCGAACATTTCTCCAGTCATGGACATACTCACCTGCCCGAGGTTTCCGGCCTCATCCCAACGCATATCATAAAGCATTCCATTATTGTAGTCGAACATACGCTTCACGGCGTGCGGCTGATTGTCGTCGCAATAGCCGTAACAGGTTTCCTCATCGCGTTCCTCGCTGAATGTAATGCTAGTCAAAGGCGTTCGTACTTCCTTACAGGGTACCTCACCAGTGAAAACAAAGGGGTAAAACCGCACGGTTTTCGTGCAGTTTACCCCTTCGGTTTTATGTGATGGCTGGGTCAATTATTGTGGTATTCTCTATTTGAATATTGCCCAACAAATGTTAAAAAGAAACTTTCTATCCAAGTGACACTTTCTTTGGTTTTATTATGCGTCCTCGTGATTGTCACCTTGCAAATGTTGCCGTATTTATCATGTTCAAAATAACGTATAACGGTGTAGTTGGAAAAAATGAATTTATCCCAGTCATATTCGCCAGACCTTCCAATATGACAACAATATCTTTCTAGCGATTCTTCCATTGGAATGCCATAATCAGCGAACAAGAGAGTGTGGTCAACATCTACAAATAAATAGCAGCAAGTGTCGTCCAAATGTTTCAAAATGGGAGGGAGAGAATCTGTTTTGCATTGGTAAATAAGATTATTTATCTCATTTAAGTAACGAGGTAGTATTTTATATTTATCCGAGACATAGAGAATGTCTTTATTCATGCGAAAAGGATTCTCTACGGTGTCTGAAAAACGGAGATATAATTGAGAATTCGTATCTGGTTCAAAGTGCGATATACACCATAAGCCATTGTGATTTGTATAAGTGATGGAATCGTATACTTGCCATCCGTTGTCAGAGTAATCCATTTTGTACAATAAAGCATTATCGCGATAGCAATATTTGGAAACTATATATCCTTTGGGAAGGTATCTGTCATTGCTGAATCGGAGGACGTGCTTCCATAGGACCACATCCTGAGCGTAGGAGAAAGAGAATCCAGCACAAAATATCAATAAGTGTATTATTTGTCTTTTCATGTCTTATAGTTTTTTTTATTTCCAGAAAATCGTACGGCAATATACTGCGGTGGAGACCAGCCTTTTCTGCCCTTTGTTTGGGGCATAAACAGCTTCTTTTTCTTGTGGAGCTTTGAATCCTTTTCCAACATTGGTTTTCCACTTTTCGTAATGTTCGTCGGATATTGTCCATCCCATTGTATTCATATGCAATTCCCATTTCCCCGTAGAACGCCTATTGTCATCTGCGGAGAATAAGGCCTGTTCCGCCCCATCCCATTGTGTTGCTCCATAGCTCCAATCAAATCCTCCCATAAGTGCATTTATAACAGCAGCATTCGCTGTGACCCTAAAAGCATTTCCATTATTCTCTTTTGGAGTACAATTCATGTACTCATCATGTTGGGATGATTTGTTAGCGTATGCTTTTGAGTTCCTTTCGTGGACAGATGCGATAGCAAACATTTCGTGTTTTAAATCTTCGGGTACGGTATTTCCAGAATATCTGTAAGCAGAACTTTCTCCATAAACAGTTGCGGCTTTTTCTTTAAATTCGTCATGTGTAATTCCTAAATCACTTCGGTTGATAGGATGTCCTTTCTCGTCCAACCCATCACAAACATAAACTTTATTGTCTTGATGTTTATCGCGCCCAACCCATCTTCCATCTCGTGTATAATAATCTCCAACTTCTCTTCCATCTGGGTCAACCAGTTTAACCGGATTCCACATGCAATAATTGTATGGAGAGATGCTAGGATACTTGTCCGCCATCGGGTCGACGCTGAGCCACATGGTCATCAGTTCGTGGTCCATGTAGCGGGCACCAAAATAGGAGAATCCGGTCTCTTCGTCGCGTTGCTCATTGTATTTGATTTTATTCAGCGGTATTCGCATCCCCTTACGGGGTGCTTTTCCAGTGAAGGTGAAGCGCTCGTCGTATAACGATCCTGCTGCTCGCTGGTTGACGAAAGGTTCGCCAAAGGGCAGATACTGCAGATGTTGAACTGTCACTCCCAGGCCGTCGGTAATCCACGATGCACTACCCAGATGATCGGAGTGATAGTAGAACACCTCGTCTTCGCTATCCCATCTGCTTTCTTCGGAAGCGACGACATCGTGAATCGGAGTCAATTCAATATAGACGGATGCATTGAGCTGTGTAGGATTGCCCATGATGGGAATGCTGAGTTCAGGACGTGACGTATTGATCTCATTCACGTTGTTGACTGGGTAAGACTGGCTGGTAACATTGCTTTGGGTCTTATTGAACAAACTGTCGGCAACGGCTGCCTCATCGGGATCAAAAGATGTGATGGGGACGCCAAAGCCTCCACCAATCTTTGCGCACACACGCTCTGTTCCTGCATAGTAATGCTTGGTGTAGCCCTTGTTGGTCAGCACCATATAGGCCGAGGGATAAAGGGTCGGCTCGTTCAATGTAGAGACAGCAGTCATGTATTCGGCATTGACATCCACTGAGCTGTTGACTCCCACCAGCTTCAGGCGGCGTTGACTTCGTCTACGTTGCTCCATCTCGGCATAGCTCAAGCAAGCTTGGCTCTGCTCTCGACTTGCGCAAAGGTCGGTTCCGGCGTAGTGGTGCTTACGTTCCGTGACGTTACTGCATCTCGGCATAGCAAGCGAGCTTGCTCTGCTCTCGCTTTGAGCAGCTACGTCCTCGGTCCAGCAGAGGAAGCGCCTGGTCTCAAGCTGGCCACGCGCGTTGTCAGTTCTGCGCGTTCCTCTGGAACTTGCACCATTGCCAGTGGAAACAAAGGGGTAAAACCGCACGGTTTTCGTGCGGTTTACCCCTTCAGTTGTATGTGCTAATATAATCAATCGTCCGTTGTTTTCTCTGGCTTAATAGGAGTCCGCATAGTAGATATAGCAGTGACGGATATCCTTCTAATCATTTTTTACAAAATAAAAGTCCTCATTTTTTAAATAATAGTTGCCAACTTCATCGCACGATATAGAGAGATTAATTTGATTTTTATCTTGAAACAATAAAATAATTTTGTTTTTATCTTTTTCATATTTTCCTTCTATACAAACCACGCGACTAGAAACTGAATCATAATTGAAGAAATCAAAGGAGCCATTATCTTTCAATACTATTTTTACAAAAGCAGCATGTGGTGTAAACCATTCTCCAGCAAGTTCTTCGCTCTCAGGGCAACATACAACAATTTGCTTTTGATGTGTACACCTTGACGTGTTCATCAAGAAACAAAGAGAAAATACAATCAAAACAATTTTTTTCATCATATTAAACTATTAATTAACGGATTAAGTATTGGATCAAATATGACAAGGGGATATTTGCAGATGTTAATATGTCGCATCATTAAATAGATTGACTTCCCTCTGCCTTCTTGGGACAATCTCTGGGGGACGATGGAA